>NZ_FOWR01000009.1:73627-147556 GCF_900115495.1 Enterovibrio norvegicus DSM 15893 | reverse complement strand
CGAGCTGAGAGACCACCTTACTCATCGATAGATGCCGATAAAGTGACATTCCCACGACGCTCCACACCATCAGTTCCATGGGGAGCCTACGCTTTCGAATCGTCGTGACGCCTGTGTCTTCAAGGCATTGATTAATGAGAGCGGGGCACAGGAGATCTGATAGGCCATTGAGTTGGTCAGCAGAAAATTGGTGTATTCGGTCGAGGGCTTGTCTTAAGAACATAAAAAAATCCGAGTGTAGAAATACACTCGGATTTTGCCAGCCTCTCAGGATCGTTCAACCGATCATTTTTTGCTTAACTGATCGGCATTAAGCCGAATGGCTCCCTTTTTTATTTTGTGTCACGCGAGGAATAAGAATGCAGCGCGTGTCATTCAATGCTAATCGTTAAAACTTACTTTCAAAGCAGCAACTAATGAGGTTGCGACGTTAGAATACGAAGCGCTTCTTTTGCATGTTCTACCGCATCACGACCGATGGCAGTGAGATAACCACCATCGACTTCTGTTACTAATTTTTTCTCGAACAAACGTTCAGATGCCGCAATCACAAGTGGATCCGCATCGCTGTGAACTTTAATTCCCGCCATATCCGATGACAGTGTAAATTTTACCAACAAATTCATTTCGTCAATCAGTTCTGAAGTAAATGGCATAAGCCCTCCGTTATCTTCTATATCACGTGCTTTTCCAGACTATAGTCCGTGCTTCAAACTGTAAACTGTGCCGAGATCAAGAACTGATCGATCAATCCCTAACTTTTCCTGCAAATATCGATAACTGAGAATCACTCCACATCCTAGGCTTTTTTCTCTCGCCAAATGGCAATTTCGTTGCCAGCTTCCGGCTCAAGGGGGATCAATTGGGATAACACCAGCGAACTGACCGCTAACGCTGTGCCAACTAAAAACACGGACGTCGGCGAATAAAGCCAAACCAGCCCTAATGCAGCGGGAATAACAACTGCAGCAATATGATTAATCGTGAAGCTCACACCCGCCGTAGAAGCGATATCTTCTGGATCAGCAATTTTCTGAAAGTACGTTTTAATCGCGATAGCCATGGCAAAGAAAAGATGATCAACCACGTACAGTATCCCTGCGAGTGCGCTGCTTTCTACAAACGCATAACCCGTAAACACACACGCTAATCCAACATATTCAACCGTCAACGCGCGGCGCTCGCCTACCTTACCAATCCACGCACCAATTTTGGCAGCGAACAATATATTGAAAACATAATTGATGATAAAGAGAAGGCTGACATCCCCCACTGAATAACCAAATTTCTCCACCATCATAAAACCGGCAAAGACGATAAAGATCTGACGCCTTGCTCCACTTAAAAATGTCAGGCTGTAGTAAAGCCAATAACGGCGACGGAGTATCAATTTTTTGGTTTGTGCATGTGGCGATTCAAAAGAAGGAAAGCTCAACCACAGAAATAGCACTCCCAATAGGCCGAAGAAACCAAAGACCATATAAACAGTGTTGTACGACACTGCAAGCCATTCCATGAGCAACCAAACCGTACCATAGGCAATCAAGCTGGCCCCACCTTTCCACGCAAGAACCCTTCCCATGAAATGCGCACTTTTGTCTTTATCAACCCATTGCAAGGTCAGTGACTGATTCACCGTTTCAAAATAATGGAAGCCAATGGACATCACCACGGTGGTGAGATACAAGCCCCACTCGTTCGGAAACCACCCGGTCACCGCGACGCCCACACACATGACAGCCAAGAAAATAAGGGCGAACGATTGTTCTTTAAACCACAGTAGTAGGTAAATCGCGGTAAACGCGAGAAAGCCCGGTACTTCACGCAGGCTTTGTAAAATCCCGATTTCCTTCCCCGTGAACGCCGCCCTTTCCACAACAAAGTTGTTTAAAAGCACATTCCAAACGGAAAAGGTCATGGCCATGATAAACGCCATACCAATAAGAAGATTTGTGGGAGTTCTTAATGCATTCACACGCACTTACCTTGAATTCAATGGGAAATATAACAGGCTGCCACTCTAACCAGCTTTTCACCGATAAGCTATTGAGAAACGTTGAACAATTACGCCAGAAATTTTGAACAAAAAAAAGCAGCCACCGAAGTGACTGCTATATCGAACTTAGCGTTGCAGAAATTACGCTTGAATACCCACAATCAACCATGGCGCATTAGGTTGCGTCATATCGCGCTCTAAGTGCCAAATATCAGTGATATCTTCTTCAGTACCTTCCTGGCGGTCACAGTAGCGGCCACTAAATTGAAGGCTAAGCTGTGCACGATTGCTATCATTATCAGCACGTACAATTTCAGCATCGACATACATCACTTCAGTATGTTGTTCGCCTTCCAGTTTACGACGCTCTTCTATCAAATCGTTGTATAACTCTGGGGTTACATACTCTTGAATGGTTTCAAGTTGATTGTGGTTCCATGCACCTTGAAGGATACGGTAATGCTCGCGCGCACCGTTCACAAAAGACACCATGTCAAAGTTAGGTGGGAAGTTAAAAGGCACGTCATTGTTTACCGCACCAAAACCACCCGTTTGTGACGTTGCCGCCGACTCGCGAAAAGCAGGTTGCTGCTCTTCGTGGTAATAACCTTTCTGCTGTTGTGGCTCACGACCACCTGCATAGGCTTGTTGATTGGGTCGGTTGATAGAGCCATTTTTGGCCGCCATCATGCTCTTAAAGATTTTGAACAATACAAACGCGACAACAGCAATGATAAGGAAGTCCATCATCTGGAATCCTTCGAATGCGCCGCCCATCATGGCCGCAAACAAACCGCCGGCCAACAGACCGCCAAGCAAGCCGCCCATCAAACCTTTTTTCATGCCTGATTTAGCCGCGGAGCCATCATTTTTTTTGTTGATTGAATTTGTATTTGTTGGCTGAGATTTTGGTGCAGGTGCAGTCTTAAAGCTTTTGCCAAAAGACTTACCACCACCGAATTTCTTTGCTTCAGCATGCGGGGCAGAAACCACCACGACAAACATCAGCGCAAATAAAGCAAAAAAGCGTTTCATCGCGAACCTTACTTAATCAATTCGTTACAGTACATGTAACAACGAGGGTATACCCGTGTGTTTGAAAGTCAAACGTTCAGGACGTAGAAAGTGTTACTAATCGTTTAGTTTCAATACGCCTTATCGTTTGAATTAGGCCAAAATTTCACATCGCTTGGCAACAATAAGACAAAATTCATGTCAAAATATCATTAACGTCATCTACTTCCCGTGTGAGTTACTTTACACTCAGGCAGATTTCATTAGTTCAGGACATTTACATGAACGACACCCATAGCAAAGTCATTGGCTACATACTTTGGATTTTTGGTTTTCTTGGCGCACACCGTTTTTATTATGGAAAACCGGTGACCGGCACCATTTGGCTATTTACGTTCGGCCTTTTCGGTATCGGTTGGCTGATTGACCTCTTTCTTATCCCTTCGATGGACAGAGAAGCCGATCTGCGTTTCCACAGCGGCCAAACCGACTACTCAGTGGCTTGGATTTTACTGACATTTCTTGGTGTGTTTGGCATTCATCGCATGTACATGGGCAAATGGCTAACAGGTATTCTTTACCTCTGTTCGCTAGGCTTATTTGGCATAGGCATCATTTACGACTTTTGGACACTAAACGACCAAGTTTCCATCAAGAATAGCAACAAATTCTCTCACTAAGCACGATTCTTAAGGCAAGTTATGCAAACTGAGAGGCGCATGGCTTGCCCTTTAGAAAGTTGGCTCCTAGAATATCGAACATTGTTCACTATTCGCAGCATGAAGTAATGGCACGCAGGAACGACCACAGTAGAGAAGAACTTATAGAGATGACGCTGAATTGCGTCGAAGCCTATCTGAAAGACAATCCCTACCACTCACTGAGCCTGCGAAAAGTCGCTGCGATGATTGGCTACGTGCCAAGCACGCTCGTTAATGTGTTCGGCAGTTACAACATTCTCCTCTTACATGTTGTTGCACGCACCTTGGATGACCTTCGTCGCCAAGCACAAGAAAAGCTGCAATCTTCCACCGATCCAAAAACATCGCTATTCCTGCTCGCTCAAGTCTACTTGGATTTTGCAAAGGCGAACCCCTACCGCTGGCAACTGGTGTTTGAACACAGTATGAAAGGCAATGACATGCCGGACTGGCACAGCGATCGTATTCAAAACATGACAGGTATTCTTGAAACGCTCCTACACAAACTGTCCCCGTTAAGAAGTGACGAATCGGTGGTTGAAGCAAGTCGCGTTCTATGGGCGGGCGTTCATGGCATTACATTGCTGAGCGTCGACGACAAGTTCTTTACAGATGTCCCCGTTAATGGCCAAGAGTTGATCAACAACCTGCTCACTGGATACTTATCAAGCTGGGTTGCCGCGTAGTAATACCAAACTACCACTAGGAAGAAGCGATGAGCACGCAATCAACACTGCTAAAGCAACGACGTTTTCTTCCTTATTTTGTTACGCAAGCACTAGGGGCATTTAACGATAACGTTTATAAAAACGTACTCCTCATTTTGGTGGCGTTCACGGCACCAGGCGCACTTGGGGTCAGCACCGATCTTTTTATCAACCTTGCTGCTGGTCTCTTCATTCTTCCCTTTTTCCTTTTCTCTGCGTTTGCAGGGGAGCTCGCTGACAAATACGAAAAATCCCGCTTCATTCGGGTTGTTAAGCTCGTCGAAATCGCCATCATGAGCCTCGCAGCTCTCGCGTTTCTATTCGAAAGTTATCTCGTTTTGCTCTTTTTACTTTTCTTGATGGGCACACAATCTGCCTTCTTCGGCCCCGTCAAATATGCGCTCTTACCACAAACATTAAAGCCAGAAGAATTGGTGCCCGGAAATGCATTGGTTGAGACGGGTACATTCCTCGCTATCTTGCTCGGCACGATTGTCGCTGGGATGATAGCAAATCTCCCCAATGCTCAACTTATCGCAGCGATGGCCATCGTGGCATTTGCCGTCATGGGGTATCTCAGCGCCCGCGCCATTCCACCAGCCAACGCAGGTAATCCCGATCTCCGCATTCGTTTTTCACTTCGCCAGCAAATGAAAACAACGTTGGGTATCGCAAAACGCGATAAGGTGGTGCTGCAATCCATCATGGGGATCAGTTGGTTTTGGTTTCTTGGCGCAAGTTACCTCACCCAATTTCCAAACTACGCCAAGCTCCATTTAGGCGGCAATGAAGCGTCCGTGTCCTTTTTGCTTACGCTTTTTTCAGTAGGCATTGCCATAGGGTCGCTGCTTTGTGACAAGTTATCAGCACACCGAATCGAACCTGGAATTGTACCTATAGGCAGTCTAGGGCTCACCGTTTTTGGCGCGCATCTTTTGTTCTCTACACCCGATGTTCCACCCCAGACTGACACCTTCTTGGCATTCATTTCTGAACCTTCACTTTGGTGGGTATTTGCTGATTTAGTTTTCATTGGTATTTTTGGCGGCATCTTCATTGTGCCTTTGTATGCCTTGATGCAAAGCCGTTCAAAAGAAAGTGAACGCTCACAAGTGATTGCTGCGAACAATATTTACAACGCTTTATTCATGGTGAGTAGCGCCATTCTCGCCATCGTACTTCTAGGTGTTGTAGGGCTAAGTATCCCGGTCTTTTTCTGTATTCTTGCTGGCCTGAACCTATTAGTTGCCCTTTACGCTGGAAAGCAGGTACCGCTGTTCGCGCTTCGCTTTGTTATCTGGTTTCTCAGTCACAGCTTTTACCGCGTGAAACACAAAAACCTCGCTAACATCCCCTCAGAAGGCGGCGCGTTGTTAGTGTGTAATCACGTCAGCTATGTTGATGCCCTATTACTTGCCGGTGCGTGCCCAAGGCCGATTAGATTTGTAATGGACGAAGATTACTATCACTTACCTGTACTTAATTATTTCTTCCGCGCAGCCAAAGTGATCCCGATAAAGCTCACTAGCGGCTCTATTCGTTGTGCGCTAAAAGAGATTAAAAAGCAGCTAAGCGATGGCGAAATTGTCTGTATTTTCCCTGAAGGGCACTTAACACCCGATGGTGAAATGCAGCCCTTCAAACGCGGAATTGGATTGATCTTAAAACAAACCCCCGTGCCTGTTGTTCCGATGGCATTGCAAGGCTTGTGGGGAAGCTACTTCAGCCGAGAAGGCGGGCGAGCGCTACTCAAATTGCCGTGCCGATTTTGGTCGAAGGTCACTGTTTCTGCTGGCAACGCAGTGCCACCGCAGGATGCAAGCTGTGCGACCTTGTTCGAAGAGGTAAAACAACTTCGTGGTAATGTTCGCTAATCACTCAAACAGGAAGTGGTAATGGTTGTGAAGCTAGCCATTGAGCGAGGCCGTTGCGAGAAAGCTTAATGCCAGACACACCGACATTCTCTGGCAAAGACAGTACAGCTTGCGGACATTGGTAAGCAGGTACTTGCTGCTTCGCCCATTCAAGAAAAGCATCATGTTCGACCCTACCTTGAACGACTGCCACTGGCACTTGGCCCCAACGTTCATGATCAACCGGTAAAATGATGAGTTGCAGAACCCCCTCAAATTGACCGAGCACACGCTCTACAGCCTCAGGTTGTACATTCTCTCCACCGCAGACAAACATGTTATCCAGTCGACCTAGAATCTGAAGTTCATGGCTTTCGTCGCACCATCGCGCTTTATCTTTGGTCGCAAACCAATGTTCAGTGAGCGGATGTATCTCCCCCTTCACCATATACCCTGCAGCTAGCGTGCCCCCTTTTACCAACACTTCCCCCGCATCCGATAAACGCACCTCTCGGTTGGGTAACACATCACCAACGGTCAATCGTCCATCGGCGCGTTTAGCGGAAATGGTTGATGCCATTTCTGTCATCCCATAGCCACACCAACATTGAATGCCCATGCGCTCTGCGTCATCCACCAGTGGTTGAGGTATGGCTGCGCCGCCAAGCAAAACGGAACGCAAAGACTGAGGCTTACCCAAAGAAACGACACGCTGTAATTGCGTTGGCACCAGTGACGCGTGCGTCGCGCCATCGAGAGCGCAAATAAGGGTATCACCTTTGGTTTCCGCGATTTTTAAGACGGCACCGTTTAAAAGCCAACGCCACACAATCGCAAGGCCGGACACATGAAAAAGCGGCAATGAAAGCAACCAGCAATCGGCGTCATTAAAGGGCATCAAAGAGAATAAGCCCGCTGCGCTCGATAGGTGATTATCCGCAGTATGGACCACAGCTTTTGGCAACCCCGTAGAGCCGGAGGTTAGCGTTAACGTGAGGCATTCTTCTGAGATAAAAGACACAACAGGTGCCTGGTCATATTTTGTTAAATCGTGCCTTTCAAAAGGCAAAGATGCATCGACGTTTGTGAAGACATCATCAAATGATAAACAGTGCGAAATGCCAATGTCTTCAAGCAAAGTGGCTTGAAACTCAGGTGAAAATGCAGGGTTTACCATGAGCGTTTGCCAGCCCGATTGCCAGGACGCCAACATGTTCACCAAATCACAATAGCGGTTGTCACCGACAATAGCGATACGCTCAATGTGGTTTTGAACATCAGAATGCTGAAAGGGATGACGCTGAAGTGTATTTTGTGCGCGAGAGATGTCTCGGCAAAGCTGTTGCCAGCTCACCGCGACATCATCAAGCACAATGGCAGTTGCATCAGCGCGTTGTTCTCGCCAGTGCAACCAAGGCCACGTTGGGAAGTTTATTGGCTGGATGCTTGCCATGCGATACTGCAATCTGACAACGGTGTCGTTGGTAACGTGCAATTTGGCCAAGGCACTTCCAACTGCGTTTGGAAGAGATCAATCGTGTCCAACCCCGGGATTGTCGAAGGCGTTAACCAGTGAGCCACCCTCGCCAATTGGTTTAAACCAAAGCTAGATTCCAAACTGGAACTGATCACCACCTCCAGTCCCATGTCGTGGGCCTGAGCGACAAGACTTTTTACTTTCGCCAGTCCGCCAATCAAGGTGGGTTTAATCACGATGGCTTTGAGGCCATCAGCGGCTTCAAGCTCAAAGCCTTCATCGCGTAAGGTTTCATCCCACGCTACTGCAATGCCGGAATCTTTCGCAAAGGCGAGGCTTTCTTCTGGCGACGGGCAAGGCTCCTCCAAGAAAGCAATGCGTTCACGGAAAGCGGGATGTACATACTTTGCGAACTGAGCAGCTTTCGCAGGCGTCCACTGACGGTTCGCATCAAGACGAAGCAACAGATCTGGGATCACCTCAAGGAACATGTTGGCGACCATGCCATCGCGTATGGCTTCATACAAACCCACTTTGATCTTGGCGACTTTCTGCCCCGGCATGTCTGCCAGTTTCTGCACTAAATCATCAGGGTCGCCGCTGCACAGCGGGGCAACAACGAAGTTACCTTCCGCAGGAAGTTCACCGGATAACTCAGCCATTGCCATACTGATGCCAAAAGCAACTGAAGGAGATAAAACATCCCAGTCGATTGCCTGACCTGCTAACCAATGATTCAGCATAACTTGGGCTTGTTCACCGGCTTGCTCTGCCGTTTCTTTGCTGAATTCTGGCAGTGGCGCTATTTCACCTCGTCCTATACGCTCGCCATCACGAAGCTCCACAATGAAACCAACACGTTGTGTGAGTCGGGTGTGGCGCAGGATCACGCCACTGTCCATAGGAAGATCGTAGCGATAAAGCGTTGCGTGTTTCATCGCTTCTTCCATTAAGGGTTACGGGGGAATTTGTCGAAATCAGGACGACGCTTTTCGTTGAATGCGTTACGACCTTCTTGGCCTTCTTCTGTCATGTAGAACAACATGGTTGCGTTACCTGCAAGCTCTTGAAGACCCGCTTGACCATCACAGTCTGCATTCAATGCTGCTTTCAAACAGCGAAGCGCCATCGGGCTGTGCTGCAGCGTTTCGCGACACCAGCGCACGGTTTCACGCTCAAGCTCTGCATAAGGCACAACATGGTTTACAAGCCCCATGTCCAGTGCTTCTTGTGCATCATAGAAACGACAAAGGAACCAAATCTCACGTGCTTTCTTCTGACCGATGATGCGGGCCATGTATGAAGCCCCCCAACCACCATCAAAAGACCCCACTTTAGGGCCGGTTTGACCAAACTGCGCGTTATCAGCAGCAATGGTCAAATCGCACATCATGTGAAGAACATGGCCACCACCGACAGCATAACCCGCTACCGCGGCAATCACTGGCTTCGGACAAGTGCGGATTTGACGTTGGAAGTCCAACACGTTTAGGTGATGCGTACCTTCGTTGTCACGGTAGCCGCCGTAGTCGCCACGAATTTTCTGGTCACCGCCAGAGCAGAATGCATGCTCGCCTTGGCCCGTTAGGACAATCACACCCACTTTTTCGTCATAGCGTGCGTCAGACAGTGCTTTGATCATCTCGTTAACCGTCTGAGGACGGAACGCATTACGCACTTCAGGGCGGTTAATGGTAATGCGTGCAATACCTTCCGCAGACTTGTGATAAAGAATGTCTTCATACCCTTCAGAGCAGTCAGCCCACTCAACCGGTGCGTATAGTTCTTGTTCGGTCAAACCTGTTGTAATCGCCATAATGGCTCCATTGAATCGTCAAATTAAACGGTAGTGATCAGCTTTTTTATCAGCTGGCTAAACAGCCTAGGCTGCTCAGCATGAATATTGTGTCCCGCGTCTGGGACGACATTGAACCTAAACCCCGACCGCGCGGCGACGGCACAAAACTTGGTGTCGTTTTGCCCGCACACATAGTGCAAAGGCAGTTCGCATTGCCGTAACGGCTCTGACAGTTCAGGTTGCTTTGATAGCGATGTAGCACGCAACATACTTGCCACTTTAACGCCGAGATTATCACTACGAAGTGCGACAAAACTTTGTTTTTGCGCATGATTTAGTGAGGAAAAAACGGGTTGTTCATACCAATTCTGAAGCACGTCAACAATGGGCTCGGACTCAAAACGGTGTGCCCATCGGCAATCATTTTGCCAACGAGACTCGCGCTCACTATCAGGTAGCCCAGTGTGGCCGCTTTCAATCAGTAAGCCTCGCAGGTGGGTTGCTTTTTCACTTGCTCCGTCAGCCTGATGACTCGCGGCAATCATCATCGCAAGCCTTGCACCTAGCGAATACCCCACAAGCCAATACGCCCCTTGCACGTGCTTCTCTATGATTTGCATGATCAAGGTATTGGTGTGTTCAAAACTCACAGGGGGAATGTGTTTACTTTCACCGTGCCCCGGTAAGTCAATCGCGAGACAAAAGTGATCTTGCGACAACGCTTCGGTCACGGCTTTCCAATCATCAGCACTGCCAAGCAAGCCATGCAGAAAAACCAACGCTGGCTTTTCAATTTGCCCCGTTGCTTTAGAACCCAACAGCTCGCAGGGTGATAACGTCTCATTCCTGAATGAAGTCATTGGCATCTCTTTAAAACAGCGATGTCTTTGCAATATCAGTGAACAAGGCGTTTAAGTGAGCACCAGACTCCCCTGCAGGAACACGAAGTTCTATCAGCGTGGTTCCTGCATGTTTTTGCCCTTCCAAACACGCAAAACGCGCCGCTTCCAAGGTTGTTGGACACTGATACTGAAGGCCGAACATGGCCGCTGCATGAGAGAATTCGAAGCCATGTGGCATGCGATAAAAAGCATCTTTGCTTTGTTGTGGGACAGGTAACATATCAAAAATACCGCCCCCATCATTGTTCACCACAATAACCACTAAGGGATAGGGGTTGTGAGCCAGTAAAGCGAGACTGTTCAAGTCATACAGCGCAGACGTATCACCCATCAAACACACCATGGGTTTTTGTTGAGCGCGTTGAACACCCGACGCCGTGGCAATAAGGCCATCAATACCCGATGCGCCTCGATTTGCATAAACATGCAGCTCGGGAAGGCGCACGCACATATCTAACAAGCGAATCGCTAGGCTATTGCCGATAAACACATCGCTGTTTTCATGCAACCAATGTGGGAAATCTGCCGCCATCGCAAGCTCTGACAATTGTTCATTTTTGAGCGCGTGCTGATTCACACATTCCAAGTAGGCTTTGCTTGCCAAAGACAAAGCCGCTGCCCAATCGGCATGTAGAATTTCTGACGCTGTGTCACTGAGCTGTGAAGCAATAGATACAGGCCTACCAATGATGCGGGTTGCTTTACGATGACGTGGATCTAATCGCCCTGGATGCTCATCCACCAGCCAGTACTCACCATGAAAACCATCGAGAAATTGCCC
Organism: Enterovibrio norvegicus DSM 15893; assembly: GCF_900115495.1. Classification (GTDB taxonomy): domain Bacteria; phylum Pseudomonadota; class Gammaproteobacteria; order Enterobacterales; family Vibrionaceae; genus Enterovibrio; species Enterovibrio norvegicus. Next base: position 136,327 of record NZ_FOWR01000009.1, on the reverse strand, counting down.
TAACCGCTTCGAGACCAATCGCGCGCCAAACTGCAGCACGCTCTCTGCTTGAGCCAGAAATTCTGCACAGGCAGGGTTTTGCATCCAGCCATCAAACCCGGCGAAATCAGACCCCATGCCCGCTTGTGGGTCGCACAGTATCGGCCAGGCCAGTTTATCTGCCAACGCTTGGATGGCAGCCCTGTCTTTTCGGTTCACCCGCCCAACAATAAGCACGCCTTTTTTCTGTTGCGCGGCATACCATTTTTCATTGATGAAAGACGCAGACAAAACCAGTTCGTCATCGTAAGCACTGACAAAAGACAAATACGGCGTCTGACCACGAAGCCACTCTGCAACAGGGGCAAGATACTCACTGGTATCCTCAAGTTCGCCATACAAGGGCTCAGGATAAGGGCAGTTGATGTGCAGACTGCCGCCAGCCAGGGATTGCTGATGCAAGCTCTCATCAAGTGTCGACAACAGCCATGCTGGTGTCGTTAACTCTGAAGGCGAAGGCAAATCACACACGGTATCGGCATGGTCACCAAAAATGCCGCGCTGACTAATGGCTTGGTTTGCGCCACATTGAATCAGCTCTGTCGGGCGGTCGGCAGTGAGCAGAATCAGCTTTTCACGCGTCAGGCGACTTTCAGCCACTGCTGGCAGTAAGTTGGCAACCGCAGTACCTGATGTCACGATAACAGCCACGGGTTTTTCGGAGGCTTTCGCTAGACCTAGCGCAAGAAAACCCAGCCCTCGCTCATCAAAATGCGTGTGGAGATTTAAGGGTAACGCACCTTCTTCGCGAAGCGCTTCTGCTTCGAGCGTCAAAGGGGTTGAGCGTGAACCTGGTGCAATGCAAACGTCAGTCACGCCAGCACGTTGCAAAGACATCAACACAAGTTTTGCCCAAACGCGGTTCATGGTTGATTGCTTCATCCCGCTTTTTGCTCCATATCGATAGCATTACTCATCGGCAGCATCGAACGTTTTTTCTCAAAAGGCAGTGGATCAAGGACAGGCGATAGCAGGCTCATCAAGGTAGACATTTTACGATCTAACTCTTTCCATTCTGTCTCAGGTTCTGAGCCAGGCACAATGCCCGCGCCAGCAAACAAGTGCAGCGTATCATTCATCACGAGTGCACTTCGGATGGCCACGCAAAATTCACTGCGTTCTCGCCCTAGAAAGCCCACAGCACCGCTATACCAACCACGGGCAAACGGTTCATTTTCAGTGATAAATTTGACGGCGTTATCGCGAGGTAAACCGGCAATTGCAGCAGTGGGCTGCAACATGTCTAACAAGTCAGAACTGGACACGTCATTGTGCAGCTCTGCCTCAATATCACGCTTTAGATGTTGTACTTTTCGAAGCTGCACCAGGTGCGGAGAACCTTCCACCGTCAACGCGATACTGTTGGGCAACAAACGGGATTCAATGTCTTCAACAACCAGACGGTTTTCGTAGATGTTCTTTGGATCGTTGAGCAACCATTGTGCCAAGGCTTTATCGTCTTGCGCAGTTTTACCACGCCCAATAGTGCCAGCAAGGGCTTCCGTTAAGAGTGCCTGACCTTGTCGGTTAAACAATCGCTCAGGGGTCGAACCCACAAAGCTATGTTTTTCATCTAACGCCAACAAGAAATGAAAGTTTGCGCTGTTTTGCTCACGGCTTGCTTTTAATAATTGTGCCGCTGAAATGTGGCGATCGAGCGTCAACGACGTTTTTCTTGCGAGAACCACTTTTTGCAGATCAGTGCTGTCTATTTCGGCCAAGGCTTTTTCAAGCATGCTCGACCACTGCGGATACGAAGGTGAGTGCTCGGCGTCAAGGATGTCACACTGCGGACGAGCCAACGTCGACATCGAATCAGACAGCTTGTTCAACGCAGCGCGCGCTTTCCCTATGTCATCGCCCGTATTGAGCGACAAATACCAGGTCTCACCAACGCGTGATAACTCTATCTGTGGGAGGAAAAAAAATGACTGTAAGCAGCGCTGATTGCGCTCAGTGCGCCCATCAAACGAGCGACCACCCCAGATTCGCTGCCCGTCTTCCAATACCAACTCAGCGGAATAAGGATTGGAAAACGTTCTGACCTGACCCAGCGCAACGGTTTCTTCTGCACCATCGCGAGACTGCCAATAAAATTTAGGGAATAACGGCTGAGCGTCTAACCATTCAATCGGATCGACATGGTCAGACAATGTTAGATCGACACTGAGTCGTGGTGGAAGCGCAGACAAAGTAGACAACGCGTCACAAAGTCGCCCAATCGCTTGGATCAATTCGGTCAAGTTAACCTCACTAACACCTACAACCTAAAGCTAATAGACCGAATCCATGGTGTAAGGCTAGCCGCGAAAAATCCTTTTACGCCGGTTGCGATGGTCTTATTTCTTCGTTGTGCGCTTTGTTTCCCGATACGCCATGAGCAAATCACCCTAATTAGCGTGTTTTCTCATCAAAAAACGATAAAGCGCGGCAAATTCAGTAAAATTTCCTGTTGGAAATGCATTCTACAACCTTATTGATAGTGATGAAAACCGAATGTTCCAGCAGAATATCCCAGCAAGTTAGGATTAAATCACTGAAATCCTGTTTTCTCGCCATTTTTTACTGTTTGCTACTTATATAGTCGAGTTTGTTAGTGTAATTTACTGCAAATACGTAAAAAACACCCTTGGGAATCAAGATGCAAGAAGTTGGGATGTCGACCAAACTGGACAACGTCTGTTATGACATTCGCGGTCCGGTCATGAAACAAGCAAAGCGCCTCGAAGAAGAAGGCCATAAAATCCTCAAGCTGAACATTGGCAACCCTGCCCCATTTGGCTTTGATGCACCGGACGAAATTTTGGTAGACGTGATCCGTAACCTGCCAACTTCTCAAGGTTACTGTGATTCAAAAGGGATTTACCCAGCCCGTAAAGCCGTGGTTCAGCATTACCAAAAACGCGGCATGTTGGATTTAGACGTCGAAGACGTTTATTTGGGTAACGGGGTTTCAGAGCTCATCGTGATGTCAATGCAAGCATTGCTGAACAGCGGTGACGAGCTTTTGGTTCCATCGCCTGACTACCCACTTTGGACGGCAGCCGTTTCTTTGTCTGGCGGTAACCCTGTTCATTACATGTGTGATGAAGAGTCAGATTGGTACCCAGATCTGGATGACATTAAAGCCAAGATCACGCCAAAAACCAAAGGCATCGTACTGATCAACCCGAACAACCCTACCGGTGCGGTTTATAGCCGTGATTTCTTGATGGAGATTGCGGACATTGCCCGCCACCACGGTTTGATCATTTTCGCCGATGAAATTTACGATAAAATTTTGTATGACGGTGCACAGCATCATTCTATTGCGCCGCTTGCGCCGGATGTTTTCTGTGTCACCTTCAGTGGTCTGTCAAAATCATACCGCGTGTGTGGCTTCCGTTCAGGCTGGATGATCCTTTCAGGTCCTAAACACTTGGCCAAAGGCTATATCGCAGGTTTAGAGATGCTGGCGTCTATGCGTTTGTGTGCAAATGTGCCGATGCAACACGCCATTCAAACAGCACTGGGCGGTTACCAAAGCATCAATGAATTGATTCTTCCTGGCGGCCGTTTACTTGAGCAACGCGATAAAGCCCATGAATTGCTGAACCAAATTCCGGGCGTGAGTTGTGTGAAGCCAAAAGGCGCGCTCTATCTGTTCCCGAAAATTGATATCAAACGCTACAACATCCACGATGATGAAAAGATGATGTACGACTTTTTGATGCAAGAAAAAGTACTGATGGTGCACGGCTCTGGCTTCAACTGGCCGAGACCGGATCACTTCCGCATTGTTACTTTGCCACGTGTTGATGATCTTGAATTGGCGATTGGCCGTTTCGAGCGTTTCCTGTCAACCTATCGACAGTAAGTCGCGTAGAACTAATCCATGAAGAAAAAGCCTGACTCAGTCAGGCTTTTTTGTTGTTAAGGCAAACAACAAACCCACAGCAGCACCGGCTAAGTGCGCTTGATACGCCACACCAGCATCGATGAGCTGCGCGGTCATTGAATCGCCACCGGCATACGCCTCATAGGCCAATTTCGCGCTCACGCCCACCAGCAGCATCCATCCCAATGGCACTTTATTCTGTATGTCGCGTATCACACCCCACACAAACAACCCATGCAACACTCCTGAAAGCCCGGCATACCAGCTAAATGGACTCCAAAACATCACAATGCCAATGGCCACCATCATGCACCATATCATCATGACTAACGAACGCGCGTTGTAGTAGCGCCTATGCAGCACGGTCAGGGCGGCAAATGCCGCGAGATTCATAACAAGATGAGGAACATTGGTATGCGTGAGGTTTCCTGTTACGATTCGCCACCATTGCCCCGCCTCAATATCCGCACGGTCCCATATCATCCAATGATGAATCGCGGGGGTTTGCGCTACAATCGCTACGATAGCGATAAGCCCAAGCAATCGATATACAGGCAAAGGGTATCCTCAAACATCTCAATTTCATTAAGTTATAGCGTACCGTGGGAATGAACCAGAAAGCCAGCCGATATTGCGAACAATGCGGGAAAGCCAAACGCGCTTGTATCTGTCATACGATCACAACAATACCTTGCGATATCCCTTTGATCATTCTTCAACATCCATCAGAAGTGCATCAACCCATAGGTACCGCGCGCATACTTTCTCTCTCATTGCCAAACTCTCAGCTTTTCGTGGGTGAGGATTTTTCTAATGACGCAGCACTTAATGCGCTTTTAGACGAGCATTCTGATGTGGATTATTCCGTGCTTTATCCTTCTGATGAGGCGATACCTTTGTCTTCAAAGAACAGAAGCACAGCCGCAAGCGACAAAGGGCGAAAGACGGGGTTGATTCTGCTCGATGGTACTTGGCGAAAAGCATACAAGATGTATCAGCTTTCCAAGAACCTTCATGCCCTCCCAGCGGTAAAACTCGATGAGATCGAACAAGGGAACTATCGCATTCGTAAATCGCCAAAAGAAAGCGGCCTATCGACCGTCGAGGCGGGATTTTATGCGCTATCAACCATGACAGGGGATCAAACGCTTTTTCATCCTTTGATGGCGGCGTTTAATAGCATGATAGAGTTTCAAATCAGCCAAATGCCGCCCGGTGTCTACGAGCGACATTATGGCGGCAAAAACGAAAACGAAAACGAAAACGAAAACGAATAAAAAGATAGCCCTTCTCGTTCAGCACCGACCTCGTTGACCTATTTACCCCTTAGCGTATTTGGTACATCGGCCCTTGGCTGTCCGCAGTAAACATGGTGGCATGTAGGCGCTGAGCATAGCCGTCGGTCATGGCAGAAATGTAGTCTGCTATCACTCGGCGGCCACTCTTTCCATCAGCCACATCTTTTAACCAAAGCTCTCGTGTTGGAACGGGCAGCAATCGCCTTGGATCTGCATCAAAAGCATCGAACAGCCCCATCACAAGTTGCTGGCCTTTGTATTCAATGATCTGCAGCTCGGGCTTTTGCACCACGTACTCACTCACAAAAGCTTTAAGCACCGCCAACACGCCGTGCATAACATCGGTTAGACGCGCATTCCACTGCAAAATAGGATCATCAAAGCTGTTCACGCCATCTTGAAGAGAAGGTTCAATGGCTATTGAAGTAAGTAAGGTATTCACCAGTGCGCCGATGGCATCTTTTCGCTCATAATGCGCCCCAAACATCTGCTCGCTCAAATGGCTAATGTTCGCCTCTAACCATGGGTCTCCGCATTCAGCCAATTTGCTGGCTACCGCCTCCTGCCATTGATCGCGCTGGACAATGCCCATCACAATGGCATCTTCAAGATCGTGCACGCCATAAGCAATGTCATCGGCCAGCTCCATGATCGAGCAATCAAGGGATTTGAACTCGGTTTTACCATGGTGATTGTCATTGGGCTGGCGCTTTAGACGCGTAAATAGCGCAACGTCTTGTTCTGTCATGCCTGCTAACACCCAATTGAACCGGTCAAGATCATCACGATACAACCCTTTCGCGGGATGCCACTCAGAGGCTCTTAAATGACGAAACTCAGACACATCTGGCGGAAGCGAGAAACGGCGCGTCTCGCTAAGCAATGCGGGATATTTAAGCAAACCCAACAGCGTTCTTCTTGCCAAGTTCATCCCGTCGGATTCCGTATAAGGCTCTAACAGACTGACAATACGAAACGTCTGTGCGTTACCTTCAAACCCATCATCATTCCGCATGAGGTAATTAAGGGCTATCTCGCCACCGTGTCCATAAGGTGGATGGCCAATATCATGCGCGAGACAGAGACTTTCCAATAGGCTCGTAGAAGGAAGCAGTGGCCGAAACTCGGGCTGTTTGTCTTTGAGCTGAGCGAGAATACCCGTACCTATTTGGGACACCTCAAGCGAGTGCGTTAGACGCGTGCGATAAAACTCACTGTGTTCGGCGCCGAGCACTTGTGTCTTGGCCTGTAGGCGACGAAACGCGGCAGAGTGAAGAATACGTGCGCGGTCCCGTTGAAACACCGTACGTTTGTCATGTCGGCGCTGTTTGTTCTCGCTCGCGAGCCTTTCTTCCCACAATGGTGAAAGCGCCTGTGCCGCGAAAAAATTATTGCTCATCACTGATCTCATCAAGGCTCAACGTAAAGCTACTGGCAAACGTTGACATAAAATACTCGCTCGCATCGGAGCTGCGATCTTTCATCGTTTTTTCTAAGCGTCGCTTGGCTTGTTCAAACTCGTGATTACCCGCTGACAGCTCCTCCAAACACTTGAGGTAGGCACATATCGCATCCGCTTGTTTCACGATGCGGTATTCCTCTTGGTCAATGCTGTCGCTGTCTATTAACGGGCGGTAATCATCACGGAACTCTTCAGGTAGCATCGAAACCAATTTGTCTTCGGCAATACGCTCTATCTTCTTGTATTCATCAGCAATGGCCGGATTAAAGTACTTAATCGGCGTAGGTAAATCACCTGTTAGCACTTCGCTGCAATCATGGAACATTGCCAGCAAAGCCACACGTTCCGGCGTTGTACTACCGGCAAATTTCTTGTTTTCAATCAGAGATAAAGCATGCGCAACAAATGCAACTTGAAGGCTATGTTCGGAGATATTTTCGTTGAACACATTGCGCATAAGAGGCCAGCGATAGATAAGTTTCATTCTCGCGAGGTGGGCAAAAAAGTGACTGGTTTTCTGACTCATAACGTCCTTGGCCTTGGTCTAAGAAGTATCCTGACACCATTCTGTTAGTGTCGGCTTGTTTTCTCAAGTCTCTAAAACAAAAAACCGTGGGATGAATAAGACGTGGAGGCCTAGCAACGAACAAAAACAGACAAAAGACAGCGATCAAACAGTCTTGCTACCTGCGTTGTTGTTACCCGCGTTGTTGTTACGATCAACATTGTTACGTGAGAAGGAATTATCTGAAAAGCAAACGCGTGTAAACGTAGAATTGCTATGGGAGATATTGGGGAGATCGTTCTCCCCACGTTTGGTAGCGGCGTACCAAGCTCCTTTAAAGAACTATGCGATCTTTGTTTTTTTCGATGATACCACCGCCAATGCCCTTGACGTTCTTCAGTGAATCTAACGACTCAAACTGTCCGAACTCTTCACGAAAATCAACGATAGCTTGCGCCTTACTTTTCCCGACACCGTCCAAATACTTATCAAGTTCATCTGCGTCAGCAGTATTGATGTTCACTTCAAACGGTGCATCTGCTCCCGCATTACTTTGATTGTCTTGTGCGAGTGCAACTGGCGCAGCAAACATCGCGACCGCAAATGTCAGTGTTGTGAGTATTTTCTTAAGCATTGATGGTTCCTTTACTTAGCTTTCCGTGAATAGAGAAGGCAGGGTAATAAGCGGTGTTCATCAATGCATGTTAAATAGTAGAAAAAACGACGGGGCACCAAAGGTGCCCCGTCAAAGTAACTTATCAATTACAAAGAAGTCGTAATTCGCTCCAAGTCTTTCACTTGGCGCATAAGTTTTTTAAACCATTACTGCTCAGCGGTTTCTAATGAATAAACCACGTCAGTTGTGTCTTTAAGTTGTTCGATGGTTGCTGCAAGTTCAGTGTTCGCCAGCGAACGTGCTACGCGGTCAGCCATTTGGCTCTCAAGGCTGATATCGGCAGTTTCAGGCTCTGTTACACCATCCAAAGCAACAACAAGCACATCACCACTGATTGAGCGCGTTTGAGCATATTCACTCGAACCAGCATTTGGTGTCGGCATTGTAAATGCTAACTCAACAACATCGCGCTCTGGAGATACACGACCAATATCAGCCGCGTCACTAAATGCGTAACCTGATGCGCTCAAACCTGCTTCATTACCCGTGTTCAGCTCTTCAACCAAAGTGGTTGCAAGTGCTTGTGCGGCCTCTTCACCTTTTTGGCGTTTTAGCAACTCAGTCACTTGTGTTTCAACGTCATCAAACGGTAGAACCATTTCTGGACGAACATCTTCAACACGAACAACAACAACATGCTCCGGCGCAATTTCAATGATGTCAGAGTTCAGACCATCTTCACGCACCTCAGCAAGTTGTAAGGCTTGTTGAACATTGGCATTCGCCAGTGTGCCTTCCAAATCGCTCAGAGAAACAAACTCAGTGTGTTGAACCTTGCGATCCACAGCGTTGGCTGCGTCATCAAGGTTATCGGGCATTTCAAACGCTTTCTCAGCAAGATCATTCGACAGTGCGAAGAACGTTTCAGCGGCATGCTGTTGCTTAAGCTGCGCGACAATTTCATCACGTACTGCTTCAAAAGGTTCTGAATCAGACGCTTTCACATCATCTAGCTTGATGATGTGGAAACCGAAATCTGATTTAACCACACCTGACACATCACCTTTGTTCGCAAGCGCAAATGCCGCTTCTTCGAACGCAGGATCCATCACACCAGCGTCAAACCAGTCAAGTTGACCGCCCTGCTCTGCACTGAATGTGTCATCAGAACGTGTTTTTGCCAATTCAGCAAAATCCGCACCCGCATTGAGTTCTGCAAGAACCGCTTCTGCTTTTTCATTAGCAGCATCATCATCACCTTGGATCATGATATGGCTAACTTTACGTTTCTCTGCAGTGCCGTAAGATGCCAAGTTCGCTTTGTAGTAAGCCTTCGCTTCTTCTTCGGTCACTTCTGCAACATCAGCAATACCGTTGCCAGAAAGCTCAACATATGAAATTTTGAACTGCTCTGGACGAACAAACTGAGACGGATTTTGTTGATAGAAATCTTGTTTCTGCTCTGCAGTGACGTCTGCTTTCGCAGCAAAATCAGCAACAGGCAGTGACAATGTACGCACTGTACGAGTTTGGCCTTCAAGCTTATACAGTGATTCTAATTCGCCCTCTAAGGCAAATTCACTGTTTTGAAGTGCGCCAACAAGTTGGTCACGCACCAAATCCTGACGTACATACTCAGCAAACTGGTCCGGCGTTAGGCCATTACGACGAAGTGCCTCTAGGTACAAGTCGTTATCAAACGAACCTAGCGTGCCTTGGAATGCTGGCATTTCGCGAATTGATTGCTTGATTTGTCCTTCACCAACACGTAACCCAAGCGCATTAGCTTGCTGGTCTAGCAATGCTTGGTTAACCATGCGGTCAAGTACATTGCGTCGGAATTGTGCAAGGTAGTTAGGATCACTAAGCAGGGTTGCAAAGAAGTCTCCGGCTTGAGCTTGCATCTGCGCACGCTCGTTTTGGTAAGCCTGCTCAAATTGGTTGCGGCTAATTTCTTGATCACCCACTTTTGCAGCAGGAGCAACAGTACCACCTGATAGGTAGCCACCGACGCCTGCAAATACAAAGGAAAAAATAATAAGGCTTAAGATGATCTTAACCGCGAGGCTATTCACGCCTTCGCGTAGTCGCTCCATCATAACGTGCCGTCACTCCTACAAATTTAAACGTTCGTTTTGGTTATACCTAAAAACATCACACTGTATGTTTGATGTCTATGCTAGCGACTGAAAAGTGGCTGAGGTATAAAACTAAAAAAGCGCATCATGAGATGCGCCTTTACACTCTGACTGAGCCTGATTATACGCTGATGTCGCGGACTTTACAGCTTTAAACTATAGATGCTGCGACATAGAGCAAGACGGTACAAATAGATTAGTTAACCGCGTCTTTCAGAGCTTTACCCGCTTTAAAGCCAGGTACTTTAGCAGCCGGAATGTTGATTTCCGCGCCAGTTTGAGGGTTACGACCAGTACGTGCTGAACGATCACGAACAGAGAACGTACCGAAACCAACAAGAGCTACCTGATCGCCGTCTTTCAGTGTATCAGAAATGGCATCGATCAGTGCATCTAGAGCGCGACCCGCTGACGCTTTAGACAGGTCAGCATTTTCTGCAATTGTATCAATTAACTGCGACTTGTTCACTTTTTCATCCCCTTTACAAACGAACCACAAATCCCATTTTTTGCGGTGATGGGTGTTTTTACCCAACAAATTTATTGAAATATTTCTATCAAAACGCTGTAGCTGTTATGAATTAAGGGCTTGCAGCGTTTACATTAAGTTAGCCCTCAACAAAAAAGCTGACAAGCCTTTTGCAGGCTGTCAGCCCTTTACGTTGCTTAATTTTGCTGCACGTCACTCTTTTTCGGCGTCACAAGCTCTATTCCGAGAGGGTTGTTCTGTAACGCTAACGTCAGAACTTCATCGATCCATCGCACTGCGTGGATGTCTAAGTCTGCTTTCACGTTATCAGGGATCTCTTCGAGATCACGTTCGTTCTCTTTCGGAATCACCACAGTTTTGATACCACCACGGTGAGCTGCAAGTAGCTTCTCTTTGAGGCCACCGATAGGTAATACTTCACCACGTAGGGTAATTTCACCCGTCATCGCGACTTCTGCTCGCACAGGGTTGCCTGTCAAGCTAGAAACCAGCGCTGTACACATGGCTATACCCGCACTTGGGCCATCTTTTGGTGTCGCGCCCTCTGGAACGTGAACGTGAATATCGCGCTTCTCATAGAAGTCGTTATTGATACCCAGTTTTTCTGCGCGAGTACGCACTACCGTCATGGCCGCTTGAATCGACTCTTGCATCACATCACCAAGCGAACCAGTTTGAGTCAGCTTGCCTTTGCCCGGCATAGATTCGGTTTCAATGGTCAGCAGGTCGCCGCCCACAGACGTCCAAGCCAGACCAGTCACTTGACCGATACGGTTGCTTTCATCCGCTTTACCAAAATCAAATCGTTGAACACCAAGAAAATCTTTGAGGTTGCCTTGATTGATAGCAATAGACTTCAGATCTTTGTTCAGCAGAATTTCTTTTACCGCCTTACGGCATAATTTCGAAATTTCACGTTCAAGACTACGCACACCGGCTTCACGCGTGTAATAACGAATGATGCCGATGATTGCGGAATCTTCGATAGTCACTTCGCTTGGCTTCAAGCCATTACGCTTAACCTGCTTATCCACCAAGTGTTGCTTTGCAATGTTGAGTTTTTCATCTTCGGTGTAACCCGAAAGACGAATCACTTCCATGCGGTCTAGCAAAGGACCTGGAATGTTCATGGAGTTTGACGTCGCCACGAACATCACATCGGACAGGTCGTAATCCACTTCAAGATAATGGTCGTTGAACGCATTATTCTGCTCAGGATCAAGCACTTCCAGCAAGGCTGATGACGGATCACCACGCATATCAGATGACATCTTGTCGATTTCATCGAGTAGGAATAGCGGGTTTTTCACGCCAACTTTTGCCATTTTCTGAACAAGTTTGCCCGGTAGCGAACCAATGTAGGTTCGACGGTGACCGCGAATTTCCGCTTCGTCACGCACGCCGCCCAGCGCCATACGGGTGTACTTACGGCCTGTCGCTTTTGCAATAGACTGGCCCAATGATGTTTTACCCACACCAGGAGGACCCACAAGGCAAAGGATCGGACCTTTAAGCTTGTTCACGCGGTTTTGTACTGCGAGGTATTCCAAAATACGCTCTTTTACGCGCTCAAGGCCGTAATGGTCCGAGTTGAGGATTTCCTCAGCTTTTGCCAAATCTTTTTTCACTTTCGAGCGCTTCGACCATGGCACGCTGACCATCCAATCGATATAGCTACGAACCACAGTGGCTTCTGCTGACATCGGTGACATCATTTTTAGCTTTTGAAGTTCTTGCTCAGTTTTCTCTTTGGCTTCCTGAGGCATTTTAGATTCTTCGATCTTCAGCTTCAGGCTTTCAAATTCATCAGGCGCATCATCCAGCTCACCCAGTTCTTTCTGGATGGCTTTCATTTGCTCGTTCAAGTAATACTCGCGCTGACTCTTTTCCATCTGCTTCTTAACACGGCTGCGAATGCGTTTCTCAACCTGTAGCAAATCAATTTCCGACTCCATCATGGTCATCAGGAATTCGAGGCGGTCAGCGATATCAATGATTTCTAATACTTGCTGTTTATCATGCAATTTAAGCGGCATGTGCGCAGCAATAGTGTCTGCAAGACGTGCAGCTTCATCAATACCATTTAGCGAAGTCAGAACTTCTGGCGGGATTTTTTTGTTCAGTTTGATAAAACCTTCAAACTGACTGATTGCCGTGCGAACCAATACTTCTTGCTCACGTTCATCCATTTCTGGCGTTTGCATATACTGAGCATCAGCAATGAAGAAGTCATCTTCACGGAATTTTTTGATTTCTGCGCGTTGAAGTCCCTCAACAAGTACCTTTACCGTGCCGTCAGGCAGTTTCAGCAACTGCAATATCGAGGCAACAGTACCCACTTCATAGAGGTCTTCGATAGCAGGATCATCCGTTGCTGCATCTTTCTGAGCAACCAATAGAATCTGCTTATCGTTGTCCATCGCTGCTTCAAGGCAACGGATCGATTTATCCCTTCCAACAAACAGCGGAATAACCATATGGGGATAAACAACCACGTCACGCAAAGGCAGGACCGGAATTTCAATGCGCTCGGAACGCTCCAAGTTCATATTGTTCTCTCTTCCGTTTTAGATATTAAAGAGTATATGGGGATAGAATGTCAGTATTCAACGGCATGTGCAGCAGAAAACAAAAAAGGGAGCGATTGCCCCCTTTTTTCTTATAATTTGTTGGTTAAATACGCAATTTAACCTTATGGTAGGAAGGTGTTATTCCGCACCCGCTGCCTGATTTTCTGTTGCTTCATAAATCAGTAGTGGTTCTGATTCACCTTTTATCACCGATTCGTCGATAACCACTTTCGTGACATCTTTGTTCGATGGTAAATCGTACATCGTATCCAGCAACACAGCCTCAACGATTGAACGTAAACCACGAGCACCGGTTTTACGGTCCATTGCTTTGTGTGCAATAGCCGTTAACGCATCGTCTCTGAATTCAAGCTCAACACCGTCAAGTTCCAACAAAGCAGCATACTGCTTGGTCAAGGCGTTCTTCGGCTCGCGAAGAATTTGAACAAGTGCATCTTCGTCAAGTTCGCCCAAAATGGCGCTCACTGGAAGACGACCAATAAATTCAGGAATCAGCCCGTATTTAACAAGATCTTCAGGTTCCACTTTACTGAACAGGTCGCTCAAAGTTGCTTCTTGGTCTTTTGAACGCACTTCTGCGCCGAAACCAATGCCGCTCCCTTTCGCTACACGCTGATCAACCACTTTATCTAGGCCAGCAAACGCACCACCACAGATGAAGAGAATTTTAGAAGTGTCTACCTGCAAAAACTCTTGTTGTGGGTGTTTGCGACCGCCTTGTGGCGGAACAGAAGCAATCGTACCTTCGACCAATTTCAACAATGCCTGTTGAACACCTTCGCCCGAAACATCACGGGTGATAGATGGGTTGTCCGATTTACGTGAAATTTTATCAATCTCATCGATGTACACGATACCGCGCTCGGCCTTCGATACATCATAATCACACTTCTGAAGCAATTTCTGGATGATATTCTCGACATCTTCACCCACATAACCCGCTTCGGTTAACGTGGTTGCATCAGCCATAGTGAATGGTACATCAAGAAAACGCGCCAGCGTTTCTGCAAGCAGAGTCTTACCGCTACCAGTTGGACCGATAAGCAGAATATTACTTTTACCAAGCTCAACGCCTTCCGCATTGGTGTCGCCATTTCTCAGACGCTTGTAGTGGTTATATACCGCTACTGAAAGCACTTTTTTGGCTTTGTCTTGACCAATTACGTAGTCATCAAGGTGCGCTCGAATTTCCATTGGAGTTGGAAGTTCGTTGCTGTCGCGCTTCGGCATGACCTCTTTTATTTCTTCACGAATGATGTCGTTACATAGGTCAACACACTCATCGCAGATATAAACAGAAGGCCCAGCAATTAACTTGCGTACTTCATGCTGGCTTTTGCCGCAGAAAGAGCAGTACAGCAACTTTCCGCTGCCACCGTCTTTTCGCTTGTCTGTCATTCGCTAACCTCTTTAGGCATTTGCCCATGTTTGCCATGATCTGAGTCTACATCAACTCGTCGGAAATTTCCGAAGTGTTAAAGACTCGATTCCAAGACAGTCAATATCAACCGACTCTAACTGTCTCAGAATTAAAAATTAATCGCGTTTATTTAGAACTGCGTCAACCAGACCATAATCCGTTGCATCTTGCGCGGCCATGAAGTTATCACGATCAGTATCGCGCTCAATCACTTCTAATGGTTGCCCAGTGTGTTCAGCCAGCAGCGTGTTGAGTTTTTGCTTGATGGTCAGAATTTCTTGCGCATGGATTTGGATGTCTGATGCTTGGCCTTGGAAACCGCCAAGTGGTTGGTGAATCATTACACGAGAGTTTGGTAGGCAGTAACGCTTACCTTTTGCACCACCCGCCAACAGGAACGCACCCATCGAGCAAGCTTGTCCCATACACACAGTGCTTACATCTGGCTTGATGTATTGCATGGTGTCATAAATTGACATGCCCGCAGTCACTGAACCGCCTGGTGAATTAATGTACAGGAAGATATCTTTTTCTGGATTTTCTGATTCGAGAAACAGCAGCTGTGCAACCACCAAATTCGCCATGTGATCTTCAACTTGACCGGTCAAAAAAATCACACGCTCTTTCAGCAGGCGGGAATAGATGTCATAAGAACGTTCACCACGAGAGGTTTGTTCGACCACCATCGGTACCAGCGCATCCATGATTGAAGGCATTCCGTTTTTTTCTTGAAAGCTCATAGTGTTATTTCCCTAAAATAAATGGCCCGGATGAATTAACTTCATACGGACCATTGTTATCAGAAGAGTGAATTCTAAGTCAATTGTCCACTCAACAATTCTAGCACTTAAGCTTGAGCTGGGTTCATTAGCTCAGAGAAAGCTTGCTCTTTTTCAGAAACTTGTGCTTTAGCTAGCAATGCGTCGATAGCTTGTTCTTCAAGTGCAACGTTACGCATGTTTTCCATCAAGCGTTGGTCTTGCTCGTAGTAAGCAACAACTTCTGATGGATCTTCGTATGCTGAAGCCATTTCTGCGATCAGTGCTTTAACGCGCTCTTCGTCAGCTTTTAGCTCTTCAGACTTGATGACTTCACCAAGAAGAAGGCCAACAACTACGCGACGTTTCGCTTGTTCTTCGAACAATTCACGTGGAAGCTCTGGTGCGTTTTCCATGTTGCCACCGAAACGCTGAACCGCTTGCTTACGCAGTACTTCAACTTCTTGATCGATAAGTGCAGCAGGTACATCGATATCGTTTTGCTCAACAAGACCGTCAATGACTTGCTCTTTGATGCGGTTTTTAACAGCTTGCTTCAGTTCGCGTTCCATGTTCTTACGCACTTCAGCTTTAAGACCGTCAACACCGCCTTCTTCAACACCGAAACGTGCAACGAACTCATCAGTCAGTTCTGGAAGCGCTTGTGCTTCAACTTTGCTTAGTTTGATATCGAATTTCGCCGCTTTACCCTTTAGGTTTTCTGCGTGGTAGTCTTCAGGGAAGCTCACTTCGATAGTGAATTCGTCACCTGCTTTTTTACCCACGATGCCGTCTTCGAAACCAGGGATCATACGGTTTTGACCCATCGCTAGCGCGAAGCCTTCTGCTTTACCGCCTTCGAATTCTTCACCGTCGATAGAACCGGTGAAATCGATCGTCACACGGCTATCAGCAACAGCTGCTGCTTCAACGTCAGACCAAGAAGCTTGCTGCTTGCGAAGCGTTTCGATCATTTCAGCAACGTCTTCATCTTTAACATCAGCTTGTGGCTTAACCACTTCAACTTTGTCTAGATCTTTCAGTGCGATTTCTGGATAAACTTCAAAAGATGCTTTGAATACTAGGTCTTTACCTTCTTCAACATCGACTGGTGTAAATGTTGGTGCACCCGCTGGGTTTACTTTTTCTTTGATGATTGCTTCGATGAAATGACGCTGCATCACTTCACCCATCACGTCGTTACGTACTGCTTTGCCGTACATACGCGAAACCATCTTCAAAGGCACTTTACCTTTACGGAAACCATCGAAACGACGATTTTTAGCAATGTTGCGTAGTTCTGCAGTCACAGCGTCTTCGATGTTTGCTGCTGGAACAGTGATAGTCAGGTGGCGCTCTAGGCCTTCTGTGGTTTCAACGGTAACTTGCATTGTATATATAACCTCAAAACTTACTCAGGTAACTGAGTGATGTTGCCCGGTATTTTTTCCGGTAGCATCCTTTCGTGTTACAGCGACTTTTTCGCCATAACGCCTGTGAAACGGGATACATAGCGTTCAAACGCGAAGTATCTGTTTGCCCTATTACATAGAGGCTGGATTTTAAGACGCGCCATTATAGCGACACCAACCTTATGAGTCGAGACGGGCTCTATGATTCATGATGTTTCTGTGAGATTGGGACTAGAAATGAACTTTCAAGGGGGAGAGAAGAAAAAGTGATGCGATTTTCAGATTTTCCCTCTCCGAATGTTAACGATTTATCGTATGACATTGCTGACAGAGCTCGTACAACCCTCGCGGTAAACGTTCGCAGTCAAAGCAGGCCTTAATCAATAATCAATAATCAATAATCAATAATCAATAATCAAAACATGTCACAGAATGAGGTTCTGAAGACAGCGTCTAGCGGAATACGTTCACGTCCTCAACCCTCATTAAAAATATAGTCAGACATTAATGATTATATTATTAGACATTAACGTGATTCAGATCCCGATATAAAGTGGTAGAACAGGTTACTTTCTCGCCAAACCATAGCGAATAAAATGACGTATCCTATTGAGTAGTCGGGAATATTACGTGCAACTGAACCAAGCAATAATCATGCATACTCTTTCGGTCATGATGGTTAGCACAGAGATAGGATTCACCGATGAACGAAAATCATCATAGCTACCAATCATTAAAACAATTCGTCATACAATTAAGTCAAGACGAACAAGTCATGTTGAAAGAAATCCTTTCTAACAATGGGAGGATGAGAAAAGTGTCGCGTACTTCTATTGAAGACAGCCCCTTGCTAACAACTGACGAAATGGATGCGATCATTCAACTGTTTCAGTCAGGAGCGACATAATTTTTGTTGGGTAACTACACCGGGATAATTTAGGGTGGGTCAACACGCAAAAAGGCCAGAGATTTAAATCTCTGGCCTTTTTTTTGAATTTGATGGCGCGCCCTACAGGATTCGAACCTGTGACCCACGACTTAGAAGGTCGTTGCTCTATCCGGCTGAGCTAAGGGCGCATCAAACACACAAAGTGCGAGTGCAAGCGGGATTATAAGGAGACAAAGCGTCTCGTCAACGGTTTTCCTTAGACTTCATGACCAAACGGCGAATAAAGCGTCACATGGCCAATAGATCGTAAAAAAAACCTAAAAACAAGGGTGATAAGAATTCGTCACAGGTTCTATAAAAACTTTTCATCACAACAACACTTGAGCTTTTCTTTCTTCAAGTCGATAGTTCGCCCTGTTTATACCGCGATTTTTGAATACGCCATAAACTCCCCTCTATTTTTACAATCAGGAACATTTAACATGACAGTGTTTTGGGACATCACACCTTTCAGCTGGGAAGGCGTTTTGTTGTGTGCCACCTGTGGTTGGCTTTTGGGTATTGAGCGTCAACTGAGGGGAAAGCCCGTTGGAATACGCACAGCCATTCTCATTGTGTTGGGTACGTATGTGTTTATGCGTCTCGCCATTTCACTTTCTGATAACTCACTTGACCACGCAAGGGTATTGGGTCAAATCGTCACAGGCGTTGGCTTTTTAGGAGCGGGCGTGATGATGGCAAGAGATGGTCAAATCCAAGGTGTCACCTCGGCAGCTGTCGTCTGGTTAATGGCCGGATTGGGAATGATTATCGCATTTGATTATGGTCGCCAAGCACTGCTTCTCTGTGGTTTCGTGCTCTTCGTTCTCGTAGGGATAGATAAAGTTGAAACAACATTTTCTGCACTTCGAAAAGGCGTGCATAAACATTGGAAAGAGAAACGTAAAAAGACGGAAAAACATTCCGAAATCAAAGATTAAAAGCATCTTAGCTGCATAGCCATTTCAATCAATATCTCTTATCGTCACGAGTAAATAATCTCACTTTACGTTTCGAGCTGGCGAAATAATAATCGCGACGAAAGTAAGCAAGTTACTGCAGGTTCCCCCTCCACCACTCTGGTGCAGAGAGCCTCAAACAATTTCTAAAACCTGTCCCTTCCGGACAGGTTTTTTCATTCACACCTTTACTATTTGAGAAAAGCATTGCAACAGAACCCAGAAATCAGGGCTGAAGGCAACAGCCCGCTTGTGCCTGTTATTAGCCTAAGCCTATTTGCCATTGCATCCGGTTTCCTGATGAGTCTCATCCCTTTGGCGCTTGTCGAAAAAGGGATGTCATTAGATCTAGCCTCTTGGCTTGCCAGCGTTTTTTATGCGGGCTTGTTGGGCGGTGCTTTGATCAGTGCAAAAATCGTCGGTCTTCTGGGTCATCGACGCGCGCTTGTGCTCTTTCTTTTGGTGATTGTTGCGACCGTTAGTGCAATGGCAGTGTTCTCTCAACCATCACTTTGGCTCAGTGCTCGCTTTGTTGCAGGTGTTGCTGTTGCGGGTGTTTTTGTTGTCATTGAGTCCTGGTTACTTATGGCAGACACAGAGAAAGCACGTGCAAAGCGCCTTGGCCTTTACATGGCATCACTTTATGGCGGCTCTGCACTTGGACAGCTAGGCATCGGCCTTTTTGGTACTTCAGGTGTGTTACCTATGATGGTTGTTGCGGTACTGATGTTTGCAGCGATTTTGCCACCACTGGTTGTACGCAAAGGCCAACCTAAAGCAATGGCACACTCAAGTATTAAGCTAGGTGAGATGAAAAACTTGCCATCTGCGGCGTATATTGGCTGCATCGTATCTGGGTTAGTTTTAGGTTCTATCTATGGTTTGTTACCGTTGGAACTGGAAAGTAAATACAGCCAAGAGCAAGTTGGCTCACTGATGGCCATCGTCATTTTAGGTGGCATGACTGTTCAACCATTAGTCAGTTGGCTCAATGCGCGTGTTGAAAAAGCACTCTTAATGGCTGTGTTTTGTTTCACAGGTCTGTTATCTATCGCGATGATCGAAATCGCGACAGTAACAGGGGGACTAATGACAGGCCTATTTTTGCTGGGTGCTTCTGCTTTTGCGCTTTACCCTGTCGCAATCACATTGGCGTGTAAAAAGGTTTCTGACTCTCAAATTGTGGCAGCTGCCGAGTTAATGCTGCTGAGCTACAGTGTTGGTTCAGTTATTGGCCCTGTGGTCGCTGGAGAAGTGATGGGTACAAAAGAAGGGTTGATGATTTACTTCGCTATCTGCTTCGCAGCAACGCTGATCTTCATGCTGATTTCGACGAAACGCAATCGTCGCAGCGGCGCAGGCGGTGTCGAAGACACGGCAACTGTAGATATCTAAATACGTAGGCTACATAGCCACTAAATGGTTAGACAGGAAGTAACACTCTTTCTGTCTGACTATAAATACAACTCATCTAGAACGTAACCAATTACCGTACTTAATCCGCAATATAATTGACGTTACCCCTCATCCAGCGCGTATACCTACACTTACTTACTTCTTATGTGACTGTTTTATTTTGAATGTATATTATTTTTGTTAATTAATTATCTAATCGCACGCAATTCCATTAAGTTCATATTCAAACATCCCTTGTTCTAAAAAACCCCTCTATTGATTTTTTGTCACTTAATTCTGCATCGAAAAATATACAAACTTGAAAAAACATCTTCCATCCGACTTTCTCAACAACCACAAGGTATGAAGGGTCAAAAATAACCAATAAAAATCAGAGGCCTAATAATTTATTGAGTGAATTATTTATAGGAATTTGTACGTTATAACTTTCACTCCCTACGCTAGAAATGTTGACGCGATTTTTGTTCTTGCGTCAGCGTTGAGGGAGGAATTTATGTTACGAACACTGCGCTCGATTTTTGTCATCGCCATTTCTATGCATTTACTCACAGGTTGTATTTTAATTAATGGCCCGACTGAATACGCGAACGAAACGAACGCGCCGAGCATCAATTACCTCCCTATAGGGATTCCTTTTGTACTGGGTGGACACGGTTCAAGTGTTCCTCTAACAGAAGACCTAAGCCTGACAGCCAAACACGTCGCTAAACTTGATTACAGCACCGTAGTTGCTTATCACCCAAGCTGTGATGTCGCCATAATAAAAGAAGATAATCGAAACAAACGACTCGCACCGCTAGGTAGGGTCTCAGCAAATGATAACGTGAAGACTTACGGAATTGGCTTTTCGGGAAAAGCCATCGTTGGTGAAGGGAAATATTATTTAGATGTGAATTTTGTCGATAGTAGCCTCTTCGCCAATTGCCCTGCGAGCATTATGGATGCGCCCATTCAATCAGGCATGAGTGGTGGCGGAACGTTCAACGAGAAAGGTGAGTTAGTCGGCATCATTTCTGGCATGTCAGGCTCTAGTTTCAAACTACTAGATGGACGAGAATTAGGGAATGAGCGAACTAGCGTATTCGTTTCTACCCTTCATATTAAAGACTGGATAGCCGATTCAATTGAAAGTTACTACGGCCTTGATATGGATACGCTCATTGCTGATGTTCCCTCTCTAACTGATGACTTTTTCACCAACACAACGCCCACGTTTAACCCTCACCCTTGATAAGACTCACCAACAATGATCTGAGCCGACTATTTCAGAGTGCAAACAAATAGCAAACGTTTGCGCTATAGCCATATCACATTTTTTTTGTCAAAATACGCCAAATTTTCCTGCTCTCGTTTTGCCAAAGGAACACAATGGCCGCTCAAATTATTGATGGAAAGCTTATTTCTCAAACGGTTCGATTAGAAGTTGCAGCTCGCGTCGACGCACGCAAATCTGCGGGGCTACGAGCACCAGGTCTAGCGGTCGTTCTTGTCGGAGACGACCCTGCATCACAAGTCTATGTAGGCAGTAAGCGCCGTGTATGTGAAGAAGTTGGTTTTATCTCTAAATCCTACGATCTGCCTTCGAGCACGAGTGAGTCAGACCTACTGGCACTCATTGACGAATTAAACAATGACCCAGAAATTGACGGCATCCTCGTGCAGTTGCCACTGCCAGCTCAGATGGACTCCACCAATGTTCTCGAACGCATCAATCCAGAAAAAGATGTAGACGGTTTTCATCCATACAATGTTGGCCGTCTTTGCCAGCGTATGCCAAAGCTCCGCTCTTGCACCCCAAAAGGCATCATTACACTGCTTGATCGCTACAACATTCCCGTGCGTGGTATGCATGCAGTGGTAGTAGGTGCTTCGAACATTGTTGGCCGCCCGATGACGATGGAACTGCTTTTAGCAGGCTGCACAACGACAACGTGTCATCGTTTTACAAAAGATCTCGAGCATCACGTTCGTCAGGCTGATTTATTGGTTGTTGCGGTAGGTAAACCAAACTTCATCCCTGGAGATTGGATCAAACCGGGTGCGGTTGTGATTGATGTTGGTATCAATAGACTAGATAGCGGCAAGTTGGTCGGTGACGTGGAATATGACGTGGCAAAAGAAAAAGCGACACATATTACGCCAGTACCTGGTGGCGTTGGGCCTATGACCGTTGCGACGCTGATTGAGAACACGCTGTTGGCGTGTGAGCAGTTTGGTTCGTAGGTGCTAAAATAATAAGCCTATTCAAAGGAGCAAATAAAAATTCACTTGCTCCTTTACTTTTGAATCAATCTATTCACTTTAAAGAAATAGTTCATTGCACGTCACCTGGCGGCAACTTTAACACTAACAACACACAGGATAATATAGTAAATAAGTACACAATATGAGTATGATGGAAAGGAACATCAGTTAGTCCAGCCAAAAAAATCATAGACACGATGCTCGCTACCGCGGGATTGTCGGAAAACGAAATTTTTCGTCCTTTTCCGCACATATATGCCAATGGTGCAAATACCCAAAACAAAAGAATCATTAATCCTAATATTCCATATCGCGCAAAGGTATCAATAAACTGGTTGTGTAAATGAGGTTGAATCGCTGCACCAGAGTTTGGAAGCGCTTTTATGTTCTCATGTAACATATTATCTCCCACACCCAAAACGATATTATCTAAACCCGTATTTATTCCGCTAGACCAAAGCTCTAATCGAATTCCAACTGAGTTTATCGCGATTTCACTTTTCGACATTTTTAACTCTGAGATCGTGTGAGTAATACGTGTGTCAATTTTTTCTTTAAAGGTAAAATAGCCAACAGTAATGCAGCAGAGTGTAATTACCAGTGCCAGTTTGCGACTCCATCCCCTGCTAAAAGCCAATCTCTCTACAAGAAATATCACAACAATTGGAAAGAACAACATCACGCCACGAACTTCAGTGAGAAACAATGCGATTGTAGACAACGCTATTGCGAGCACACAAACCGCTCTAAAGAGTTTATTTTTGCTAGACACCAAAAGACAAATCGATACCAACGCCATGATTGAACAGTAAAGTGCATGGGGAATCGGGTTTGTAGCAACTCCTACTCTCCCCTGATGCAACACAACATACTCATAAACAGCATTGATACCGCTTGTTAGTGCGCCAATTAGGATGAGACACTTAACCACTGGCGCAGTGATTCTGTGCCAAGGTACCAAAGCGATATACCCTAAACAAACAATTAGTGTTCGAGCAAAACCAAAATTATCTCCCCTGAACACGTGCCCAAGAGTAAAGTAAATAAAAGCTACCCCTCCAGCAACTAACGAAATTTGCAACTCTGGGCTTTGCCAATTCTTTTTAAACGAGTCTCGATGAAAAATGACACAATAAACACAAACTATGGGAATCAACCTAGAAAGAATCCACTTTGTATCTGTCATGTTAAAAATTAAGAGCAGTAAAACTGCCAACGGACTCAGCAAGAATAAGGCTTCTATTACTGTTCTTCCGCTCGCGCGAACAAGCTTAGTTGGATTTACATTTTGCATTTTTTCACTATAAACTTCGAGTATTTATAAGGCAGCCTGTGCTCTATAAACACGTTTAAATACTGCTCTTAAACATCTAGCTCTTTGCGCTTTTTCTCGTACATTCGCCTAAGCATGAATTTTTTGTATGCGGAATACAATTCTCGAGTTGGCTTTCGATAAAATGCTGTTTTGTTACCATCAGCGATTTGGATAGTTGAATCATGTTTGCCGTGCTTTACAACCAGACATGGAGAAAGCTGGTAAGAATACTGCCCATGAATATAGGTTGCTCCCACAAAACAATCTACCGGCAAACACCATCGGTGCTTTATAAGGCACTGAGCGGCGTTCGGAGAAATTGCGTAAGCCCTTAATCCGCCATAATTATCTTCCATTAAGCTTAGCGTAAACTCCCCCTCTTGCTCGATTTTTGTATGCTCCCCCTTATGCTCAAATGCCTCCAAGCGAACAAATCCATATTTTCCCGCTTTTTCTAGTGCTTTTTCAACAATAACTGAGGCATTTTGATTTAATTCGATATCATCTTCGCATACAACAATCGGATGTCCTAATGCTATACACTTCAGCCATAATGAATAGTGACTTGCATAGCAACCTACTTCACCAGAGGAAGGCATTTTTCCACTCGTTAGCCACAAGCGCTTTTTGTAGTCGTAATCGTTTGCCAACGCAGGTTTGCCAATTCGACCATCAACGGCGTCAAAAAACGTAAAATCCAACTGCCTTTCTGCCATATGACGTGAGACGTTATCTCGACGATCCTGACTTCTTAACAAACTAATCACATGGATTTTTGGACTACTCATTGCGTGTCTTCTCTGCTTAAACCAGCGGAAATGGTATATTAAAACACACTATGACGCGATGGATTTATTGTTTTGCATGCATCCTTCTGTAAGAAAAAAACCTCTCGTTGCAGCAAGCTACCAGATTTCTTTCCACTTATTATCAGAATGATAAAATTCACAACATCTTACACTAAGCCAAGTACTGCTCAAATCGAAAGAAGTTAAAAAAAAGCAGCTCGAAAGCTGCTTTGATAGTAGAGTAATAACGCTAGCTAGCTGACTTTTTTAGACGAACAATCTTTTGTGATTTCGCCGATTGTTTCCAAACCAGATCACCAATGCCATCTGTCGGAGAAAAGTCAGTTGGCGCACTAAGTAGAATTCTACGTATTTCTTCATGGTCAAAATTGTGACAGGCGCTGTCAAGTTCACCCAGCAACTCTTGGCACTCCCTTAACGGCAAGAACCTCTCATTGGCGGTCATAATTCTTTCATGCTCAGTCAATTCAACTTCGCTGCCAATTAGAAGCTCTTCGTATAGTTTTTCTCCCGGCCTCAAGCCCGAATATTGGATCTCGATGTCACCGTCTAAATTACGCTCATCTTTTACTTCCAATCCAGACAACTTAATGAGGTTCTGAGCAAGATCGACGATTTTGACTGGCTCACCCATATCTAACACAAAGACATCTCCCCCTCTAGCCATCGCGCCAGCTTGGATAACAAGCTGGGCTGCTTCAGGAATGGTCATAAAGTAACGAATAATATCCGGGTGCGTCACCGTTACAGGACCACCTTTCTCTATTTGCTTCTTAAAAAGTGGTATCACTGAACCCGATGAACCAAGTACATTGCCAAATCGAACCATTGAGAAGGTAGTACCCTTTTTCTCTTTTGCTTTCTCCGACTCAGCCATCGCCTGAAGCGCAAGTTCCGCCATTCGCTTGGTTGTACCCATAACGTTTGTAGGACGAACTGCTTTATCTGTTGAAATAAGAACAAAGGATTCTACACCAGCATCACTTGCCGCCTTCGCGGCATAATAGGTTCCAAATACATTGTTTCTCACGCCCTCAACAACATTAAATTCAACGAGTGGTACGTGCTTATACGCTGCTGCATGATAAACTGTTTGGACACAAAAACTCTTCATGATGACAGAAAGCCGATTAATGCGCTGAACAGAACCTATCAGCGGCACAACTTCAACCTGAATACTTTCTTCAAGAATTGTTGCTCGCAATTCGCGATCAATGTTGTAAAGCGCAAATTCTGATACATCGAAAAGAATTAGCTTTTTTGCACCTAGCTTTACAATTTGCCTACAGAGCTCTGAACCGATAGAACCGCCGGCACCAGTGACCATTACTACCTTGTCACGGATGTTTTTTTCCATCAGTGCTTTTTGAGGTTCGACGGGGTCTCGACCCAAAAGATCGTCAATATCTACATCTTTTAGTTCATCGATCTTTGCACGCCCTTCGACGATGTCTTTCATATTAGGTACAGTCAGTACTTCAGCAGAAAGGTGAACAAGAGAATCAATAATCTGCTTTCTTTTTGCTCGGCTCGCGCTAGGTACTGCCAACAAAATTTGTTTAACGCCATATTTCTCAGTCAGACGCGCAGCGTCATCAGCTAAGTGCACATTTAGCCCGAGTATTACAGTGCTTCTCAATGTGCGATCCTCATCGATGAAAGCCACAACTTTATGAGTATCCGACGATCGAAGCGCTACAGCCAATTGTCTACCAGCAGTGCCCGCACCATAAATTAGAACGGGTACTTTAGCGCTCTGACAGGACTGGTTAAATAGACTTCTAACACTTAGCCTTACTCCACCACAGGAAATGCAAAGAAACGCGGCATAAATGATTGGCACCGAACGAGGAATAGGCGCGTCAAAATAAAAGGCAAAGAAGGCCAGAGAAACGGCTGAAATAATCGTTCCGCCGCACACGACTGCCAGTATGTGAAAGGTAAGATAACGAAGAACGGCTCGATAGAGTCCCAAGTACCTGAATACCATCACTGTGATGATGGTTGAAACTATCAATACATAGTGAATCGATTCAACATGGAAGGGAGGAGCACTCCCTAGGCGTGTCCAGTATGCACCATAGAATGATACTGCGATAAAAATGATATCGCAGATGACACTCACTACGCGTTTATTAAACCGCGATAAATCCCAGACGACATTCAGCCAATCCATAATTTTCCTATTTTTCACAAAGCTAACTTTGCATCTATTTGTTGATTTGTTTTATTTAGATGCTTCGATCAGTACACGTCTGACAACAGTGCACATCTTTGATACTTCCTCTTCTTTCAGTGTTGGGTGAACTAAGAACATCAAGCTACTATCACCAAGCTTCACAGCATTCTCTAACCTTTCCGATGGTCTGTAGCATGTACCATCAAACGCTTTTTCGCGATAGATCTCTGAGCAACTTCCCTGATAAGCAGGTACGCCTAGCGCGTTGATCTCTTCGACGATTCGGTCTCGCGTCCAATCAGGTTTGAGATTATCCAGCGCTACAAAGAGGTAGTGCTTGTATTCAGCATGCTCAATATACTCCGGAACCTTAACGGTTCGAGCAACAGAGAGGTCTGCAACCGCTTCGTCAATTGCTGCACCATTCTTTTGACGAGCTGCAGTCCACTCTTGCATGCGCGTGAGTTGAATTCGACCAATCACTCCCTGTAGTTCTGTCATACGCCAGTTAGTGCCAAAACTTTCGTGAAACCAACGAAAACCGGGGGGATGTTGGCGGTTATATATCGCGTCGTAGCTCTTGCCATGATCTTTGTAGGACCACATTGCTGACCAGAGTGCTTTATCATTCGTTGTCACCATGCCACCTTCTCCACCGGTAGTCATGATTTTATCCTGACAAAATGACCATGCGCCGATGTGACCAATAGTGCCAACGCTGCGACCTTTATACATAGCGCCATGCGCTTGTGCGCAATCTTCTATAACAAAAAAGTTGTGCTTTTCAGCTAGCTCCATAATTGCATCCATCTCAGCAGGCATACCTGCGAGGTGAACCACGATCACGGCCTTCGTTTTTTCTGTCAGCACTGCTTCTATAGATTCTGCTGTTATGTTTTGACTGTTTAAATCAACATCTGAAAAAACAGGTTTTGCACCTGCTGTCACGATGCTTGAAGCCGAGGCTAAAAACGTACGTGGTGTAGTAACAACTTCATCATCAGCTCCAATACCCAGAGCTTTTAGTGCCAAATCTAAAGCCAACGTACCATTGCCCAAGGCAATAGCGTATTCACACCCAGTCCATGCAGCGAACTCTTTTTCAAATTCTCTACACTCATTCCCTGTCCAGTAGTTGACTTTGTTTGATAGCAGAACTTGACTAATGGCGTCAGCTTCTTTTTGTGTAAATGATGGCCAAGGAGAAAACGAAGTGTTTAGCATATGAAATCCTTTAACTCAGACAGTTCTTCAATCCAAATCTGAGGCATGTAGTTGTTACTTTCTACGTCGATGTTTTGCGGATGAATATTTGTACCTTTGTCTTTGAGACCTATGGTTAACCATCCAAGGTGGTTAGGAGTCACAAAATCTTTCTTTATATTGTCACCAACGTAGATAAATTTATCGGCAAGCGTGTGGCTTTGTTGAATATGAACAAACCGTTTCTTACCGGGCTTTGTTTCACCCCACTCTTCAGAAACCAAACACTGCATCTCACCAAGCCCTAATGCATGCACTTTGCTACGCTGAGAATAGGAGCGCCCATCGGTAAGTATTGCTGATGCTAGTGCGTTTGACTCGATAAACGCTAGTGTACTTTTCACACTGTCGGTGAGCTTGATGTCTGGCTTATGAAGCCGATACATCCAAAGTAGGCTTTCTTTTACGCTCAGCGGTAAAGATACAAATTGGCAAATTTCCACAAGCACATCTTTGTTGTCTGCAATCGCGGATTGTATTACTGAACGAACATCTACATTGTACAGCTCGTTGATACGCTCAGCCAAGTAGGCGTAGCCAGAGGCTTGATATTCAGCTTCAGAATACAAGGTATCATCCAGATCAAACACCCAAACGGTATTTTTACTCACTTTCACGAACAAGCACCTTCGCATCGTATCTGAGCATGACTAAGTTCGGCTCCCAATTATCTTCAAATACGGGGGTTTTACCCATGAGGTATTCTTCAATTAGCCATTTAGGGAAACGTGCGCCTGCATCATAAGCCAGTGGGAAACCACCACCAAATCTTGGATTGATTTCAAGGCCTTTTATTTGTTTTGTCTCTTCATTCACAAAGAGTTGAAAAGTGATACACCCTCTGGCACCAGGAAGTGTCTCAACTCTTGATAGCAAATAGTCATAGACAAAGTTCTTCCGGGTCACCCCTTTGCTGATCTCGCCGCCTCTTACCTCAAGGCGCTTTCGAGGAACCAGCGATTTCAGGTTTCCAGCGGCTGAATAGTATGCATCGATAGTGTATTCACAATACGTTTTAGGGATCAGCTCCATAAACATATTTTTGGGATTATCTAGCAAGTCTTGCGTCAACGCTTCTCGATGAGGTAATGCAAGTGCACCAATACTGCAACTGCCATCATAAGGCTTGCAGAAACAAGGGAATGTTAGATCATTTCTATCGTAGATCTCAGGTTGATCGACATTGAGCCTTGTAAACAAATCTGCCGTTTTTCGTTTGTCTCGACATTCACTGATAAGTGGAGTTGAGGAAATGACAATTTCTATCCCTTTTTCTAAAAACGTCTCTCTCGCCTCAGCTAAAAGTAAAAGCTCCGTATCAATAGTCGGCACAACCAATGTGATGCCATTTTCGATACATATCGACGCAATGATACTGAGATAACTGGGGTCTGTTACGCGAGGAACTTTAAAGCTTCCATCAGCAACTTGACACGCGGATGAAAGCTCGGGATACATGTCAGTACAATAAACCAATGCACTCACATTAAGCTGTTTAAGATCGTGCTGAAATGCTTGAACCAATTCAACACGTCGGCCTGCTGAAAGGATGAGGACGTTATTTTTCACTATTACTACCTTTGAATTCAGGCATAGTTACATGGTCTGACGCAGATATATCTTCTTTAAAGAGCACTTTTTTGACGGTCCTAAAAAGGATTTTTATATCAAGCGCGAAGGATTGGTTGTCTATATACCACACATCTAACTTAAACTTACCTTCCCAGCTGATTGCGTTTCGGCCGTTAATTTGAGCCCAGCCAGTCACGCCAGGACGCACCTCATGTCGTTTTGCCTGTTCCGCTGTATAAAGCGGGAGGTATTGCATCAACAAAGGGCGAGGACCAACTAAGCTCATTTCACCCTTAAGTACATTCAATAGTTCTGGCAGCTCATCGAGACTTGTGTTTCTCAATTTATTACCGAAATCTGTCATTCGCTCTGCATCTGGTAAAGCATTGCCATCTTTGTCGACGGCATCCTTCATGGTTCTGAACTTCACCATTTGAAAAGGTTTACCATCTTTTCCTGGCCTTTGCTGACGAAACAGCACAGGAGAGCCGAGGTTTTTACGAATTTTATAACTTACAATGGCGATAATCGGTGAAAGTAGAATTAAGGCCATGAGCGATGCTAGAAAATCAAAGGCACGTTTCATTTAACCTCCTCAAATACTTCGATAAAACGTTGGACACCGTGTTTTAGCGAAAGCTCTTCATAATAGAATGCACGTGCATTTTCACCCATTTCAGCTCTCTCCGATGCTGACATGGAGACCATTTGTTGAATGGCATTCGCAAGCTCTTCGCTATTACCCGGCTCGCAAACGATGCCTGCGCCAGCTTTCATAACAAGATCCGCCGCATCACCTTTTACGCCCATGATGACGGGTTTCCCCATCGCTAGATTGGCTTGAGTACGTGAAGGTATAGTGATTCGGAAGAGTTCACTATCATTGAGATGAACAAGTAGCATGTCGGCTTTTGAAAGCAATGAGCCGACCTGAGCCATTGGCACCCTTGGCAAAATATGAATGTTATTCAGCCCAGCTTTTTCAGACTCTTCTATCGCTGCCTGTTTGGCAACACCATCACCCAGTAACACGACATTGACCGGTACATTTCTAGATTGCAATAACTTGCAAGCTTCGGTGATTGTGGGCAACCCTTGAGCGAAACCCAAGTTGCCAGCAAACAGGAGATTTATGTTGCCGTTTTCAGGCAATTTCTCCGCACACTCTTCGAAATTGTTTAACGCAGGCTCGTTACACCAGTTATATATAACTTGAACCTTATGAGCAGGCACCCCTCGCTCTTCAAGCCGAGACTTAAAACCGGGAGACAACACTATGACACGGCTTGCCATCTTGTAGACCAGCGAGCAAACTTTCCCAACGACAGATAGCACTTTTTCGTTGTTTATCATGCCAGTCGCTGAGAGTGTGTCAGGCCATAGGTCTTGTATATCGACAACCACTGGTACTCTTTTCAACTTACCCAATATGACTGAAGCCAGACTCGTCGTTAACGGTGGGTGATAGCTGTATATGACATCTATATGTCTGGTTTTCATTAAGCCACCAAGCAGTGCACTAAAGCAGAAAGAGGCGTAGTTCGCGATTCTTTTCATCGCTGAGCTATCGTGGCTTGGGTAAAGAGGAACACGATGTATGGTAATCCCATCTATCTCCTCTTTTATGTACAACGAGATTTTGTAGCCGTCATATATACGACCACCAGGATAATTAGGAAATCCTGTAAGAACCTCTACCTCATGCCCATTTCGTTTTAATTCTTGTGCAAATAGCAGCCCTTTGAACGTAGGTTCTGGGTCAAACCATTGCGTCACCAATAAAATTTTCAAAACAACTCAACCTAAAAAAGCCAACTTAACGCTGGCTCTTATTATCAGTATTCTTTCCACACTACGCGTTTTACGTAGTCCGCGTATGAATGAATTATACGAACCACTTTGTCAGAAACATTTGGCATCGTGTAGTCGGACACTTCACGTAAAAGACGATGTTCGCCTCTTGGCTGAGTTTCCAAAATTTCCAGAGCCTGAAGAATACGATTAACTTCTAGGCCTACCATCATCACTGACGCCTCTTCAAAGCCCTCAGGACGTTCATGAGCCTCGCGCAAGTTAAGCGCTGGGAAGTTCATGATAGAGGACTCTTCTGTGATGGTGCCACTGTCTGACAACGCCGCTTTCGCATTTTTTTGTAGGTGGTTATAGTCGTGAAAGCCCATTGGTTTAAGTAACTGAACGTTCTCATGGAAACTGATACCTTGGCTTTCGATACGAGCACGAGTCCTTGGGTGAGTCGACACGATTACCGGATAACCGTATTTTTCTGCAATCGTGTTAAGTATCTCAGCAAGTTTAGCCAGCTGTTTTGGTGAATCTACATTTTCCTCGCGGTGCGCACTAACCACAAAGAACTTGTTCGCTTCCAACCCTAATTTAGACAGAACGTCTGAAGCATCGATCTTGTCCATGTAGTGGTGCAAGACTTCATACATCGGGCTGCCTGTTTTAATGATGCGGTCTGCACTTATACCTTCTGCAAGCAAGTAATTTCGCGCAATGGTGCTGTAGGTCAGGTTGATGTCTGAGATATGATCGACAATCTTTCGGTTTGTTTCTTCTGGCACTCGCTGATCAAAACAACGATTACCCGCTTCCATATGGAAGATAGGCACTTTTCGACGCTTAGCCGGGAGTGCCGAAATACATGAGTTTGTATCACCAAGCACAAGCATTGCTTCTGGTTTTTCGGTCGCTAATACCTGATCAACCTTAATGATTACTTGTCCAATCGTTTCCGCTGCACTGGCACCTGCGGCGTCAAGGAAGTAGTCCGGTTTCTTTACACCAAGATCATCAAAAAATACTTGGTTAAGTTCGTAATCATAGTTTTGACCGGTATGAACTAAAATGTGTTCACAATGCTCATCCAGTTTCGCCAGTACGCGCGACAGTCTGATGATCTCTGGTCTTGTGCCTACAACAGACATTACTTTAAACTTTTTCATTCTATTACCTTCGCAAACGTATCAGGTTTTTCTCGATCAAAAATTTCATTGGCCCAAAGCATGACAATCAGCTCTTCTTCACCGATATTTGTCACATCATGTGTCCAGCCCGGCACAGTTTCAACAACGCAGTAGTCATCACCCGTTACTGTTTGTTCTCGGTATTCCCCTGTCACGATGTGTTGGAACTTGAACTTTGCAATCCCTTTTATGACGAGGAATTTTTCATTTTTCGTATGGTGATAATGCCCACCACGTGTAATTCCCGGGTGTGCAGTGAAGAAGGAAACCTGGCCGGCATCCTTGGTTTTTAGCAGCTCGCAAAAGGTGCCTCTCGGATCGCTATATGATGGAACTGTGTAGGAGAATTGTTCCGGAGAAAAATAGCTTAAGTAGGTGGAGTAAAGAGCTCGCTCTAAACCTTGACCTACATTTCCCACGATTAAGGTCTCTCTGCTCTCTTTGAATTTATTCACCAAACCCGCAATTTCTCCAACAGTTGTCGGGTATTGGGTTTCTACACTTTGATAACCAGAGCAACTTTGCGAATCTAGATGCGCGCAAAAAGCCTCACAGACATCATCAATGTAAACAAGCGTTATCTTCGCTTCACTATCGTTGATAGTTAAAGGCAACCCATTTACGACGTTGTGACAAAAGGTTGCAACTACAGAGTTGTAATTTGGTCGACACCATTTACCAAACACATTCGGCAGACGGTAAACAAACACTTCTGCCCCTGTCTTCTCTCCATATGTCAACACCGCCTCTTCCGCGCCAGCTTTACTTTTACCGTAAGCCGTTTCTCCATCAGCGTGGATAGAGGAAGTCACAAGAATTGGTGTGTTTTTACCCAGCTCAGATAGCTTGTCTACAATCTTCTGAGTGAGGTCTGTATTGCCTTCTTTAAATTCACTTTCAGATTTTGGTCTGTTAATTCCCGCGAGGTGAAAAATAAAGTCTGCTGCGCTCAGAGCTTCATTAAGTTCCGCTTCAGCGTTATCTCTGTCGATCAGAAAGAGCTCATGCTCTCCTTTCTCTTCCAAGAAAAAGCGCAGGTTTTTACCAATGAATCCGCTTGCTCCGGTTATCAATACTTTCATCGAAACTTTCCTTTACTTCGCTTCGGCTTTTACCAGGTCCCTTACAAAGTCGAGTTTATGCAAGAGCGCTTTCATACCTTCGACATCGAGTCTTTCCGTATTATGGGAGTTGTAATCTTCGAACTCAGTGATGCGCGGATCACCATCTTCGACGAATTTGCCATAGTTTAGGTCACGCAAATCTGGTGGTACTTGATAATAATCACCGTGATCAATGGCACACACCATTTCTTCTCGGCTCAATAACGCCTCGTATAGCTTTTCACCATGACGGGTACCGATGACGTTGACCTCATGGTCTGGTACATTGAGCAGATCTTTGAGCGCTAGTGCTAACACTTCGATGGTTGCTGCTGGTGCTTTCTGGACAAATATGTCGCCATTTTTACCATTCTCGAATGCATAAAGGACAAGATCTACAGCATCCTCTAATGTCATCATGAAACGAGTCATGCTCGGATCCGTTATGGTCAAGGGCTTGCTATCGTTAATTAGGTCGACAAAGAGAGGAATTACTGAACCGCGCGAAGCCATTACATTACCGTAGCGAGTTCCGCAAATAACGGTTTTGGTCTCATCCACGTTTCTTGATTTCGCTACCATCACTTTTTCCATCATTGCTTTGGAAATTCCCATTGCATTGATCGGATAGACAGCTTTGTCTGTGCTTAAGCAAACGACGCGAGATACTTCGTTAGTGATAGCAGCTTCAAGAACGTTTTCTGTACCTATTACGTTTGTTTTCACCGCTTCCATCGGGTGGAATTCGCAAGAAGGTACTTGTTTCAATGCAGCTGCGTGGTAGATGTAATCTACACCTCGAGTTGCATTTAATACACTTTGATAATCACGCACATCGCCAATATAGAATTTTAGTTTATTGTTGTTATAGCGTTTACGCATATCATCTTGCTTCTTTTCGTCGCGCGAAAAGATACGTATTTCTTTGATATCAGTTTCTAAAAAACGTTCGAGTACCGCATTTCCAAATGAGCCTGTTCCACCGGTTATCAGAAGCACTTTATTCTTAAACATTTTCAATACACACCTTTTCTATGAAATCTGAGACTATTTTCCCTTGAGCCTTTTCGCATTTTGAATCACGAATAAAGCGCTTGGCTCTCTGGCCTTTATCCCTTAATTCTGTCTTGTCAGAGTTAAGGATCTTTTCTATGACCTCTGCAATACCTTCCTCACTATACCTATCGATATAATAAATATATTCGTCATAGTCTATTGGAATAGAAGATAACTTTGTAGATAGCAGCGGTAGCCCCGATCCTAATATCTCCGTAATCTTTGAAGGGAAGGAATACTTAGTAAAATCATCCGCTGGATTTCGCACATTAATCATCACATCAGTGTTAGACATGAGATTAGTTAGCCTTTTATGGTCCAGCAAGCCCAAAAAATTAATATTATTATATTTATCAGCTTCTTGCTGACAGATTTTCGAATGTGCGCCTGCACCACATATATTTAGAATGACGTTATCACTCCCTACCCGCTTAAATGCGTCGAGAAGCGTTCCAATCCCTGACTCTTTATCTAGGCTACCCGCGTAGGTGAAGGCTACAGGTTCACGAACTTCATCCTTTTCAGGTAAATCCATGGAATAACCACTGTTATAAATACCTTCAACAACCACGTAAGGTTTGCCTTTCAGGTATTCATTAGCAATTTGCTCAGATAGCACAACAGCACCATCAAAGCGCTTGAGAAGCTTACGAATTAACGCTTGATCTATCTTCTTAAGCACGGTTTTGAGCTTATTATCATACTCAGTGATAAGAGATGGAGGGTCTGTCACTACGACTATAAGAGGAAGCTTAAAGATATATTTCGCTATATTCGCTGCAATCAGAAATGGACTGTGCAAACCATAGACAAAAAGACAATCAAATTTCTTTGATTTCAATTTAGCACAGACCATAAATAAGGAGTTAAGCATTCTGGTTAGATGCTTAAAGAGCGTTACATTAATAAAAGGAATATACGTCCCGTTTAAACTCTCTTCAGCGAACGCGCCCTTACTGTATGCAAACTTAGCCTTTGGATAATCAAGCACTTGCGGAACAGACAGTAAATCCGATACACAACCATTAGATGCTAAAGCCTTTAGCAACGCCCAAGAGTATTTGTGTGTCTGAATCGTGAACCCAGCACCGCTCTTGTTGATGGATTCGGTGAGTTTTTTTGGAATCGAGAACCCTAGGAAAAGTATGTTCTTTCGTTGTTGCATATGGCTCTTTGTACCCTAGATGATGTCTCGATATATTGACAAAAGCGTTTCCGTGTTCGTCTCTCTGCTATGTGTTTTGTTAGCCCTTAAAATCGAACTAAGTGATAGCTCATTGGCTAACGCACTATCTGAGAACACTCTTTTAATTGCACATGCCAGTAGTTCAGGAGAGTTAGAAGGATAACATAAACCCTCTTTCTCGGGTATCAACAAATCCGGCACTCCACCAACGTAAGAGGCGATAACTGGAACACCGAGTATCATCGCTTCTCCAACTGAATTTGGGCTATTCTCAATCGTGGATGGGCAAACAGAAACATGTGATGATAGCAACATTTTTCTCACACCGTCCTCTGCCAATTCTCCAGCGAATTCAACGTGTTCCTTTAGATTGAATTCTTCTATTAGTTCGAGTAAATAGTCAGCGTATTTTGTTCTAGCCGCTATACCTTTGACACTCTCGTTCGTTACATTTTTTCCACCAACTACCAGCTTTGTTTCTGGAAATGTATCAACAACCAAGCGTAAAGCCTGAAGCATGTAATGTAGGCCCTTGATTGGATAGTGTCCTTGACTGACATAGATTTGAAATTTGTTGGCAGAGTCTAAAGACCACTTTTCGGAAGCGTAAAAAGATTCACGCAGGATTTCGTTGCAGTGAAAATAATTCAAATTTGGGTTGATAGAAAAAACAGACTCTCTGTCCCACTGTGTACGGCCGATTACATTTGTGACCAAATTTAATGTTTCAATTTCACTTTTAGCTAGCTGCTTGAACTTTGACATCAATCCTATGACTGAGTCTTTACGAATTATGTTTCTGAGAGTTTGACCAAAGACTACCCTAAAAGGTAGTCCTGATGTTAAACAGTCTTTGCGCCCACATATTGTTGTTAAGCCCTGTATCGAGAACACACTTTTCAACGAGTATTTACTGCATACCTTTGCAACTTTGAGAGAATGAGGAAGTTCAGTGCCATACACGTGAACAACGTCAGGTGACAACTTTAAGATAATTTCTTCTAATTTATCTAAGTGACTAAACGTTAGATAACTGATATTTCCCACTTCAACAATATCAATATCTTTATGATAGGGTGAGATAATAGTTAACTTAATATTCTCTTTATTGGAAAGTAGGCGTGATGATTCATGAAGCCAACCACCATATGGATTTGAAGGCACTCCCGTTTTGTGGCATAAATCAGGGCTTAAAACGTTAGTAAACCATACAACATTTAACACTTCATTCGACATTCAGATAACCTTTCTGCCCTTTTAAGAAAATCATCATTGTAATGATGATCCATAATGGAACCCATACATAAAAACTGGTTAGTAACGCAATAAAAATAAAGATAGAAAGATTAACTAACATTAAGAATGCGTAACGACATCCTTTACCACTTGCTATAACCGATGCATAGAAGCAATACGCAATCAGCGCTATGAACAATGTTACACCGACCAAACCTAAATGAGTGAAAAGACTGAGTAGCGAATGAACATAAGACCCAGATTCGCCGCTTCTGAGGTGTGAACTTAGATCGCCGAAAACAGGCGATGCACCAAATTGTGAAAAGAAACTATTTCCAAATAGTAAGTACCTTGATAGGAACGAGGAATTTGAAGAAAAGTCAAACAATCTAATGCTAGAAACCTTCTCTGGATAAATAGCAAACAAAACGAGAAAGCAGAGTAAGATAGCTAATACCGACAAACCTCCATACTTAACGAAGAACCCGAGAAAAACATTATCAAATGTTTGTTTCCCCCGAGTAAACCAAAGTACTGAAGTAGTAGAAAATAGTAGAATTATGTTAGCCACAAAACCCATATTAGATATTGATAGAATACAGAGAATAGCAGAAGTTAAGCATAAAAAAGAGTAAATAATATATGAAGAAATACTGAAGTTCCTTTCAGACTTTATCACCAAAAACGCACCGCAAATGATGTTGAGTATTATTGTCATAACGCCTAGTCTTTGGTAACCCTCATGATTCTTATCTATCCGTACGATGTTAGTTACTTTAAGCCCATAAGTATCTAACTTTATCAAGAGAATTGAAACTATCGACAGAAGACAGAATAGAATGAAATTCTTCAATATCAATGCATTAGATGGGGATGGGTGGATACGTAAGAATTCTACTATCAATTTTAGGTTGATCCCCAAAGAGAGACCAAAAAGCAACTTATATGCCGCACCAAAGTTAGAGTCTAGTAACTTTGGGAAACTGATTCCGTCAGGTTCTGCGGTTAATGACGCAATAACAAACTCATACGCAAAGAAAAAAAATAATAGTGACAACAATTTAACATCGATATTACCATTAATACGTCGCGCGGAGATTGCTCCTAAAAATAAACTAGATAGTACAGCAATGATATAAATACTCTGTGCTACAGATTTTCCACTCGCCTGAATATTAATCAGAATATATAAAATAAATATAGCCAGATTAAAAAGAGGTAGAAAGTAATATTGGAATCGTATTTTTGAGTAACTATTCATAATTCTGGTAGACTTTTACTGAAGTTTTCGCAATCTCTTCCCATGTGTATCTATTGATCATTTCTTGGGAGCGCTTCACTAAACTATCGAGTTTTTCTCTATTTTCAAATAGATTGCCTAGTTTATTCACCGAGTCCTCTACATTACCAGCATCTAAGATCAGTTCACCATCAAGTGCAAGGTGACTTGTCGTTCTTGATTTCCCGATAAATACTATGCACCCTGCGCAAGCGCAGTCTTGTATAGAGTTCGAAGCAGTCCCAATCCACATACCTATGTGGCTTTGTCGGTAAATTTTTTCCAACTTTTCAAAGTTGAGGAAAGGGTATAAATTAACCTTGTAATCTAATTTCTGTATCACGTCTAAGACTTCACTCTTAAACGTAGCATCACCGAATTCACCCACAACATTAAAGCTGAAATTATGAGGAAAATTTCGATTGGTTAATCCTTGAACTATTTTAAGAGCCTCTAGAACACCCTTTTCTCTAGTAATCTTGCCACTATAAACAAAAGCTATATCTCTTGCGATTTCATTCACAACAGGTTGTTTACCCTTAGCACCCAGAGGTAAAAGCGTTATTTTCTCTTTGGGTATTTTGAGTGCTTCTTGAAGATAATCACTGGAAGCTTGAGTGATCGGCAGATAGCCCGTAATCTTAGATGATAGAAGTTTATGAGCAACACTGAATATATTTATAAGAATTCTAGCGTTTCTGGACGACTTATAGTTAAAGTTGACGTTGTCAGCGTGACAATCGACAAACACTTTTGCGTTGCTAGTTGTTGCATAGAGTACAGCCGCAAAAATACTGAAGCTCAATTCGCCGTGGACATGTACTACTTTGGGGCTGAGTTTGCGTAGTAAATTGAAAACCCGAAATAAAGGTAGAATAACAATACTTGATGAACTACGCTCGAACCTAGGTTTTAAACGAAATATATCACAAGATTTGAAACGGTAATTCCCTTCCTCTCTTATTCTATCGCCTAAAATTTTTTTATAGCTAGCATAATAGTTAGGAAAAGGATAGTAACGCTCAGAAGTAATCACAGAGACATCGCATTTAAGCTCAGCTTGGTGAATGGGTAACTCAGTGTCTTGGTAGTTTAAGCCTTCCATGAAGTAATTAGTAATGTGTGTGATCTTCACTGGACAAGCTCCTTGTACGCCTCTCGCCATTGTTTTTCAATCAAGTTATTGTTGTGCCAAAGAAGCGTGTAAGTACCTCCATACTTCCGAGTTAGCGCCTTAAACTTATTCATTCTAAGGACCAAGTCATTTGGCGTTGATACGCCTTCATAAGAATCACTCATCACAGTAACTTCCATATTTATAAGTGGCACTTCGATGACGTTACTTTTGCGACGATTCTTCCAATCATAGAGAGGGAATCTCTTCGAAGTGCCACAACGAAAACCTGAACGGTCGGCAAAAGCCAGTGTTGTGTCATAAGCGATCCCATTAATTTCGAGGTTACTTGGCGTATTGTACGCGTCCCACTTCAAATAGTGCATACGACAACCAATATGATCCGTTGAAATTCCGAGCTCTCGAAGAGCCTGCACGTAGCGAGACATTGACTCTGCGGTTACTTTCTCATCGGCCTCAGTTTGAAAGCCCAGATGCACACCCACTTCATGTCCGGAATCGGCAACAATTTTGACTACATCCTTAGCTTTTTGTGATAGAAAATCTATATCAGGATCAAATTTACTCGTCACTTTGGGGATAAAGTAAAAAGCTACTTTGTTACCTACCCTGTCATTATCTTGAATTATTGATTTTACCGCATTGGTATAGTGGTCTACCGACAATCCCAGTTTTACTAAAACACCATGACTTAGTGCCGAGAATGATTTCGTTATACTTCTAGCTCTTAAAAGTTTCGCGGCTGCACACCTAAAGATCGAAAGCCAAGAGTTATTAGAAATATCAAAGGGATAATCAACGTCGCATGTAACAAAGATCTCTGAATCAACGGTGATATCTGGTAGGTTAGAATCAAGTTCTCGTAGCAGATAATGTAGATAAAACACATACTCATCGACTATTGGACGTTCGAGATACCCAAACTTGTAAGCAGCGGAATGCTCGCTACAAAATCTACCTAGGGAATCTCTATCCTTTACAATAATCTCTTCAACTCTCGAAAGTGTGAAAAAGATAGTTCCCAGGACATCTATCTGACAATCTATACGATCGTTAGATATGTTCATCTCTGGAATACCAAATAGAACCGGTGCTACTTTTTCTGGGTAACCTTGCAAAGGAACGTTGGCTATAGATGTGGGTAATAAAGCTTCGCTTGGTGCACCGGAGGATAAGTGTTTCCACCAAGCTGATGATAAAGACAAAGTCCTGCCAGAGGGTAAAGTTATCAGGAAATCATCTCTATCTTCAGAGGTCACCGAGTACGGGATTTTTAAGCACGTATTAAATATGAAATCTAGTGTGTATGTAACTTCGACTTCAATGCCCAAAGGCGATCTGATATTTATCATAACAGCGACTTAATAAACTTTAGCGTCTTGAGTACTTTGCTGTTGTATTTCTCGATATGAAAATAAGCAACAGGTACAGCCCCACAATCTCGTCGTACTCGTTCTACATTAGGTAGCATTGACCCTTCAAAGTCAAAACGATTTACTCCAAGTACCTTGTTTGCATACTGTATCGCTTCCCAAATAAGGAGTATACCAGCACCACTATTTCTGAAGTCAGGATCTTCGCCAACCATGTGCACATACGCGCTATCGTGATCCCACGTTAAATATAACGAAGAGTGGATATTGCCGTCTTTATCCTCAGCAAAAAATATCTCTCTCGATTTGTTATCACTTAATGCTCGGTCATGGTCTTTTATGAACGCTAAAGAATAGGGTATATCGATTCCTTGTCTATCAAACGTCTTCTTATTTATATAGTAAAAATCTTCTATCCCTAAACCTGTGTGGATGCTTACAATCTCCATTGCTTTTTTTATTTTATTTCTATAGGAGGAAGTAAAACCATCCAGAACACGTTTAAGGTCTGAAATATCTTCGATTATGTAGGTGTAGTAAGAAGTTTGCGTATAACCAAGCCACCTTAAAGGCAGCCAATTTTTTAGAGAGTAATGCCAATTTGCAGAGTAATAATCAAAATTCGGGAGCTTTTCATACAATTCAGATATTAACTTGTATTCGGTCGAAATACGCTTATTACTTTTACCTTTTATTTCCTTTAACCAAGGTCCATGATTTTGAGATAATGAAGGGTTTGTAATGGCATCAAAACTTCGAATTTTCGTTTTATTATAAGGAAGAGCCGCTATAATCTCACTCTTATTTTCTAGCAGAACCACATCC
This sequence comes from Enterovibrio norvegicus DSM 15893, assembly GCF_900115495.1. Taxonomy (GTDB): domain Bacteria; phylum Pseudomonadota; class Gammaproteobacteria; order Enterobacterales; family Vibrionaceae; genus Enterovibrio; species Enterovibrio norvegicus. The sequence continues at coordinate 94,856 of NZ_FOWR01000009.1, read as the reverse complement.
CAGTTACCTTCACCACAAACACTATCTAGCCACCAGTCGCGGATAAATATAGGTATGCTTTGTTCCTTTGCGCATAACGCACTATACTTCTCAATATTTGACATATTCTTCAAGATCAATCCAAGTCGGAATGTTTACTATGTACTTAGCAAGATGTTTGGAATTTTCTAACTCTCCAAAAATCTCAACACAATTGTTTCCATGGAGATGCTCATCAAGCGTTTTCGGCCAGTTATGATTTCCTGCTTCTATATCCTTTGATTTAAGAAATTCGACTAACTCTCCTGATTCGTCGATCAATGAAAACCTATTCCAATGGACACTACATTCATACTCTTGAAAGAATGTACATTTTGGGGAAACATCCAAAATCCATTTTTTTATACTATCTTTATTGATTGGCTTCTCTATAGAACCTTTTTTATCATTCTGAATGCCAATTAAATTTTTCTTATGTTTACCTAATCTAATTATCTTAATTTCTTTACTTCTGAATCTCGAAATTAATGAATTTGACACTCTAACGAAGAAGTTCCACTGAGACATCATACGTATAATTACTTCAGGGACTTTCAGATAGCTAAGCAACACTAGAACATCTGTAGCATTAGCGCCTGAATAATATATATTGATGTTTGTGTACTTTAATTTATACCCTAATGCTCGAATACTCGCGAGTTCATGTCGTTTGCTTTCTACCTGAATTAAACGATACTTTTCCTTGAGATACTCATTGAACTCACACTCTGTATTTAGTGTCAGGCTTCCACCATTTAGACATGTAACTGGTTTATCAAAAGCGAAACTCTTCAGCGCAACGTCAGATAGACTTCCAACCAAGGTAGTTCCTATGCATGAACCTTCAGTTAAACAGATATCATCTATGATCACTATGTTATTACTTCTGCAGTAATCTACAATATCGTGATATTCAATATTGGGCAGACCTTGATAGTGGGTTAGAATGAGAACATCTAGTTCAGGAGTTTTTTTTAGCTCTTCTAACGATATCGACGCGTCTTCAAGTTTCACATCCATAAGAACTAATGTTGATCCGGCTTCGATAACTGCATCACCCACCACTTCACAATTAAAAGCCTGAGTCGCTACTCGATTTTTCCTATTCGTAAATAGGTTTAGCTGCTCGATATAGAACTTTAATGCAGCACGGGCCTTATTGAAATAAAGCTCGTTATCGAAACCACTTCCTCGAGGTAGATCTGGAGGTAAATTATCCAGTTCAGCAACTTCTAAATATCTTGGTCGAGCCCGAACGATCAATGGTTAGGTCTCCCATAATACTTACTTTCGCCCAAGTAACAATCTTGATTCAAAAACTGATCATTCTTAAATCTGGCAATCCTTCTCAGTGAGAAAGCAAGAAATTCAGGTAGACAATCAACAGTCACTTTCACATTTTCATCTATACTTTTTTCAAGAGAAAGGCTATATGGATACTCGTAGACTATATCACCTTCATCAATACCATCCGTCATAACATGAAGCGTAACTGTGCTACTATGTACTTTGTTTTTTAACAACCAGTAAATTGGCTGACAGCCTCTATAATCAGGCAGATGAGCAGGATGAATGTTGAAGGGCTTGTTTATCAGAGCAAGCGTTTCTTTTTTAACGATTTCATCATAGTAGATAAAAATACCCACATCAGGTTCAAAGTCTTTAATTTTTTCTTTTGAGTTATCAGAGTTTATTGAGTCAATATGTTCTAACTCAAACCCTAGAGGTGCGTTATTTATTGCTTTTTTTGAAAAAATTCGTTTTAAACGATATATCAATGAATCATATATTTCCCTAGGTTTATTTTTTTTTAACTTTAACTTTTCTATAAAGCTAAGTTGTTCAACGGATTTGTTTAGCTTCTTGCTTTTACAAAACACCTTTATATCATCTTTATTTATACCAACTATATCAAGATGATTAGCAAGTTCAGATACTTTGCTTAATATATAGCTGTCATCAATTATGAATAGAGCAATTTTCGTCGACATTTTTCAAGAACCAACATGCTAATAGATAGGCAATAAAATAGTGAAGAGAGTATACCGTTGCATATGCAAGTAAGGTGACGTAAGCAGAGTCATATACTTTATTGGCTAAAAACATCGCCGAAGCAGAAGTTACAAACAATGAAACTTGCCATACTAAGTCTATTTTTAAACGCTCAGTTAACTGAATCACTACGCTACTTAGTGAAGAAACCGAGAACTGCACAAAGTACATAGGAATCAGAATCTGTATTACAGTCCCTATTCCAGACCACTCTTTGCTTAAAAACTCTTCGATTAAAATTGGCCCCACAAAGAAAGCCAATGAGAATGGAATCAGCCCGATTAAAAAAAGATTTTTTGTGCAATATTTAAAGTAAGAATATGCATCAGATTTGTATACGATTTTCTCACTCAAACTTTGTCTAGCGGCATCACCAACTGCTTTAGAAATTAAAGCAGACGGTAGGGATATAACTCTTTGGGCAAGGAAAATCGTCCCTACAATAGACGCTCCATACATAGCGCTGAACATCAGCACTGGCAATTGTGAAGAAACGGTATTGAACAGCGAGCCTACGATAAGAAATTTGGGGAATTTATCATATCTTGAACCGAGTTCTTTAAATTTTTTAACACTGCTATGTATGTGACCTTTCAATCTATTTACATATACAATCGATACAAGAAACCCAGTAATCACTGATGCTAGGATTAACCCATGGCTGTTTCCATACAACCCAATTATAATACTAGTTCCAGCAATAAGTGCAGCTTGAAGCACTCTTAATTTTGCAATGATATTAAAGTCATTCAATCTATTTAACATATAACTCGATAGATTAACAATGGAAAAGAAGAGCACTGAAAAAGGTAATAGCCAAACCCAATCCAAATTTTCTTTCCCATAATATTTAGTCAACCCAAATTGTATGACTGGCACAAATATCACTAAAATAGCGGAGAAAGTTAATGCAATCCAAAGACCGAGAGAAAATAAGCTCTCTGACTCCTTTGTTTTTTTCGGAAGCGCAATAGCCAATTCGTATTTTCCACTAGAAAACACACTAAGCACTGCTAAAAAAGTCGAGAAGAGAGCGAATTCACCAAACATGTCTGGCGTATAAATTTTCGCCAGAACAGGAGTTGCTACAATCGGAATCAATTGCGCAAATCCGGTACCTGACGCTAGGAGCAATACATTCTTTAACATCTGCTCCTAATCCAGAGTCATATATGCATGCATCGGTAGGCTAAATACAGTTTCTGATAGATCATCTGCAACAGGAAACTCTTCAATCTGAAAATGCGAAAACGCCGTTTGCTTATGCATGCATGTGCGATAGTAAACCATTGTAGGTATACCTTGTTCGCCCAGCATTTTCATATCGGATTCGCGGGAGTTAGAGCGTACGGTGTACTGCGCCCATGAACTAGTGTAGCCCTCTGGTATGGTCGGTACGATCCACTTATCTTTGTATTTTACAGAATAGTGACTCGCTAACTCGTTTCTTTTGATAAGCTCATCTGGGAAGATTTTCAATTTTTCTATGAGGATAGCTGCTTGAATAGTGTCTAAACGACTGTTGACACCAATTCTCACATTGTCATATTTATCCGAGCCCTTACCATGAACGCGATATGAACGAATTAACTCTGCATACTCATCATTATTGGTAAAAATAGCCCCACCATCACCGTAACATCCCAGCGGCTTTGCAGGGAAGAAACTCGTTGTTGCAATGTCTCCAAAGGAACCAGCCTTCTTTCCCTCAATCGTCCCGCCAAATCCTTGAGCGGTATCTTCAATGATTTTTAGGCTGTATTTTTTCGCAATTTTTTCTATTTGTGGATAGTTAGCGGGAAGACCAAATAAGTCCACAGCAATAATAACCGTAGCGTTTAGTTTACCTTCTTTTATAACCTTTTCTATCTTTCGCTCTAAGTCTTCTGGACAGATATTAAAAGTTGAAGCATCAGAGTCGACGAAGATTGGTGTGGCCCGGGCGAAAGCAACAGTTTCAGCAGTCGCAAAAAAGGTGAAGGTAGGGCAAAAAACTGCATCGCCCTCTTTAATATCCAGAGCCATCATCGCTAATGTCAATGCGTCTGTTCCATTTGCACATGTAATAGCATGCTTAACACCAACATACTCTGCTAGCATGTCTTCGAGCTCAAAAACCTCTGGCCCCATAATGTAGGCTCCGTGATCTAGAACCTTATGGATTCTGGCATCAATTTTCTCTTTAAGGTGCTTGTACTGAGACTCAAGGTCAATAAACTGCATATTATTACTCTTCTGACATTTCTAGCGTGTCACCACGTAATGTATATACTGCGCTCGTGTAAGGGCATTTAATTGTTTTGTCGCCACTCAAAGGCAAATCCAACTGTTCTCCATATGCACTCATCCAGCCAATTTGTTTCGCAGGTACACCTACAACAAGAGCAAACGCTTTGACATCTTTATTCACGACAGTACCCGCACCGATGAAGGCATATTCCCCAATCGTTGTACCACAAACAATCGTACAGTTAGCGCCTAAAGTCGCTCCTTTTTTAACGATAGTATCGAGGTATTGGTCTTTTCTCTCGATCAAAGATCGAGGGTTATATACATTTGTGAAGACCATGCTTGGCCCGCAAAAAACACCCTCTCCTAGGTGAACGTTGTCATAGACCGAAACGTTGTTCTGTATTTTGCAAAAATCACCAACTGTAACTTTGTTGCCAATAAATACGCTTTGCCCCAATGACACACTCTTTCCAATTTCAGCTCCAGCACAAACATGCGCCCAATGCCAAATGCGGCTGTCTTGCCCTATCTTCGCACCGTCATCAACGATAGCGGTGTCATGCTTAAAATAAGTCATTTATTTACCTTATTCTTAGACAGTTAAAGACGTATGTCTGCATCACCTAAATTAAGAACATGTTTGACGTCGTATAGGATATGCCCTTTTTTACCCAAACTACGAATAGCATCGACACCCATTTTCTTTGTTTCGCTATGATCAACTGCAAGTACGATGGCATCATATTTCCCTTCATGCAATTCATCAATCAAGTCAATGCCGTACTCTTCTAATACTTCGCGCTTATCAGCCCAACTATCGTAAACATCAACATTCATATTGTAATCTTTTAGCTCTCTTACAATATCAATAATTTTTGTATTCCGAACATCAGGACAATCACCTTTGAATGTAAAGCCCATGATCAGCACATTTGCTTCATCAATGTGAATTTTCTTGCTTGCTAGTTTTTTTACAAGCTGTGTGGCGACATACTCACCCATACCATCATTTATTCTTCGGCCTGCGAGGATAACCTCAGGCCTATATCCAACTTCTTGCGCTTTATGTGTCAAATAGTATGGATCTACACTTATACAGTGACCACCTACTAAACCAGGCTTGAAATGTAAAAAATTCCACTTCGTTCCTGCTGCTCTTAAAACTTCTTCTGTATCTATATTTAATTTATTAAAGATTTTCGCAAATTCATTAATGATTGCAATATTCAAGTCACGCTGAGTATTCTCAATAACCTTAGCAGCTTCAGCAACTGCAATAGAAGAGGCTTTATGGGTACCCGCAGGAATAATAGTGCCATATACGAGATCGACGAAATCAGCAATTTCAGAAGTCGAACCTGACGTAATTTTCCTAATTGTTGTTAATCTATTGACTTTATCACCAGGGTTAATTCGTTCTGGGCTGTAGCCAGCAAAGAAGTCTTCGTTGTATTTTAATTTAGAATGCTTCTCGATGATTGGTATACACACTTCCTCTGTTGCTCCTGGGTACACCGTCGACTCCAAAACAACGACATCTCCTTTAGAGATAATTTTTGAAAGTGCTAATGATGCTTTTTTTAATGGAGATAAGTCAGGTGTATTCTCTTCTGTGATCGGTGTAGGCACAGTAACCACATAGAAATTACAATCTCGGATTTCCTCTAGTGAATCTGTGTAATTCAAGAGTTCGGCGCTTCGTAATTCTTCAGGAGTACATTCCAACGTAGCGTCTTTTCCTTCTTTGAGCTCTTTTACTCTACTAGAATTAATATCGAAACCAATGGTTTGGTATTGCTTTCCAAATTCTACGGCTAGCGGCAAGCCAACATATCCGAGGCCGATTATACCAATTCTAAGGTTTTCTAATTTCATCTTAAATTCCAGATATTCAAATATTTAGAGGCAAGCCTACTTCGACACCATCACGAGCAGAACGATAGATTGCTATCAACAATTCCAATGATTTCAACCCTTCTCGACCATCTGTTTCTGGCTTAGCCTTTCCATTCAACACGTCTGCTACATTTTGGAAGTATGGTGGGTGACCGAAACCATAAACGGAGGTAGTCTGATAGTTTGCATTCGCTACCTCAACGTCGTAATCCCTTTCGTCTTCGAAGTTCCATTCTTGGATCTCATTAACGGCGACACCACCGATTCTCACTGTGCCTTTTTCACCAAGTATGGTAATTGAACCCTCTAGGTTTTTTGGATATGTGCACATAGTTACAGCCATCGAACCAATGCCACCATTTCGCCACTTGATGTTTACAACCCCTGTGTCTTCGACTTCAATTTGACGGTGAGTTGATGTAAACGCATGGATTTTTTCTACAGGACCAATAAGCCAATGCAATAAATCTACATAGTGTGTTGCTTGATTCATGAATGCCCCGCCGTCCATGTCCCACGTACCAGACCACTCAGCGCGATCATAGTATTCTTGAGGACGAGTCCAGAAAACATTGAGATGAACCATATGAATTTTTCCGAACCGCCCCTCAGACACGGCTCTTTTGAGCATTTGTAGCGTAGAGTTTTTTCTGTTCTGTTTGACTACAAACAACTTCACACCAGCCTGTTCGCAAGCTCGTGCCATCGCCAAACCATCTTCCCATTTTGTAGCCATTGGCTTTTCAGTGATTACATGAACGCCATGCTTTGCGGCTTTTATTGCTTGTTGGCCGTGAACCCCACTTGGTGTACATAGCGTTACCAAATCAACGTTTTCTTTTTCAAGAAGTGAGTCCAATGATGAATAACCTGGAACATTGTAACGTTCGCTATGCTCTTTTAGCGTGTCGAGATCAGTGTCACAAACTGCAATGAGATCAAATTCTTGATCAAGTTGCTGAATTGAACCAAAGTGATTTTTTGATATACGACCACAACCAACCACCGCTATCCTAATCTTTTTCTTGTCATTCATTTTTATCTCAGCCTTTTCTGACACACTAATTATTTATTCTCTTTAAAACCAGTTCTAAAAGCTCTTAGTATTACTATACAAAGGCCTAGCAATAATCCGACTATAGAACCTAATATTACAATGAGCTTCCTGTTAGGTTCACTTCGGTTTAAAGGCAATGTAGGCGACTGTAAGTAAGTGAAGAGTTGAAGCTGTTGAAAGTTATCAAAGCTAGGAAGCTCTCTGTTTAATATATCAAGGCGAGAACTGACTCGTTCCAAGTTAGGAGAAAAACTCGTAAAATCTTTTAATGATTTTAGTGTCTCAATCTTTGCAGCCAAAGCATCCGTTCCTAAAGCTATGGATTGTAATTCATTCAATTGAAGATTCGAAACAGGCCTAGATATATTCGCTCCTTTCGCAATTTCATACGCAACCTCAGAAAGCGAAATTTCCTTCTCTACCTTACGCTGGACTAAATTCAAGTCAAAGCTCAATTGCTGTTGAAGTTCGTTTTTCTTCACTTCCACAATAGAGAAAAGTTCATTAAATACAATTTCTGCTACATTTCTATTTGTGAAATCCACATACTCTCTGAGTAGAAGATTTGACTCTTCGGCCGTATACGCTTCGAATTCCAAATAAGCAATATACGTTTTACTAATTTTGTTCTCTTTAGTTTCTGATGAGATTTTCCCCAGCCAACGTTCAATAGTTAGCGGATCAAGCTTAACCTCACTATCTTCATTTTTAGAGAGCATCTCCTTAAAGATCTCACTACTTGATAAGAATTTTCTTTTCTGTTCAGTCGAGTTGTATGAGAGTAGAAATCGGTCAAATATGTATTTTGTATCTATAAGGTCATCTAACTCTTTTCCGCTTGATACTAACACGCTATCCGCATCCAATATATTAAATGCAGGCTGATAGCTTTTAACCAACTGTGAAAAAGAAACAATACTGTTTAATGTTGGTTCTGTTACGGTGGCTTTGGAGGTCCACCACTCTTGGGATTTTAACGCGTAAAATACAGAGAGAAGTAACAACACAAAAATCGTGGATAGAATGATAACTTTGCCATCCCAAACCGACTTAGATAGCTTCTTAAAATCAAATATATCAGACTCAGTATACAAATTGTGATCTTCTAAACCTTCCTGAGTTCCTTGCATTTTATTATCCGTCACTTTCGCTACCTTAAATTTCTTGTACGCTACCGCCCTTAGGTGTCGTTCCCAAAGCACGAAAATTCATCTTGTTACGGGCTTAAAACTGCCCTATTTGTTATCCAAAACCTCGTTTTCCAGTGAGACTTCAACCTGCTTATTGAGCAAGTTGATCATCAGAATTGACCGCAACTCTCCATCAGCTTCTTTGTAGATAGCTTCCATACCCTCAAACTGCCCTTGTGAGATAGCGATGGCATCTCCATGCTTCCAAACTTCACTTAGACGCTCTCGCTGATCATCATTGTCTTCGATAACCATCAGGTTTTTAATAAGGTCTACAGGCACTAATTGAGGCAAAGCTCCAACCCTAACAAAATCAACAACACCACGCGTCGAACGTATAGTTGTAAATGAAATTTTCTCTGGGTCAAACGAGGCAAACACGTAGTTAGGGAAGAGAGGTTCTAAGATAGAGGAACGCTTTCCACGTCGAATTTTCTCGACAGAAACTTGAGGGTAATAGCAATCGACGCCTTGGCGTTTTAAGTGCTGCTCTGCGCGTTGTTGCTCGCTGCGTTTACAATAGAGCAGATACCATGGGTTCATTATACGTCTCGCCGATTTTCTAGCCAATTCGATGTTACATCGTCTTTGCGATGCAACGCATGAGTATATTAGGCTCGAAACCTCGCAGCAAGCGTAGTCTCAGTAACTGGTCATTTTGTCTGCACTGGTTCATGTTTTCATTAGCAAAACATTGAACTTCTCATTTTACGCACAAAAAAGCCGCTGCATAAGCAGCGGCTTTTTGTTTCATCTTCAAATGCTGATTAGGCGGTAAGTCTCTGTATATCTAGGCTAAAACTTGTTAAACCAACTTCACTCAGAGAAACGCGGACGCTTCCACCTGATAGGTCTATCGCTTGAAACTGGGTGCTTGCTGCATCTATTCCTAGTAAGAAATCATTCTTCACAATGACCGCATTGCCGGTTCCATCTACTACTGCGTTTAAGCCAGCGGACAGCACATCAAGTTGATTATCTGACGCATTCAAAATACCAAACATCGCTCTGATTGGGCTGGCATATGTTGATTTCTTGATTGCGTGCTCTATCTGATGAACAAGGTGAATAAAGCCTCTTTCATCAGCATCTTGAGATCGAAGGTATTCGTTGAAAAAAGCCCGAATCATCAGTGTCGTGGCTGTGCCATTTTTGCCAGCTGAACCACTGTCGACCATGTAAAACGCCATTTTTCCATCCATCATCCACATATAATCAAGGACAACTGGATTAGAATCAGCCGATTGAAGCGAATGGTAAGACAGGCGCCAATCACCCTGTTGGGAATCTTGTTCAGGCATTAACCCCATCAGCAAGTCACGTGCACTGCCCGGGTTATCTAATAGGTCATCGAGGTGCCACTTGAGTTCCTCAGTAAGAGGCTGCTCAGCGTTTTGGCTCACTTTGAACCACTGCTGGGAAAAATCGGTATCCGTGGTTGTGCAGCTGTCTGACTCTTCCAGAACCGACAAAATGGCCGATTTAACCACCATGATGTCGTCAATAGGCTTAATGAGGAAATCTTTCACACCAAATCGTAAAGCTTGGGCGACATCAGACATGCCTCCTGTGCCTGAGATGACGATGACAGGAAGCATGGGATACTCGAGACTGACTTCCTCCACGAATTCTAAACCCGTCATTACAGGCATAGAGAGATCGCTCAGAAGAAGGTCAGGGATCCCTTCTCTCAATGCTTTCAATCCATCTAAACCATTTTCCGCTTCTCTAACGACACATCCTTCATGACGAAGGAAACTTGCGATGATCTTGCTGAACACCGGATCATCTTCAACAATGAGAACTTCTTTGCCATCTAACACTGTTTGTTCTCCTGTCTAAATAGGATTCGCTTTCTCGCTCCTTGTAATGCTTGCCAAGGAAAGGGATATCTTTATTCTTAGGATAGATTGAAAAAGCACGGGGCGTTGTTCCGTAAGTAGAAAACCCATACACAATGTGCTTAAGACGATGTATACCCGAAGAAAAAAGTTAATGCGATAGACGAACCATTGAAAACTTCTTATGCGTAAATATGCATACATTTTCACACATTACAATAACGCTTTCTTGATATGAGACAACGAAAAGTCCCACATGTTAATTTGAAATGACACCTTCAGTGTCTTTCAGTGAAGGCCATCGCAAGATCGTGAAATCAAATGAAACTAGATGATTTAAATTTGTTCCGTTTAATCGTGGAAAACGGAAACTATACGTCGGCATCAAAGAAAACAGGCATACCTGTCGCGACATTAACACGAAGAATTCAAGCACTTGAAGACGACCTTCAGATCCGTCTTTTGCATAGAGATGCTCGAAGGCTATCACTTACTGACGCAGGACATTCATTTTATGAGTCTTGCCGTCCTTTGCTTGAGCAATTGATCGCCACAACAGAGACACTCTCAGAGAGCTGTAAGGGTGCATCAGGTGTCTTGCGTATAAGTGCGCCTTCCAACATTGCCACCAAGCTCCTCCACCCTCTGTTTAATGCATTTCTTCTGCAGTACCCAGAGATAAAGCTCGACTTATCACTTTCCAATGACGCATCGCCAGATCACTGTGAAGAACGTCATGCATTTTTTCGTATTGGCCCTCAAAGAGATTCTTCACTGATTGCTCGTAAACTCCAATGTGTGAAAGACATACTCGTCGCAAGCCCTCAGTACGTTGCCAATCAAGCGCCTATTACTGACGCAACGATGCTTGATACCCACCAACTGTTAAAGGGTGACCCGCTCAGACGTTGGCGTTTAACCAGCTCCCAAGGGCAACAACTCAGTATTACGACACAAGGGCGGATTGAATCCACCGAGTTAGGCGTTGTAAGAACCGCCGCCAAAGATGGATTAGGCATCGCTCTCATGCCAGATGTTCTCGTGAATCAAGACATTGCGTCAGGAAAGCTCGTTCAAGTTCTTTCTGATTGGACGTCAAACCCCAGAGATATCTATCTGATGTATCATGATAAATGTAATTTACCGGAAAAATTGCGCGCATTTATTGACTTTACGCTTGAGTATTTTCAAAAGAACACATTAAAAATGTGACCGTCATCCGCAAATGTCCCAAATACGATAAGTGGTTAAAAAATCAACTAAGTTTTGTACTATAAAACTTGCTAAGCATCGTTCGCAGAGCTAATTGTTATAGGTATGTAAATCGATCTTGTTGACTGATTTAGTACCAATACCTCGCAGTGATGCATCTTTTGATGTGCTACTTCACGACAACAACAATGTTCGGAAGGAGTAACTATGATTTTGGGACATTTGCTCGGCCTCTACACACATCCAAAAGAAGAATGGCAGACAATTTATGACCGTCACGAAGGCACAGGAAGCAGCCTTGGTCACATTGCCATCATCGCGCTAATTCCCCCCATTTGTGCTTATTACGCTAGCGTTCATCTTGGCTGGAAAATTGGCGTTGGGGATCCTATTTTCCTGACCTCGCAAAGTGCGCTGATCATAGGTTTTGCCATGTATTTCGCCTTGATTACCGGCGTTATGGCACTCGCTTACTTAACGTTATGGATGAGTCGAACGTTCGGTTCTGAGCCTACATATACGCAAGCACTGGAGCTTTCTGCTTACACAGCAACGCCAGTGTTCATGGTTGGCTTAGCAGCGCTGTACCCTGTCGTATGGTTTATTATGTTGGTAGGGCTTGCTGGGGTGGCTTATTCGGTATACCTCCTTTACACCGGCGTGCCCATCATCATGCACATACCTGAAGATAGAGGCTTTATCTACGCGAGCTCCGTTGTGACGTGCGGACTGGTGCTGATGGTAGCGATTCTCGCCAGCTCGGTCATCATGTGGAATGTTGGCTTCGGCCCAATGTTCATGAATTAACGGCAAGCACGCACCTCAAAAAAACACATTTGACCAAACACAAAAAAAGCGCAAATTTCTCTGCGCTTTTTCAATTTATACTTCAGCCACAAGCCATTTGGAACTTGGCCAGTTTTAGCAAAAGCACTGAAATCAGCTTTCGTTATATATCTCAAGGTTCGCCAGCTCTTGCTGCTGCTCACGAACTGTTTTCGAATCATCATTACGAAGACTTTCAAGGTAATCTAGGTACTCTTGATTTACGTCTTTCGTTACATAATGACCACTAAACACTGAGCTTTCGAACTGTTGAATATCAGGGTTGCCTTCACGAACCGCCTCTTCCAAATCAGACAAATCTTGGAAGATAAGTCCATCAGCACCAATGATGCTCCCAATCTCATCCACTTCACGGCCGTGAGCAATCAGCTCGTTTGCGCTTGGCATATCGATACCATACACATTCGGGAAGCGAATTTCAGGGGCTGCAGATGCCATATAGACGTGTTTTGCGCCGGCTTCACGTGCCATCTCAATGATCTGCTCTGACGTGGTACCACGGACGATAGAGTCATCCACCAGCAGTACTGACTTGTCTTTGAACTCGGAGCGAATAGCGTTCAACTTACGTCTAACGGATTTACGGCGCTGTTGCTGACCCGGCATAATGAACGTACGTCCAACATAACGGTTCTTAACAAAGCCTTGACGATATGGCTTGTCCAGCACTTGAGCGATTTCTAACGCAATATCACAAGACGTTTCTGGAATGGGGATAACCACATCAATGTCTAGGTCTTCCCAATCGCGGCGAATTTTAGCACCCAGCTTCTTACCCATGTTGACGCGAGCCGCATAGACCGAAATCTTATCGATAAAGGAATCAGGGCGGGCGAAGTAAACAAATTCAAAAATACATGGCGACAAAGACGGCGTAGCCGCACATTGACGCGTAAATAGCTGGCCATCAAGCGTAATGTAAACCGCCTCACCTGGCGCAACATCACGCACGAAATCAAAACCCACCGCATCAAGTGCAACGGATTCAGAAGCAAGCATGTACTCATCACGACCATTCACTTTGCGCTTACCTAAACACAAAGGACGAATGCCGTCAGGGTCTCTAAAGCCGATTAAACCATGACCGATGAGCATCGCAACAACCGCATACGCACCCATCACTTGCTCATGCACTGAACGCACTGCGTTAAACACATCGTCTTCGGTAACTGGGTGCGACTTTGCTTTATCAATTTGATGCGCAAGTACGTTAAGAAGCACTTCAGAATCAGACGTGGTGTTCAAGTGGCGGCGGTCTTGAGCAAAAAGAGATTCTCGAAGTTGATTAGCGTTAGTAAGGTTTCCATTGTGAGCGAGGGTAATACCGTAAGGAGAGTTCACATAAAAAGGCTGCGCTTCTGATGCACTTGAACTTCCCGCAGTGGGATAGCGCACATGCCCTATCCCTACTGTTCCTTGCAAGCGCTGCATATGCTTGAGTTGGAAAACATCTTTGACTAAGCCATTTGCCTTTCTTAGACGAAAGCGGTTTTCGTCGATAGTCACAATGCCAGCAGCGTCTTGGCCGCGATGCTGAAGCACCGTTAGCGCATCGTAAATCGACTGATTAACCGAGGTTTCACCTACAATTCCAACAATCCCACACATGTTTGCAGTTCCTTGTAACGCTAGAGGGAGCCCTAAATTACTTTGGGCAAAAAGCTGGAGCTTTGCTCCAAATACGAGAAAAACCATTCAATCACTACCCCAAACTTAGGGATTAATTGTGATTGTTTCCACTCGCTGGCGCCGGGAAGGCTGGTGAAAGCATCAAGGAAGAATAGGAGTGCAGCTACGATAAGCACACCTCGAATCCCTCCAAATACCACGCCAAGAACACGATCGGTTCCTGACAAGCCAGTCTTTTGGACCAATTGTCCAATGACATAGTTCACGACGGCACCAACTATCAGGGTGGCAATAAACAGCGCTGCAATCGCAGCCCCGTTTCGAATCATTTCATCCTGAATATTCGAAAAATAAGCAGCCAATTGTGGGTAAAAATTGCTGGCAACAAAAAAAGCACCAAACCAAATCACCAACGACAGTGCTTCTTTCACAAATCCACGGACCAAGCTAATCAATGCTGAGAAGCCGATCACTCCGATAATGACGTAATCAATCCAATTCATTCTTTATTTCATCTGAGCGATTCGCCGCATTTTAACAGAAAAAATGACGACGCAAACGTTTTCTTAAGGGTTGAGTGGGTTAAATCTAAGCAGTTGACCTTTCAAGCCGGTCAAAGACTCCAAATCTGCAGTCATTGCCTCTAATTTGTCTTTCGACACATTAGGGCCAACCTCCACGCGCGCGAGCTCACCTTGCTTCACATCTCGAGGCATAAGCTGTGCGGGGTAGCCTTTGCCTCGAAGTGTTGAAACCAAGTTTTTTGCATTTTCTATATTTCTAAAAGTGCCTAAGCGGATGATCCAGGCCGAATCCTCATAGCCCGCCTTCGGGACAGATGCTTCCACCTGCGCAACTGCCGCAGGCTCAGATTCAGGTTGAGGTGAGTCGGTAGATTCATTGATCGTCACCGTCACAGGCTCTTGCGGCATGAAGGCTTCAACATCTTCAGGCGCTTCAACGGGCGCAGTGAGTAGTTCAGTATCAAAGTCTTCACGCAGCGGTATCGCTTCGTAATTTTCTAGATAATGTGCTTTTTCACCATCAAAGACGTCTGGGAGAAAAATAACGCCAAGAGAGACCAAGACAAGCGTGCCGACTAAACGATGTTGAAACTGAGTTGCCACAATTACTCCGCTTTAGATAGGAGATCGGCGATTTCACCGACGGTATAAAAAGAACCAAACACAATCACCATATCAGAAACCCCATTAAGTGCAGCTTTTGCAGACTCAAAAGCGGCAGTCGGTGAATCAAAACAGATAACATGTTCTGGTAAATGCTCGGCCAATTGCGACGCAGAAGCCGCTCGAGGGCCAGTCAATGACGCTGGATACCATACATCAACCACGGCTTTCATTTCTTCAAGCGTGGCGGTGATATCTTTATCATGCAACATAGCGACCACCGCATGCACCTTAACGTCACTTCCTTTCTTAAGCTCAGCCAGTTGTGTGGCGAGGTATGCCGCAGAATGCGGATTGTGCGCCACATCAAGCAGCACCAACGGTGACTCAAAAGCACGCTCCATACGGCCTGCGAGTTTGACAGAGGCTAGCCCCTCAACAATGTGCTCATCGGTGACATTTAATTCAGATAGGCCCAACGCCATCAACGCGGTTGCTGCGTTAGGAAGAGGAAGATTCGGAACAGGAAGGTCACGCAAATCAAATGCACCGCATTGCCAATGCCAGACGTCGCCTTCTTTTTGGTAATCGAATTGATAACCCACTTGATGCAATTGTGCATCAATGTCATCCGCATGAGCGGCAACACTGGCCGGCGGCTCAGGTTGACCACACACAGCAGGCTTATTGGTGCGGAAGATGCCTGCTTTCTCGAAGCCAATGACTTCAATGTCATCCCCCAGCCAGTCAACATGATCGATGGCTAAGCTGGTAATAACCGAAACGTCGTGGTCGACAACGTTGGTGGCATCTAAACGCCCACCCAGACCAACCTCAAGGATCACAACATCAACGCGGTTATCCAAAAATAGCCAAAGCGCTGAAAGCGTGCCGAACTCAAACAGACTTAAGCTCGTTTCACCACGCAATGCTTCGATGACGGCAAATGCCTCTGAATGGCGTTCGTCATCCAATTCTTTACCGTTAATACGAACACGCTCGTTGTAACGAATCAGGTGCGGTGAACTGTACACGCCCGTTTTGTAGCCTGCTTTCAGCAAAATTGCTTCAATGATGGCGCAGGTCGAACCCTTACCGTTGGTTCCTGCTACCGTGATCACTGTCGGTGCAGGTTTGGTAAGTTGACCTTTTTGAGCAACCGCGGATACGCGGTCTAATCCCAAATCAATCGCACTGGTATGCAGTGCCTCTAAATACGCCAGCCACTGCGAAAGTGGTGCGTTTGCGTTGGGCGAAATATGTTCTGACATCAGTAATCTACTACAGCTAGTAATACATCAATCATATCAGCTAAAAGACAAAGAGCGCCATAAGGCGCTCTTTTTAGACGTGAAGGTTTGAAGCTGTGCTGCGATAGCGTACTTCTTGCCTTAATACCGTTTACTGTTCGGTATTTTCATCAACCGGTTCAGCTTCGACAACCTCACCTTCCAATGGCTTGTCAACCGACACCACCAATGGGGATTCATGGCCGGTCATTTTAGCGAGCATACCACCGATGCGTTGACGCATTTCACGGCGGTCAACAATCATGTCGATAGCGCCGTGTTCAAGCAAGAACTCGCTACGCTGGAAACCTTCTGGCAGCTTTTCACGCACGGTTTGCTCAATAACACGTTGACCAGCAAAACCGATAAGCGCTTTTGGCTCACCGATGTTTACATCGCCTAACATCGCGAAGCTTGCTGTGACACCACCAAACGTCGGATCGGTCAGTACTGAGATAAACGGCAAACCTTCTTTCGAAAGACGCTCAAGGGCTGCACTGGTTTTCGCCATTTGCATCAGAGACATCAATGCTTCTTGCATGCGTGCACCGCCACTGGCAGAGAAACACACAAGGCCACACTTGTCTTCGATCGCTTGTTCGACCGCACGAACAAATCGCGCACCAACAACGGCGCCCATTGAACCGCCCATGAACGAAAACTCAAACGCACAGCTAACCACTGGCATCCCAAGTAATTCACCTTTCATGACGATCAGTGCATCTTTCTCACCGCTCGACTTCTGCGCAGCAGAAATACGGTCTTTGTATTTTTTAGAATCGCGGAATTTCAGCAAATCTTTAGGTTCAAGATCGGATGCCAACTCAACGCGGTTATCTTTGTCTAGGAAGGTTTCAAGGCGACGACGGCCGCTCATACGCATGTGGTGGTCACACTTAGGACACACCTGAAGGTTGCGCTCTAGTTCAGCGTGGTAAAGCACCTGTTCGCAAGATGAACATTTGGTCCATACCCCTTCAGGAATGGACGCCTTTCTTGAAGAACCGATGTTGCTTTTTGTAAGAATTTTTTCAAGCCAGCTCATGAACGACCTTTTCATTTGGAGCACTTGCCTGCGTTGCGTCCCTGTTGCATTTGAAAGTGCTTAATGACGAGGGCAGGTATTAGCGGCAAGTGGCCTAGATTTCTACGAATTCAACCAAGAATTAAAACACAACTTGTTAAGACTTTGGACAAAAAACTGGTACTACCTATTTTTTGTCTAGCCTTTCTCACACAGTGTACGCACCGTATTATTTCTACCACTATGTGTGATTCAAGATGATCTGGCGTAACTCTTCGTGAATTACGTCTTTTTTTCAGTGAATTACGTGACATTAAAAACAAGGTGTGCATCGGCACACCTTATAAAACAATCACTTTGAATCAGGAAGAAACAGCGGACCCGCTGGAGAACTAGGCAGTGCATACTCGGCGGGATAATCCACTTCAACCAAATACAACCCTTCTGCTTTTGCCGTAGCAGCGGCAAGGTTGCGATCTTTGGCTTCCAATAGCCATTTTATCCATTCAGGTTTTTGCTCTTTCAAGCCAACAGCTATTAAACTTCCTGTTATATTTCGTACCATATGATGCACGAAAGCATTCGCCTTGATATCTATGATCACGAATGCGCCTTGTCGAGTCACATTTAAATGATGAATATTTCGCCAAGGAGAATTAGATTGGCACTGCGCGGCACGAAAAGACGTAAAATCATTCTCTCCAAGCAGGTACTGCCCCGCTTCATTCATCAGTGTTTCATTAAGGTCACCATGATAGTGACTCACACCGTGCCGTAAAATGCCCGGGCGCAATGCGTTATTAAAGATAATGTAACGATAACGACGTGCCGTTGCGGTGAAACGCGCATGAAACGCTTCAGGCACTTCTTTTGCCCAACGCACTGCGATGCTATCAGGAAGGTGCGTATTAACGCCCATCGTCCATGCACGCATTGGCCTGTCGCAGTTCACATCAAAGTGCACTACTTGACCCGTGCCGTGCACGCCAGCATCTGTTCGACCTGCACATTGCACTTCAATCGGCTCATTCGCGATTTTCGTCAGGGCTTTTTCCAAATGCTCTTGCACACTGGGCACCTCACGCTGTCGCTGCCAGCCGAAGTACTGCGCACCATCATATTCCACACCCAGGGCAATTCTCATTTTTCTGTCTCTGCATTACTGATTTATCAATTTCAAGCTGCGCATTATACCCAAACCTACCCAATATGCAGCGACAATGACCCGTAGACTAACAACGATGAAAAAGAACACCCATTCAAAATGCGAAAACGGCAGGGTTACCTGCCGTTTTTTCAATCGCTATAAAATGAGCGTGTTTAATTCAGATTCTCAATCATCTGTTTGGCTTCAGCTTTAAGTGCCGCATCGTCACCTCGCATCACTTTTTCAAGTAATTGAAGTGCGCCATCCACATCGTTCATTTCCAAGTAAGCTTTGGCGAGATCCATATTGGTAGCAGCCTCTCCGCTACTGTCCACGTCAGCAGGTTCAATGTCCCCCAATACATCGGGGAAATCATCTAAGCCGACATTGAGGTCCATCGGCACAGTATCAGGATCATCTTGTGGTGAGCCATCATCTTTCATCAGCTCTTCAATGCTGATGTAAGCATCGTCTGATGAAGACTCTTCAATCAACTCACTTTCTGCGTCTTCCAACAACCCTTCAAGATCACCATCCAAATCCATGTCTTTGACATCATTGCCAAGGATTTCGGGTTGCTCAGACCAATCTTCCGTTTCAAGCTCAGGCTCTGGCTCCATTTCGGCTTGCCAGATGTCACTCTCGTCATCAGGGAAAGACAGGTCGTCAGAGTCGAAGCTTGCTTCGTCATCCGTTTCTAGTGTTTCTAACGTTGCTAAGTCATTGTCTGTCTCAAAGCCATTCAATGCCATCGGCTCATCGTCCATCGACTCAGAGAGTAAGGCATCCATGTTGAGACCCGCGACTTGATGCGCGTCATCTTCAAGGGAAGAAAGCTCATCCATCTCCATTGCCAGAGATTGCGGTGCGCTCGGTTGTGAAAACTCGCCATGGCTATTCGGTGGAACAGCCTCATCCAACTCTCTTTGCTCATCAAGCGCTGCACCGAGAGCATCTTCTTCGTCAAATTCACCCAAGTCATCAATGCTAATGGCGTCAACAGGCGGGAAGGCTAACGTGTGATTCTCTGTAGCGCCGAAATCAGCTTCACCTATGTCAGCTTCGCCTAAGTCGGTGTCACCAAGATCAGAAGGTGCAGAGACGTTATCTTCAACGCCAGTTTCATTCTCACTTTCAACCGCAACGTCATTGTTACGCAGGGCTTGTTCGATAAGCGAAGACGTGGGTACATCGAGATCATTGCGAGAAGAAGGTACATCGAACTCAGCCGCAGCATCTTCTTCCGTATATTCAGACAGTGATGATAGGTCGAACTCATCATCTGATGCATCTTGCTCTTCATCAGAGGCTGAAGCGTCAGGCGCTGTCGATTCACGTTCAGCATTTGACGCGTCTGATTCACTGTCAGCCAGCGCAGCTTCTTCGTCATATTCAGGGAAATCAGACAGGTCTAGCGGCGTATCGTCATCTGCAACGTGAAGCTCTGCATATGAGGCTGGCACTTCCAATGGCTCTGTATCACCAGCAGACTCAACCGCTTTTTCGCTTTCTTCCGCTTGTTGCTCTTCGTCAGAATCATCGACGTCATCAAGCAGGCTATCCAGTAACGCTAAATCGCTGTCCGATGCCTCGGTTTCGCTCTCTAATTCAACAGACTCATCCTCTGCGATTAAGCCCGCGATATCCTCTTCATCGACATTAACGGTGTCTTCAAGCTCTGAAGAAGCATCGTTCTCTTCGTCCAGGCTATTTTCAAGCACATCATCAAGCAGACCCATTTCGGTCTCAGACGCCTCTGGAACAATCTCATCAGATTCAACACCATCAGAAACCAGCGCGTCCAATTCGTCGGTATCAATGGAGGAAGCATCAGCTTGCTCATCCGTTGTCTCGTCTTCTGCAACAGAATCCAGTAATGCTGAAAGCTCATCGGCCGACTCATCACTCTCCAGCGCTTCATCGACAGGCGTCTCGAGTGGCGCCTCAACATCATCATCCGATTCGCTCGGATCATCCATCACATCAAGGGCTGACAAGGTGTCAGCATCTAACGTCTCTTCAGACTTTTTTTCGTCAGTATCCTCTGATGTCGTGTTGTCATCATCAGCAGAGTCCGTCACCCCATCAATGTCTAATGGATCATCAAACGAGGAAAGGTCGTCAGATGACATTTCATCAGCGTCGGAAGACGCTAATAGCAGGTCTTCGTCGTCAAGTGATAGCAAGTCATCGCCATCTTCTGGCAGTTCGTCTAGAACAGCACTCTCGTCGTCGAGATCATCGTCACCCAGAAGCTCATCAAGCAGAACATCGGTTTCTCCGAGATCAACTTCTTCATCATCCGCGGATTCGCCAAGCACCTCGTCAAGAAGATCGTCGTCATCCACAGATTCATCAAGCAGCGTGGTTTCGTCCAATGCATCTTCGTCATCGTCACCATTGAGGAACGCATCAAGCAAGGCATCAGACTCTGAAATGTCGACATCATCGCTGTCCGACGTGATAGAGAGATCGTCACTATCGTCGATCTCTTCTGATACTATCGCCTCGCCGTTTTCGTCAACGTCATCAACCAACTCATCAAGCAAGGTCTCTGTTTCGCCAAGAATGTCATCGATATCATCTTGGCCTGATGTTTCAGTCGCATTCAAAATATCATCGATGTCATCTTGGCCTGACGCTTCAGTCGCATTCAAAATATCATCGAT
>NZ_FOWR01000009.1:0-73522 GCF_900115495.1 Enterovibrio norvegicus DSM 15893 | reverse complement strand
AAAATATCATCGATATCATCTTGGCCTGACGCTTCATTGGCACTGAAAATATCATCGATATCATCTTGGCCTGACGCTTCAGCCGCAACAGGGGCATCGTCATCCGATAAATCAATATCTTGAGACAAGTCCACTTCAGGCTCACCCTCTAGCACCTTGTCGAACAAGGCGTCATTGAGATCGTCATCAGTCAAAATGTCATCTGGAGAATCGTCAGCGGTATTTTCTTCTGTATCAGAACCGCCAGATTGCTCAGCATTTAGCAATGCATCGATATCATCTACATCACCGTCATCGCCGCCGGCCAGTGATTGCTCCCATGCCGCCGCGAGGGCTTCATCAGGGCTGAGTTCTTTTTCTTCGTTATCAGCCATTTCATCGAGCGCACGCTCCATGTCTTCAAGGCCAATAGCGTCGTCACTGCTTGCAGCAACATTCAATTCAGAGCTCGCATCGAAGTCATCGTCGAGAGAGATGTCTGAACCTGCTTCGAACTCATCGTCTATCGACACGCCTGATTCTTCAGGTTCTTCCGACAGCTCAAGTGAATCAGACAAATTAATGTCATCCAATTCAGAATCAAACATGCTGTCGTCACCGAAGAGATCATCAGCATCAGTGTCCTCAGTTACTTCAAGCTCATCGTCTTCAAGCACTAACTCGTCGGTGTCGTCTTCGACTTCAGGCACCATGATGACATTCATGTCATCTGGCACTTCGCCGTCTAGGCCTTCTGGCTCTTCAGCATCGTCGCTTTTACGACGACGCATAATAATAAAGGCGGCCGCACCAATCACGATAAGCGCTGGAATGATGGCTACCGTTGCGAGCATCAACGGGCTATTCATTAGCGTTTCAAGGAATGAAGGCTCTTTGGTCTCCATTTTCGCTTGGCGCACGCGCTGAACCTCTAAGAACTCTTTGATTTCTCCTGTGAGTTCCTGATCAACGGTCATTTGTTCTTTTAGTGCTGACAGTTCGTTTTGAACTTCAGCCAAACGAATCTTGAGGATGTGGTTACTTTCAACCAACTTACCCATCTGCATATCAGATTCATTGATCTGATCTTGCACGCCCATCATGTCCGGTTTGGGTGGCGTCATTTTCTCGCCAGCGTCAGCCATTTTCTCTGACATTGCACCATCGGTGTCAGCCATCGCCTCTTTAGACTTGGCATCGTCCATCATCGATTTTTTGTCTTCTGCCATTGCCGTTTCTGGTGCTGGCATTGGTGCTACCGTAGGTGCTACAGGGGCTTTAGGCTTTGGCGCAGGCACTTGCTCGCTCAACGGACGACGATTCACCGTGCGTTGTGCTTCTTTTCTCGCCTGATCAATTTGAAGGCGTTGAGCAACATCATCAGTGCTTTCACGGCGAATCTCTGCCAAAGAAGGCATCACCAAGGTACTGCCCGGCATTAACCCATGAATATTGGCATCTTCAAAAGCGGACGGGTTAAGGCGAAAAATGGCACCAATGGTTTGGTACACACTGACAGACTGGTTTGGCTGGTAGCGAGAAGCAATGGACCACAGTGTGTCGCTATCGCGGGTGGGGCCCACGGCACTGCGACCTCGTGTCGACGGCGTTGCCGCACGAGACAATGGTTCAGACGTTGCTTGAGGTTGAGCCTCTTCTTGAGGACCAATGATGCGAATCGCCGATTGCACAGAAAACGTCGTAATGACGCTCAGCAACAAAGACGTAACGGCAAGCGTTTTGCCGAGATGACGGCTGATAGATGATGAAAAAAGGCTTCGCTTCATAACGTTATTAAAATCTGCGTCAGACACTGCCCGCATTCCTCTATGGCAGAAAAAATAGGCTTGATGGTTATTTCCCTAACTATATCGGAAGCCCAGCTGAAAACTGTAGTGAGAAGAGATAAAACTGTGTTTTGTGATCAAACAACCGGCAGCAGATCACTGGTGCCGGTTGTTTTTTCTTGAGTTTGCCCGTGCAAGGAATCGCAAAGGCGACGCAATTTATAGGTAATCGCGAACTAACACTTCGGCGATTTGAACGCTGTTGGTTGCTGCGCCTTTGCGCACGTTATCAGCAACAATCCATAGGTTCAGACCATTCGGGTGGCTAATATCATTGCGAACACGGCCAACCATGACATGATCTTTGCCCGTCGCGTCTTTTACCTGCGTTGGGTAATCTTCATTGGCAAACACTTCAATGCCTTCCGTACGAGACAGAATATCCATCGCTTCGGTCGCATCAAGCGGTTGCTGACATTCGATATGCACCGCTTCAGCGTGACCATAGAAAACAGGCACACGAACACACGTTGGGTTTACCGCAACGGTGTCATCACCCAAAATTTTCTGGGTTTCCCACACCATTTTCATTTCTTCTTTGGTGTAGCCGTTATCCATGAACTCATCGATGTGTGGGATGCAGTTAAACGCGATCTGCTTTTTATACAGACTTGGTTCTGCTTCTTGGCTGTTCAGTAGTTTAACGGTTTGGCCCGCCAACTCATCCACACCTTTTTTGCCTGAGCCCGACACTGATTGATATGTCGCAACATTGATGCGATCAATACCTGCAACGTCATAAATGGGTTTCAACGCCACTAACATTTGGATCGTCGAACAGTTAGGGTTCGCAATTATGTTGCGGTTGCGAAAATCAGCAATGGCTTCTGGGTTAACTTCAGGCACAACCAAAGGCACGTCATATTCATAGCGAAAACGTGAGGTGTTATCGATAACAACAACACCTTCGTCAGCTGCCATTGGCGCATAACGATCTGACAGCTCAGCACCCGCAGAAAACAAGGCGATTTGCACCTGACTCCAATCGAAGTCTTCAACATTACGCACCAGGTGGCTTTTGCCATTAAAGCGAATGGTTTCACCGGCGCTGCGCTCACTTGCTAACAAGTAAAGTTTGCGCACAGGGAATTTACGCTCTTCCAACACCTCAATAATGGTGCGACCTACAGCGCCAGTTGCACCTAATACAGCGACGTCGTATGCAACATCAAATTCTTCTGTCATGTTTATTCCTCTACGGTAAAACCTAATTTAGCGAGCGACTCTACCCCAAACGCAGCATCGCCCGCTACTGTAATCGCACTGTACTCGCGTCTGTCCCAGTAATTCTTACGCAAGCGGTCAAAGCTTGTCCGCTGCTCAGCAACGTCAGCCATTGCACGGCGGAAATCACTGTCATCACGACGAATATCATAAACAAGTTGGCAAAGTGCCATAAGATCTGCGGCATCCCACTTTTTGCTCAGACTCACATGTGGAATCGGCGCAACAGGCAACAAAGACGAGGCTTCGATGCGTTCTTCTTGGTTGCCAAGGAACTCGCAGTAAGCGTTGTAGATCATCGTGGTACCACGCGCTTTGCCCTCAAGCCCATACCCAGCAACATGCGGCGTTGCAAACGCGAGCAGAGGCAGCAATTCTAGATCGACTTCAGGTTCAAACTCGAACACATCCAACACGGCGGTCAGTTTGTCCGCTTTCAACGCTGCCTTTAGCGCATCGTTATCAACAACAGGGCCACGCGCCGCATTGATCAAAATGCTGCTTGGCTTCAAAAGTGCCAGCTCTTTTTCACCAATCAGGTGATGGGTAGGATGCTCACCGTTACGTGTGATTGGCGTGTGGGTCGTAATAACATCACATTCAGCCAATAAGGTTTGCAGCGAATGGAATTGGCGCGTGTCGCCTTCCGCGTGTTTTAGCGGGTCACACAGAAGATAAGGAATATTCAAGGCGGCTAGGCAGTTCGATAAATAACTCCCGACTTGACCAGCACCGACAATGCCAACTTTACGGTCTGTGAGTGTGAAATCTTGTTGCTGGCTTAACACGAGTAGTGAGCTGATCACGTATTCAGCAACACCGACCTTATTGCAGCCCGGTGCAGCGGTGAAACAAACGCCACGTTCGGCAAGAAGTTTGGCATCAACATGATCCGTCCCCGCCGTGGCTGTACCCACAAAGCGGAGGCGATTGGCTTTTTCTAATAACGCTTCATCAACTTTGGTGACCGAGCGAATCATCAAAGCATCAATATCAATCAGATCATCGGCGGTTAAAGTACGCCCCGCCTTGGCTGTTACAGTGCCAAGTTTACTAAACAGTTCTGCCGCGTAAGGCATGTTTTCATCAATCAGAATATTCACGTGATCTTCTCTTTCTCAGAACAACATATACCCAAGCAACCTGAAGATGCTGGATACAGGTTGCTTGGGTATATCTGTATTGTGACGGTTTTTGCGGCGACTTAAAACGAAAAAACCCGGCCGTAGCCGGGTAAAATCCAGGATCTGAAAGGTAGAGACCGGCTCTCATCGGTCAAAACCCGCGTCTGTTGTAGGCCGTAAGGCCAACGTCCCGGAAATTCGTCAGGAAAGCGAAATCGCTTAGCCTTCGTATTTTTTAATCACCAACGTCGCGTTGGTACCGCCGAAGCCAAAGCTGTTAGACATCACTGTCTTCAACTCTTGCTCACGCATTTCCGTCACGATATCCAAGCCTTCAGCAGCAGGATCGAGGTTGTCGATGTTAATGCTTGGCGCAACAAAACCATTATCCAGCATCAAGGTTGAATAAATCGCTTCGTGAACACCAGCAGCACCTAATGCGTGACCCGTCATCGCTTTGGTTGCTGAAATCGCAGGGCTGTTGTGACCAAAGACTTCTTGGATTGCACCAAGCTCTTTCACATCACCCACAGGAGTAGACGTACCGTGCGTGTTGATGTAATCGATTTGGTCAACGTCTTGCATAGCCATCTTCATACAACGGATTGCGCCTTCACCTGATGGTGCGACCATGTCGTAGCCATCAGAGGTTGCGCCATAGCCCACAACTTCACCGTAGATTTTCGCACCGCGCGCTAACGCATGCTCAAGCTCTTCGATAACCATCATGCCGCCGCCACCAGAGATAACGAAACCATCGCGGTCTGCATCATAGGTACGTGAAGCATGTTCTGGGTTGTCGTTGTACTTGGTCGACAATGCGCCCATCGCATCAAACATCATGGTCAAAGACCAATCTAGCTCTTCACCACCACCTGCAAAAACAACGTCTTGTTTGCCCAGTTGAATCAATTCAACCGCGTGGCCGATACAGTGCGCTGATGTCGCACATGCCGAGCTCATGGTGTAGTTCACACCACGAATTTTAAACGGTGTTGCCAAACAAGCAGAAACAGTCGAAGACATGGTACGAGGCACCATGTAAGGACCAACACGTTTTACGCCTTTTTCACGTAGAGTGTCTGTTGCTGCTACTTGGTTAATGGAAGATGCGCCACCAGAGCCTGCAACCAGACCTGTGCGATCATTTGAGACTTGGTCTTCAGTCAGCCCAGCGTCTTCAATAGCTTGTTCCATTGACAAATAAGCGAAGCCAGCGGCATCGCCCATAAAACGAAATTTCTTGCGATCGATATGATCGACAGGTTTGAGTTTGAGATCACCCCAAACGTTGCTGCGTAGTTTCATGTCTGCGAACTGTTGGGAAAAACTAATCCCTGATTTACCCGCTTTCAATGACTCCAGCACTTCTTTAACGTTGTTACCGATGCTGGAAACAATTCCCATACCTGTAATTACGGCTCGTTTCATTTTTTGTTCCTACAATTCGAGTTCGCACCGATGATAGCGGTTTTGCTCATCTAAAGTGGTCAGCTTTCCTAGAGTACGCGTGTACGCTGAAACTTCATTCTCGCATAGCCTGCTCCGCGAATCTGTATATTCGAAAGGATTGGCGATAGAATCCGCGACCTGAGTGCAAACAGAGTTTTAATTAAGGTAAGGCCTGTGACCCAACCCCGTATTGAACATGCCCAAATCCACTGGAATGACGCTGGCACGCCTGTGTCTGATAATTTCGATGACGTGTACTTTTCTAACGCCAATGGTTTAGAGGAAACACGCTATGTCTTCCTACATCAAAATCATCTTCCAACGCGCTGGCAACACGTCAAGCGAGATCGCTTCGTTATTGCAGAGACAGGTTTTGGTACAGGTTTAAATTTTCTTGCCGTTTGGCAAGAGTTTGCAGCATTTCGCAACCAACACCCTGATGCTAAAACCCAACAGCTGCACTTTATCAGCTTTGAGAAATTTCCTGTAACCCAAAGTGATCTCGAGAAATCCCACGCTGCATGGCCTGAACTTGCCGATTATGCAAAAGCGCTGCGTAAGCACTATCCCGCAGCCGTGTCAGGTTGCCACCGTCTCATTCTTGCTGACGGCATGGTGACGCTCGATTTGTGGTTTGGTGACATCAAAGATTGTATGCCGCAAGTGTGGACATCTGATGAAGGTATTGTTGACTGCTGGTTCCTCGATGGCTTTGCACCTAGCAAGAATCCAGACATGTGGAGCCAAAGCTTATTCGACGGCATGGCACGTCTGGCGCGCGAATCATGCACCGTTGCGACGTTTACCGCCGCAGGCTTTGTGCGTCGCGGCCTGATTGATGCCGGCTTTACCATGAAGAAAGCAAAAGGGTTTGGTACCAAGCGTGACATGCTCGTTGGTTCCATTAAGGAACGCAAACAAACGGGCCTTCAAGCACCTTGGTTTAAGCGTCTCACCCCGAAACAAGACACCTCTTCAGGCCAATCAGACATCGCCATCATTGGCGGCGGCGTCGCGAGTGCAACACTGGCATTGTCGTTGGTTCGTCGCGGCAAACAAGTCACACTCTATTGTGAACACGACAAGCCTGGACTTGCGGCCTCTGGTAACCGCCAAGGCGCGGTTTATCCCTTACTGAACGGCAATGATGACGCGCTGCCTCGTTTCTTTGCACCGGCTTTTTTGTTCTCACGTCAATTTATTGAACAAGCAGCAGAGACTGTGGCATTCGATCACGATTGGTGTGGTGTGACCCAATTGGGGTGGGATGAGAAAAGTGCAGACAAGCTGACCAAAATGTTCAAAGGCGGATTTCCTGAAACCTTGATCACTGCATTGACCAAAGAAGAAACCGCGGCGTTAACCAAGGTTGAAACCGGTCATGCGGGGGTCAGTTACCCACTCGGGGGCTGGCTATGTCCACAGCAACTGACTCAAGGACTGATTGCTAAAGCAGAAGCCACTGGCCTTATGACGAGCCACTTCAATTGTGAAATCAAGGCATTGGCGCACGATGGCACGGCGTGGCAACTAACCGCTGAAGACCGCACTTTCTCGCACCACACCGTGGTGATCGCCAACGGGCACAAATTCACACAATTTGAACAGACTGCAGCAATCCCTGCGTACTCAGTCCGTGGGCAGGTAAGCCACATCAATACCACGCCAACCCTTAAAAGGCTGAAAACTGTATTGTGTTATGACGGCTACCTGACGCCCGTTAACCCGAAGAACGACACGCATTGTATTGGCGCAAGTTACGGGCGCAATGATGCATCACAAGACTTCAAAATGGATGATCAAGCAGACAACAAACAACGTTTGATCAATTGCATTCCCGCTGACTGGCCTAACGAAATCGATACTGACCATGGCGCTGGTCGTGTAGGTGTACGTTGTGCGAGCCGAGATCATTTGCCATACGTGGGGGATGTTTGTAACTATGCACGCCTCATAGAGCAATACAGCACGCTGCGTGATAACAAAGACAACGCTGCTGATGTGCCTGTTTATCCAAACCTCTACAGTATGCTGGCATTGGGTTCTCGCGGCCTCACGTCTGCGCCTATCGTAGGCGAATTGATGGCATCTCAGCTTAGCGGACACCCGCTTCCGCTGCCTCTAGACGTGCTGAATGCACTGCACCCGGGCCGCATGTGGGTGCGAAAATTGCTGAAAGGAAAAGCGCTCTAACTCGTGTTTGACCCTATTTTTGCTGGCGATACGTCGTTTAGCCCAGCATTGCAGACACAAAAAAGGCGCTTAATGCGCCTTTTCTCATTGGATCATGTGCGGGTTCTATGTCCGCCGATGAACGCTCAGCTCGCTTTCTTTTGCAATGATGACCACAAGTTAGCCACCAGCACTTGGTCGCTCGGGGTCAGCTCATTGGCATTGTCTTTCAAGCTGCCATCAACGCGAACCTTCAAGGCATCCAAATCTTCAATCCCGTCTTGTTCACAGTCAGCTGCTGCGAGAGATATATGACCACGCAGATAACCACTGGCGAACAACTCATCATCTGTCGCGGTATCTACCATGGCATCAATCAGGTCGAGGATTTTTTCTTCGTATTCTTGAATCATATTGTCTCTCAGGCGTCAAAATCGGATGCAGTCAAAGGAGGCTGATTATAAAACGTTCTCAGTGCGTCTGAATAGGCCTTTGCACGCGATGGCATGCCATCACGCAAATACACCAGCACTTGCTCACGCACTTTTGCGGTAAACCCAGCGCGGTCTGATTCAGCGCCACTTAAGTTATCGCAGCTAACTTGGAAACGAAAACCACAGCTTGCAGACAGGATCCACTCAACCGCCTGTGGCTTCACTTCTACTTTTTCAAATTCCGCTTGCGTTGCTTCATCGCGGCCATCAGGGTGATACCAGTAGCCATAGTCTTCCAATAAGCGACGTTCATCACCCGCAATGCACCAATGCGCCACTTCATGCATCGCGGAAGCGTAAAAGCCTCGTGCAAAAATGATGCGATGTTTTGGGTGTTGCGCATCCGCAGGGTAATAAATAGGCTCATCCCCACCGAGTAATAATTCAGTGTTGAAGGAATCAATAAACGTTTGATTAAAAACGTGGATTAGGTCGTTATAGTCGTGTTGCATCGTGATAAATGTGAACAATCAGTTACAGCAAATTAAGTCGGGCGGCATTGTACCTGCCAAAACAGGTCTTGTCGTTGCAATAATGGCCTAAAACGCCCGTTTCACACCCAAAAAGCATGAATCTAATTCATGCGTGAGTTCACAGCTTTTCATTGGATTGAGAAAGCTGTCACACCTACAATCGCGCCATATTCTCCTTTAAACGCATCTTATTGAATAAGCATCATGTTGTTGTCTACGTTGTACATTGTCGGTATCACCGCGGAAGCCATGACGGGCGCACTGTCTGCGGGTCGCAGAAATATGGATTGGTTTGGCGTCATGTTGGTTGCAAGCGCTACTGCGATCGGCGGCGGCACGGTGCGTGACATTTTATTGGGTCATTATCCTTTAGGTTGGGTCGCTAACCCGCACTATCTCGTCATCGTTTGTGTCGCTGGTATCGTCACCACATGGCTTGCCTCATGGGTTGCTCGTAACCACAAACTGTTCGTTTGGCTTGATTCCCTCGGCTTGATTGCGTTTAGCATAATTGGTTGTCGTGTCGGCATGGACATGGGCTTGTCCCCGTTGATTTGTGTGGTATCTGCGCTGGTAACAGGTGTCTTTGGTGGTTTACTGCGTGATCTCATCTGTCGCCAGCAGCCTATGGTGTTGCACAAAGAGCTTTATGCATCTGTCGCGTTTTTAGCGGGCTGGGTTTACTGGGCGCTCATCACGCACGGCGGACAATTTGGCATCAGCGAAAACACCGCAACCTTGTCGACCCTGGTGTTGGGTTTCACCTTCCGCATGGCAGCGGTGAAATTCAGTTGGCGCTTGCCGGTGTTTAGCTTTGCGGAAGAAGAACCAAAGGTCCTTGGAAAAGAAGGGCCTAGGTCTTAGAAAAAGCGACCAATACGAAAAGGGCTGGCAGTTTACACTGCCAGCCCTTTTCGTTTTAGAAAGCCCCAAGAGTCTCGCACCTGGGGCCTTTCTGTTAGATTTTAGGTGTTGTGGTTGTCACACCCGAGTTTTGAGCACGGTGGCGAAGCAAGTGATCCATCAAAACGATAGCAACCATGGCTTCTGCAATCGGCACAGCACGAATACCTACACAAGGATCATGACGACCACGGGTAATCACATCCACAGTTTCACCATCCACATTGATAGTTTCACCAGGGATGGTAATGCTCGACGTTGGCTTCAACGCAAGGTGTGCAACAATGTCTTGGCCAGAAGAAATACCGCCCAATACACCGCCGGAGTGATTCGTTTTAAAGCCTTCTGGCGTCAGCGCATCACGGTGTTCACTGCCGCGTTGATTCACAACATCAAAGCCATCGCCCACTTCCACGCCTTTCACAGCGTTAATGCCCATTAATGCGTAAGCAATATCTGCATCTAAGCGGTCGAATACTGGCTCACCTAAACCAACAGGCACGTTGTTCGCAACGACCGTCAGTTTCGCACCAATGGAATCGCCTTCTTTTTTAAGCTGACGGATAAGCTCGTCTAGCGCGTCTAATTTGTTCACGTCAGGGCAGAAGAACGGGTTTTGTTCCACTTGATCCCAATCAACCTGTTCGACTTTTACATCACCCATTTGTGACAGGTAGCAACGCACTTCAATGCCGTATTCTTGCTTGAGGTATTTCTTTGCAATTGCACCCGCAGCAACACGCATCGCGGTTTCGCGTGCAGACGAACGACCACCACCACGGTAATCACGAACACCGTATTTTTGGTGATATGTGTAATCGGCGTGGCCTGGGCGAAAACGGTCTTTGATTTTTGAGTAATCTTGCGAGCGCTGATCGGTATTTTCGATGATCATACCAATCGACGTACCTGTCGTTTGGCCTTCAAAAACACCAGAAAGGAATTTCACTTCGTCGGCTTCGCGACGCTGTGTTGTGTACTTCGACGTGCCTGGGCGGCGACGGTCTAGGTCAACTTGAAGATCGGCTTCTGTAATTTCAAGCCCTGGCGGACAACCATCCACAATACAGCCCAACGCCAATCCATGACTTTCACCAAAGGTGGTTACCCTAAAAACTTGACCAATTGTATTGCCTGCCATTACTTCCTCTGTCTTCTTACTGACTGCATGTGTTTCGTCATTCCTGCATAGCAGTTAATGAAACATAACCGCGCATCAGAAGCAAAAGCTTTTTATCGCCGTCGCGGTCAACTCGCCGTGTAAAAGGCAGCGTTTGATGAAATGTCGATAAATTGGCACATAAAAACAAAAAAGGCTGAAACCTGTTGTTTTCAGCCTTTTTGTCTATATGCGGTCAACGCCGTTTGAATCAGTCTTTATAGAGAGCAAACTCGTCAGCAACACTCACCAAATCTTGGTAAGTCATCATGAACACGCCATGGCCGCCGTTCTCAAATTCTAGCCAAGTCAGCGGCAATTCTGGATATTGCTCATCAACGTGGATCATCGAGTTACCCACTTCACAGATCAGCACACCCTGCTCGGTAAGGTAATCTGGTGCATTCGCAATAATGCGGCGCATCAGTTTCAAGCCATCACTGCCTGCTGCCAAGCCCAATTCTGGCTCGTGGCGGAATTCTTCAGGCAAGGAGCCCATGTCTTCTTCATCCACATACGGCGGATTCGACACGATCAGGTCGTATTTATCTTTTGGCAAATCACGGAACAAATCAGAACGCAGAGGGAAAACTTGCTGCTCCATACCGTGATCTTGAATGTTGATTTCAGCCACTGCCAGCGCATCTGTTGAGATATCCACCAAGTCAACTTCTGCATCCGGGAAGGCGTATGCACACGCAATACCGATACAACCGCTGCCTGTGCACAAATCCATGATGCGTGTTGGTTCAACAGACAACATAGGCTCGAAGCGATTTTCAATCAGTTCACCGATTGGCGAACGAGGCACAAGAACGCGTTCGTCCACGAAAAACTCAAGGCCGAAGAAATACGCTTTGTTGGTTAAGTAAGCCACTGGCGTACGCTCGTTAATACGACGAACAACACGCTCAACAATGCGGTGACGCTCACTGGTAGTGAGGCGTGAATGACGCGTTTCTGCTGGTACATCAATAGGCAGGTAAAGGGTTGGCAACACCAGTTGCACTGCTTCATCCCATGCGTTGTCCGTTCCGTGACCGTAAAACAATCCTGCCGCGTTAAAGCGACTTACCGTCCAACGTAGCATGTCTTGCAGCGTACGTAGTTCGTTGACAACTTCATCAACAATAATCTTGTCCAAAATGGCCTCCACTAGCCTATATCGCCTTCACCCACCACAAGCCCGCGCTGTGTGTTGAGACAATTCCAAATCCGACAGCGAGACATTAAGCACTTTTCGGGTACAATGCGCCTATCGATATTTGGAATTGATTTATGAGTAAGAAAACCCCGATCTCAGACGACGATTTTTCGGCGTTCCGCGATGCGGTGAAAGGCGTTAAAAAACTGCAGCAGGATACCATAAACCCGCCAAGACGCCAGACAGCCGCGCAATCTAAAGCGAAGCTTTCCGATTCTTCCGCACGTGACCATTCGTTTTATTTTTCTGACGAATTTGAACCACTGCTGAAAGAAGAAGGCCCAACGCAATACGCACGTTTCGGGGTCTCTAAATATGAAGTGAAGCGCCTTCGTCGCGGCGTCTATGTACCCGACATGTTCTTAGATCTTCACGGGATGACACAACTGGAAGCCAAGCGTGAACTCGGCGCGTTGATTGCCGCATGTATTAAAGATTGCGTGAGCTGCGCGTGTGTGATGCACGGCATCGGCAAACACATCCTTAAACAGAAAACGCCCCTATGGCTGGCACAACACCCAGACGTGTTGGCATTCCATCAAGCCCCCTTAGAGTTTGGTGGAGCGGGCGCATTGTTGGTGTTGATTGAAATTCCAGAGCGCTAATCGCTTACTGACCCAACGCCAAGCTATATAGAGACGCAAAAACAAACACAAAAAAACGCCCAATCGGGCGTTTTTTACTGCGTTTAAAACCATTTCTTAAGGCTGACTAACCATTCATCACTTGAGACGGTGTTTTTAGCCAAAGTACATTACTCTTGTCGGTCTCAACATCATATTCCACGCAAGACATCGATGATGTAGGGAACATAGGTGGTTGCATGCCTGGCGACCACTCTGCGGTTAAATACCCTACAAGCGGCAAGTGAGAGACCACCAGCACCGAATCAGGCTTATCAACCGCGATAAGCGCACGTAAATATGCTGCGACGTCTTCACTGTCACCGTATGGCGTGATGCCTTCATCTGTCAGCACTTTGGTTGCTGCAGGTAAAAGCTTCTCACAGGCTTGCCATGTTTGCTGCGCACGGATGTAAGGGCTCACGAGCACGATATCTAACGTGCCTGTTGGTAACTGCCCTGCAAGCCATTTCGCCATGGCTGCAGATTGGTGTTCCCCCAACTCAGTGAGTTGACGTTCTTCATCACTGGCAGCGAAGGCATGAGCCTCGCCATGGCGCATAATGTAAATGTGCATATTTATACTGCTGGTTTCTGCAATTTCGTTAATGCTATCAGTCTCTACGGCATTCGGGAACGATAAAGCGCACAGATGTTTGCCTCAATGTACTTCGCTGGTCATAATTAAGACCTTGCCCCTACCAGTGAAGGTGCCTTGTGCAAATAAGTCCCAACGATCATCGTGCTTACCGACACATCACTCTCGACAATAAATTACGGATATTATTGATCGAAGATGTGCAAGCACCACGCAGCGCTGCTGCCCTAACCGTGAATGTTGGACACTTCTGCGATCCCGCCGATCGCGAAGGCCTGGCGCATTTCCTCGAGCACATGCTGTTTCTAGGCACAGAGCGCTACCCTGTTGTTGGAGAGTTCCAATCTTTCATTAGCCGCAACGGTGGCAGCAACAATGCATGGACAGGTACCGAGAACACCTCTTTCTTTTTCGATATTCAGCATGATTACTTCGATGAAGCATTGGATAGATTCGGGCAGTTTTTCTCCGCACCGCTGTTCAATGCCGATGCTGTCGATAAAGAACGCAACGCCGTTGATTCCGAATACAAGCTCAAGCTGCAAGACGATGTGCGTCGTATCTACCAAGTGCAGAAAGAGACCATCAACCCCGAACACCCTTTTTCGAAATTCTCGGTCGGCAGTGCTGACACCCTCGCCGATCGCGAAGGCAATACAGTGCGTGATGAACTGATCGCCTTTTACAAAAAACATTACAGCGCCAATTTGATGACAGCCTCCATCACTGGCCCTTTCACGCTAGATTCGCTGGAAGTATTGGCGCGTGACGTATTCGAAGATATCCCCAATTTAGATCTCGCGCCTTTCATCCCAGACGTTCCGTTTGTCACCAAGGCGCAGACAAAGCAATTCATCACCATTGAACCCTTGAAGGATGTGCGCAAGCTGACCATGGCTTTCTCGCTGCCTGAAACAGACAAACACTATCGCATCAAGCCCCTGTCTTACATTGCACACTTACTGGGGTACGAAGGCTCTGGCAGCGTGATGTCGATGCTGAAAAGCAAAGGCTACATCAACAACCTGTCTGCTGGTGGCGGGATCAGTGGATCCAATTTCCGCGAATTCACCGTCAGTGTCAGTTTGACTGAAATCGGCTTGAGCAAAATCGACGCCATCGTCATGTATATCTTCCAAGCGATTAACCTCATCAAAGAGCAAGGGTTGAACGATTGGCGCTATGCAGAAAAACGCGCCGTGCAGGAAATGGCGTTTCGCTATCAAGAGCCTTCCCGACCGCTAGACACCGTTAGCCATATGGTGTTGAACCTTCAGCACTACGCGACAGACGATACGCTCTATGGCGATTATATGATGCAAGGGTTTGATGAAGCCTTGATTCGGGAGATGCTCAATTACTTGTCGCCTGAACACATGCGACTGACTTTGATTGCGAAAGGCGGAAAGCACGACCGACAAGCAAATTGGTATGACACCCCTTACAGCGTCAAGCCCATTACCGAGAGCCAGCTTGAAAAATGGCACTCAGCACTGATCTCCAGCACCTTAACCCTGCCGGAAACCAACCCTTATATCAGTTATGATCTTGACCCTATTGAACTCGAAGCCCCAGACACCCAGCAACCTGAGAAGATTCAGGAGCTGCCCGGCTTTTGTTTGTGGCATTTGCAGGACACAGAATACCGCGTCCCCAAAGGGGTCGTTTACGTGGCTATCGACAGCCCACATGCTGTCGAATCCGTTGAGAACATCGTGAAAACACGCGTCAGTGTTGAGATGCTCTTAGAGGCCATCAACGAAATTGCCTACCCCGCAGAAGTGGCCGGATTAAATTACAACCTGTATGCGCACCAAGGCGGTGTCACGCTTAAGCTCAGTGGATTCAACGAAAAGCTGCCACTGCTGATGAATTTAGTTTTGGAGAAATTCGCCCATCGCGATTTCAAACCAGAACGTTTCGACATCATCAAAACGCAGTTACTGAGAAGCTGGAAGAACGCCACGCAGAACAAGCCCATTAGTCGCTTATACAATGCGATGACGGGCATTTTACAGCCGAACAACCCGACGTATGAGCAAATGATTGACGCGCTCATTCCGTTGCAGGTTTCTGAACTTCCGGACTTTGTCCAATCAGTCATGTCTGAGCTGCATGTCGAAATGTTTGTGTATGGCAATTGGCAGAAACAACAAACCTTGGCACTGGCAGACACCATCAAAGATGCACTGCGCGTTCACAATCAACGCTATCAAGAATCCACACGCCCGCTTGTTCTTTTGAACAACGTCGGCAGTGCGTCTTATCATCTCGATTGTGAAAGCCAAGATTCCGCAGTATTGGTGTATTACCAAAGCCATGGCACAGAAGCGGAAGATGTGGCCATGCACACCTTCGCGCAGCACCTCATGTCAGCGATATTCTTCAATGAATTGCGCACCAAGCAACAACTCGGGTACATGGTTGGGTCGGGCAACATGCCGCTCAACCGCCACCCAGGATTGATTTTTTATGTGCAGTCGCCACAAGCTGGGCCAACCAAGCTGATGGAAGCGATTGATGATTTCCTCAATGCGTTCTTCCTGGTGTTGATGGAACTTAGCGAAGCGCAATGGCAAGCCAGCAAACAAGGCTTGATTGCACAAATTGAAGAGCCAGATGCCAACTTGCGCGCGCGTGCTCAGCGACTTTGGATCAGTATTGGCAACAAGGACGGTACGTTTTCTCAGCGTCGTCGTGTTGCCGAAGAAATTCGTCAAATGAGTCGCGCTGAAATGATTAAATTCGTTGTCGATAAGCTCAAGCCGCGTACCGCTGATAGGTTAGTGATGCACAGTTGTGGCGGCGCACATCAAGGGCAATGCTTCCCAGAAGAAACGCACGAAATTGATTCGATTACCGCCTTCCGTCGCAACCGATTAGAACGGCCGTAAAGACCTGATGAGTGATACGAAAAAGCCCCGACTTCCGGGGCTTTTTGTTATTTAGCAGATAGTGTGTCGCGCCCTACTCGAAGAAACGTTTCTCTTCTGCCGCCATCGCTTTCAGCAATGGACACGGCGCAAAACGCTCACCAAATTTGGCATGATGTTGTTCTAACAATTCCACCAAACGCTTTGTACCGATCTGATCCATATAGCGGAATGGGCCACCCAAGAATGGCGGGAAGCCGATACCAAACACCGCACCAATGTCGCCATCACGCGCGGACTTCACCACGCCTTCATCCAGACATTGCGCCGCTTCATTCAGCATCATCAACACACAACGCTGCGCCAGTTCATGACCGTTTAGCTGATTCTTGGGTTCAACACCTAGTAAGCCATAGACGCGCTTATCGACTTCTTTTTTCTTACCATTGTACTGGTAGAAACCTTTGCCGCTCTTGCGCCCTTTACGGCCGTCATTCAGCATCACATCGAATACGTCTGGTGCACGGAATCGCTCACCCAACTCGTTCAGCAATATTGGACTGATCTTCGCACCGATATCGATGCCGACTTCATCCAGCAAGGTCACAGGCCCCACAGGGAAGCCGAAATCAAGCAATGCATTGTCGATATGCTCAATGGTTTCACCTGAGAGCAAGGTCATCGCCGCTTCATTCATGTAGGGCGCGAGAATGCGGTTTACATAAAAACCCGCTTTATCCGCCACAACAATCGGTGTTTTGCCCTGCTTCTTCGCCAGTTTCACCACCGTTGCAACGGCTTTTTCAGAGGTGCCAGCGTGAGGAATGACTTCCACCAGCGGCATTTTATCGACAGGACTAAAGTAATGCAGACCAACAATGTTCTCTGGTCGTGCAGCACCTTCCGCTATCTGATGGATAGGCAGTGACGAGGTGTTGGTAGCGAAAATTGTGTTCTCACCCAACGCGCCTTCAACTTCGGCAACCATCTTGTGTTTCAGCTCAAGATCTTCAAACACCGCTTCAATGACAACGTTTGTGCGGCTCATACCGCTGTAATCCGTTGAACCACTGATGCGTGCCATTTGCTCTTGAAGCTGCGCTTTTGAAATAATGCGGCGCTTACGCTTTTTCTCTAGCAGCTTGTAGCTGTAGTTCATGGCGTTGAGCAGGCCATCATTGCTGACATCTTTCACACGCACCGGCACGTTTGCCTTCGTCGCAGAAACATTCGCAATGCCCGCGCCCATCAAACCGCCACCTAGCACAGTAACGCCCGTGACCTTCTCAGGCTCTGCATCTGCACCAGTTTCTTTTTTCATTGCCGTGGTTGCAAAGAACAGGCTACGAAGCGCCGCCGATTCCGTGCTCATGACCAACTGGCCGAAATGCTTCGCTTCGCGAGCCAGGCCTTTTTCAAT
Source organism: Enterovibrio norvegicus DSM 15893 (assembly GCF_900115495.1). Taxonomy (GTDB): domain Bacteria; phylum Pseudomonadota; class Gammaproteobacteria; order Enterobacterales; family Vibrionaceae; genus Enterovibrio; species Enterovibrio norvegicus. Next base: position 55,977 of record NZ_FOWR01000009.1, on the reverse strand, counting down.
GCCTTTGTCGAGACCGTATTTAATGGTGTCGAGAATCGCTTCCGTCGCAGGGTAATTTCCGCGGGTTTTCTCACGCGTTTTCTTCGCAGCTTGATCGAAAACCACGGTGCGACCCAACGCATTGCCGCCCATCGCCCAGCTCTGCCAGCTGTTCGTGCGCTTTGGCTTACTCTTGAGGGCCAACTCTTCCGCCACTTGCAGCAACACTGAATGTGGCACGCAGTCATCAACCACGCCCATTTTCTTCGCTTTCTTACCACGAAGCTGTTTGCCGGTCAGGATCATGTCTAGTGAACCCGCCACACCAATTAAACGCGGCAGGCGTTGTGTGCCGCCCGAACCTGGTAATAGACCTAGTTGTACTTCTGGTAAACCAATACGGGTTTTGTCGTCATCAGTCGCGACGCGGCTATGACAGCCCAGCGCCAGCTCCAAGCCACCGCCCAAACAAGGACCATGAATGGCGGCAACGACGTGAAATGGCAGCGCTTCAAGGCGAGAGAACAGCTTCTGCCCTTGCTCTGCAATGGCCTGTGCATCTTCTGCGGTTTTACAAGCATCCAGCATACGAACATCCGCACCTGCCACAAAGTTGTCAGGTTTCGCTGAATGCAGTACGAGGCCTTTCACATCAGACTTCCCTTCCAGCTCCGTTAAAATCTCACTGATTTCATCGGCAAAGGTCGCCTGAAGCGTGTTCATGCTTTCGCCCGGCACGTCTATCGCCAGCCAAGCAATCCCATTATCCGCATAGCGCAGTGAAAATGCTGACGGTGTAGATGGGGTTTCCGTCGATTCTGGTGCGGACGTATTTGTCGTTTGTTCGCTCATTATTCTGCCTCCAAAATCATCGCTGCGCCAAGTCCACCAGCCGCACAGGCTGTATTCAATGCCAAACCACCGCCACGACGACGAAGCTCGTTCAAGGTTTGAGTGATCATGCGTGCGCCTGTGGCTGCAAATGGGTGACCATAAGCAATAGAACCACCAAGCACGTTAAATTTGTCCATGTCGATCTCACCAATCGCTTGGCTGCGTCCGAGCTTCTGCTCTGCAAACGTTTTAGAGCCAAACATTTTCACGTTCGCCAACGCTTGTGCCGCAAAGGCTTCGTGCATGTCGATCAGGGTTAAGTCAGACAAGGTAATGCCGGCGCGATCAAGTGCCATCGGTGTGGCGTAAGACGGCCCCATCAGCATGTCGTGTTCAACTTGAATCGCAGCAAAGGCGTAAGAGCGAATGTAACCCAATGGCTCCAGACCCAATTCCTTTGCTCGGCCTTCGCGCATCAACATCACTGCGGCAGCGCCATCCGTCAATGGTGTGGCATTGGCTGCTGTCACTGAGCCATGTTTACGGTCAAACGCAGGACGCAATTTGGCGTAACCTTCTAAGGTCGAGTCTTCACGTACGTTGTTATCTTTATCAATCCACGCACGGTAAGGTTCAGGGAAAGCAGTCATGACTTCATCACGCACCAAACCATCCGCCCAAGCTTTCGCCGCCAAGGTATGAGAACGGTGCGCCAATGCATCTTGCTCTTTACGGCTGATTTGATGGCTCTTTGCCATTTGTTCCGCCGTTTGTCCCATGCTCAAGCCTGTTGAATATTCAGCAACTGCTGGCGGAACAGGTGCAAGATCTGAAAGCGATAGCTTGCTCAGAAGCTTAAGGCGCTTACTCATGGTTTTTGCTTTGCTGAGCGCAAGCAAGGTTGCCGCGAGGTGCTTCGACACACCGATCGGCAAGACAGAAGAAGAATCCGCACCGCCAGCAATACCGATATCGACAGTGCCAGACATGATGCTCTCCGTGACATTCACGACAGATTGAAAGCTGGTCGCACAGGCACGGGAGACACTGTAAGCGTCAGTGTGAATGTTCATGCCCGTACCCAGCACGATTTCACGCGCAATATTGGGCGCTTCTGGCATTTGCACAACTTGCCCGAAAACAAGTTGGTCAATCAACTTGGGGTCAATGGCAGTACGATTCAGCATTTCGCTAACGACCATTTTGCCGAGGTCGACGGCCGGGACATCGGCATAGGCTGTAGACTGTCGCGCGAAAGGCGTTCGAAGCCCTGCGACAACCGCGATACGTTCACCTTGACGCGTAGTCAGGTTCTGGGGAGAGTTCATTGCTGCTCCTTGCATGAATTAGAGGTCAGACCAGAAAAGTGTAACCAATTTGTTATTAAATTAAAACGTCCGTTTTAAATTGTTCTTCAGTCTGGGATCACAGGCAAAAAAAAACCACACCGAATGGGTGTGGTAACGTATGTGGAAAGCAATCACGTAGAATTCAATTAACGTAAAGCCAATTGCAAATCAGGTATAAAACCTGAGGAGAAAGTAAAGTCAGCCTTCAAAAAAGGAAGTTGTCATCTTGCTCAACACGGTGTCGCACATTCACGGGCCGGTAAACCAACGGGTCTATCAATGCGCTACCAGATGACAGTGCTTACTATACCCATCAAGCGTCGCGTCTTTTTGAAGCAGATCAATGTTTGGTTCAATTCTTCATCAGCACAAAAACAAAAGAATTGTCATTACCATTGCCCTGTAACGCTTCCTGCCAAACGAGGCCTTTCCACTCGAACATTTCCCCTATCAAAATATACGCATCTATACACATAGCTCCAGTTGAGAGATTTCCGTACCACTAACAATGCATTTCAATCAATTGCTCTCAAAATACACAATCTCACTGTTAGAATATTTAACACCGAGAAGAACAAGGATAAATTGACAGAAAAAACTACACTTACATCGTCAATGAATCATGCTCGCAAGCTACAGCGTCATCCTCATCGTCACCTAATGGCTGTCTTTAATTGCGAAATAACAAAGAGCTAAGGATAGTCTGAATGGTTTTGAAAAAACTTCGAAATAAAACCGAAGATACGCAGGTCTCTACTGATATGGAAAAACAAAGACGATACGAAGCGCTCGTGAGAGCTTGGCACAGGGATCTCTATCGCTACGCATATTGGCTTACCAAAGACCAACATGTGGCGGAAGATTTGGTACAAGAAACTTGTCTACGTGCTTGGCGATCGCTCGATAGCCTTCAAGATGATAATGCGGCGAAAGCATGGCTAATCACCATTCTCCGTCGAGAAAACGCACGCCGATTCGAACGTAAGCAGTTAGAATTGGTTGATATTGACGATCATCAAGTAGCAGACAATACCCAGCCGAGCGAAGAAGCGTCGGTAGAGCAGCAGTGGCTGCATAAACAAATTATGCGTCTTGCCCCCGAATACCGTGAACCATTAGTGCTTCAGGTCATGGCAGGATTCAGCGGCGAAGAAATTGCAGATATATTGGACTTGAACAAAAACACTGTGATGACTCGTCTTTTTCGAGCGCGCAATCAATTAAAAGAGTTCATGGATACTCAAAACACCCCACAAAGAGGAGCGCAAAATGGACGATCTTGAATTTCGTCGCCGTCTTCTCGCCGACCCCCAAGACCAGGATCCTGAGTTGCTTGATGCCAAGCGTAGCTCAACCGCAAACCAGAGCCTTGCTTCAGAGCTAGAGCAATTAGATGCGATGATCGATCAGGCATTGAGAGTTGACGTGCCAGACGACCTAGTCGATAAAGTATTGTTTAAGCAAACCAGCGATGTTGTTCGAGAAAAGCGCCAACCCAAGTTTCACTTGGCCATTGCCGCGTCCATTGCGTTTGTATTTGGCATCATGCTTGGTCAGTTTAATTGGTCGAACTTACCTGTTTTGCCAGGTGACCAAAGCCTAGGGCAAATTGCGCTTCAGCATTACTACCATGAAGAAGGTTTCGCGCTCGCTGCTAACGAAGGTGCAAGCCTCCAACAGGTGAATGCAAAGCTTGCACCTTTAGGCAACACCTTTAGCGGGAATTTACCCGGCCAAGTCGCTTACTTGAACCATTGCAGCTTTGACGATCAGCATGCTGTACACATGGTGCTAAAAGCAGAGAATGGCGAAGATTTCACAGTCTTTGTCGTGCCGCAAAAATCGCCAGCAATGGAAACGTTTAGCGACGGTAATATGGAAGCCATTTCGCTACCGGCAAACAACAGCAGCGTGATTGTTGTGGGTGAAGAAGGGTCAAACATTCTTCCTCTCGCTGAGTCTCTGAAAAAGCATTTGAATCAAAAAGCATAAACTAGGCAGACTTTGCGATAAAACATTCATTTACACAAAAAGGGAGAAGCACCTGCTTCTCCCTTTTTTTATCTATAAAACAATCAACTAAGAAAACATAACGCACAAAAAAGACAGCGTCTCATAACTGGTCAGATTTCAAAATTTTATCCTACACAATAGAATCCGCGCGGCTTTATAAAGCCCATATAAACAAAATTACAATAAATTCATTTGGATAAATTCACATTATGAATAAGAAGCGTCTGTTTATTCGTTCAGCTATTGCAGTGGCTGTTGCGGCAAGTTCTACATCAGCGTTCGCCGCTGGTTTCCAGTTAAACGCTCAATCAGCAACCGGTATTGGCCGTGCATTTGCGGGTGATGCGGTTATCGCGGACAACGCAGCCGTGATGGCGCGTAACCCAGCAGCGATGGCATTATTCGATGAGAATGCTTTCTCTATCGGCTTTGAAAGCATCACAACAATGATTGAAGTTAAAGATGCGTCCTACTGCGGAACTATTTGTAACGCTACTCCAGAACAGTTCCGAAACCCTGTCGATGTACAAGATACTGATTATGTTGGCGGCACTTCCATCGCACCAAACATCCACCTGATCATGCCTATCAATGAAAAGTTTGCGGTTGGTTTTAACGCTTACTCTAACTTTGGTACCAAAACAGAGTTCTCTGATGACTATGCGGCTTCTGAGTACGGCGGTCTAACCGATGTGATGAGTTTCAACCTTGGTATCGCAGGTTCTTACCGCCTAAACGATCAATGGAGCTTTGGTGCGGGTGTTGATGTGATCTATGGTCAAGGCACTATGAAGCGCACGGCAAGCGATAAAGTAATGCTTGTTGGTGGACAAGACCTGCTAAATGTTGATGGGGCAGACGGTATTGCGGTTGGCTTTAACGTCGGTACTGTTTACGAATTGGACGAAAACAACCGTTTTGGTTTCTCTTACCGTTACAGTCCTGAGTTTGAAGCTAAAGACGACAAAGGCCAAACAATTACACTGCCTTTGCCAGACATTGCTGAGTTCTCTGGTTTCCACAAAATCGAAGACACCAAGTTCGCTGTGCACTACAGCGTGCAATACATCGGTTGGGGTGCGTTTGACCAAATCGGCTTTGATAACCTTCAAGACAGCGTACTTAAAGGCGCTTACAACAAGCCTTATGAGTGGCAAGATGGTTGGCACTACAGCATTGGTGGTACTTACTACCTGAACAACAATTGGACACTACGTACTGGTTACATGTATGACACCAGCGCGCAAGATGAACTTACTTCAATTTCAGTACCAGACTCAGACCGCCAATGGCTGTCTGCAGGTGTGACTTACCATATCGATCAAAAATCATCGATCGACTTCGGTATTACCTACTTGATGGGTGATGAAGTCTCTGTTTCTGAAGAAACAGCGATCGAAGGCGTGGGCACCTTGTCATCAGTAACAGCGACGACGCAAGCAAATGCAATCTTGATGGGCCTACAATACAGCCGTAGTTTCTAATCACGCTGCACAAACCATTTGAAGGAGGGAGCTTAGGCTCCCTTTTTGTTTTCTATACCACTACCACCCTTTACTAACCCAGCGATAATAATGACATTTTCAGCTTACACTTCGCCAATCTAGCCTCAAATAATATGTACACGTGTTCGCTCAATTTCAGCGTACATGTGTAACCTGATGCGTATTTAACAGTTGTTATCACCGCTACAGAACATCATAACGAAATATAATCCTAAATAATGAGTCATCAACAATTCTAAATTGCAACCTATCGTTCCCTCAGTACCCTGTAGCGACCTAAAAAAGCAATCGATGAATTATGAATAAGAATAAAATTCTACCTTTGGCTATTGCAGCCGCTCTTGGCTCTCTTTCTTCAACATCTGCTTATGCGGCAGGTTTCCAGCTTGCTGAGTATTCAGCAACTGGTCTAGGCCGCGCATACGCGGGTGAAGCGGCGATGGCAGATAACGCTGCTGCACAATTCCGCAACCCTGCAATGCTGACGTACCTTGAAGGTACACAAGTATCGACGGGCATGATCTACGTTGACCCGAATGTCGATGTAGATGGCACGACAACATTCTTCGGTAACGAGACGCAAACATCATCTAAAGATTTTGCTGATGCTGCTGTCGTTCCAAATTTCTATGTATCTCACCAAGTCAATGAACAAGTATTTCTTGGTCTTGCGCTAGCCTCTAACTTCGGCATGAACACCAAGTTGGACGACAATTTTAAAGGCACGCAATTCGGTAACGAAGCCTCAATCACCACCGTTGAAATCAACCCAAATGTGGCTTACCGCATTAACGACCAGTTCTCGATTGGTGGTGGCGTCCGTTTTGTGATGGGTGAAGGCAGCATTGGAGCGAAAAGCTCTTCAGCGACCCTAATGCCAAATGGTCAAGGCGGGTTCGCTGTTGTACCAAATGGTACGACGCTTAAATACATGGAAGGCGATGACACATCTTGGGGTTGGCAAGCAGGTGCAGCATGGCAGCTCAACGATTCAAACCGAATTGGTTTCAACTACCGTTCTGCGGTTGATCTAAAGCTTGCTGGTCATGCTTCTGGCTTGTCTTTCGGCACAACAACAGGTCAATTGCCAGGTAGCATGGAGTTGGGACTACCTGCTACAGCAGAAATTGCAAGCTTTCACCAAATCACCGAAAAAGTGGCTGTTCACGCAAGCGTGAATTGGACTGATTGGAGCGAATTTGAAAAACTAGAAGCCAACATTCCTTCGCTGTCTGAGCCAACTCAAATGGTGAAAGAAGAGAATTGGCGTGACAACTACCGCGTTGCAGTTGGTGCGACCTACCAGCTAAACGACAAAACAGAACTTCGTTCAGGTGTGGCTTACGACACATCAGCGGTAGATGATGCGAACCGTACTATCACCATTCCTGAAACTGACCGTCTATGGCTAAGCCTAGGTGCGGGTTACGAGTGGTCTAAAAACCTAACGCTAGATGCAGGTTTCACCTATATCTTTGCAAAAGAAGCCCCTGTAAAAGAGCCTCGTGATCATGTTGCATCAGATCAACTTGGTCAGCTTTTCGGCGGGTCATTTGAAGGTAAAACCTCTGGCAGCGTTTGGCTAGCAGGTGTTCAAGCGAGCTACCGCTTCTAAGCGTCAACTGAGAGTTTGAGTGTAAGCTCAACGTTAGCAGACAAAAAAAGCCACTCCGTCGAGTGGCTTTTTGTTCGATACAGAGATGGCGGCAGCGTCTTAGTAAGCGTCAATCTCGTCCATCAATTCTTCAAGATATTCATCGTCTTCTTGATCAGCGTCGATTTCAACCTCACCGCCACGCGCCTTAAAGGCTTTATTTTGCAAATACGCATCACGCGTGAACGCATACGGGTCCGGCGAATTTTCAAGAATACCTTCTTGCTTCACCAATGCTGCGCGCGTTTCCATGCCATCTAGCGCCCATTTGATCACTGATTGCGGGAACGTCAGCAGTGATAATGGTGGGAACAACCCATCGACTGTATCTCCTACCCCTTCACGTACCGTGATTGGGCCGTAGACAGGCACCATGATGTAAGGGCCTTGCCCAATATCGTAATACCCCATCGCATCACCAAACTGTCGGTCACTGAGTTTAGGGACGTTAGCAGCCGAAGCAAGATCGATGATGCCACCCAGACCAAAGACGGTGTTCAACCAGAATCGGTTGAAGTGTACAAGCGCGTCTTCACCTTCCAGCATAATAAGGCTGTTAATCATGCTCGCAGGCTCTTCAAGGTTGTTGATAAAGTTTGAGATACCTGTTCGTGTCCAACTTGGCACGTAATCAACATACGCCACTGATACTGGGCGTGCGACATACGGGTCAAGGTAATCATAATTCAACGTCCACATTGCGCGGTTAAACCCTTCAAACGGATCGTTAGGGTGCGCAACGTGTGTTTCCGCATTCGTTTCTGCGTCAGCAGTATTCTCTTCAGGTGTTTGAGCACATCCGCTCAACCCCACCACAAGACCTACTGCCAGTATAAAGCCTTTCCACATTGTATTATTATTTCCAAAAAAGAGGCTGGTTTGCACCAGCCTGTTTCAATTGTTACCAGAAAGTATAAATCAGTTAATACTTTTGGTTAATCACTACTTGCGACTGTCCACCTAACGCAAACGGCAAGGTTTCTCCAAACCAATCGCCGTCTTTCGTCATGACGTTTCCATCATGGTCAATACGTGCTTTCACCAAGACTTCAGGCAATGATGACATGAGGCGCTCAGGGATCATACTGTCAGCATCTGTCAGTTCGACGGTCAGTGGAAACTGATTGATAGGCAATCGCTTCGCTGCAATCGGCATTGGAGCGCCGTCTGCTGAATGCACGGAGACAATCAATACACCTTGCTCGGGAAGAACGACATCTTCATCCAGCGTGACAGTCACAGACACTTTCTGACCTGAACCCACGTTCATTTGCGTATTTGCGCGAGCAATGCTGCGCTCTAACATCGCAATACGCGGATCATTTTCAGGCAACAATTTCTTCATGGTTGACCAAGCTGCAATTGCCTCATCATAAGCACCTCGCTCAAATGCTTCAAATGCTAACAATGAGAATGCTTGCATGTTCGCATGATCTTCTCTAATGACTTCACGAAGTAGACCACGTGCTTTCGTCACGTTGGTTTCGTCACCCGAAAAGATCAGCGATTGTGCGTAACCTAACTTGATGTCGCTATTCTCAGGAGAAAGGCCATACGCTTTCGCCATGGCACCTTCTGCTGTCTGAATATCACGATTCGCCATACCAATACGACCCAGCAACAGCCAACCCATTGCATCATCAGGTGTTTGTTGTAGCTTGGTACGGAGTGCTAGCGTGAGGTCAGCCATTTCTTGATCGGTCAGCGGCTCTTGTGATTCCGACATCAAGCGCTGGGACAGCTCTGGCAAGTTGTTCGTGGTTTCTTGCCATGACACCACAGCACCGTAGCTACCAAAAGTGTTGTAGAGGAAGTAGCTCAGTATCACCAAAATTAACACGCCCGGTGCAAGCATCATCGCTGACACTGTATTCATTCTTTCAGTGACGGCTTGTTGCGTTGGAATGTCATCAAGCAAGGATTGTTTTAGTTCAACAGCAAGTTCACCCTGGTTTTCAATCAAACCTTCTTGCGCTTCTTCCTCAATTTCTTCCATACGATCACGGAAGAATGCTTTGTTCAACTCATCACGGCTGGCTTCTTCATCTTGGTCTTTCCCGCGATAAATCGGCAACACAAATATTGCAATGGATACCAGCATCATCAAGGCAGTGATCAGCCAAAACATCGTTTCTGTCATGCTTGGTCATCCTTTTTCTTTTCTGAGTTGTGCTCATCGAGCAACGCATCAAGCCTTGCTTGCTCTTCGCTGTCTAATGCCGTGTCTTTCACCACTTTCGGGCTCTTGCGACTGCGCATTACCAACACGGTAAAACCACCAATCACAAACAATAGCGGACCAGCCCATAGGATCATGGTTGATGCGGTAAGCGGCGGATTGTACGTCACGAAGTTGCCATAGCGAGCAACCATGTACTCTACGATCTCGTCTTCGTTCTTACCTTGTTTGAGCATCTCATACACTTTGGCACGAAGGTCTTGCGCTAAACCTGCATTGGAATCCGCAATGTTGTTGTTTTGACACTTAGGACAACGAAGCTCTTTCCCCAACTGGTGAAACGCCGCTTCTTGCTCTGGTGTATCAAACTCATAAACCTCGATGGCTGCAGACACAGAAAATACTGCACTCGCTGCCAGAATTAACGGCAACAGGATACGTTTCATCATCCTTGTGCCTCCGCCAACATTTGGTCATAAATCGGCTTCAAGGTGTCTTCCCAATTGCGCGTGTTTACATCACCCGCATGGCGATAACGAATAGTACCGTTCGCATCAATGAGGAACGTTTCAGGCGCGCCATACACACCGAGATCCAGCCCCAACATGCCGTTACCATCAAACAAGCTGATCAAGTAAGGATTACCCAATTGATTCAACCAGCCGATCGCTTTAACACGATCATCTTTGTAGTTAAGACCAATGATTTTCACACCGTCGCCTGCCAATTCATTTAAAAATGAATGTTCGGCGTAACAGGTTGGACACCATGTCGCCCAAACGTTGAGCAATAAAGGTTGCCCATGGAAAACGCTCTGGTCATAAAGCTTTCCAGCCTCGGCCAAATCTTCCAAACGGAATTCTGGAACCGGTTTTCCTACCAAAACAGACTCTAGTTTAGTGGGGTCGTCACCGTCAGCATTGTTACCAAGCTGAACAAAAAACACCGCCACAAGCACCATAAAGAGAGCCAATGGGATAAACAATAAAGGACGTTTCACCCTTAAATCTCCTTCGCTGGCTCGGCGCTGATCGCCGATGTCGATTTCTGTCTGAAACGGTAACGTTTATCAGACATGGCAAAGATACCGCCAACAGCCATCAATACCGCACCAAACCAAATCCAACGAACAAATGGCTTATAGTAAATTCGAACGGCCCACGCTCCATCAGACAAGCGTTCACCCATCGCAATGTACAAGTCACGCGTGATACCACGATCAATCGCAGCTTCTGTCATCATCGAGCGTTGTACGTTGTAGAAACGTTTTTCTGCGTGCAGCGTATTGATGCGACGATCGCCACGGTAAACATCAAAGTCGGCGATGTAACCGTCATAATTCGGGCCATCTTTTTCGCGAAGACCCGCGAAATTAAAGTGATACCCTTGAATTTCTACCGTGTCGCCCGGTGCCATTTTCACATCGCGTTCGATGTCGTAGTTCTGCACCATCGCGATACCAAGAATCGACACAGCAAGACCGATATGACCAAATATCATGGCCCAGTGGCTGCGACCTAGCTTGCGAACACCCGCCATGAAATCATCGCGATGTGTTGCACGTTGGTACACTTCGAACGATTGCGTCAGGATAATCCACAACCCCATCACTGCACCTAGCGCTGCAAGTGGCATGAAGGCATCCGCGAAAATAGCGACCAGAGCAATACCACCAACAATCGACAAAATGCCGCAGATGATCAGCTCTTTCTTGACGGTTTTCAGGTTGTCGCGTTTCCAACGAACCAGTGGACCAATACCTAACAAGAACACAAATGGCACAGCCAACCAGGTGAAAAGCAAGTTAAAGAACGGTTCGCCGATAGAGACAGAACCCAAACCAATTTGCTTATGCACCAATGGCAGCAAGGTTCCTAACAGCACAACCACGAGGGCTGCAATCAAAAGAATGTTGTTTGCCAATAACGCATTTTCACGGGACACCAATTCGAAATTGCCCCGGACACGCACTTCAGACGCGCGGAGTGCATAAAGCAGCAATGAACCACCGATGACCGCGACCAAGAACGCCAGAATAAAGAGACCACGGGTTGGATCTGATGCAAACGCGTGCACCGAAACCAGAACACCAGAACGGACAAGGAAGGTACCCAATAAACTCAAAGAGAACGCAGAGATCGCAAGCAATACCGTCCACGCTTTAAAGGTGCCACGTTTTTCAGTCACCGCGAGGGAGTGCATTAACGCCGTACCCGCTAGCCAAGGCATGAATGATGCGTTTTCTACTGGATCCCAGAACCACCAGCCACCCCAGCCGAGTTCGTAGTACGCCCACCAAGAGCCCAGTGCGATACCAATCGTCAAGAAGACCCATGCAGCGGTTGTCCAAGGACGAGACCAACGCGCCCACGCAGTATCCAAACGACCCGCCATCAAGGACGCTATCGCAAACGCAAACGCAACGGAGAAGCCGACATAACCCATGTACAGCATTGGCGGGTGAACAATCAGACCCGGATCTTGCAATAGCGGATTAAGGTCACGACCATCGACAGGGAAGTAAGGCAAGGTGCGGTCAAAGGGGTTTGACGTCAGAATAATAAAGAGTAAGAAACCGACGCCGATCATGCCCATCACCGCCAATACACGCGCGACTGATTCTTGCGGCATACCACGGCTAAACAGAGCAACGGCAAGTGTCCAACCCGCTTGGATCAGAACCCAAAGCAGCAAAGACCCTTCGTGAGCACCCCATACCGCGGTGAGGCGATAATACCAAGGCAATGCACTGTTAGAGTTACTCGCGACATAGCTAACGGTGAAGTCATTGGCGTAAAACGCCCAGCTCAACGCGAAGAATGACATCAGTAGCATGAGGAACATGCCAATCGCCAATGGACGCGCTGAACGCATCATGGCTTGGTTTCCGATCTGCGCTCCCCACAGCGGATAGATGCTCAGCAGCACCGAAAAGCCGAGGGAGATGATCAGGGCAAAATGCCCCAGTTCAGCAATCATTAGTAGCTACCTTTTTGTTGCTCTGTGTATTCAAGAGGCTGATGGTTTTTATTCATGGCCTCTGCAATTTCGGGTGGCATGTATTCTTCATCGTGCTTTGCGAGCACTTCGTGCGCTTTAACGGTGTTGGCATTGACCAACTCGCCTTGCGCCACAATACCCTGCCCTTCACGGAACAGGTCAGGAAGGATACCTTCAAAAATAACGGTAACTTGTGGGCCAACATCGGCCACTTTAAAACTCACTTTGAGAGAGTCTGGATCACGCTGAACGGAATCAGTGACAACCATGCCACCAATTCTCAAACGCTGACCAACTTCAGGTTTGGTTCCGTCAGGCTTACCGTTCACCAACTCCGTTGGCGTGTAGAACAAATCCATATTCTGATTCAGCGCATACAGCATAAGCCCAATCGTCGCACCTACGCCCAATACTAAGGCCAGAGCCAGCCCTAATCGTTTTTTGCGTCTTGGGTTCATAATGTGTTCTCCATATTTTGGGCATTTTTGATGCGCTGCTCTCTGGCGGCTCTATTTTTAATGTCATTGAAGAGCTTACGGCGTGTCAGGTGGGCGGAAATAACTAACCACAACAAGGCACCAAACGTAATACCGAAAGAACTCCACACATAAGCGGCATAGCCGCCCATGTCTAAGAATGCTGAGAAGGAAGTAAAATGCATGATTATCCTCGCTCTACCAATTGACGCACCCAAGGGCGATGCGCTTCACGCTGAAGAATTTTGTTTTTCAGCCCCATCAAGGTTAATGCACCAAAGAAGAATGCAAACCCAAAAATGTTCAGCAACAATGGCCAAAGCATGTCTGAGGCAATAGAAGGCTTCGCAAATTTAGTGATGGTTGCGCCTTGGTGAAGGGTATTCCACCACTCCACAGAGAAGTGAATGATAGGGAGATTAATCACACCCACCATAGCGAGAATGCCAGCTGCACGACCCGCGGTACGCTCATCGTCAAACGCGTTATACAGTGCAATCACACCCAGGTAGAGAAACAGCAGAATAAGCTCAGAGGTTAGACGCGCATCCCACACCCACCAAGCACCCCACATCGGCTTGCCCCATACCGCACCAGTTAACAGCGCGATGAAGGTAAATACAGCGCCAATCGGAGCCATCGCAGCGGCAGCCCAGTCAGAGATTTTGATTTGCCAAACAAGGCCAATAAAGGCAGCGATTGCCATCGACATATACGCACCCATCGACCAAATTGCTGCAGGCACATGGATGTAAATGATCCTGAAGCTGTCACCTTGTTGGTAGTCAGAAGGCGCAAACGCAAGCCCCCAAATCGTACCCGTAATCAAGGACAACAATGCCAGCACAGAGAACCACGGCAGCAGTGTATTACACAGCTGGTAGGTTGCCTCGGGTTTGGCATAGGGATGAAGCCATTTCCACATTGCTATTACCGCTCTCAGTAAATTATAAGAATTATTGAACACTCACGCGCAGTGCCGCTGACACTGCAAAAGGTGATAGGGTTGCCGACCCAGCCAACATCGCACCAAGAATGGCGAGTTGCCCGTCAATCGGAAATCCATTGGCTGCCATATCAATGGCAGATGTAGCAAAAATCAAGACCGGGATGAACAACGGCAGCACCAATAAGCTCACAAGCACGCCACCTTTTCTCAGGCCAACGGTCAATGCCACACCTATTGCGCCCAAAAAGCTCAACGTTGGTGTTCCTAACAGTAACGTCAACACCACGGCTTTGTATGTCGGCCAATCTAATGAAAGTAATACTGCTAGAAGCGGGCTTATGATCAATAACGGCAAGCCCGTCAGCAGCCAGTGCGCAACGACTTTTGCAAACGCTAAGACCGGAAGCGGTTCTGGCATCAGCAAGATTTGCTCTAGTGAACCATCGACAAAATCGTCACGAAAGAGCCGTTCCAGTGAGACGACTGCCGCCAGCAATGCTGCAACCCAGATAATACCCGGTGCAATCTCTGCAAGCAGATTAGGCCCTGGCCCGACACCCAACGGGAACAAAGTGATGACAATGATGAAAAACCATAGCGGGTTCAGCATGTCAGACTGACGTCGGAAAGCCACCAAGAGTTCACGATGGATAAGTTCAAATAACGCCTTTCCCATTACGCCCCCAAAGTGATGCGACGGAGTTTAGGGTTATCGTGGAACATATCTTGGTGAGTGGTAAACAGCACTATGCCCCCGTTATCAACGTGTTTCTGGAATAGCTGTTCCAACACCTTAACACCTTGTTTATCAATGGCTGTGAGTGGTTCATCAAGGATCCAAAGTAAAGACTCACTGATCCAAAGTCGAGCCAATGCAACACGTCGATTCTGTCCCGCCGATAATTGAGCGACTGGAACGTCTTCCCGCCCTGCTAGCCCCACACGGGCGAGTGCATCCCAAAGGCGATTTTCATCGGGAGTACCGTGCATTTTCTGGTAAAACGCCAAATTTTCGTAAGCCGTTAGCTCACGCTTAACACCTGTACTATGCCCCAAGAACAAGAGATCACTGTAGAACTCTTCTCTGGCTTTCGTGACCGAGCTGCCGTTCCAAAATACGTCACCAGACTCTGACAATCCCAGTCCCGCAATAATGCGAAGCAGGGTTGTTTTACCCGCGCCATTCGGTCCTTCTATCTGAACAAGATCACCGGGCGACACGGTAAAATTAAGGTCTTCAAACAACACTCGCTCATCACGGATGCTGCTTAGTTGACGCACTTCCAACATAGCGATTGTCAATTCCCGATAAAGTAATGAAAAATCTACCCGATAATAACATAGAGGTTTTTAAAATCGTTAGCGGCACGATCCCAAGGCTCTCGCTCAAATGTGACTAATTGTGAGTAAGTATGAAAATCGATAATAACAGTAACATCAGTGCACTAATGCTTGAGGTGCTGAAGAATAAGCCCGTAGAAAGCGTATTGTTAATCGGCCAAGAAAATTCGAAATCTATTGCTAAAACTGGAACGAATAGTTCACAGCTTTCTCAATTACTATCATTGATGAATATTTTCCCACTGTTAACACGTTCAACAGGCACACAGAATGCACCATCAGTCCCCCTCACCATGCTGCTTAATTCTTTGTTTATGCCGAGTAAACCCGAGCTTGCCGCAAAGTGGTTAGCGGAGCGTCAAACAGACAAAAGTACCCTTGATGCGCTACGTCTTTTATCGACCGCGGATAACGAAGGCTCAAGCAAACTAAAAGCGATGCTCATGCTATTTGCAGAGCAACGCTTTCAAGACAGCAATAAACCGGGGGAGTTCACTTGGTTGTTTCCCTTTCACCCGCAACAACAAAGCCCCGTTCATGTCACCGTTAAAAAGAAGACCCAAACCAAAGCGAAAAAATCTCGTTGGTCTATCACTGTCAATTTAACGCTTTCAAAAAATCGTCAGGTGTTGGCAACCGTGGAACTTGAAGACCAAGAACTTTCGCTGGCGTTTTCCACCAATTCCAAAGGATTAAAAAAGCGCGTTGAAGCCGCGCTCCCCGTTTTAGAAAAACAGTTGAGCAAACATCAACTTAATTTATCCAATATCAAAGTAGAAGCCACTGAGCCATCAGCACCAGCGACGGTTTCAAGCGGGGTTAATATACAAGTATGAAGAAAGAAAAAAGCGCCGTTGCTCTTCGATATGATGGCGTGAACACGCCAACGGTTAGCGCTAAAGGCTATGAAGCACTGGCGGAGAAGCTCATTGAAGAAATGGAAAAGAATGGCGGTCTCATCCACAGCGATGAGACATTAATGAATTGGCTTTCCGCGCTAGAGGTTGGCGACGAAATTCCAGAACAACTCTACTTGGTGATCGCAGAGCTCATCGCGTTTGCGTGGTACCTAGACGGAAAAGCCCCTCCCGGATGGGAAGGGGCTTTTGTTAATCAGTCAGTATAAGCAAGCCAATGCTTGCTTCACTGTACCAGCTATCGCACGAGTCTTTGCTTTCGAATACTCAGAAGTAATTCAGCTTCTGCCTTCGGCAAATCACACTCTTCCATTAACTCATGAATATCTGCGCCTAGTTCTACCATCTTGCTCGCTCGACTATACAGTCGACCGTCTGGGTCGTGCATTTCTAGCTCGTTTTGCTTATCAACAACGTCATCGAAACGCTGTGAAAGCTCTGCGAGCTTCTGGCTCATTCCTATCGAACCTGCACGCAGTTCATTGAACTGTTTGGTCAGGCTCTCCTGCTGCTGGCGCGCATTTTTGTAAACCAATTCCATGGCTTGAAATTTGGTTTCTAGCGCCTGTCGCGCCTTTTTCTCTCGGCGAAGCAGAAGAAATAGAACAACCCCGATGACAACTGAAACACCGAGCGGTAACCAGTACAACACGACATCGAGCATTACAGCATTGCCATATCAGACCACTCTTCGTCTGAGAGCAGTTTGTTCAAATCAACCAATATCAGCAGGTTACCATTACGGTTGCTCACGCCTTGAATAAACTTAGCGCTTTCGTCCGTACCCACGCTTGGTGTGGTGTCGATTTCAGAGGTGCGCAGATAAACCACTTCCGCCACGCTATCAACCATGATACCGATCACTTGCGATTCAGCTTCAATCACGATAACACGCGTGTTGTCAGTCACATCAGCCTGCATCAAACCAAAGCGTGAACGCGTATCAATAACCGTCACAACGTTACCGCGCAGGTTAATAATGCCCAGAACATAGTCTGGCGCACCAGGAACAGGCGCAATTTCGGTGTAACGTAAAACTTCACGAACCTGCATTACATTAATGCCATAGGTTTCCTCTTCCAATTGGAAGGTCACCCACTGCAGGACCTCATCGTTAACGTTGTCTTTTTGGACTTCAGCTACCTGAGACATTTGTTTTCCTCTTTACGTGCTGTGCTACATCAGTTACGCCAATGCATTGGCATCAATACCTTGATTAAGCATGGCAATCAGCGCTTCGACATGAATAAGTGCACACATCTTTTGTTTGACCAATCCAGCCAACCAAGGCCGTTTGCCCGCTTGCTCGCGCCACCGCACTTGCTCTCCGTTGAGTGACTCTGTACCCAATAGGGTGTTACATGCTAACCCCCATTTGCTGTCACCCAAGATCACAATATAACTATAGTCATCGCGATGGCTGTTATCTGTTATTTTTTCTGGCATTACCCATTTCGCGGTATCAACAATATCGAGTTGCTGATCTCGCTCTGTCTGTAATCCCAAGTACCAATCAGGACGACCAATCAAATGATTGCATTCGCCCAATTGGTGGATACCGCCAAGCTCAGCCAGCGGCACCGCATAAGTCACGCCCATTGATTCAAAGAAAAGTACTTGGAACGCATGCTCTGGCACGATGTTTTGCCAAGGCGGGATGATATCTTCACCCGCCTGTGTGTCCAGTTCGCTATCGCTATCAACATCAGCGTCAGCGTCAACAACAATGTCGCTTTCAACGTCGGAGGCAATATACACCTCTTCGGTATCGTCTACCTCGACATCTACATGCGTGTCGACATGAAGTGGCGTTACGGTGGCGGGTTCAATGTCTTGTTGAACCTCAACCTCTTCAAGCAGATCGGTTTCTTCTTGAAGTGCCGTCTCCTCCTGAAGCGCTGCTTCTTCTAATACAGAGGTGTCGACACCGCTCTCAACGTCGAGCTCAATGTCGGTATTCATCTCTGTATCTAAATCTGTGTCGGTGTCGCTCACTAAATGCAACGACACTGCAGGCGTCACTTCAGCAATGTCATCAACGGTTTCCGTTAAGGCTTCGGTATACGCTTCTACCGCAGCAGCGGCATCAGTCACCGTCTCGATGTCGGTTTCTAGCTCAGAAGCCAATTCAACATCGGTGAGTTCTTCAACTTCTACCTCCATGTCTTCATCAAGCTTCAATTGGCTCAACAATTTTTCGACATGGGAGAGATCACGTTCCTCCTGTGTCAGTGTCCGACCTGTAAAACGCTCAGGGCTCGTCACTTCTTGCAGTTTTAACGCAGGTGCAGGCGCCTCAGAGAAGTCGGCATCCAGATACATGTTGTCTGGTTGCACAACCTCTTCTTGTTCTTGCTGGAGAGAATCATCGTCTTCCAACAAAGCATCGAAGTAAGCGTCCAGTGCTTCAACACTGGATAAAGCACCGCTATCTTTCATCCTGCTCCAATCGCTCTAGGTAAGAGAGCAGCGTTTTATAAGCAAAAACGCCACGACAGTTTTTTGCGTAATACGATGGCGGCATGTGTTTCAAGCTCGCATCGCGGAATTTGGTGTCGATAGGCACGGCAGATGTCCATACCTGATCGGGGTATCGCACTTTGAGCTCCTGAAGCGTTTCAAGAGAGGCACGCGTCCTCTTGTCATACATAGTAGGAACAATGCACACCTTGAACGCAGAGCTGCGCGACTTCTGCATAATTTGCAGCGTGCGGATCATACGTTCGAGTCCCTTCATTGCGAGGAACTCAGTTTGTACCGGAATCAATATGCGGTTACTGGCCGCCAATGCGTTCACCATCATTACCCCCAAAATTGGCGGGCAATCGATCAGCGCATAATCGTATTCTTCTTCGAGACACGCGAGTGTCTTTTTCAGCATCAGCCCCATTCCACCACGGTTACCCATAGCGCGATCGAGTGTTGCTAGCGACATGTGTGAAGGCAATAAATCGAGGTTCTTATACTCAGTGCTGAGGATAAGCGGTTTTACCGTATCGCGATTAATTGTCTGAAGCTGAAAGAGATCAAAAAGAGAACGTGGCAACGTGTCCGAATCGTAATTCAGATAGGTAGTGAGCGACGCATGCGGATCGGTGTCGATCAGCAAGACACGCTTGTTTCTTTCACTGAGAAGACCAGCAAGGGTAATCGTGGATGTTGTTTTTCCAACGCCGCCTTTCTGGTTTGCAATACTCCAGACTATCACGACTGCTCCTTATACCAAGTTGAGCTCGACGAGAATGCGCTCAGAAATTCGCTCAAGGGGGAGATCTTCTGTCGATATCCCAGCCTTTGCGACCGCCTGTGGCATGCCATAAACAACGCAGCTTTCTTCGTCTTGAGCCCAGACTGTTGAACCTTCTTCTTTCAACATTCTTGCTCCGTCACGACCGTCTGCGCCCATGCCCGTCAAAACCATGGATAATACTTTATCACCATATATCTTGGCGGCAGACCCAAACGTCACATCTACACACGGTTTGTAGTTCATGCGGTCACCACCGTCGATGATTTTAAGACGTGCCGCACCGGGGCGACCATCAATCATCATCTGCATACCACCAGGAGCAAGGTATGCGCTACCCGCTTGCAGCGTGTCGCCATCTTGCGCTTCTTTCACCGAGATTTTGCATAAGCCATTAAGGCGTTGAGCAAAGGCTGCAGTAAACGTGGAAGGCATATGCTGGATCAACAAAATAGGAAGAGGGAAGTTCGCTGGAAGTGAACTAAGCACTTTCTGCAACGCAACAGGCCCACCCGTCGAGGTGCCAATCGCGACAAGTTGATAACGCTTACCACTAGCTTTGAATCGACTCATCGAGACAGGCGAAGTAGGTCTGGTTGATAGCGCTGGGCTCATCGGACTAGAAAGTGGTCGTACAGGCGTGCGCGTCGGTGTTGCGGTTGCCGTCGCCGCAGTTGTTGCGGCAGGCGTGGCAACGGCAGGACGCGCGGCTGGCATTGGACGACGCATGAATGCGCGCTTACGAGCAATTTCATTCACGCGCTGTTGCAGCAGAGAAACCGCTTCATCACGGTTTCTTGCGATGTCTTCAAACTTTTTAGGCAGGAAGTCGAGTGCACCAGCGTCTAATGCGTCCAACGTCGCTTTCGCGCCATCATGCGTCAGCGATGAAAACATCAAAATGGGCGTTGGATTGGCTTTCATGATCTCGCGAACCGCAGTGATCCCATCCATTACCGGCATTTCAATGTCCATGGTGATGACATCAGGCTTCAATTGCGCCGTCTTCTCAACCGCCTCTTTGCCGTTGACTGCACAATCAATGACTTGGAGACGCGGGTCGCCATTGATAATCTCACTCACTCGACGGCGGAAAAAGCTCGAATCATCCACCACCAACACTTTCACTGCCATATCAGTCCTTATTACTCTTATCGTCCCGCGTAGCGTTTAAGCAGATTCGGCGCATCCAGAATCAAAGCAATATGACCATCACTGGTGATCGTTGCACCCGCCATACCCGGCGTACCTTGCAACAATTCATCGAGAGGTTTAATCACCACCTCTTCCTGACCAATGAGTGAATCAACAACAAAGGCAACTGGCTGATGACCCATCTGAATGATGACGACATGCCCAGAGTCTTTCTTCGACGCGCGCTTCTTGCACAGCCAATCCTGTAAATAGAACAATGGGATGGCTTTATCGCGAACAATTAAGGTCAATTGACCATCAACGGTATTGGTTCTCGCCAAATCTAGGCTAATGATTTCATTAACGTTAGAAAGTGGGAAAGCAAATGGGTTTCCGCCGATACCGACCATTAAGGTTGGCAGAATGGCGAGCGTTAGCGGCACTTTGATCGAAATGATCGTACCACGACCCAATACTGAATCGATGGAGATCGTGCCGTTCAATGCGGTGATCGCGGTTTTCACCACATCCATGCCCACACCACGGCCCGAGATATCGGAGATTTCGGTTTTGGTCGAGAAACCTGGCGCAAAAATCAGGTTGAATGACTCGGTATCGGTCAAACGTGCCGCTGCATCTGCATCCATCACACCGCGTTCTACCGCAATGCCACGAAGCTTCTCAGCATCCATACCACCGCCATCATCTTCGATGGTCAGCAAGATGTGATCGCCTTCCTGAGATGCTGCAAGTGTAACAGTACCTACACGAGGCTTACCGTTTTGCTCACGCTTGTCCGGCATTTCAATGCCGTGGTCGACCGAGTTACGCACCAAGTGGACCATGGGGTCGGCCAATGCCTCAACCAAGTTCTTGTCCAAGTCGGTTTCTTCACCGCGCATTTCCAATACGATGTCTTTTTTGAGGCTTCGCGCCAAATCTCGAACAACGCGTGGGAAACGACCGAATACTTTCTTGATGGGCTGCATACGCGTTTGCATGACCGCACCTTGCAAGTCAGCTGTCACCACATCGAGGTTGGTCACGGCTTTCGCCATGTTCTCATCCTCACTGTTCGCACCCAAACTCACCAAACGGTTACGCACCAACACCAGCTCACCCACCATATTCATAATGGTATCTAGCGTCGAGGTGTTTACGCGTACTGTTTGCTCAGCTTGAGGAACAGGTGGTTTTTTGTCTTCTGTTTTGGCAGGCGGCTTAGCAGCAACAGCGGGGGGTTTTGCCGCAGGCGCTTCTGCTTTCGGCACAGGCTTAGGCGCAGGTTTTGGCACTGGCGCTGGTTCAGCCTTTGGCGCTTCTGCTTTCGGTGCATTGTCGATAGGGCTTTTGCCTTTACCGTGCAAGTCATCTAAAAGCTTTTCAAATTCGTCGTCAGTGATGTCATCACCACTCGGACTTTCTACCGCAGCGTTTTGAGGAGGTGGCGCAGCTGCGTCTCCATCAAGTGGCCCTTTGCCTGAACCGTGCAGCTCATCCAGCAGTTTTTCGAACTCGTCGTCCGTAATGTCACCGCTGTCCGATCCCGCCGCAGGCGCTTCCGCTGCAGGTTTTTCTGTTACTTGTGGTCCCTTACCCGACCCATGAAGTTGGTCAAGCAAACGGTCAAATTCGTCATCGGTAATTTCATCGACGGAATCACCGGCGATCGCATCACCTTCTTCAGCTGGCGCTTCTGCGACAACTTCAGGTTCAGGTTCTGGTTCAGGCTCAGGTTCCGGCTCTGCCGTCGCTTCATCTTCAGAAGCTGGGCGGCTGTACTTATGCAACGCGTCCAACAAAGATGGATCTGCGGCAGGGGCAGGCTCGCTCTGCTGAACACACGCAAACTGTTCGTTAACGGTGTCGAGCGCTTGAAGGATGATATCCATCACCTCAGGTGTCAGTTCTCGACCGCCATTGCGGAGATTATCGAAAATATTTTCCGCACCGTGGCAGGTATCTACCAACTCTTTGAGCGATAAGAAGCCAGCACCACCTTTAACCGTGTGGAATCCCCGGAAAATTGCGTTTAGCAAATCGCGGTCTTCTGGCGATTTTTCCAGATCCACTAACTGCTCAGACAACAACTCCAGAATTTCACCTGCTTCGATCAAAAAGTCCTGCAGGATTTCTTCATCCATTTCAAAGCTCATAACGCACCCCTAAAAGCCCAGGCTAGAAAGCAAGTCGTCTACATCGTCCTGACTCTGCATCACGTTTTTCTCTTGACGCTGTTCCTCAGTAACGACCGGACCCTCAGCCTCGATGCCAGATATTTGTTCTGTTTCTTCTTGCTGATCGTCGTCTAACCCAAACGCGGTTAAGATTTCGACCAGTTGTTTTTCAACTTCCTGCACCAACTCAATAACGCGTCGAATGACCTGACCTGTTAAGTCTTGGAAATCTTGCGCCATAAGGATTTCAGTCAATTGACCGTGCAGTTTGGTTGTGCCGCCTTCTACCTGCGTCAAAAGACCATCAATCTGATGACAGAGATCTTTGAAACTGACGAGGTCAATCCGCCCTCCCATCAAGTTGTTCCATTGAGGACGAACTTGAGCGAGGCATTCCTGAAGATTATCAGCAATAGGCAACGTCGCTTCGACTGCATCCATGGTTCGGTTGGCGGCAAGTTCCGTTTTTTCCATAACAAAGTTAAGGCGATCTTTTGCATCAGGGATCTCACTATTAGCGAGATCATTGACACGCGGATCCAAGCGGAAATTGGACAACGAATCATGCAGTTGTCGAGTCAGTTTTCCCACCTCATTGAAGAGCGGATTGCGAGTTTCACTGCCGATGTTCAGCAGTAACTCATTCGCACTTTCCTGATTCCCTTCTTCGAGAAAACTGACCAGCTCTTTAGCTTGGTCGAGTGTTATCATCGTTTAAATATTCCTTCACTGCGCGAAGAAGCAGATCACATGCGTTCGAAAATCTTATCCAACTTCTCTTTTAGCGTTGCAGCGGTAAACGGCTTAACGATATAGCCATTTACGCCCGCTTGAGCAGCTTCAACGATTTGCTCGCGCTTAGCTTCTGCAGTGATCATCAATACAGGAAGATGTTTCAATTCATCATCTGCACGGATGTGCTTGAGCAAATCAATGCCCTGCATGCCAGGCATGTTCCAGTCAGTGACGACAAACTCAATTCCGCCTTTCTTAAGAATTGGCAGAGCTGTTAGGCCATCATCAGCTTCAACAGTGTTGTTGAAACCCAGATCACGAAGGAGGTTCTTAACGATACGGCGCATTGTTGAGAAGTCATCAACAATGAGGATTTTCATGTTTGTGTTCAAAGTTGCCTCCGGTGAGGTCCCTTATAATTGTTAAAACTTACTTTGACCAAGCGGATAGCTTAGTCCGTAACCGCTGCATTGCCTGATTTTGTATCTGGCAAACTCGGGATTCACTGACCCCGATAATGGCACCTATCTCTTTGAGGTTAAGTTCCTCGTCGTAATAGAGAGAGAGTACCAAAGCCTCTCTTTCAGGTAGCTCGGTGATAGCTTTAGCCAAGTGAACCTTGAAGCTATCCTCCTCCACTTCCTGAAAGGGAAGGTTTTCTTCTCGATGACTTTCAATCACGAAAGCATCTTCTGAAACGCCTAGATCATCCATCCCGATTAAACGCCCTGAATTGATGTCGTTTAATGCGTTGTGGTATTGCTCAAGGCTCATGCCTAGACGTTTTGAAATTTCTTTGTCATTTGGATCGCGCCCTAACTCACCTTCGAGGTGTGCAATGGCGTCACTGATCTGACGGTTGTTCTTGTGAACAGAACGCGGTACCCAGTCACCCTTTCGAATGTCATCAAGCATCGCGCCACGAATTCGGATACCTGCATAGGTTTCGAAACTCGCCCCTTTTGAAGGGTCATAGTTTTGTTGCGCTTCTAACAAACCGATCATGCCGGCTTGTATCAAATCCTCGACCTGAACATTCGGGGGCAACCGTGAGATCAAGTGGTGAGCAATACGCTTAACGAGCGTAGAGTACTGCTCAATCACAGTCTCAGTAGATGCGCCTGTCCTGCTGTAGGTGAGCGCTCTATTCACTGAGGTAATCTCCCGCTGCCTCGTCTCTCACGAGCAGTCTTTCAACAAAAAACTCTAAATGTCCACCAGGGTTTCGTGGTACTGGCCACGTCAACGCTTTGTTCGCTAACGCATTCAATGCCAACGCTGCAGGTGAACTTGGGAACGCATCAACAACCACTTTTTGCTTCTTCACAGATTGTCGCACACGTTCATCTAATGGGACACATGCTACTAATTCTAGATTAGCATTTAAAAATCTTTCAGTTACTCGCGTTAATTTTGTAAATAAGTCTCTACCTTCACGATAACTGCGAACCATATTGGCAACGACTTTGAAGCGTGTAACACCGTGTTCACGACTCAATAATTTGATGAGCGCGTAAGCATCTGTGATAGATGTTGGTTCATCACACACCACGATGACCACGTCTTGTGCCGCACGAGAGAAGCTCAACACCATGTCAGAAATGCCGGCTGCAGTGTCTACCAGCAACACATCCACTTCTTCATCCAAGGTACCAAATGCACGGATAAGCCCTGCATGTTGCGCCGTGGAAAGTTCTGTCATGCCCCGCATCCCTGACGAAGCAGGTATAATTCGCATTCCGTGAGGACCTTCGACAATAATGTCTTTTAGGTCACACAACCCTTGCATCACGTGGCTCAAATTCTTGCCCACTCGAAGGCCAAGCAAGACGTCGACATTGGCAAGACCCAAATCGGCATCCAAGACCATGACTTTCTTGCCTTGTTTCGCCATGGAAGCGGCGATGCCCAACGTAATGTTTGTTTTACCAACACCACCTTTACCGCCGGTGACGGTAATCACTTTGGTGCGAGTCGGGTTGGTCAGGCGGCGGAGGCCGCTTGCTTGATCATGCATGGTTGTCTCAATCATAAAAGTCCGCCGCATTCGACTCTGGTACATCATGACTCCAGAAATGGTTTTGCTGCTCTGAATCCTGAGCCATTAATTCACTGGCTTTGTTGACCAAATATCTGCCACTTGCCTGCCGGATGTCCTCCGGGACTCGTTGGCCGTCGGCCAAATAAGTCACAGGCAGTGCGTTTTCAATGGTCACACTGAGTAATTCCCCCAGACTGAGGGATTCATCCAACTTAGTCAGTACGCATCCAGAAAGTGGAATGCGTCGGAAATGGTCAATCGTCTCTTGCAACACGCGACGTTGAGACGTCGCTGGTAACACGAGTAGGCTTCGGATATGTGAACCGCTGCTTTGAATGAGCGTGTCCAGCTGTTCGGATAACCTAAGATCCCGCTGCCCCATCCCTGCAGTGTCTAACAGAATCAGTCGTCGATGACGTAACTGATACAGTATATCGGCCAATGCCTCGGCATCTTTAGCAACTTTTACTGGGCAGCCCAAAATTCGGCCGTAAGTTGCTAATTGCTCGTGAGCACCGATACGAAATGTATCTGTTGTAACAAGGGCAATATCTTCCGGACCGAAGTCCATCGCTGCTCTCGCTGCCAATTTTGCAATGGTGGTGGTTTTGCCTACGCCCGTCGGGCCTAACAATGCAATCACACCGCCTGTTTCTAGCAAGTTTTCGTCTGTAGTAATGACTTGATCTGCAACCAAATCAAGTAACTCAGACCATGCTTCGTTCGGTGGCGTATCCTCCGGGATATAGCCTGCTAATTGATCGGCAAGAACGGGGGATAGACCCATCTTTTCTAACCGTTTAATCAGCATTGCACGAAGCGGTTCTTTACGTTCAACTTCTTGCCACATCAAACCTGATAATTGGTGCTCTAAAAGGCCGCGAATGGTCGCCATTTCTTTGCGCATGGCTTCCATTTCGTCAGTTTGACGTGGTGCATTCTTACGAGATTCTACGCGTGTTGCGTCGAGTCTATTTTCTTGGCGACCATTGCCACGCATGTCGCGGCGATCTGCTTCGTCACGTTTTTGACGATACAAACGGTCAAGCTCTTGCCCTTTGGCTTGTTGGTTTCGTGCGTGCTGGCTGGTATTTTGTGACGAACCTTGATTTTGTGACGAACCACGGCTTTGCGAAACACCATAACCGCTGCGGTTTTGGCCTGCACTTTGTGAAGATTGTTGCGGCGCGCCGCCATAACCTTGCGATGCACCCGCATCACGTCGGTTTGATGAAGATTGCCCGGCGTATGCCGTTTCAGTTTGGCGAAGTCGCGCGTCTTTTTGACGGGCTAATAACGCAGTCAACGAATCCATTTCTTTGCCGGGCTCGTCATCGACTTGGCTCTCAGGTAACTGAGACTGATAACGGTCAAGCAAGCTTGAAAACTTACTGCCTAACGCACCCCCCAGAGGCCTTCTCGCGGCTTCTTTGTTGATGTCACGACGCACGTGCACTTTGTCTTCCACCAGGCGACGTTGCTGGTGTACGCGATCCATGCTTTGCGCCATTTGTGTACGCGCCGCGTCTTGGCGCGTATCGCGAGTTGGCGTTTCAGTGTCGACAGCCGCCACGATTTCGACGCCGCCAGTCACTTTCTTGTTTGACATGATGACTGCATCCGCACCCAAAGCTTCTTTCACTTCGGCTAGTGCAGTTCGCATGTCTTTGGCAAAAAATCGTTTAATCTTCAAAATCGTTGTCCTGATTTACTGATGCTTGGCATCAGTTGCCAACCGCTCTCACAATTCTTATCTGTTTTTCATCCGGCACTTCTTGGTAAGAGAGAACTCGAAGCGTCGGAATCGTGTTTTTCACAAATCGGGCTAGGGTTGAGCGTAATACACCTGACGTTAACAACACGGCAGGCTCACCCTGCAATTCTTGCTGTTGCGTCGCCTCTGACAGACTTTGTTGCAAACGCTCTGCCAGTCCTGGCTCAATGCCAGTGGACTCTCCCCCTGATGCCTGCATAGTTTTATGCAATATCTGTTCCAACTCAGGAACCAACGTGATAACAGGTAGCTCTGGCGCTATACCATTGATTTCTTGAACGATTAAACGCTTCAATGAAATTCGCACAGCGGCAGTTAAAATGTCGGGATCTTGACTCTTCGGCGCGTACTCAGAAAGTGTCTGTATGATAGTTCGTACATCGCGAATAGGAATGGCTTCATTCAGTAGATTTTGCATCACTTTCACCACCACACCCAGCGAGACAAGATCAGGGATCAAACCTTCTACCAAGCGAGGGGCCTGCCTCGCCAAAAGCTCAACCAAGTTCTGCGCTTCTTCATGTCCCAGCAGACGCTCAGCGTTGTTGGTTAGCATTTGACTAAGGTGCGTCGCCAATACCGTGGCGGAGTCCACCACG
Source organism: Enterovibrio norvegicus DSM 15893 (assembly GCF_900115495.1). Classification (GTDB taxonomy): domain Bacteria; phylum Pseudomonadota; class Gammaproteobacteria; order Enterobacterales; family Vibrionaceae; genus Enterovibrio; species Enterovibrio norvegicus. Next base: position 28,074 of record NZ_FOWR01000009.1, on the reverse strand, counting down.
GTATAACCCAATGCTTGTGCATGTTCACGCTGCGACTTTTCAATCCACACCGCTTCCAAACCAAACGCAGGGTCAATCGTTGGCTCACCATCGATGGGGCCAAAGACTTGCCCAGGGTTAATCGCCAATTCATTGTCAGGACGAATATCAGCTTCACCGACGGCGACCCCCATCAAGGTGATGCGGTAGCTGTTTGGCGGCAATTCAAGGTTGTCACGAATATGTACCGGCGGAATAAGGAAACCAAAGTCTTGCGAAAGCTTCTTACGCACCCCTTTCACGCGATCAAGCAACTCGCCACCTTGGTCTCTGTCAACCATTGGGATCAAGCGATAGCCCACTTCCAAACCAATCACATCAACAGGTTGAACATCATCCCAAGACAAATCTTTTGGTTTTGGTGCCACGATTTCTTGCTTCGGTTTCGCCAGTTCTGCCGCTTTGATTTTCTCTTGTGTTTTCACTTTCCAATAAGCAAAGCTGCCGCAGATAAGTGCCAATGCCAAAAACGGCACATGTGGCATGCCCGGCACAACACCCATCACGAACAAAATACCCGTCGAAATGATCAAGGCTTTCGGATTATCAACCAATTGGAAGACCAATTGTTGGCCCATGTCTTCGTCGGTGTTTTGGCGCGTCACCATCATTGCAGCGCCAATCGACAAGAGGAGTGATGGAATTTGTGCAACAAGACCATCACCAATGGTCAGCAAGGTATAAATTTCAATCGCTTCAGAAAAGCTCACATCATGCTGGATCATGCCGATGGAGAGACCACCGACAATGTTAATGGCGAGGATTAATATGCCAGCAATGGCATCGCCCTTTACGAATTTCGAGGCACCGTCCATTGAGCCGTAGAAATCCGCTTCTTTGGTCACCTCTTGACGACGCGTTCTTGCTTGGTCTTGGTTTATCAAGCCCGCATTCAAGTCCGCATCAATCGCCATTTGTTTACCCGGCAAAGCATCCAAGGTAAAACGCGCGCTTACTTCAGAAATACGCCCCGCACCCTTAGTAACAACCATGAAGTTAATGATCATCAAGATAAGGAACACCACGAGACCAACCGCATAGTTACCGCCAATAACCACGGAACCAAACGCGTCAATCACCTGACCAGCAGCGCCAGGCCCTTCATGCCCATGCAGCAAAACGACACGTGTCGATGCAACGTTCAAGGCTAATCGTAACAGGGTGGCAATAAGAAGAACGGTGGGGAACGCAGCAAAATCAAGGGGTCTGCGGGTGTAGATAGTCACCAAAAGGACAACCAGCGACAAAGCAATGTTGAACGAGAAGAACATATCAAGCAAAAAGGCAGGAACAGGCAGAACAACCATGGCCAGCGCAGACAACACCAATACGGGTGCGCCAATCGCTGGCATAACGCCAATCTTAAATGGGAGTTTGTTTTGGACCTTGTCGTAGAACGGCAAAGAGAGCTTCATGGGTTGTCTGTCGTCTCGGGCTACATCACTAAACCCTATCTAGCAAAAAACGAACCATGTTTTTTTGTCTTTTTAATCAGTTTATTACAAAAACCGCGCAGTTATTAAACGATTAGCGACGTAATTCTGTCGGTATGGGCATTTGCTGTTCTACAAGCGGCTTAGGCTTACGTCCACGCCCCTTCTTGTATTGCTTCAATTGGAAAACATATGCCAGTAATTGGGCGATTGCAGCAAACAAACCGTCGGGAATTTGTTGCTCAAGCTCCGTGCTGTAGTAAACCGCACGCGCAAGCGGTGGTGCGGGAACAATCATAATGTCGTTTACCGCTGCAATTTCTCGGATTTTTAACGCGAGGAAATCGGAACCTTTCGCCACGACAACTGGGGCTTTGTCTATCTTGCTGTCATAGCGTAGTGCGACGGAATAGTGTTCCGGGTTGGTGATGACCACGTCAGCGGAAGGCACTTCGGACATCATTCGACGTTGCGCCATTTCACGCTGGAGCATACGAATACGGCCTTTTACTTCAGGCTTACCTTCGGTGTCTTTGTATTCATCTTTGATTTCTTGCTTGGTCATTTTCAATTGATCATTGTGCTGCCAAATTTGGAATGGCACATCTATCGCCACCACGACCAACAAAGAGCAGCTGATCAGAAGCACAAAGTTCAACAGAATATCGAGCGCATGAAAAAGGTTTCCGGGGAAGGTTTCGATGTTGAGCTGGAAGAAATCTTCAAGGCTTGCCCACATCAAGTAGAAAGCCACACCAGACACCAAGGCGACTTTCAGTATCGACTTGATAAGCTCTACCATGCTCTGCTTACCAAACATGCGCTTGATGCCCTGAAGCGGACTCATCTTCGATAGTTTTGGTCGCGCGGCTTCCCACGAAAAGGATACGCCACCCAAGGCTGCAGCTCCCACCAATCCCGCCACAAAAAGCATCATCAAAATGAGCATGAGTGGCAACACCAAATGGAAGATCGCGCCATAAATGATGTTCCCCAGCGAGGTGACGTCAAAAATCTCATCCCGCGTTAACGAGAAGAATTTACGCATCACTTCGAGCAAGGCTTCGCCCAGCCCACCACCGAACCACATCAGCGCGACAGAACCAAGCACCAGTACTGCAACCGATGCCAATTCTCTTGAGCGCGGAACCTGACCTTTCTCCCGCGCCTGCTCCCGCCTTCGGGGTGTGGCGTCTTCTGTGCGTTCTTGACCGTCATTCTCTGCCATTAGGCACCTCCGCCGTTAGCGCAGTCGAGACGAATCAAGTCACAGATGGTATTCAGGCCTGTATCCCAGTGGTTCAAGTAGTGCGGCAAAATGCCACTGAGGATATACCAGCAAATCAACAAACCCACCAGCAACGCAAAGGAGAAACCGAGAGAAAAGATATTTAGCTGAGGCGCAGCACGCGTCATGATACCGAAGGACAGGTTAACCGTGAGCAACGCGATGATCCCCGCCAACGACATACCAAGGCCAACACTGAACATGATGCCGAACCAAGAGGCCATCGCCCGAAAATCTGCAGATTGCAGCGATTCACCGATCGGGAGGCTTTTGAAACTCATCACCACTAGGTTAAGCATTTGCAAATGGCCGTCAGTCGCCAGAAAAATCATGGTCGCGACAAACATAAACAGCTGACCAAGCAATGGCGTATTCTGGCCATTGGCGGGGTCAACCATGGAGGCAAAACCCAAGCTCGATTGCATACCCAAAATCTGACCTAGTAACACGAAGGTTTGGATGATGAACTGCGTTACCGTGCCCATCGCCACGCCAATCAGAATCTGTTGCGCCAGCATGATGACACCGCCGAGCGACACCAATTCAACCGTGTCGGGTACGCGAGGAATAGAAGGCATTACCGCAAACGTAATTGCAAGTGACAGGTACAAACGTACGCGAACGGGCACGAAACGTGCGCCGAAAAATGTCATTGTCATCATCATCGACGAGATACGGGTCAGCGGCCAAAAAAACTGGGCTAACCACTCGAGGATGATAGTTGCCGGGAATTCCATACCGTGAGGCTCGTCAGTACAGCAAATGCGGTATCTCTTCCATCAAACGGAAGAAATACTCCATGAGCATACGGGTCATCCAATGCCCAAAGAGCATCAGCGCGAGCAAGGTGGCAATCAAGCGGGGCAAGAAACTCAGAGTTTGTTCGTTGATAGAGGTCGCCGCTTGGAAAACCGCAACAATCAAACCCACCAGCAAACCGGGAATAATGATGGCGCATACCATGATGATAATCAGGTAGAGCGCATCTTGAAACAGCTCTACAAACGCTTCTGGTGCCATAACCGACTCCTACCCAAAACTGCCAGCAAGGGTCGACAAGATGAGGTTCCACCCATCAACCAACACAAACAACATGAGCTTAAACGGTAAAGATACAATCATGGGCGAGAGCATCATCATACCCATCGCCATCAGAACAGACGCCACCACCAAGTCGATGATCAAGAACGGCAAAAACAACATAAAGCCGATTTGGAACGCGGTTTTCAGCTCTGACGTGATGAAGGCAGGAATGAGTACCGACATCGGCACAGTTTCTGGGTCTGTGGCATCAGAGCCTGACATGTTCACGAAGGTTTCGAGATCTTTCACGCGCGTTTGTTTGAGCATGAACTCACGCAACGGCACCTGCACGCGCTCAAACGCCTCTTTAGAAGAAATCTCTTCATTCATGTACGGTTGAACCGCGGATACATTCATTCGATCAATGACGGGCGACATGATAAAGAACGTCAAGAACATCGAAATGCCGATAATGACTTGGTTTGACGGTGTCTGTTGCAAACCCATGGCTTGACGAAGAATCGACATGACCACCACGATACGGGTGAAGGAGGTCATCAAAATCACGATGGCGGGTAAGAAACCCAGTGCCGTCATTAGCGCGAGAATTTGCAACGTGACGGAGTAATCTTCAGTGCCGTCTGGGTTCACCGTCATGGTAAGAGCCGGAATTCCCCCTCCCCCATTTTTAGCTTGCATCATTGACGCTTCACCCGCGTCATTCAGCAAGGTTTCGGTAACCGTTTCAGATGACGGTGTCGGCGCAGGCTCCGCTTCTGCGTATGCAAACGGAGTGACAATAAAACAGCAAAGCGCCAGAAAAATGGCGGTGACGAATTTAAGACGCATCATTGTTCTTCAAAATTTTGTTGAGTTGAGATGAAAACGCGCTGTTGGCGTCAGACGTTTTAGGGCTAGCATTCGTGGCTTTCGTGTTGTCTTCTGCATTTCCCATCGGCGTATCAAGCGATTTCAGCAGCGTGATTTGCTGCGACGTCACCCCAATCAAGACCTGTTCACCATTCACATCCAGCACCATGACACGCTCTCTTTGCCCTAATGGAAGCTGACTGACCACCTTCAAACCAGGCTTTGCACCCATGATCGCTGGCACTTTCATACGTTTTAACAACCACGCCAACGCAAAGATCAAACCAATGACCGCGAGCAACGCTGCAAGGGTTGTTGCCAAGCTCTCGCTTGAAGTGGGCGCGGCGAATGCCGTTGGCGCGAACAATGCGCTAACTACTGCCAGTCGTTTCTGTGCCATCGTGACGTCCATTGAAAGTTGGATAAGAATAAAATGCGTGACGTAAAGAGGGATTAAGCAAGATTCAGGCCTAAAAAAAGCGCCTCTAAACAGAGGCGCCCTTTGAACCTTCGCGCATGGCTAAAAATGCACGAACAAACGTGTGTGGCAATGCGCTAGTCGTTAGGAAAACTCGAATTAACGCAGTTTCTTAATACGCTCTGTTTGACTGATAACGTCCGTCAATCGAATACCAAACTTGTCATTCACAACAACCACCTCGCCGTGCGCAATCAATGTGCCATTAACCAACACATCAAGAGATTCACCCGCAAGGCGATCAAGCTCTACCACTGAACCTTGGTTCAATTGCAGCAGGTTACGAATGTTAATGTTCGTGCGACCGACTTCCATTGAAATGGTGACAGGAATATCGAGGATCGCATCGAGTTTACGCTGCTCATCAGCGTTCATCGGTGGCGCCTCATCCACCAGCTCGTCTAAGGGTGCGGTTTGTACGTCATCACCGCCTTCAACTTCAGCTTGTTCAGCAAGCGCTGCAGCCCAATCGTCTTCTACATCACTCATGATTATCTACCACACATGTCGTTATCAATTATTTGCACCGTCGCTGTTATCGTCTAGGAGCCCCAGTGCCAGATCCTCTTCATCCATTTGAGCTACATCGCTTTTCTGTACTTCAGGACGCTTGAGTTTTTCTGTAATTTTGATCGCAAGGTTGTCATTCGACTGACCCATCTTGCCGCGGAATGTCGGTAAGTCTTCAACAAACACAGTGCATGCATCTGGCATTTTCACTGGAATGACATCACCCACTTCCAATTCCATCATGTCGCGCAATGACAACGTGGTTTCGAGTAGTTTCGCAGTCAGCGCAACTTCCACATCCATCACTTCGTCTTGCAAGGCTTTTGACCAACGAAGGTCAGTATCCATCTTGTCACTTTGGATACCCGCATCAAGCAATTCACGAATAGGCTCAACCATCGAATACGGCATCACGATGTGGAAATCACCACCGCCGCCATCAAGTTCGATGTGGAATGAACTCACGACGATCACTTCCGTCGGGCTCACAATGTTCGCCATGGCAGGGTTAACTTCAGAGTCTAAATACTCGAATTCCACCTTCATGACAGGTGCCCAAGCATCTTTGTAATCTTCAAAGATCAACTTAAGCAGCATTTGAATAACACGACGTTCCGTAGGCGTAAACTCACGGCCCTCGATACGGGCGTGGAAACGACCATCACCACCGAAGAAGTTCTCTACCAAAATAAAGACCAGTCGCGCTTCCATGGTGACAAGCCCCGTGCCTTTCAGCGGACGGAAGCGAACCATGTTCAAACTGGTGGGTACAAACAAGGTGTTTTGGTATTCACCAAATTTCACCATTTGTACACCGTTGATAGACACTTCTGCCGTTTTACGCAGCATGTTAAACAAACTAATACGCATATGACGTGCGAATCGCTCGTTAATTAGCTCCAGCGTGGGCATTCGCCCACGAACGATACGGTCTTGTGAAGAAAAATCGAAATTGGATGCGGAGGCGAGATCCCCACCACCCGATTCGGGTTCTTCCTCTTCTGTATCGTCGACACCATGGAGAAGCGCATCAATTTCGTCTTGACTGAGAAGATCGGTCACATTGCACCTATTGCATTACAAAGCCAGTAAACAACACCCGCTCAACCACAGTTTTGCCGGTGACTTTTTCCATCGCCGCTTGAACGGTATCGACGGCTTGCTTTCGGACTTCCAGTTGCCCTTGTGGCGTACGCAGTTGCTCAACGGTTGCGGCCCCGAACGTGGTCAAAAGGCTGTGTTCAACCAATGGCAAATTCTGCTTCGCCATCACTTCATTACTATCACCACGCACCATCAACTGCACTTTTACCTGTACGAGTCGTTGTTGCATGTCACCTGTCACGTTAAACACAAAGGGTTGCGGTAACGTCACGTAAATCGCTTGTAGGCTGACTGGCTCAGGCTCTTCGATAACGATGTCTTCTTGAGAAGCGCTATCACCACCAGACATGAGGAAGAATGCAGCACCACCGCCGCCACCAAATAACAGTAAAGCCGCCACAATAATGATGATAAGTTTCTTTTTACCACCACCGCCGCCTTCACCTGCTTCGATATCTTCATCTGCCATATTTCACCTCAGCCCTAAGTCAATCCATTGCGGGGTTTCATCCCCTAAACATGCGGAGCAAGAATGCTACATTAAGCATAATAGTCAACACGATCTTTTGACGCGTTAACATAAACATCGCGATTTATGCCATTGAGATCTGTGTCTTGTTCCAAATCATTCCGTCCAGAGCGATGACCACCTTGTTGACCGCTCTGTCCGCCTTGTTCATTACCTTGTGCTTGGTTGCCTGCAAAGGCCTGTCGTCCACCCGCGTCTTGCTGTTGAACAGACGACTGAGCGAGCTGCAAGCCTTGCTGTTGCAACATTTCACGCAGGCGCGGCATAGATTGCTCTACCAGGTCTCTCGCCTGTGTATTTGCCACAGTGAACTGCACGGTCGCTTGGTCTTGATTCATCGATAGCTTAATTTGCATGCGACCCATTTCTGGCGGATCAAGACGAATATCAACGTGTTTAAGGTTTTTCGACAGCATCATATTGACGCGTTCCGATAAGGCATTTGCCGCTTCGGCTTGGTTTTGACTCATCTGCAGTGGGGTTTGTGCCACGGCATTGTCCAGTTTGGCCGCTGTCGTCGAGCTTTGATTACCCAAGCTCGATGCTAGCTGTTGTGCAAGGTGCTCCGCTTTCACCTCTTTGCCTGCTTTACCCGTCTCACTCAATGTCTTTGCGGCTGTCGCCTCAAGAAGTGCTCCACTCGATACTGATTGAGGCTGCGAAGGGTCTGCTTGCATGTTTGCAGGCGTCCACGGAATGGCAGTAAATGCACTCAATGGTGTCGATGCTTGTGCTTGCGGGTTTACAGCGGCTTGGACAGCGGAAGCCGTTTGATTCATGGTGGTTTGTGGCGCTAGACCTCGTGCCGCCATATCATTGAGCGTGGCTTGTGCATCACCCTCTGCCATCGTGGGTGCAACAATTTGAGCGGCTTGTTGCATTCGCATCATGGCTTCTTGCACTGGTTTGCCTTGCCATTCAGGGTTAACCCCTGCTTTAGCAAGCATCTCGGGTGTTACTTCCCCCTCCACCAAAGAGGCTTGGGGTTGCATAGCATTCAACGCTGCTGCTGATGCCAATGTTGGAATACGTGCAGCGTTATCACTTTCTGATGCATCTTGCGCCACGATACGTCGCGTCATCTTGGGTGCATCAGACATCAATTCTTCTGGCTTCACACCACTGCGCTGAATGGCAACAGCCAACGCGAGCGCATCTTCAGTGATGGCTTCATCTGGAGACGTTGATTGTGCTTTTTTCAACAGACCGACAAGTTCCGCATCAGACAGTGTTTTTAGGGTTTCAGGAGCAACGCCCAACTTTTCTGAAACGGCATCAACATGCTGCTGGGCAAGCATGACTTTCTCAGTGTCCGGATTGTCAGGTGTCCCTGCATTCACATTAATGGCAGCGTGTAGATCGTCACTCTGTGTCAACGGCAACTCTTTGCCAGCAACGATAGGGGCAGCATCACTTTGCAACGCCATTTTTTCGTCGCTAAGCAGAACAGGCTGCTCAGCAGGTTGAAGAACTGCATTGGCTTCATTCAAGCGCTGCAGCAAGGCTTCACCGTCTTGCTTCGCGAGATGTTGTCTTTCAGGTTGAACGGTATCACCGCCACCTTGTTTTACGGTTTGAGCCAAAAGCGCGTCTTGGCTTTCGGAGTCGAGGTCTGTCACGTTGACGCCATCAGACGCTACGTTTTCACCGTCAAGCTGTTGAAGCTCAGGTAACTCACTGTCCAGTAATACTTCTTCGCCTTCACCTGACGCTGCCACACTCTTAAGCAGCGCATCAGAAATGGCCTCTTCACTCGCCATCGCTTCACCGGATACGAGGGTCTCCGCAGAGACTTCCACGGCGCCTTCTCCGTCACCAGAGACAAGTTGAGCAAGCTGTGCAAAGAAGCCTTCGCCATCTGCGCTAGAGGTTTCAGGCGACAGTACGCCTTTCGTCTCGCCGATTAGCGCTTTTTTAGATGACACATCGGAAAGTAAGAAACTGGTTTGATTCATAATGATTCCGCTTCGGATACTTTATCGGTTTTACCAGTCATACTGCTGCTGGCGAATCGTTACAAAGTTTGAAGCAATTATCAGGCCAAGCTAGTAGGAATTGCGTTGTTGTCGGGCAAAACTCAGTGTAGCAAACTCGTCCATCTGTTTTTGTTCTTGTCTTTCAGCCCGCATTTTTGCTTCTTTCTGGCGTTTTTCTATGAGCCATTCGAGGGATCGCGTTTTTTGTCGACATTGTTGCCAGTGCTCTTGGCAACGTTCGACATTGTCTTCAAAGTCGATTGCCGCTTGGCGCTGTTTTGCCAACGTTTCATCAAGTTGAACGATAAAACGGTTGAGGTGGCCATAGCTGCTAGCACTCAAACCTTCCTTGCCGCGTTCAGACATTTGACGAAAGTAATCCAAGCGATAGCGCTCTATCTGTTCAAGCTGAACGTAGTAACCTTGCAGCTCTTGTTGCGCTGAAACCAACGCGAGTTGGGCTTTATGTTCCAGGCCTTTCGCTTGTTCTAGTAACAGGGTCATGGCGTTATCAGACATATTCTATTTACCCCTGCAGCGTTGAGCGCAACATGTTGACGCACATGTCGTACGGCACCACGTCTTTCATGCCTTGCTGAAGATAGCCATCAAGGCGTGGCTTCAACGTGAATGCCTGATCGATGCCCTGATCCGTGCCCGGTTTATACGCACCAATAGACACAAGATCCTGATTTTTCCGACAAACGGACAGAATTTGCCGCACAGCGCGAGACATCAACATGTGCTCATCATTAACGATATTTGGCATCACACGGCTCACTGAGCGTTCCACATCGATCGCAGGATAATGCCCAGCGTCTGCCATTTCGCGAGAAAGAACAATGTGACCGTCTAATATTGCACGCGCGGCATCCGCGATCGGGTCTTGAAGGTCATCACCTTCCGTCAATACGGTAAAGAACGCGGTGATAGAGCCTTGTCCGTCACTGCCGTTACCCGCACGTTCAACCAATGCCGGTAGCTTGGCAAATACCGAAGGCGGATAACCTTTGGTCGCTGGCGGTTCACCCACTGACAACGCTATTTCACGCTGTGCTTGGGCAAAGCGCGTCAGTGAGTCCATCAGCAATAAAACATCTAAACCTTGGTCTCGGAAATACTCTGCAATGGTGAGTGCCGTTTGACAGCCTTTCAAACGCATCAAAGGGGAGGCATCGGCCGGTGCTGCGATCACGACAGAACGCTCACGCCCCTCTTTGCCGAGGATTTCATCAATGAATTCTTTAACTTCGCGTCCACGTTCACCAATCAAGCCAACGACAACCACTTGCGCCGTCGTGCCTCGGGTCATCATGCCCAAGGTCACCGATTTACCGACACCGGAACCCGCGAACAAGCCAATACGCTGGCCTTTGCCCACGGTCAGCAAACCATTAATGGCTTTAATGCCCACATCAAGGGGCGTATCTATGGGCTTTCTTGCGAGTGGGTTGATGGTAGCAGGGACAAAGGGCGCTGTTTGGCCGGTGAAAATATCCCCCAAGCCATCAAGAGGGTTGCCGACGCCGTCAATCACACGGCCCAGTAATTCAAGGCCAACAGGAATCCCTTGCTCTTCTGAGATTGGCGTGACGCGCGCACCGGGCAAGACGCCAGAGATTTGCTCGCTTGGCATGAGATAAAGCGTGTCACCGGAAAAGCCAACCACTTCTGCTTCAATGCTGCCATGCAATGTTTCCACACTGCACAAACTGCCAATCGAGGCGCGACAACCAATGGCTTCTAGGGTTAACCCAACCACGCGCACAAGCTTGCCGGATGCAACCGGGCGTGTAGCAAGGTTTTCAAATTTAAGGCTATTTAGGCGTTCAGACAGGCTGATCATCTTCGTCTCCCGCGTCGTCTACAGGCGATGTGTCAGTTTCGTTGGTTGAATGCAGATCTTGAGGTGCGACCTCTTCGCCTGATGCAGCATCCGTTTGCTCAGCCATATTTACGGCTTCTTTGTCACTGTCACTTTCTACTGGTTCAAGATGTGCCTCGCTATCTGTTTGCTGATCCGCTGCTTGAATCTCTTGCTGTGGCTCTGGTTCAGACTGGCTTTCTTCTGCAGGAATATCGCTGATATCCACATTGCGAAGCACATCTGCGCCCGCGCCATCTTCTGGCAATTCAGGCTCACTCGTGAGGTTTTGACCGGCAAAGCGCGTTAACAGTTGCTTGATGCGATCGTCCATGCGGTAGTCGACCACGGAATCGCCGCATGCCACTTGAATATCACCGCGGTTAAATGAAGGCTCAGAGAACAACTTCCACTGGCGGTCTTGCAGTGATTCTGCTGAATGCGCTTCGGTCACCACATCCATGTCTTCTGGATGCAGATAGATGGCAATTTGTCGCCCAGCCATAGGTAACGCCGCAACCGCTTCACGCAAAGTGTTGAGAATCACTTGAGGGTTGGTCAACACCTCGGTTTGAATCACAGCTTTCGTCAGTTGAATTACCATGTCCATGACTTGTTGATGAACGTGATGATCTACCTGCGTCAAAGGAAAGGCGAGTTTTTCGATAATAGCGTCAAGATACTGACAGCGGTTTTCGATCAGTTGCTGACCTTCGGTTAAACCTTCTTGAAAGCCTTCCTCTTTGCCAGCATCAAACCCTGCCGTTTTGCCTTCTTCAAACCCTGCGTCACGACCTTCAGTGAACCCCGCATCGCGCCCTTCTTCCATACCTTCTTCGTAAGCAGAATGGCGGATTTGCTCAAGCGCATCGGGCGTGAGCATTTTGAAATCGATTTCAGGCTCTTCTGGCTCTTCCTCGATATCAGACGGTTCCCAACCTGGGTCGTAATTAAGTGCGGTTTCTTTCGGCAAAGCCGCGTTAGGATCGTAATTCGGAATAGACCAGCGTTCTAAAACACCTTCTTCCTGTTCCGTTGAACGGATGTAACCACGGCGACGATCGAAGCTCATGCTACAACCTTACGCGATTGCGAAGACATCATGTTTTCTGAGGGCAAAGCGGACATTTTCATGATTACAAGAACTCGTCCGCGCCGCCACTGCTGAGCATGATTTCGCCAGCATCGGACAAACGACGTGCAACAGACAGGATTTCTTTCTGTGCCGCTTCCACATCGGCAACGCGAATGGGGCCCATGGCTTCCAAATCGTCTTGCAGCATTTCCGCTGCACGCTTCGACATGTTGCGGAAAATCTTCTCGCGAAGACCTTCTTCTGCCCCCTTGAGGGCTTTTTGAAGAGCCTCTTGCGGAACGTCTTTGAGGATAGCCTGAATACCACGATCGTCCACTTCGGCAAGGTTGTCGAAGACGAACATAAGATCCTGAATTTGCGATGCCATCTCTTCGTCGTTCTGCTCGATTTGTTCCATCAATGCAGATTCGAGTGCGTTGTCCATGTAGTTCATGATATCGGCAGCAGCTTTCAGGCCACCAATCTTCGCAGCTTGTGCACCCGCTTGGCCCGCAAATTGTTTCTCCATGATTTCGTTAAGTTCATGAAGTGCCGCAGGTTGAACCTCTTCAAGGTTAGCAATACGCATCACCAAGTCGAGCGCATCACGCTCTGCAAACTGTGTCAAAATCTCTGCTGATTGCTCTGGCTCTAAATAAGACAAAACAATGGTTTGAATCTGAGGGTGCTCGTTGATGATGATGGATGCCACTTGGCGTGGGTCCATCCATTTGAGGGAATCGAGGCCCTTCGAACCACTGCCCAACAAAATTTGGTCAACAAGGTTCGTTGCTTTGTCTTCACCCAATGCAGCAACAAGCGCATTACGGACGAAATCTTCACTGCCCATACCAATGGCCGTGAACTGTTGAATTTCTTCTAAGAATGTACGGTGGACGGCATTCACTTTGTCCTGGTTCAAATCAGTCATCATGGTCATTGCACCACCGACTTTTTGAACCTGCTTTGGCTCAAGGTGACGGATGATTGCCGCCGCATCTTGTTCGGTCAAACTCAGCAGCAAAATCGCCGCTTTATCAAAACCCGATAGGGTTGATACATCAAAGTCAGACTTGCCGTCTTCTCTATCTTCTTTAGCCATCGCCGTCATTCACCCAACTTTTCACGACTTGTGCTGCAAGGTCTGGTTCATTTGCAACCAAGGCGCGGACTGCTTTCAGCAAGTCTTCATCTTTATGTAAGTCTGGCAAGTTGAGGTTCGAAGACCCCATTGAGAAGTTGCCAGAACCATCTAAATCGGAACCGATCAAACCAATGTCATCATCAGGGCTGAGCGGCAATCCATCAGGGCCAAGCATTTCGCCATTCGGACCCAACATGCTGTCTTCGTCTTTGTGTGGATTAAGCAGTTTCGACAACGCAGGGCGAATCAGTGCAAAAATCACCACGATGAACACAAGTGAAGCGGCTAACCAACGAACCCAATCGTTAAAGTTAGGGTGTTCGTAAATAGGCACATCACCCAAAGCTTCGACTTCTGGCACAACAAACGGTACAGAAATAACTTCGAGCACGTCACCACGTACATCGGAATAGCCAACACCACCAATTAAAAGGCGACGAATTTTCTCAAGCTCAGCATCACCAACCGGAACACGTACCGTTTCGCCGGATTCCACATTCACGTTTTCGAGGTAATCGATAGCAACGGATACGGTTTGACGTGACACGACCCCCGTTTGCGCTCGGCGGTGGCTAATGGTGGTATCCAACTCATAGTTACGCGTCGCTTCACGGTTGAGTGTGCCCTTGTCGCCCAACCCACCGTTTTTCAAATCTTGTACATCTTCTGGAATCGCGGCATTTGCAGGAGGCTGGTTGCTTAACGCACCTGGGATCCCCGCAACAAGATCACTGTTGTTGTAATTTTCTCGCGTGTATTCGCTGCGTGTTGATGGCGTTGATGGGTCGAAACGTTTACGCGTTTCCTCCACCGCACTGAAATCCATGGTGACATCGACTTGCGAGGTAAAGTTACCCAAGCCAAGAACCGGAATAAGAATGGAATTAATTTTATCTTGCAGCGCAGCTTCTTGCTTACGCTCTAGCTCGTACTCTTTGCGGCGCTGAGACGCCATGGCATCTTCGCTGCCAGAACTGAGCAAGCGACCATGTTGGTCGGTCACGGTCACACGTGACGGTTTCAAGCTTGGGACAGCAGAAGCCACCATATCAACAATCGAGTCCACTTCCTCTTGGCCGAGCATGGTCGTGCCGCGCACGGTGAGGAAAACGGTGGCTGTTGCTTCTTGATTGTGGCGAACAAACACGCTTTGTTTTGGCATGGCCAATAACACGCGCGCTTTGCTTACACTGCGGATTTTTTCGATGGCTGCGGCAAGTTGACGCTCTCGACTCAGCTTTAAACGCTCACGCTCTAGCTGCTGCGACACACCAAAGCCCATGTCATTCAGCAGAATGTCATCGCCCGCTTCTCGCGGTGCATTCAACCCAGCACGGCTGAGGTTCAGTCTGATCGTCGAATATTCTTTAACAGGCACACGAACGGTGTTGCCTTCAAGTTGGTATTCGGTTTTTTGCGCATCAAGGTGGTCGAGAATAGGGATTAGCTCTTCGGTTTCATACGTACCGAGTGGGCGCATTTCTGGTTCTTGAACCCACACAAACAGCAATGCGATCAAAGCAACACAGATAGCGACAGCAGCGACAAGAATAAGTTGGCGGGCAACATCTGCCCCACCGAGCACACCTGATGATGGCGTGACATCACGCTCCATCATGTCAGGGTCATGCAACGAACTCGAATCCCCAGCAACAGGCAGCGCTCCCGCACCGTCTGATACTGCAATTTGAGTGTTGTTGTTATCGTCCGCCACAGTTCATTTCCTACATTAAACAGGCATGTTCATCAGTTCTTTGTACGCTTCAACTAACTTGTTGCGCGTCTGTACCGTCGCTTCAAATGCGACGCTAGATTTGTTTCTCGCAATCATAACGTCTGACAAGCTGACACTGCGGTCACCTTGGTCGAAACGTGTTGCAAGATCTCCTGATGTTTTTTGAATTCCATTTACCGTCTGAATTGCGGATGACAGTAGTTCACCAAAATCTTGGCCGACCTGTTGACCCGTCGCGTTACGACCGACATTTTGTGCTTCTAATGCCATGGTCTGCATTTCATGCTGCATTGGGGTAATTTTCATTGGTCATCCTCACTGTCAAAACTTTGGCAAATCATGCCTTACAAGGCTTTCAAGACGCTATGGTTAACAAATATGCAATTATCAAGCCAGTAATTATATCGCAGACTATCGCCAAAAATCATCGATTTACTGGGGAATATCGATGCCAGCATCGCGCATTTTGGCCAATTTGTATCTCAAGGTTCTTGGGCTGATGCCCAATCGTTCAGCCACTTCTTTCCTACGCCCCTCACAAGCGCGAATGGTGTCTAGGATAATGGCGAATTCTTGTTCACGAAGTTCACCCCCTAAGCTCTCTGGCATCGCACTTGATGCGCTGGTGACACCGTTATCCGAATCACTGATGTGTGCGGACGGAACATCGTCAGGCATGGCGGTATTTTGCGAAGATGTCGGTGCATGATGCTTGGCGTTCGTGTATAGCGATGGCGTCGCTACGCTGGATACTGAAACCAGATTCTGTAGGCTACCGGCGTCTTGCCAATCAATGCCTTCCAGCAAGATATCTGACGCTTGAATCTGCCCCTGTTCACACAGGATCAGCGCACGCTGCATGACGTTGTCTAATTCACGTACATTGCCCGGCCAGCGGTAAGAAAGAAGTTTCTCGGTGGCTTGAGGTTGCAGGTGAGGCACGGCTTCACCCATTTTGCAGCAATGGCGTTGTAACAAATGTTCTGCCAATGGAATGATGTCACCTTGGCGATCACATAGCGGTAACCAAGAAATTGGGAACACATTGAGGCGATAATATAAATCTTCTCGGAAACATCCTTCTTCCACGTATTTGCGCAGATCGCGGTTACTGGTAGCCAACACGCGCACATCCAGTTTTATGCTCTTACGGCTGCCTAAACGCTCAACTTCGCGTTCTTGAAGAACACGTAACAACTTAGCTTGAAGGGATAAATCCATTTCGCTGATTTCATCCAGCAATATGGTTCCGCCCTGCGCCTGTTCAAATTTCCCCGGACACGCTTGAACAGCACCGGTAAACGCGCCTTTCTCGTAACCAAACAAGGTGGCTTCCAACATGTTTTCCGGAATGGCCGCACAGTTGATCGCCACAAAAGGACCGTCAGCACGTTGGGATTGGCGATGAATATGGCGAGACATGACTTCTTTACCCGAACCACTCGGGCCAAGGATCATCACGTTCGCATCGGTTTTGGCGACTTTGTCCGCCAACGCAAGCAGCGCCAAACTTTTCGGGTCAGCAACCACGGCGTCGCTGGTGTCAGCTTTCACTGGCGCATAACGGCTGATCATGTTGAGTAAGACTTCTGGTGCGAAGGGCTTTGCCATGTAATCAATCGCGCCTTCTTTCATCGCTGAAACCGCATCTTGAATGTTGGCGTAAGCCGTCATCAACAATACAGGCAGTTTGGGGTAGTTCACTTTCAAGCTGCGTAACAGCCCAAGCCCATCCATACCTGCCATTTGTACGTCAGACACAACGATATCAACCTGCTCGTTTTTCAGCAGTAACAAGGCTTGCTCGGCACTTTCTGCCTCTAGCCACTGATAACCCGCTAACGCAAGGGTATCAACGAGGGCTTCACGCAAGCCCGCATCATCTTCAACAATCAGTACTTTGCTCTGGTTCATTGTGTTTCTCCTGATGCCGCGTGCTCCTCAGCATCGCTATTTTCTGCCAATGGTAGGCAGAGCGTAAAGCAGGTGCCTTGGCCCGGTTGTGATTGCAGGGTCAGCCTTCCCTTGTGGGCATGGCAGACCATCTGAACAACGGCAAGACCAAGACCTGTGCCTTGTTGACGCGTTGTGAAAAATGGTTCGAGTATTTTGCTTTGAAGTTCTTCAGGAATACCGGGGCCGTTATCGGCCACGGATAAAAACAGTTGTTCATTGACTGCGCGCGCATCGACAACCACTTTGCTGCCTTTGCCCGCCACTTGAATCGCATTCACGACCAAATTAGAAAGCGCACTTGCCAACGCATTAACGTTCCCCAACAGCGCTAAAGATTCGTCGTCACAGTTAATTTCAAAATCGATATCTTGGCTGCTGACAAGGGCTTCTACCATGGGCTCAAATTCGTTCAACAAGCTCTCGATCGTGAACAAGTTCACCACTTTGTTGTCCCCACCTTTGGCGAACAGCAGCATATCATTCACCTGCTTTTCAAGGTCATGCAGTCTGTCGACCAATTTGGTTTGGAAGCGCTTGCGGGTAGGTTCATTGATGTTTGGCGCGGCAAGGTTTGCAGCGTAAAGCAATGCGCTCGAGAGCGGCGTTCGTACTTGGTGAGCTAACGATGCCACCATCTTACCGAGCGATGATAAACGTTGAAGATCGCTGAATCGCGACTGCAACAAACGTGTTTCAGTCATGTCAGTGATCAGAATAAGTTGGCCAGAATCGGACGCGGAAATCGCTAATTTAACGCGGCGACCATCGCGCAATGACACTTCGTGACCGTCATCTTCTCGAGGTGAGAAAGCACGGTTAATCACATCCACCCAACGCACTTGATCGAGAGGCTCTCCCAACAAGCGACGCGCTTCTGGGTTCGCTTCGGCGACACGGCCATAGGGGTCGAGCAAGATAACGCCAGCAGGCATTACATCGAGGACTTGTTTGTAACGGAGAACCTGTTGATCCACGGTTCCGAGTGGCGAGTCTTTGGCTACCATAATCCTATACATTCAGCTCGTTTTTCTGACGCTGAGTGTCACTAAGCAGAATATGTGCCAATTATTAATCAATACATTTCAAGATGTTATGCGTTTGGTTATAAAAAAACGAAGTCAAAAAAATGACTTCGTTTTTTTTATCGCCAACAGACTGATTAATGCTTAGACAATGCCTTCTTTATTCAGTCCATATTTACGCATTTTCTCGACCAAGGTTGTACGACGCATACCGAGCATATCAGCAGCGCGCGCAACGATGCCCATCTGTGCTTCTAAGGCTTGTCGAATCATGTCGACTTCCAAGTCTGCCAGCATGGCTTTTAGGTCTACCCCTTCTGGCGGAAGCCCAGAGGGTTGTGGGCCGAACCCAGGTTGCTCTTCATCATCGAGATCGTCCATCGCGAATACCGCACTTAGCGCATCACGTTCGAGCTCTTCATTGTCCTCAAATGAACAATGCATTTCAGGCTGGAACTCAGGAATGTCGCTATAACGGTATTTCTTAGGAAGACGGTTCACGTCGACCATTTGCGAAGGATGAAGAATGACCAACCGTTCGATCAAGTTCGCCAATTCACGGACATTACCCGGCCACTCGTGTTCCATTAGCGAGGTGATCGCACGTGGTGTTAAGTGGACCATGTTTCCGCCTTCTGCTTCCAAGCGCGCCATCAGCTCTTGGATAAGAAGGGGAATGTCTTCAATGCGCTCTCGAAGTGCAGGCATTTCAATTGGGAAAACATTTAAGCGATAGAACAAATCTTCGCGGAACGAACCTTCTTGGATCATGGTGTCGAGGTTGCGGTGTGTTGCTGCAACCACGCGTACATTTGCCTGTATGGTCTTATTACCACCCACACGTTCGAAGTTTCGCTCTTGCAGCACGCGCAACAACTTAACCTGCATAGGCTGCGGCATGTCTCCGATTTCATCGAGGAACAGCGTGCCACCTTCTGCGAGCTCAAAACGCCCTTTTCTTGCCGAAATTGCGCCTGTGAATGCCCCTTTCTCATGACCGAAAAGCTCGCTTTCAAGCAACTCGGGAGGAATAGCCCCACAGTTCACCGGCACGAAAGGTCCCTTACCACGGTTTGAATGGTAATGGATGTTACGTGCGACGACTTCTTTGCCCGTGCCCGATTCACCAAGAATCAACACACTGGCTTCTGTACCTGCAACTTGCTCAATCAAGTGACGAACATCGCTGATGGCGTCACTGCGCCCGACCATGCTGCGGAACAAGGTGTTCTTGCGGCTAAGTTGCGGGATGTTGATTGAGTTTTTGCCCAAGAACTCTTGGCAATGACGCAATGCATCAGCCAGTTGTGGATAGTTCAACGGCAATTCCAGCTCGCCAACAAAGTTAGCAAGCCCTGATAATTCAGTCTTATGTTTCGAAAGCGCAATAACCGGAATGTGGTTATTGATAGCCAGGTTTTCTAGAACCTGTGACAAACGTTGGGGAGAGTGAATATTACCAAGAAAACAAGCTCCCTCGGCTTGCTTCCAATGCATCTCGTTGAGCTCAGTGGTTGAACATAGCAGGTATTGCTCACCAATAAACTCCAAGATAACGCCTAAATCGTGACGAAATTTTTCATCATCCTCGATAACAAGTATCTTCGCTAAACCTTGCATGTGTGAGATATATCTGCCCCAAAACCATCTTTATTGTCAGCGCGCATATAGTAACGGCAACAACAGAATAATCCAGCTATTGTAATTGTTGCTTGATATAAGGCAACTGGAGACACAGCAAAGCTGTGACTCCAGTACCAAGACATTTAAGATTGTAGTGAAAGTAGGTGCGTTTTATGCGCCTGCTTGGGTGATATTGTGATATTCGGCGGGAATTTGATCCCAAGCTGATTTAATTTCGCGCAAAATATCGATGACATCATCAATAGGTGCGTCCAAATTATCGCGGTTCGCTTCGGAAATTTGACGGATCATGAAGTCATACAATGCATCGAGGTTGGATGCAATCTCGCCACCCTCATCCATTGACAAGCATGTTCGAAGACTAATAACGATATCCAAGGCTTTGCCTAGACGTTCTCCCTTCACAGCAATGTCGCCCTGCAGCATTGCCGCTTTGCCCTGAATCAAACGTTCAATAGCCCCCGCCATCAACATCTGGATCACTTTGTGTGGTGATGCCGCGCTTAGTTGGCTGTCTACAGAGACTTTCTTGTAGGCCTGAAGTGACCCTCTCATAACATTCCTCACCTACTCGAATTTTTTGTAAAGTTGTACTGACTTACGCCCTTTGATAAATCGACTTGCTTGGGCAGCAGCACTATCACGATGTTCTTTTATCAATGTCATTATTTGCTGGGTTCTGCCTACGGCAGTTGACCAAGCCTCTTTTTCCGGAGGTTCCGGCAACATCGCAATGTCGTTCAAACAATGTTTTCTTTCATTCAATAACTGTGCCATTTCATCTGCGTCAACCGCATCTGCTGTCAGCACAGCCAGTAAATGTCTATCGATACGTTCTAACTTCAACAAGAGAGGAGACATTCATGCATACCTTATGAAGGCATAATATTCATCATAGCGGATAGCTGAGATTGCATCTCTGCCATGGCATTATCCATCGTAGAGAATTGCTTCAACGTCCGGCCTTCGAGATCATTCATGCGACGATCGAGGGTTTGCTGCTCATCTTGTAAACGTGTTCTTTGATCACCGAGGCTGTTTTCGCGGTTACGAATCGTGCCAGTGATACCCGTGAAAGAATGGATCGTATCTTCCACTTTTTTAGCAAAACCATCATTGCCACCAAAGAAGCCTTCTAACGCAGAGAAATTTTGCGACAGCTGCTTATCTAACATGCTGTTGTTGATTTCTAAGCGGCCATCCATGGTGGTAGAGAGCCCTAATTCACTGAGTGTTCGAATGGAGTCTGGTGCGCCTTCAATGGGCGTAGAGAATAGACTGCGCATTTGACTGGTGGCGGAGCGAATCACGCTGTCGCCAACCAGAGGTCCACCTTGCTGTGTTTCAGGATCGTACTTAGACAGTGCTTTGGTGACTTGATAAAACGCGTTGTAGGCATCGACGAATTTTTCTAGCGAGGCTTTCACCGCATCACGGTCTTCATCAACATTGACCGTTACTGGCCCCTCTTCGGGCGTGGTAACTTGAGAAACATCGAGGCTTACGCCACGAATAGCGTCAGTGAAGGAATTGGTTGCACTAGAAACAGATGCCAGACCATCAATCAAAATGCGTGCATCTTTTGATGCTTGCATTTCGTTCATGGCGTTGAAGTCACTGGTTGGGTTATACGCCAAGTCCTGCAGCGGGCTTGTGAGCGGCGCATTTACCGTAACAGCGATTTGATTGTCAGCGCCGGTTTTGTCTCCCCCAAGAATCAAACGCGCACCACTGTCATCGTTAATCACCGAGGCTTTTACGCCAGGGTTAGAAGGATGACTGTTAATGGTACGAACGATATCCAGCAGCTCGCTGCTGTTTTGGGCGATATCTATGGTGGTTGAACGTCCACCGAGGCTGATAACCAATTGTCCGGCGCCGAAGTCGCTATCTGCGTCTAAGCCGCCTGACACCAATTTGTGGGATTGAGCAAGCTGTTGAACATCGATGGAATACACACCGGTAACAGCCAGATGGTCTGCAGACGCAGAGACGGCTTCCGGGTTATCGGAAGCCGTGCTCCTTGCTGCAAAGGTATTGTTACGGCGAAAGTCATACATCAAGCCTTTCATCGTATCGAGAGAGTCTTTGAGTCTACCGTAAGCGCTGATGTTAGTTTCAACATCATTCATGCGCTTAACGATGCGCTCCTGTTTGGGCGCACGTTCAGCATCAACTATTTTGCTGACCATGGAATTAATGTCCATGCCACTGCCGAGACCGGCTGCGCTCAAACCCATATTTTACTCACCTCGGTTATACCTTTTCTTCAACTAGCCCCCTCGCATGAAGGGACAGTTGTTGAGCTAGCTCTAACATTTCTTTCTCAGGAATCTGTCTAATGATATCGCCGCTACTCATTTCATAAACAGTGACAATACTTTTTCCAGAGTCCTCATCGAGTCGAAATGACAAGCCCTTATTAAAGGTAGACACAAACTCATCCAGTCGGTCGACCAACGTTTCAAGCTGTTCCTGCTGAAGTTTACGAGTGTCAGCGAGTTGGTTAACTTGCTCTACTCGGCGCTTTTGAAGCTTTTCAGCATTCTCTGCCATCTGTTGTTGGTGTGTGATTTCGGGTTGAGTCCCCCCCACAGATTGATTACTGCTAGCAACTTTCGTGCCTGACTGTGGAGTCACATGAGACAGGGATGACGTGGAAACGGATGATAGGTCCATTGCTGTTCACCTCCTGTTAGCGTATGACGGCGAGCGATAATCTCACCGTCATTCTGGCTACATCTCTATTATCCTAACAGGCTCAGTGCTGCCGATGGTGCCTGCTTCGCTTGAGCAAGTATAGACGTACCAGACTGCTGCAGGATTTGAGATTTCGTAAACTGCGTAGTCTCTTTTGCGAAGTCAACGTCACGGATACGGCTGTTAGAAGCACTAACGTTCTCGTTAACGTTGTCCAAGTTAGCAATGGTGTGGCTCAAGCGGTTTTGCTTCGCACCCAACTCAGCACGGTGTGAGTCGATGTACTGCATCGCGTTATCCACAAGGCCCACAGCTTTCTGTGCGCCACCTACGGAGCTCACATCAACATCTTTCACGGTTTCAGCAACTTTGGTTGCACCCGCCATGCCTAGAGACGTTGCTAGTGCGCCAGCAAACGTCACATCAGAACCTGAAGCGGCAACGATTTGTAGTTCACCGTTTTCAGTCACAGATGCACTGACTTTGCTGTCAGCTTGACCGTTGATGTAAGTCGCAACTTCTTCAACGTCGTCGCCAGCTTTTGCTGAAACGTTAATCGTTGAAGATACGCCGTCAGCGTCAACGATAGTCATGTTTAGCGATGCACCGCCAGTAGCGGTCCAATCTGCCATTGAAACACCAGCAGTAGACGTAAAGGTGCTACCACCCATCAATGCTTCATCAGCACGGATGTTTTTGAATTCCATCATGACCGCTTCACCAGCGTCAGCACCTACTTGGAATGATTTCGTTCCGTAAGTACCGTTCAGTAGTTTCGCACCACCGAATGACGTTGTTTCTGCGATACGGTTAAGTTCGTCTTGCAGTGCAACAACTTCTTCTTGAATCGCTTTACGCTCTTCAGTGCCGTTCGCACCGTTAGCTGATTGTAGCGATAGGTCACGCATACGCTGCAGGATGTTGGTGGATTCTTCCATCGCACCTTCAGCAGTTTGTGCCATTGAGATACCGTCGTTGGCATTACGTACTGCAACGTCAAGACCACGGCTCTGTGAAATCAAACGGTTAGAGATTTGCAGACCTGCTGCGTCATCTTTTGCACTGTTGATGCGGTAACCTGAAGACAAACGCTCCATTGATGCGTTCAGCGAGTCTGTTGAACTGTTCAAATAACGCTGAGCGGTCATTGCAGGCACGTTAGTGTTTACTGTAATAGCCATAACTATTCTCCTTTAGTACTAAGTCCGGCTTCCGCCCAGCTATCTAGGGAAAACCAGTTCTAAATCTCTTACAAACCATGTAACGGCACCGTTGGAAAAACCTTTACACTTTTTTTTCCGTTTTTTTTACACCCAAGTAATGCTGATCAATGGTCGTAAAATCATGGTGCTAACAAGGTTTTCGCCCTCAATAGAGAAAACTTTAGTGATGAATTTTTTTCCACATAAAAACAATATGATAGGCGAGAGCAGCAAGGCATACAGAGATAGAAAGCCAAAGAGGAAGTGGTATTTAAAGGTACAAAAACGACGAACTATGGCTGGAAATCAGCTCATAAATATGACGGGAGAGAGCGAGGGGGAAAAGTCGTAGTGCAGTTTCAACAGGCACAAAAAAAGCGGCAAGTGATTGCCGCTTTTCATAAACGTTGGGTATGCCGTTATTGAAGCAGGTTGAGTGCTGCTTGTGGCATCTGCTTGGCCTGCGCCAGGATCGAGGTACTTGCTTGCTGAAGGATTTGACCTTTCGTAAGTTCGGTCGTTTCTTTTGCAAAATCAGTATCGCGAATACGACTGTTAGATGCAGACACATTCTCTTGAATGTTCGACAAGTTACTGATGGTGTGGCTCAAGCGGTTTTGCTTCGCACCCAGGTCAGCACGTTGGCTGTCGATGTATTGCATTGCCGAATCGATAATGCCCACGCCCATCTGAGCGCCACCCACAGTGCTCACATCGATGTCTTTCGATGTCACTGCCGAGCCTGCACCCGTTGCCATGCCAAGTGATGCGGCCAATGTGCCACCAAAGGTCACATTACCTGCCAGCTTCTCTTCTGCAACGAAGATTTGCAGTTGGCCATTTTCATCAACCGATGCGGTCACCATCTCATCAGATTGACCGTTAATGTAGGTTGCAATCTCTTCAATGTCATCGCCTACTTTCGTCGCGATATCCAGACTAACGGTTTTGCCGTCTTTCGTGACGAAGTCCATCGTCAGTGACGCAGCGCCCGCCGACACTTCCCAGCCCGCAGACTTGGGATTTGCCGCAACAAACTCTGTACCACCCATGCGGTAATCATCAGCACGGATGCTGCTTAACCCCATAATAACGGCTTCACCAGAATCAGCACCGATTTGGAATGCTGCCTCGCCAAAAGAACCGTTAAGCAATCGACGACCACCGAATGCTGTCGTTTCAGCAATACGGTTAAGTTCGTCTTGCAACGCCGACACTTCTTCTTGAATCGCGATACGCTCAGAACTGCCGTTTGCACCGTTAGCGGATTGCAGAGACAGATCACGCATACGTTGCAGTATGTTGGTCGATTCCTGCATCGCACCTTCCGCAGTCTGCGCGATAGAGATACCATCGTTCGCATTTCGCATAGCGACATCTAAGCCGCGGGTTTGGGAAATGAGTCGATTCGAGATCTGCAGACCCGCAGCGTCATCTTTTGCGCTGTTGATTCGACTACCAGACGACAAGCGTTCCATCGACGTATTAAGTTCATTGGTCGATTTGTTCAGGTAACGCTGCGCAGTCATCGCAGACACGTTGGTGTTAACTGTTACACCCATTTTGCTCTCCTTTGACTTTCGCGTATTCTTGCGAAACAGCCTACCCGCGACACGTTAGTCCGATTGCTTAGCGGGGCCAGCTTCAGTTCGTTATTAGGGATGGTACCAAACAGTATTGATACCGACATGCCCATATCTATTCAAGTTGTGTGCCAACTTTAGGAAAGTCATTACTTTCAAAAGCTTAAAAACAAAACCTCGAGGGTATCGGCCGAAAGCGGCAAAAGTTTAACCACTTTCACATATAAGAACGGCAATTCATATCCTCTGTGCGTCCTCCCTTCTTTAACTCTGCTTTACAGATCAAAAAAGCGATACCATGAATGAGCTCAATGTCTCTTTTTATAAAACAAATCACTCAATAGCGACACATTATTATTAGTTATAGGCAATAGGCACGGTATTTGCTGCATTTTCTTTAATGCCACCCGCTTACTGCAGATGCAAAATAGATGGATCAGATATGACCGACACCTCCCAAACCAACGATGGCACCATGTCGATTGAACAAGCATTCGAGCATGGTGTTTTCCTGTATCAACACGAAAAGAAAAAAGAGGCGAGACAAGTCTTTGAGCAGATCCTAGGTGTTGCTCCTGACAACGCCCCTGTGCTGCAAGTCTTATCCGTGCTCGATGTGGAGGACGGCTTGTGGCAAGAGG
Organism: Enterovibrio norvegicus DSM 15893; assembly: GCF_900115495.1. GTDB lineage: Bacteria > Pseudomonadota > Gammaproteobacteria > Enterobacterales > Vibrionaceae > Enterovibrio > Enterovibrio norvegicus. Next base: position 2,258 of record NZ_FOWR01000009.1, on the reverse strand, counting down.
CAATAAATAAACTGGATCGCGCACTGCTCGTTGAGCCAGGAAACGCCTCACTCTTGTTTGATAAAGCCAATATTCTGGCACAACAAAGCATGAATAAAGACGCACTGGAAATCGTTGATAGCCTGTTGGGTGTGTTACCTGACCATGAAGAACTGCTTGCCATGCGGCAACAACTCACCGCGACGATCGGTCAACGCGGTGAAAGTCGTCGCGCGGCAAAAGAAGTGGCATCACTTCAACAGCAAAAATCATCAACCATGAACGATGAAGTCAGCCAAACTCTTGAGCTTGCTGAACAAATGTTGGCATCTGGCAACACAGAACAAGCCAAACAGCTTTTCCAAGCATTGATCAGTGTGGCCGGGGATTTAATCCCTGCATTGGTTGGACTGGCAAGGTTGGAGTTGGCCGCAGATAACATTGGTTTGGCGCGTCAGTTTTTGATGCGCGCCTACAGCGAACACGCACCAGAAAAAGACGTGGTCGTTCTTCTAAGTCACTGTGATATCAAACTTGAGCAATTCACCTCTGCGCGTAAATTGTGTCTTGCTGGTATCAAACGCTGGCCGGAAGATTCAATTCTTTGCCGCCTTCTCGTGCAGAGTTATGAAAAAGAACAAAACTGGGTAGAGGCCTATCGCGCAGCAATAGAAGGCATCAAGCAACACGGTAAAGACGCGGATTTACGCTATCGCCTTGCAACCGCCAGTTTTAACTTGTTAAGAACCCGACACAATTTCACGCCATCAGCCATTATTGAGTGCCAAAAGCACATTGAACGCGCGTCAGAAATGGCCAATGAAGGAAACAAAGAGCGCCTGTCTACTTACCTCGCCGAAGTACTTTGGTACAAAGGGGAAGCAAAAAAATCCAAACAATTACTCGAAGAATATTTAACACGCTTCCCGAATGACATTGATGCGGGCTTTAACGTGAGCTTCGTGTACCGCACACTCGAAGAGTGGGATAAGTATTATCAAGCCAATGAACTCGGTATTACTTGCGGTCGCCGCCTACGTTACAAAGGCGAATTGCCACAATGGAATTTGAACCGCCCTAAAGACGACATCGTGCTGGTGATGCCAGAACAAGGTGTGGGGGATGAAATTCTCTACTTCCACAACCTGCAATTGGTTTTGGACAACTGTCAGAAAGCTTACGTGGCCTGCGACCCTCGCCTTGAGAGCGTGCTCAGTAACGCCTTCCCAGACGCCATCATGGTGCCAGTGAAACGCACAGACAACACAGACATCACGTTGCCACAGGAGGTCCTGGCTGACATCACCAGTTGGATCCCTGGCGGAAGCTTGGCGGCACTGTGTTTTGAACAGCACGGTCGACACGTTTTCCAATCTGGCTATGTCAAAACACCGGATACATTGAAGCAACAATGGCAACCGCGTTTAGATGACATCCGCGCGAGCAACCCTGACGCACAGCTGATTGGATTGTGTTGGCGAAGTGGTTTGGCAGCAGCAACACGTAACATGCATTACTTGGTCGCTGAAGAAGTGGCGTATTTGTTGAAGCAATTCCCCAATGCAGTCTTCATCAACCTTCAATACGGCGAATGCAGTAAAGAACTGAAGAAGATCCACAAGATCTCAGGCGTTCAAGTGGTGCAGCTTGAAGGGTTAAATTTGCGTGATGATTTCGATGGAACTGCTGCCGTTATCGCAGGTTTAGATGCAGTGATCACCGCAGGTACCGCCGTGCACCGTTTAACAACCGCAGTCGGCACGCCTTGTCACGTATTCTTTGCCGGTACGACTGAATCTCGCTTTGACGAACCCGCTGACATCTATTGCGAGAACGAGTACGGCTATTTCTACCCGCCCATGCTTGAAGACAAATACCCATTGCTAACCTCCATGGCGAAACACGTTCAGGCACGTTTGAAATAATCAGCCTTCATTCAGCAACAAAAACAAAAAAAGGTCAGCATCTGCTGTAATGCCGATCAGTTAAGCAAAAAATGATCGGTTGAACGATCCTGAGAGGCTGGCAAAATCCGAGTGTATTTCTACACTCGGATTTTTTTATGTTCTTAAGACAAGCCCTCGACCGAATACACCAATTTTCTGCTGACCAACTCAATGGCCTATCAGATCTCCTGTGCCCCGCTCTCATTAATCAATGCCTTGAAGACACAGGCGTCACGACGATTCGAAAGCGTAGGCTCCCCATGGAACTGATGGTGTGGAGCGTCGTGGGAATGTCACTTTATCGGCATCTATCGATGAGTAAGGTGGTCTCTC
>NZ_FOWR01000021.1 GCF_900115495.1 Enterovibrio norvegicus DSM 15893 | reverse complement strand
CATCGGATGCTCAATGCGACACTAGCTCAGCTGGTAGAGCGCAACCTTGCCAAGGTTGAGGTCACGAGTTCGAACCTCGTGTGTCGCTCCAAATTTCTTACAGGCTATCTTCTGTAAGCACCAACACTACGCAAATCATGTACCAGTTGAACGCAGGGTACAGCGAGTCGTTGTCAATAATGCTGTGAAGCATGAACCTCAGGCTGGATCTAGCCTATCAAAATCTGAACTATCCACCGACTTTCGTTAGTTATCTAGCGCTTGAGCACCATTTTATCGTGTTTCTCAACAGAGTTATCCACATCGCCATCCTTGTGGGTAACGTCGTTGATTAAACTATTTTAAGGCCTAATTTACACGGTAGTTGTGATTAGGTGGTGATCAGCTGAAAAATGAAGCGTTGGATAAGTTTTTCTTTTAAACCCTTGTGATATCTGGGTTTGGAAGGTAATCAGTTAAAAATATTGCTTTATTATCCCCAGCTTATTCACTATTTATGAATGTCGACTGAGTTTATTCACAGTATGTGTTTAACTTTATTGATGTGCATCGAATGATGCCGTACTGAAAATGTTTTCCACATTGCGCAGCAGAAGTGAATCTGTGTCTTATTTTTGATTGATGCTTGGCCGAAAAATGCTAATTCCGTCAATATTTGCACTATTCATGCGTCCCTCGGTAAGCCTTTTTGAACAATTCGTACTAAACGCTTCGTGGAAGCTGGAAGCACATCAATTGACGCATCTTGTCGACGAGAGAGCTGCTGTTCTATCGCCCAGTCAAGATGCTCATCAAGCATAGCAGAGGATCCTTTTGCTGCTTGTAAAAGATCTACGATCTCTTCGTTATAAGGCGCATTGCCCATCGCAACAGAGAGGTTCCTACGCCATTTCTCGTGGCCTATACGGCGAATAGCGGACCCTTCCGTTTCTTTCAAAAAAGTCTTCTCATCCCAAGTAAAAAGCGTTGTCAGAGGTTGCTGAACAAGAGACGCTCTGCCGTGAAAATCTGACTCATGTGTGAGTTCAGCCTCTCGGTTGTAGGGGCAAACAAGCTGGCAGTCATCACACCCATAGATACGATTGCCAATGGCTTGTCGAAATGCTACGGGAATTGCGCCATCAAGCTCTATGGTGAGGTAAGAAATACAGCGCCGCGCATCGATAACCCCTTCTTCAACAATGGCGTCGGTCGGGCAAGATGTCATGCAGGCAACACACTTACCGCATTGATTTTCTTTGGCTTCATCGACAGGCAGCGGCAAATCTATCAATAGTTCACCTAAGAAAAACCATGACCCCGTGCCTTCATTTAGCAAAAGCGAATGCTTACCTGTCCAACCTAGACCCGCCTTCTCTGCCAATGGACGCTCAAGAACCGGTGCTGAATCAACAAAAGGGCGATAGCCAAACTGTCCCACTTCCTGTTCGATTCGCTCGCCCAATTTTTTAAGGCGGTTACGGATCAATTTATGGTAATCACGGCCAAGTGCGTATCGGCTAATGTAAGCGAGAGTTGGATCATCCAGCGTCTTTGCGAAACCAGCATTGGGTGGAAGGTAGTCCATTCTGGCACTGATCACGCGGATCGTTCCTTCGACTAACTCTTGAGGGCGTGCGCGCATCATGCCATGACGTGCCATCCAATCCATGTCGCCATGATAGCCAGCATCCAGCCAGCGCTGGAGTTGGGCTTCATGCTGACGAAGATCAATATCAGCAATACCAATATGCTGAAAACCTAGTTCACGGCCCCATAGCCTGATATTTTCAGCGAGTTGGTTAAGATTGATCGACGATGAAGATCGAGAATTAGACATAAGATCAGAACAACAAAACATGGATGACATCAGATGGTTGCCAGTTTACCACACTCGCTTTACCGATCGGATCAAGTAAGAGACGGAGAACGAAAGATCGCTGAGGATCTTGGTGTTGATATGTACACCTTGATGGAGCGAGCGGGTGCGGCTACGTATCAATGCTTACGTCAATATTGGTTGACGGCAAAAACGGTGCTTATTTGCTGTGGCAGCGGGAACAACGCGGGCGACGGGTATGTGATTGGTCGCCTTGCGTTGGAAGACGGTTTGCTTGTGCAACTTCATTCTTTGGTTGAACCTTGCTCTTTGACGGGAGATGCCGCTACCGCAAAGGATGCCTTTGAGAAGGCGGGGGGCGCTATTTCCATGTCACTTGATCTTCACGATCCGCCGGATGTGCTGGTGGATGCGTTGTTTGGCACAGGATTGAATCGCCGCATCCGAGGTGATTATGCTTCTGTGATCCAAGCGATGAACGTGATAGATGCGCCGTGCTTGGCTGTCGATGTTCCATCTGGGCTTTGTGCCAACACAGGCCGTGTATTCGGTTGTGCCGTTGAAGCGGATGTGACCATGAGCTTTGTGGCGTTGAAACAGGGCATGTTCACGGGAAAAGCGCGAGATCATGTTGGCGATGTGGTGTTTGACGGCTTAGGCATTGATTCGGCATTTGAAGCGGCGTTCCCTTCATCGGTGACGCGACTCGGTAAACATCGTGCAAACGCCATTGAACCTCAACGCAAAAGAACATCGCACAAAGGCAGTGTGGGGCGCGTCATGTGCATTGGCGGTCAACAGGGAATGGGCGGCGCCATATTGCTGTGTGGACAAGCTGCGCTGCGTTCTGGCGCAGGATTGGTATCGCTGCTGACGGCAGAAGCCAATATGCCTGCGATACTTGCACGTCAACCTGAACTCATGACACGACATTGGAAACGCAGCGACGGTGCAGATGTTCTCGACAACATACTGACGTGGGCAGACGTGATTGCGATTGGGCCAGGTCTCGGGCAATCCTCATGGGCGCGGCAATTGTTTGACGGCGCATTAGCGACAAATCTACCCATGGTGCTTGATGCAGATACGCTGCATTTTCTGCATCAGTATCCTCGACGCTATGCCAATTGGGTGCTCACACCGCATCCTGGTGAGGCTGCAAAATTATTGGGGATCAGCGTCAGTTCGATTGAACGGGATCGATTTTCTGCCGTCAAAGAGTTACAGAACCGATATGGCGGTGTCGTCGTGCTTAAAGGTGCGGGCACAATCGTTTATGATGGCAGCGTTTTCACCGTGATTGATGCGGGTAACCCCGGAATGGCGTCCGGTGGTATGGGCGATGTATTGGCGGGGACGATTGCTGCCTGCATTTCTCAAACAAAACACATTGATCGTGCAGCAATTTTCGGAACTTTCCTGCACAGTCATTCGGCAGACATTGCCGTGAAACAGTTTGGAGAGCGAGGCCTGATTGCCAGTGACCTGCTTCCTTTGCTGGGAAAGAAGTTAGCATAAATGTCGATCTGTGAGCGAAGTGACTCTCAGACAACAAAGCAGTGAGAAACATGACAGAGATTTTCAACACTGAGCTTGCCGATGAGCAAGCGACGGTGGCGTTTGGTGCCGCAATCGCTGCGGCTTGTTCTGCGCAAACCACGATTTATCTACACGGCGATCTTGGTGCCGGGAAAACCACGTTTTCTCGTGGCTTCATTCAATCCTTAGGTCATTCGGGCAAAGTAAAGAGTCCGACATATACTTTGGTAGAGCCTTATCAGTTATCGACGTGGCAAGTTTATCATTTTGATTTATATCGCCTTGCTGATCCTGAAGAACTCGAATTCATGGGGATCCGTGACTATTTCACGCCGGATGCACTCTGTTTGGTTGAATGGCCGGAGAAAGGCACAGGCTTGTTGCCAGAGCCTGATCTCGATATCACATTAAAATATGACGGTGAGCAGCGAACGGTTCAGGTGAAAGCCAATACCGTGGCGGGCAACGCCTTGATTGAAAAAATGGAGTGGAATTAACGGTATGCATTGGCGGGGAATGCTGGGAGGTCTACTGTGTTGGCTAGGAATGATGGCCACAGCATGGGCAAATACGCTAGAAAATGTGCGTGTTTGGCCTGCACCTGAGGAAACACGTGTTGTCATGGACATGGCGGGTACGCCAGAGTTTTCTTATTTTACGTTGACCAAACCGAATCGTCTCGTCATCGACCTGAACGGAACATCTGTCACTGCAAATTTGCCGATGGGTGTTCAAAACAGCAAGATTTTGAGTCGTGTTCGTAAAAGTAATCCACCGAATAAAGGCACCTATCGTTTGGTCTTTGAACTCAAAGATCAAAGCACGCCGCGCATCTTTGCCTTGAAGCCTGGCGGCGAATACGGTCACCGTCTTGTGATCGATTTGCCGCACAAAATGCCAAAGAAGGTCGCAAAGCCAAAGAAGTCTGAGCCAACAGAAGCCCAAGCGGCACTGCCATTTGGCACGGATGACATCATTATTGCCATCGACCCCGGTCACGGTGGTAATGACCCCGGTGCCGTGGGCCCTCGTCGCAAGTACGAAAAACATGTCACCTTGTCTATTTCTCGTCGGTTGGCGGCAAAAATCAATGCTGTTCCTGGCATGAAAGCGGTCATGACACGAAACGGCGATTACTTCCTCGATCTCAATAAACGCTCTGAAATCGCGCGTAAACATGGCGCGCATTTGTTGGTTTCTGTTCATGCGGATGGTTTCCACAAGCCACAGCCGCGCGGCGCATCGGTGTGGGTATTGTCCCGTCGTCGTGCGAACAGTGAAATTGGTCGATGGATTGAGAAGCATGAAGAGCAATCGAACCTTCTCGGCGGTGGTGCACTTCTCGACGACAACGAAGATGAATACCTCAGCCGTGCCGTGCTGGATTTGCAGTTCAGTAACTCGCAAAAAGAAGGCTACGATGTGGCGGTGCGCGTCCTCAAAGAGATGGGACGTGTCACTAAGTTGCACAAATCGAGCCCTGAGCACGCGAGTCTTGCTGTGTTGAAATCGCCTGACATTCCTTCATTGCTGGTGGAAGCGGGCTTTATCACTAACCCACAAGAAGAAACCTTGCTGCTGAGTTCTAATCATCAGCAAAAGATCGCCAATGCCGTGTTTAAAGGCGTGTTGGCGTATTTCGAAGATTTCCCGCCAGACGGCACCTTGATGGCCGCGCGTAAAAACGGCATCAAACATAAGGTGACGTCGGGTCAATCCTTGTCTGTGATTGCCAAAAAATACGGCAGCTCAGTCTCCGCAATCAAAGCAGCAAATGGCCTGAAGTCGAGTGGATTGCGCGTGGGTCAGGTACTGACGGTACCAGATGTTAACGTGAAGTCACTTGCCTCGAATGCCTCATCGGGCAGTAAGTCGCCGAGTGGGAGTTCGTCATCGAACAACACGTCGAATAGTCGTCCTTCATCAACGGTGACGCGAACGCACACTGTTGCTCGCGGCGAATACCTTGGGAAGATTGCGGCGAAATATGACGTGACTGTGTCTAGCATCCGTAAAGCGAACAAATTACGTAAAGACGAATTGGCCGTGGGTCAAAAGCTAAAGATTGTGGGTATAAAGCCCAAAGATACGAAGCACAAAGTGAAACGTGGCGAGTATCTGGGTAAAATCGCCAGCAATTATGGTATCTCGGTAGAAAGTATCCGAAGAGCCAACAAGCTGCGTTCAGACGAGTTGGCGATCGGTCAGACGTTGATTATCCCCGGGAGCTAACCAATGGCAATTCAGATATTACCGGCAAGGTTAGCGAACCAAATTGCCGCGGGTGAGGTGGTTGAAAGACCCGCGTCCGTGGTCAAAGAATTGGTAGAAAACAGTATCGATGCGGGCGCAACACGTATCGATGTCGATATTGAAAAAGGCGGCAGCAAACTTATTCGCATCCGTGACAATGGATGTGGCATCGACAAGGGCGAGTTAGAACTCGCCTTGAGTCGTCATGCAACGTCGAAAATTGCCTGCCTTGACGATCTTGAAGCCATTGTTAGCCTTGGTTTTCGCGGTGAAGCGCTCGCCAGTATCAGTTCGGTTTCTCGACTGACTCTGACATCTCGGACGGAAGCACAAACCGAAGCATGGTCTGCACATGCTGAAGGTCGTGATATGTCGGTCCAAATCAAGCCAGCAGCACATCCCGTCGGCACCACGGTTGAAGTGGTGGATTTGTTTTTCAACACACCTGCTCGCCGAAAATTCCTTCGTACAGATAAAACAGAATTTGGCCACATTGATGAGCTGCTAAAGCGTATTGCGCTGAGCCGTTTCGATGTGGCGATTACGCTCAGACACAATGGCACCATCGTGCGCCAATACCGCATTGCTGAAAACGATGCCCAGCGCGAGCGCCGACTTGCTGCTGTTTGTGGCCCGCAATTTGTCAGAACCGCTGCACAAGTTAGCTTGGAGCACCAAGGGCTGTCGCTGCACGGTTGGATTTGTACACCAGAGGGTGCACGGGCTCAAAATGACATCCAGCATTGCTTTGTTAATCAACGCATGATGAAAGACAGGCTGATTAACCATGCGATTCGACAAGGTTATGAAGCGACGCTCAAGCCTGATCAGTTTGCCGCCTATGTGTTGTACATCGACATCGATCCGCATCAAGTGGACGTGAATGTGCACCCCGCAAAGCACGAAGTGCGTTTCCATCAAGCACGTTTGGTGCATGACTTCATTTATCAAGCCGTGTCTGATGCATTGCAACAAGTGATGGCGGACCACTCACCATCACTGGATTTCGAGGGGAATGACGGTGTCGTTGAGCCCTCGGAATCTGCGCACGCTGGTAGTGAAGAACAAGGTAAAGAGAAAGATAACGTTGTCGCTGAGGATGTGTTGGTCGAGCCGGTGACTTCACATTCAAAAAACGCACCGTCAGCACCAAGTGCACCTGCCTCATCCGGTTCGTACTCTGGTGCCGTTGGTGGGCAAGGCGAACAATCAGCGTGGCGTTCTTCGTCTGAGTCCAACGCGAGTGGGTATCAACGTCAATCGAGCGCGTTTTCTTCTCAAGGTGGTGGGCGTTCTTCCATGCCAGAGAAGCCATCAGCCCCCTCTAAAGCAACGCAACGTGCTTACAAGGCGTTGATGCAAACGCCAGAAGTGCCTGCTCAAAACGCCATTGCAGAAGCGCCAGCCGCGATGTCATTAAATGCTGTATCCGTTGGTCATACCGATGGTGGGCTAGGCAAGGCATTGACTATCGTCGCTTCCCGCTACCTGCTATTGCAGCGTGCTGAGGGTATTGCGGTGTTAGATTTGGACGTTGCCAGCCATTTGCATGCGTTAGGACAAATGCGTGTGGGCATGAGTGCGCCAGGTTTGAAAGCACAACCTTTGTTGATCCCACAGGCAATCCCTGCGTCGGCTGCCGAAATGGCAGTCATGTCGGAATATGATCATTTATTACAACAATTTGGTATTGTGCTTCGTCAAAAATCAGCCAGTCAGATCATGGTGATGGCAGTGTGCCAACCATTGCGTAAGCACAACCTGCAATCATTGATCCCTGAACTATTCGGCTTTTTGTCGCAGCAAACGGACAGTCAAATCTCGCTATCCCCAGATAGTCTGGCTAATTGGCTTGCAAGAAAAGCGACGCAGAAAAGTGATGCCTATGGCCTATCACAAGCAGTGACGTTGATCACTGAACTAGAACATTGCTGGCAGGGAGAACTGGCAGAGCATTATTCAACGTTGTTGCGTCCGGTCGACGTGGCAACCGCAATAGAAGCATTCGAACATGAGTAATACGCTGCCTAAAGCGATTTTTTTAATGGGGCCAACGGCATCCGGTAAAACGGATCTGGCGATCGCACTGAGACAACAGTTCCCGGTAGAGATCATTAGTGTCGACAGTGCGCTGATCTATCGAGACATGAATATTGGTACTGCGAAGCCTACGGCGGAAGAATTGGCGCTTGCGCCGCACCGCCTTATTGATATTCGCGATCCATCAGAAGCGTATTCGGCAGCTGATTTTCGTGAGGACGCCCTGCGAGAAATGCAAGAGATTGTCGCAAAAGGGAGAATTCCGGTTTTGGTTGGTGGTACGATGCTTTACTTCAAAGCATTATTGGAAGGCTTATCACCTTTGCCAGCCGCGGATTCAGTGATCCGAGCTACTATTGAGCAGGAAGCCCAAGCTCATGGATGGCAAGCGCTGCATGATGAACTCTGCCGTATCGATCCTGTATCAGGTGCGAGGATTCATCCTAATGATCCACAGCGATTGTCGAGAGCGCTGGAAGTTTTTCGTATTTCGGGTAAAACTCTGACTGAGTTAACCCAAACCAAAGGTGACCCATTGCCATACGAGGTTCACCAATTTGCTATAGCCCCTAAGGAAAGGGGAGAACTACATCGTCGGATTGAGCTTCGTTTCCAGAAAATGATGGAAGCCGGGTTTGAGAAGGAGGTGCGTGCGCTTTTTGAACGTGGCGATCTGCATGCAGATATGCCGTCGATTCGCTGCGTAGGTTATCGTCAGATGTGGGATTATTTGTCGGGTAGCGGCGCATTAGATGATGCTGTGTATCGTGGAGTGTGTGCCACCCGTCAGTTAGCCAAACGTCAGATTACTTGGTTGAGAAGCTGGGATGATCTTACGTGGCTTGATAGCGACAACGCTACGCTATCGTTACAAACAGTCACAAAGTGTTTGACCTGATTGCTGTTTGAGCAGGGTATACTTTGATTGTTGTAAGCGACGTTGTTGATCTTTTTTGTTGCGAAATACAACTACAAACCAATAAGGAAAATTAAAAATGGCTAAGGGGCAATCTCTACAAGACCCATTTCTGAACGCACTGCGTCGCGAGCGTGTACCGGTATCTATCTACCTCGTTAACGGTATCAAGCTTCAGGGCCAGATTGAGTCATTTGACCAGTTCGTGATCCTGCTGAAAAACACCGTGAATCAAATGGTTTACAAACATGCGATCTCTACAGTTGTACCTGCTCGCCCAGTAAATCATCATCACAATAATACTAACGAGCGTTCTCCGAACGATCGTCCGCAAGAAAAAACTGAGGAGTAACAATCCTTTGGTAAGGAGTTGATCGCTTGTTTGACCGTTACGAAGCCGGTGAACAGGCTGTTTTAGTTCATATCAACTTCACTCAACAAGGTGAATGGGAAGATCTCAGCGAATTTGAAATGCTGGTATCGTCTGCGGGGGTGACCAAGCTGCAAACTGTAACAGGCAGCCGTCAGACCCCGCATTCCAAATACTTTGTTGGTGAAGGTAAAGCCCTCGAAATCGCAGACGCAGTCCGAATGCTCGGGGCTGAAATCGTCTTATTTAATCATTCGTTAACACCCGCACAGGAACGAAACTTAGAACGTTTGGTTCAGTGTCGAGTGCTTGACCGAACGGGTTTGATCCTCGATATCTTTGCTCAGCGAGCGCGAACGCACGAAGGTAAGTTACAAGTTGAGCTTGCTCAGCTTCGACATCTTTCTACGCGACTCATTCGTGGCTGGACGCACCTTGAACGTCAGAAAGGGGGGATTGGTTTACGTGGTCCTGGTGAAAGCCAGCTCGAAACCGATAGACGCCTACTACGTGATCGCGTTAAAGCGATTTTGCGTAGACTTGATAAGGTAGCGAAACAGCGCGAGCAGGGGCGTCGAGCACGCAACCGTGCTGAAATTCCGACGTTGTCTTTGGTGGGTTACACCAATGCTGGCAAATCAACCCTCTTTAATCGTATTACCGAAGCAGGCGTTTATGCCGCAGACCAATTGTTTGCGACACTCGACCCGACACTTCGTAAGATTGAAGTGGAGGATGTTGGTGACACGATTCTTGCAGATACTGTGGGATTTATTCGTCATTTGCCTCATGACTTGGTTGCAGCATTTAAAGCAACGTTGAAAGAGACGCAAGAAGCGACGTTGTTGCTTCACGTCATTGATGCGAGTGATGAGCGCTTCCGGGAGAACATTGATGCTGTCAATGAAGTACTGGAAGAGATCGATGCGAATGAAGTGCCTACCTTGTTGGTGATGAACAAAATCGACAACATGGAAGACGCATTGCCGCGTATCGAGCGTGATGAAGACGGTATCCCACGTGTTGTTTGGGTATCCGCTCTTGCAGATCGGGGTATAGATCTTCTTTTTGAGGCGCTGACCGAAAGGCTGTCGGGGACTATGGTAAGCTATCGCTTACGTATTCCACCTGCGGCGATTGGCAGAATGCACAGTAAATTCTGTCGCTTGCGTTGTATTTTGCATGAAGAATACGATCAAGACGGACATTTACTGATTGATGTGCGCTTACCTCAAGCCGATTGGCTAAGGTTAAGAAAACGGGAAGGCAATGAGTTAGACGATTTCATCGTTACTGACTGATTGTTACAGTATAAAAACTATCGTCATATCATATTGATGGAGTGCTCTAATGGCGTGGAATGAGCCAGGAAATAATGGCGGTCAGGACAAAGATCCGTGGGGTAATCGCGGAGGTCGTGACCAAGGGCCGCCGGACCTTGATGAGGTTTTCGGTAAACTAAGCCGCAAACTGAACGGTTTGTTAGGTGGCGGTAAAGGCAAGGGTCCATCTTTTGGCAGCAGTGCTGCTGGTTTGGGCGTTATCGCCGTTGTGGGTGTGGTTATTTGGGGCGCAACAGGTTTTTACACCATTGGTGAAGCCGAGCGTGGTGTTGTTTTGCGTTTCGGTGAATACGACCGCATTGTGCAACCCGGTTTGAACTGGAAACCAAATTTCATTGATGACGTTACTACCGTCAATGTTCAAGCGATTCGCTCTTTGCGTAGTTCAGGTGAAATGCTGACCAAAGACGAAAACGTGGTGAGCGTAGATATGGATGTTCAGTATCGTGTTGCTGACCCAGAGAAATATCTATACGCAGTGACCAATGCTGATGACAGCCTACGCCAAGCAACAGATTCTGCTCTGCGTGCAGTTATCGGTGATGCGGTGATGGATGACATTCTGACCACGGGTCGTCAAGAAATTCGTACAAAAACTCAGACGGAAATTAACCGTATTATCGATCGCTACGACATGGGTATCTTGGTTGTTGATGTGAACTTACAAGGTGCGCGAGCACCGGAACAAGTTCAGGACGCATTCGATGATGCAATCAAAGCGCGAGAAGATGAAGAACGCTACATCAAAGAAGCAGAAGCTTACAGTAATGACATTTTGCCAAAGGCAACCGGTCGTGCTGAGCGTCTGAAGAAAGAAGCGTTGGGTTATCGCGAGAAAACCGTCAATGAAGCTGAAGGTGACGTGGCGCAGTTTGAAAAGCTGCTTCCTGAATATCAGGCTGCACCTGAAGTGACGCGTAATCGCCTCTATCTGGAAACCATGGAACAAGTCTATGGTAACACCAGTAAGGTACTGATCGATTCACAAGCAGGTGGTGGCAACTTGTTGTACTTACCTCTTGATAAGCTGATGAATCAATCTAAGTCATCGGGTGCTGTTTCTGATAACAATGCGACGGATTACGGTATTGAATTGGAAACCTCTGGTACGACGGCGCCAGCGACTCAAAACTCTCGTCAATCGACAACGCGTCAGGGGAGATACTAATTATGCGTAAATTGTTAATCCCTCTGATTATTGCTTCGCTCGTTGGCGGCTTGATGTCAGTGTTTGTGGTTGATGAAGGCGAACGAGGCATTGTGCTGCGTTTTGGTCGAATTTTGAAAGCTGATGATGATCAGGCGAAAATTTACCCGCCAGGTCTGCAGTTCAAAGTTCCGTTTTTTGACCGTGTACAGATCTTGGACGCGCGTATTCAAACTATGGACGACCAGTCGGATCGCTTTGTAACGTCTGAGAAAAAAGACGTAATCATCGACTCTTACGTTAAGTGGCGTATTCAAGATTTCGGTCAGTACTACCTGTCTACAGGTGGTGGTAACCGTTTGACTGCAGAAGCACTATTGCAACGTAAAGTGTCTGATGGCCTTCGTGCAGAAATTGGTTCTAAGACCATTAAAGAGATTGTCTCTGAGAAGCGCGAGCAAGTGATGGCAGACGTTTTGGACGAAGTTCAAGCCAGTGCTAATGATATCGGTATTGAAGTCATTGACCTTCGTATCAAGAAAATCAACCTGCCAGACAAGATCAGTGAATCAATCTACGCGCGTATGCGTGCAGAGCGTGAAACCGTAGCTCGTCGTCACCGTTCTCAAGGTCGTGAGAAAGCGGAAGTTATTCGTGCTCAATCTGAACTTGAAGTGGCGACCATTCTTGCTGAAGCAGAAAAAACGGCCCGTGTAACACGTGGTGAAGCAGACGCAGAAGTGGCGAACATTTATGCAGGCACGTTCAATAAAGAGCCTGAGTTCTATAACTTCCTACGTTCTTTGCAAGCCTATGAGAAGAGCTTTAGCAACAAGGGAGACATCCTTGTGGTTGACCCAAGCAGCGAGTTCTTCCAGTACATGAAAGAGCCAAACGTTAATCTGAATTAATGTGGCGTAAATCGTAAAAATGAAAAGACAAGGCTTCGTGCCTTGTCTTTTTTTTATCTGTTTATTGAGGTGTGAAATGGGGAAGGAACTCATACTGGCTCTTGGGTTAGTGCTGGTGGTTGAAGGCTTGGGTCCTATGCTCATTCCGAGCAAATGGCGCGATATGGTGAGTGAGATGAGTCAGTTACCTGATGCTACGTTACGACGCATTGGTGGGTGTTTAGTCGTCGCGGGTGCAGTTATCGCATATATGATGTGGCCGTCTAAGTAAATGAAAAGAGAAAAAGTTTGTGACGGCTCGGTATTCAGCATCGCGACGACGGTTAAAAAATGACTGCAACCTTCAAATGAAGGTGCTAGAATCCCGTTTTAATCAGCAACTGACTGGAAAAGATGAGTAATAACGTAGTCGTTCTCGGCACTCAATGGGGTGACGAAGGTAAGGGTAAGATCGTCGATCTTTTAACTGAAGACGCAAATTACGTGGTTCGCTACCAAGGCGGTCACAATGCGGGTCACACTCTCGTTATCGACGGTGAAAAAACCGTTCTGCATTTGATTCCTTCTGGCATTCTTCGTAACAACGTTAAGTGCATCATCGGTAACGGTGTTGTTCTGTCTCCTGACGCATTGATGAAAGAAATGGGCGGCCTCGAAGCGCGTGGTATCCCAGTTCAAGAACGTCTGTTCCTGTCAGAAGCTTGTCCGCTAATTCTTCCATACCACATCGCTCTTGACGTCGCGCGTGAAGCTGCTCGTGGTAAGAAAGCAATCGGTACTACTGGTCGTGGTATTGGTCCTGCTTACGAAGATAAAGTTGCTCGTCGCGGTTTGCGCGTTGGTGACCTTTTCGATAAAGAAGCGTTTGCTGAGAAGCTTAAAGAAGTGATGGCATACCACAACTTCCAGTTGGAGCACTTCTACAAAGCAGAGCCTGTTAGCTACGAAGACACGCTTGCGAAGATCCTTGAGCAAGCTGACGTACTAACTGGCATGGTTATCGACGTAACTCAAGAGCTTGACGATGCACGTAAGCGTGGCGACAAGATCATGTTTGAAGGCGCACAAGGCACTCTTCTGGACATCGACCACGGTACCTACCCGTACGTAACGTCTTCTAACACTACCGCTGGTGGTGTTGCTGCAGGTTCTGGTTTTGGTCCACGTCACCTCGGTTACATTCTAGGTATCGCGAAAGCATACTGCACCCGTGTTGGTTCAGGTCCTTTCCCGACTGAGCTTTATGATGGCCTAGAAAAACAAGATCCAATCGGTAAGCACTTGGGTACAGTTGGTCACGAGTTTGGCGCAACGACTGGTCGTCTTCGTCGTACTGGCTGGTTTGATGCAGTGGCAATGCGCCGCGCAGTTCAAATCAACTCTATCTCAGGCTTCTGCTTGACCAAGATGGACGTGATGGATGGCTTGGAAGAAATCAAGATCTGTACTGGCTACCAAATGGCTGATGGTACGGTTCTAGAAGTGTCTCCAATGGCTGCTGATGCGTACGAAAACGTAACACCAATCTACGAAACCGTTCCTGGTTGGAGCGAGAAGACCTTCGGTGCTAAATCAATTGAAGACCTGCCACAAGCAGCGCTTGATTACATTGCACGTATCGAAGAACTGACTGGTGTGCCAATTGACATTATTTCAACTGGCCCAGACCGTAACGAGACCATCATTAAGGTGCATCCTTTCGCGTCTTAATCGGTTAGAGTTTGAAAAAAACCAGCCCAAGCGGCTGGTTTTTTTTTACCCAAAGCCCTCTATACTCAGTGAAGATCCTCTTGGGAAAAATTCACCAGAAAAAAGGTAAAGTTCATCCTTGGGATGCCGATACAAATTAGGCAAGACGACTCATATCGAACTTACTGACTTTTACAAAGTGGGAATGCATGAAACTGCGAACCTTATTTATATCACTTATGTTTGCCAGCTCTGCCGCTAAAGCAGAGATCGGGCCTGCATTGCCTGTATATGAAGATTCGCAATTGCTACGCCTGTTTGAAACCAATAGCCACCTGCAGAAAGTGAAAGCCGATGAGTGTCAGCTGCTTCAAGATATTGAAGCGCGCGCTGTTCGTGTTGAATCGCCGTCGTATCAATTTCTGTATGGTGACATGTTAGCGTGGGGCGTTTGTGTTGACCGTGATGTCGAGCAAGGCGTGTATTACATGCAGCTTGCCGCTCAGCAAGGCCTGCCAGCAGCACTTGAACAGCTCGGGCGTTATTACACGCGTGGCACCTTAGTTCAGCAAGATAAAGAGCGCGCCATTCCCTACTTGCGTGAAGCGGCGTCGCTTGGGAATACCCGCGCAAGGTTGCAGCTTGCAGAGTTGTTGGTGAACGATTACGGCAGCCCACTCGATTACGAAGATGCGTATCGTTGGCTTTACCACACTATTACCGCCGATCGCTCAACACACCAAAAAGTGGCCATGCTCCGTCGCGCACTTGAAGACAAAATGCCGAGAAATGTCATCGCAAGAGCGAAACGCCGCGATACGTATTGGTAGGGTTTTGTTGAAGGTATAGCATCTCAGATTAGTGAAAGCCCCGCATCTTGCGGGGCTTTCTTTTACTTACAGATGAAAGGCAGTAATCATCTGTAAAGTAATCAATCAATCACTTTGTGTGGGCCGAAGCACTCATAGTGAATGCTACCTTTGCTAATGCCAGCGCCGACGAGTTGCTTGGCTACGGCTTGCATGAAACCAACTGGGCCGCAAAGGTAGAAATGACGTTGTGCATCGTCGGTTAAGCCGTCAACAATGCTGATGTCGATAATGCCTGCGTGGTCGTAATCTTCCGCCAAACTGTCAGTGGCTAACGGGTCGCGATACCAGATATTACGTTTTGCGCGTGGGTTTTGTTGGATAAGGTGGTTGATGTGCTCACCAAACGCATGGTGCTGACCATTTTCTGTTGCATGGATCCAGTGAATATCCGCATCATGCTTACCCGTTAGTGTTTCAAGCATGGACAGCATAGGTGTTAAGCCGACGCCGCCAGAAATGAGAGCGACAGGCGTATCCTTGCTTGCTTCTAGGAAGAAGTCACCGCTTGGAGGTGCTAGCTTCACCGCATCCCCTACGTTGAGGTGATCGTGCAAATAGTTCGACACAATACCCTGAGGATCGCGTTTTACCGAAATTCGGTAGGTGTTGGTTTTAGGGGCGCTAGACAGGCTGTATTGGCGGATCTCTTGGTGCTCGAATTGTTCTGGGTGCAGGTAGATACCAATATACTGGCCTGGTTTGTAACCCGTTACAGGCTTGCCATCAACGGGGGCAAAAACAAAGCTTGTGATCACGTCGCTCTCTTTGGTTTTTGTCAGTAGCGTAAATTCTCGCGTGCCACGCCATCCGCCTTCCGTGCTCTCTTTGCCCTGGTAAATCTCTTCTTCTCGGGTGATAAATACGTCTGCCAAAAGGCCATAGGCTTCCGCCCATGCATCAATCACTTCTTTGCCTGGATTGAACATCTCATCGATGGTTGCAAGCAAGTTTTCACCGACAATGGCATACATCTCTGGCGTGATGTTAAAGCTCACATGCTTCTGGGCGATTTTTTCTACCACCGGCAACAGCACTTCGATGTTATCGATATTGGCGGCATAACCATGAATAGCGTTGAACAATGCTTCGCGTTGAGCCCCTGTAAATTGGTTGCTCATGTTGAAGATATTCATCAGTTCAGGGTTGTGTTTGAACATTCGATCGTAGAAGTGGGCGGTCAGTACAGGCCCCGTTTCAGCAAGCAATGGTGCGGTCGACTTTACAATCTCAATCGTTTTTGGACTTAACATATTCGTCTCTTCTTTAAAGTTACATCTGAAATGCATGTTATAAGTTGTATCTAAAATGTATGTTTAGATCAACTAAAAGTGATCTTTTCTTTTGAAGAAAGGCAAAGATGATCAATGCTGAGAAAGTTGGAGAAAAAAGAAACAGTGACGAAACGCGCCTTTTACATCAGTTCAGGGTACAATGCGCCGGAGGAGATTTGAAAACGTGCAATTAACCAGTTTTACAGACTTTGGCCTAAGGGCTCTCATGTATCTGGCTATGCTGCCGCCCGGAGAGTTGACCAGTATTACAGTGGTCACAGAAAAATATGGGGTGTCTCGAAATCATATGGTGAAAATCATCCACCGTATGAGTCAGGCAGGCTACGTAGAAGCCGTCCGTGGAAAAAATGGCGGGATACGATTAGGCAAACCAGCAGCATCAATTGTCATTGGCGAAGTGATCAGAGCGCTCGAACCTCTGCATCTTGTCAATTGTGGTGAAGACAACTGTCATATCACCCCCGCTTGTCGTCTAAAAGATGCACTCGCGAATGCGATGCAGGCATTTCTTGCAGAAATGGACAACCACACACTTCACGATTTGGTGGCAGGAAATAACAGCCTACACCGCCTTCTTATCCCTGTTCGCCCGGCTTAACAAGCGTTTTAGTAACTTGTCGTCATTTTTTTGTGGCAATTCTGCTGGGCACCCATTTTCTTTTATTTTAAGCGATATACTTGAAAACAAGTGTCGCTAACGGGAATCCTATATGTCTCAGGACAAAAACCTACATGGCAACGATCCGCATTTGGTTCGTGAAGCAGAAAAATATGACAATCCGGTACCAAGCCGCGAGCACCTACTAGAAGTTATTAAAGGGTTCAGCACACCGGTCAATCGCGACCAGCTTTTTGACGTGTTGGGCTTAAAATCAGACGAAGAGTATGAAGGTCTACGTCGCCGTCTTCGCGCCATGGAGCGTGATGGGCAGCTTATCTTTACCCGTCGCCAGTGCTACGCCTTACCAGAACGACTGGATTTGGTGAAAGGCACAGTGATCGGCCACCGTGATGGTTTTGGTTTCTTACGCCCAGAAGGGAAAGGCAACCGCGAAGATTGGCTATTGCCGCACCACCAGATGAAAAGCGTGATGCATGGCGACTTCATTCTTGCACAGCCTGCAGGTACCGATAAGCGTGGCCGTAAAGAAGCACGTGTTGTGCGTGTACTTGAAGAACGCAAAGGCCAAATTGTTGGTCGTTTCTTCTTGGAAGATGGCAACGCCTACGTGGTGCCTGATGACTCACGTTTAAGCCAAGACATCATTATTCCTAAAGAGGATCGCAAAGGTGCTCGCATGGGCAATGTTGTGGTGGTGGAAGTCTTCCAACGCGCAACACGCCAGCAAGGAGCAGTGGGTCGTATCGTAGAAGTACTTGGTGAGAACATGGCACCGGGTATGGAAATTGAAATTGCGCTGCGTAGCCATGACATTCCCAACGTGTGGCCAAAAGACGTTGAAAAGCAGATCAAAGGTCTGACGGAAGAAGTGCCTGAAGAGGCGAAAGTCGGCCGCGTAGATTTACGTGAATTGCCATTGGTGACCATCGATGGTGAAGACGCACGTGACTTTGATGATGCCGTCTATTGTGAGAAGAAAAAATCAGGTGGTTGGCGTCTATGGGTTGCCATCGCAGATGTCAGCTACTACGTGCGTCCAGATTCAGCGCTAGACAAAGAAGCCATCAACCGTGGTAACTCGGTGTACTTCCCGTCGCAAGTTATTCCAATGCTGCCTGAGGTGCTGTCTAACGGTTTGTGTTCTTTGAACCCGCAGGTCGATCGTCTGTGTATGGTTTGTGAAATGACCATCTCTGAGTCAGGCAACCTTTCAGGCTACAAGCACTATGAAGCTGTGATGAACTCGCATGCGCGTCTGACGTACACCAAAGTGGCGCAGATGCTGGATGGCGATGAAGAACTTCGCGATCGCTACGCACCGTTGGTGCCGCATCTCGAAGAATTGAACAAAATGTTCAAAGTGCTGAAAGGTGCGCGCGAGCAACGTGGTGCGATTGAATTTGAAACCGTAGAAACCAAGTTCATTTTCAATGCGATGCGCAAAATTGAGCGTATCGTCCCTGTAGAACGTAACGATGCGCACAAGATCATCGAAGAATGTATGATTTTGGCTAACGTCGCATCTGCACGTTTTGTTGAAAAACATAAAGAAGCTGCGCTTTATCGTGTGCACGAAGCACCTGGTGAAGAGCGTCTTACTGGCTTTAAAGACTTCTTGGGTGAAATGGGTCTGTCACTCAATGGTGGTTTGTCACCATCACCAACAGACTACGCGCAACTGGCACACTTAATTCAAAGTCGCCCAGATCGCGAATTGATCCAAACCATGCTGCTTCGTTCAATGAAGCAGGCGGTATATCAAGCGGACAACCAAGGTCACTTTGGTTTGGCGTTGAAGCAGTATGCACACTTCACCTCGCCAATTCGTCGTTACCCTGATTTGCTGTTGCACCGCGCGATTAAATACCTTGTTGCCAAGCAAGAAGGCCGCAACACCGATCGCTGGACACCAACCGGTGGCTTCCATTATTCATTCGATGACATGGATGTGATGGGCGAGCAGTGCTCGATGACAGAACGTCGTGCTGATGATGCAACGCGTGACGTGTCGGATTGGCTAAAGTGTGAGTACATGCAAGACCACGTTGGCGATACCCTTGAGGGCACCATCGCAAACGTAACGGGATTCGGTTTCTTTGTGCGCTTGAATGAGCTTCACATTGATGGCCTTGTCCATATTTCGAACCTAGACAATGACTACTATAACTACGACATGGTGGGCCAAAAGCTCGTGGGCGAAAGCTCTGGTCGTGTTTTCCAACTTGGCGATCAGGTCTCGGTCAAAGTATTATCCGTCAACCTTGATGAAAGGATGATCGACTTCGAACTGGAAGGTACAACGCGCAAACCGCGTGGTGCCGGTAAAACAGCGCGCAACAATGCCAAGAAAGGCCGTGCCGAGTCAGGTAAAAAACCTGAGTCAGGCAAAGAGCGCGGGTCTGTCCGTCAGCAACTAAAACGTGGATCTATTCCTAAAGCCGCAGGCGACGACAAAGCGTCTGACGGCAAAGGAAAGAGAAAAGGAAAACCACATCGCAAAGGTCCATCTGCGAATAAAGGTTCATCTGTGAATAATGGCCCTTCCGCAGATAAACCCACTGACGGCGCTCCAGCGAAGAAAAAGAGCAAGACTCAGAAGGCGCGCAAGAAAAAAGCGCAACGAAGCAAACCTGCGAAAGCCGGCAATTAAAAGAAGTAACTCATGAGCAATGAAATGATTTATGGCATTCATGCCGTCAAAGCCGTGTTGGCATCTGATCCTGCACGCTTTATCGAAGTTTATGTTCTAAAAGGTCGTGAAGACGATCGTTTACTGCCCGTGCTGAAGGAATTGGCTGAGCTTGGCATCACCACACAAGAAATGGGACGCAAGGCGTTGGATGATAAAGCTGATGGCGCGTCGCATCAGGGATTGATTGCACGTGTTAAGCAAGGTCGTCAGTACAACGAAAATGACCTTGATGCGATTCTAGAAGGCAAAGAGACCCCATTACTGTTGGTACTGGATGGCGTAACTGATCCACATAACCTAGGTGCTTGTCTGCGTAACGCAGATGCAGCAGGTGCGTGTGCGATTATCGTTCCTAAAGACCGTTCAGCACCACTGAGTGCAACCGTGCGTAAAGTGGCTGTGGGCGCGGCTGAAATTGTGCCATTGGTTCGTGTGACCAACCTTGCGCGCACCATGCGTGCACTGCAAGAGAAAGGCGTTTGGTTTGTAGGCACGGCAGGCGAAGCTACGCATGACATTTACCAAAGCAAAATGACAGGTCCACTGGCGATCGTCATGGGTGCAGAAGGCGACGGTATGCGCCGCCTAACGCGTGAAACCTGTGACGAACTGATCAGCATTCCAATGGCTGGCAGCGTGTCGAGTCTGAACGTGTCTGTCGCAAGCGGTATCTGCTTGTTTGAAGCAGTGCGTCAGCGTCGCGGTTAAGCGTCGAAAGTAATAAAATAAACTACCTACAGCGCCCGGCAATTAATTTTGTCGGGCGCTGTGCTTTTTGTTGCTATTAACGATGCAATTCTGTACTATCCTGCCTCCAAATTCCCAGTCTTTTACTTTCGTTCCTTGCTTCCTTTGGACGACTGGGCCAACACCGGAAGCTGAATAATCCGTAAGGAGCAACCTATGCGTCATTACGAAATCGTATTCATGGTGCACCCTGATCAAAGCGAGCAAGTTGCTGGCATGATCGAGCGTTACACTGGTTCTATCAAAGAGTCAGGTGGTCAGATCCACCGTCTAGAAGACTGGGGTCGTCGTCAACTGGCTTACCCAATCAACAAACTGCACAAAGCTCACTACGTTCTTATGAACGTTGAAGCTGACCAAGCAGTAGTTGATGAGCTGGAAACCGCTTTCCGCTTCAACGACGCTGTGATCCGTAACATGGTCATGCGTACCAAAGGCGCTATCACTGAGCCATCTGTAATGATGAAGGCTAAAGAAGAGCGCGCACCTCGTCGTGAAGAACGTGCAGAAGCACAATCTGAAGACGAAGCAGCAGCAGAGTAATTTGATTTGATGACCAATCGGATTGAGCTTGCAGGCGTTATCGCTCAAGGCCCGATTCGAAAGCAGAGTCCTGCCGGCATACAGCATTGTCACTTTGTGATAGAGCACCGTTCGGAACAACAGGAAGCTGCACTGCAAAGGCAGGTGTATTGCCGTTTACCGGTAGTCATTAGCGGGCAGGGGTCGCAATACCAAACTCAGCATTTAGCTTTAGGCAGTCACATTAAGGTCGGCGGGTTTCTCGCTTACCAAACCAGCCGTAACGGCCAAGGTAAATTAGTGTTACATGCCGATGAAATTATAGATATTTAGATCAGGAGATTGCCCATGGCACGTTTCTTCCGTCGTCGTAAATTCTGCCGTTTCACTGCAGAAGGCGTACAAGAGATCGATTACAAAGACGTAGCGACTCTTAAAAACTACATCACTGAAGCTGGCAAAATCGTACCTAGCCGTATCACTGGTACTCGTGCTAAGTACCAGCGTCAGCTGGCTCGCGCTATCAAGCGTTCACGTTACCTAGCCCTGCTGCCGTACACTGACAAACATCAGTAATCGGCACTGCCAATTTTAAGAGGATTAGATAATGCAAGTTATTCTGCTTGATAAAATCGGTAACCTGGGTTCACTAGGTGATCAAGTAGCAGTTAAGTCTGGCTACGCTCGTAACTTCCTTATCCCACAAGGTAAGGCTGTTATGGCAACTAAAGCAAACGTTGAGCATTTCGAAGCTCGTCGTGCTGAGCTTGAAGCAAAAGTTGCTGAGACTCTAGCTGCTGCTGGTGCTCGCGCTGAGCAAGTTGAAGCTCTAGAAGCGGTTGTTATCGCGTCTAAAGCTGGTGACGAAGGTAAACTATTCGGTTCTATCGGTACTCGTGACATCGCAGATGCAGTTTCTGCAGCTGGTGTTAAAGTAACGAAGAGCGAAGTTCGCCTGCCAGAAGGTGCACTACGTAACGTTGGCGAATACGAAATCAGTCTGCAACTGCACTCTGAAGTATTTGCTACCGTTAAAGTAAGCGTTGTTGCTGAGTAATTCAGACACACGTAAGCTTTGAAAAAACCGGCCTCAGGGCCGGTTTTTTTGTACCTAAGAAACGAGATAAGAGCAGTTTCGAGTGGCGAGAAAGTGCAAAAGCGAAAACCGATGACTTGATGTTGCTACGCATTGATTTCTATTCTGCCAAATCTCAAATCTCAAATCTCAAATCTCAAATCTCAAATCTCAAATCTCAAACCTTGCCTAAAACTTATAAACCATATTCACGGTAAAAATCGAATCCAGGTTACTGAGCCCTGGTGGGACGTCGTTAATGTATTTTTGCGTGGTGGAGATTTTGATCGCCAAGTCATCAATCAAACTGGTTTGCACCGACAGACGGGCTTCAAAACTGGTGTTACTTGGTCCACTGATGGTGGTTAAGCGACCTTGGAGTTCGGCAGTTTTGGTCATTTGCCACATTAACTCTGCTTGTCCCCTGACGATGAACTCTTTCACGTTGTGCGGCAGGATCAGATCGTCATCATCAATCTCATCAAGGTTGGGTTTTTGGTAACGATAACCCGGGCCGACTTCTAGCAATAAGGTCATGTCTTCACGCCAAATCGCTTGGTAACCTAAACCTGTCGCGAAGGTAAAATCGTCGAAATAAGGGCCATACTTATCATTGGTGTAGGTGATGTTGGCGAGCACATATCGAGAGGGGTCAAATTTGTAGTTGGCCTGACTTTCCATTTCCCCTTTGCGCTTGTCTTCTTCGCCATCTTTTTCGACCAGCAAGAACTTAGCTTCTGAGGTGTGGCGGTAGGGTCCGCTGGTGTAGCTCATCCCTAAACGGGTGTTCAGTGTGATCGAGTCAGAGTTGCCGGAGAGGGCTTGTAAACCGAGTTCGACTTCAGATTGCCAAGGTGGGGGCACGTCATCGGCCCATGCACTAAAGGGAAGTGCTACCAGACAAAAAAAAGACGGTTTCAACAGCGCTGAGGCCATATGGTTTACCATTACTAAGATCGGAAAAACATTTTAACGGAAACTGCCAAATATGCGTCAGCAAGATGTTAAATTGGCAGGAATTTATTTCATCATTGCGTCAGCTTCTGCTCAGGGGGGGATTCCTTTTCTGATTGGGGTTATACCCGAGCATCTTCGTGTTGTTTGGGTATATAATGACGGGCGCAATGATAAGGTAACGAGTGATATGGCAGAGCAACGCAGCAAGCAATTTAACTCCAACAAACCCAAAGACCGTCAGGTTGATGCACTGAAAGTGCCACCGCATTCCTTGGAAGCGGAACAGTCGGTATTGGGCGGCTTAATGCTGGATAACGAACGCTGGGACAGCGTGGCTGAAAGAGTGGTGGCATCGGACTTTTATAGCCGACCGCACCGTATGATTTTTGAAAGCACCAAGCAATTGCTTGATAGCGGTAACCCGCTTGACCTTATTACCCTATCGCAACACCTCGAAAAGAACAGTCACCTTGATGACGTCGGTGGCTTCGCTTATTTAGCAGAGCTTGCTAAAAACACCCCAAGTGCGGCGAACATTACGGCCTATGCCGACATTGTGCGTGAACGTGCGGTTGTGCGTAACCTTATCAGCGTGGCGAATGAAATTGCCGATGCGGGCTATGAGCCTGAGGGGCGCACTTCTGAAGACCTTTTGGACATGGCAGAGAGCAAAGTGTTTGCCATTGCCGAAGCGCGTACGAGTGAAAGTGAAGGCCCTCAGAACGTTGAAAATGTTCTGGAGAAAACCTTAGAGCGTATCGAGCTCCTCCTAAAAACACCGCAAGACGGTGTAACAGGGGTGTCTACGGGCTTCACGGATCTGAATAAGAAAACCGCGGGTCTACAAGGTTCTGACTTGATTATTGTTGCGGCTCGTCCATCCATGGGTAAAACCACGTTTGCGATGAACTTGTGTGAAAACGCCGCGATGGATCAGGAAAAGCCGGTACTTATCTTCTCCCTAGAGATGCCAGCGGAACAGCTGATGATGCGTATGTTGGCGTCCTTTTCGCGCGTGGACCAAACCAAAATTCGTACCGGCCAGTTGGATGATGAAGACTGGGCGCGTATCTCTTCTACCATGGGGTTGTTAACCCAGAAGAAGAACATGTACATCGATGATAGCTCAGGCCTAACACCGACAGATGTTCGCTCTCGTGCCCGCCGTATTGCGCGTGACCACGGCGGCCTATCTATGATCATGGTCGATTACCTTCAGTTGATGCGTGTACCGGGTCTGCAAGATAACCGTACCTTGGAAATCTCCGAAATCAGCCGCTCGTTAAAGGCGCTGGCGAAAGAATTGAATGTGCCCGTTGTCGCCCTGTCGCAGCTTAACCGCTCGTTGGAGCAACGTGCTGATAAACGTCCTATCAACTCCGACTTGCGTGAATCTGGGGCAATCGAGCAGGATGCCGACCTTATCATGTTCATCTATCGTGATGAGGTTTATAACCCTGAAAGCCCGCTCAAAGGCATTGCTGAAATCATTATCGGTAAGCAACGTAACGGTCCTATCGGCTCGGTACGTCTGACCTTCCAAGGTCACTTCTCACGCTTTGATAATTACGCAGGCCCTGCGTTCGACGAAGAGTAACCGCGAGGTTTCATGAAAGCAGCAACTGCCTATATTCAACTGGAAAATTTGGTGCATAACCTAAATGTTGTGCGTACCAAAGCGCCCAACAGCCGCGCGTGGGCAGCGATCAAAGCCAATGGTTATGGTCATGGTCTGCTGCCTGTTGCAAAGACGCTTGCGGCTCATGCAGATGGGTTTGGTGTTGCGCGACTTGAAGAAGCACTCGCACTTCGTGCCAACGGTATCGACACGCCCATTTTGCTGCTTGAAGGCTTTTACTCGGCTGAGGATCTGCCGCTGCTGGCTGAGCATCAGCTCCACACCGCAGTGCACTGCATTGAGCAGCTTGACGCGCTTGAGCGCGCCACGCTTACGACGCCATTGACGGTGTGGTTAAAGGTAGATTCCGGCATGCACCGTCTAGGTGTTCGCTCGGAAGATGTCTCTCATTTCATTGAGCGATTAAACGCGTGTCCTAACGTCGCGAAGCCGCTACATTTCATGAGCCACTTTGGCTGTGCCGATGAGCTTGAAAACCCCGTCACGAATACGCAAATCGCAATGTTTACAGCGGTGACTGAAGGGCAAGGTGGAGAGTGCTCTCTTGCCGCATCATCAGGCTGTTTCTTCTGGCCAGACAGCCATCTTGATTGGGTGAGACCCGGTATTAGCCTCTATGGCGTGTCTTCCGTGTCATCTCTCACGGGTAAAGAACTGGGTTTGAAACCTGTGATGACCATGACATCGAGCCTTATCGCAGTGAGAACGGCGAAAAAAGGCGAACCTGTGGGTTATGGTGCGCGTTGGGTAACCGATCGCGACACCAACATTGGCGTGGTCGCTATTGGTTATGGCGATGGCTATCCACGCGTTGCTCCAGATGGCACACCCGTCATGGTGAACGGGCGCAGCGTTCCCTTGGTGGGACGTGTTTCCATGGACATGTTGACCATTGATTTAGGCCCAGACGCGAAGGATTGCGTAGGCGATGAAGTGATCTTGTGGGGCGAAATTCTCCCCGTTGAAGAGATCGCGAACCATGTTGGGACGATTGGCTATGAGCTTGTGACTAACATTACGTCGAGAGTTGATCTCGTTTATACCTAATCCTTTTCGTGAGTCATTTTGAACAGTCATCAATGTCTACTAGCCGCATCTTTGATTGCGGCTTTCTTATGCTTGTCAGCCAGTGCGAGCAATGACGAAACGGTTTCGTCATCCAATCAAGCGATCACTGCAGACGCTAACTCGCTTGATATAGAAATCGTCCCATTCGCTTTTTCGACCGAAGCGATGGGGTTTTCTGCGGGCATGGCGGGGCTTTGGAAAGGGGCGGGGCAGCCGCAAGCGTCGATGTTTGCCGCGGGGCTTGGCACCAGCAAACATACTTGGATGACGTTTCTGGCTGCGAATAATTACGCATTGTCAGCAGACAGCCGCTGGCTTTTTAGTGGGCAGTTCTACGAAGCCGACTATAAGCAATTCAACTACTTCCTTGGCGATGCTACGAGCAACACCTCTGTAAAGTCTGACAGCATAAAAGCAGACAGCCGAGACGCGCGTCATCATCTTTCTATGCGCTACATCTTGCCGATGGGCGCGGCCATTTCCCAGCCGATCCGTGCAGCTCTCTTTCCTCAGCGTCAGGTAGATGGTCATACTCCATGGGAGAGTGGCGTATCGTCTATTGAGCTTCGACCGTTTTATGAGTCCCGTGAACTGGCAGGCGGGGCAGCGAATATTTCTAGCGATTTCTCGAAGGCAGAAGAAGTGTGGGGGCTTGAAACCCGTTTCCGTTGGGATAACCGAGACAATGCAAATAACCCCACCAAAGGCAGTGTGAGCGAGTTGATCGTGACGGCTGATCCGGGTGCCAGTGATCGAGCAAGCTGGTGGAAGTGGGAAGCAAGCCAAAGTTGGTTCCATGCTCTTGGCGATTGGGACGAATTAGCTAAGCAACAGGTGGTCGCGCTCAATGTGTATACCGCGGATACCCCGAGTTGGAATAACACCATGACCGTGAATGGTGAACGTGTTTATGAACGTCCACCAGAGTTCGCTGGCGCTCGCCTTGGCGGGCTATATCGTTTGCGTAGCTTTCAAACCGGGCGCTTTGTTGGCCGCTCTGTATTGAGTTATAGCCTTGAATACCGTGTTATCCCTGAATGGCAGCCTCTAGGGAGTGTTCCTGTTTTCAATTGGTACGATGTGCCGTGGTGGCAATGGGTCGCCTTTGTTGATGCGGGGCGGGTTGCTGATTCTTATGATTTAGCAGAATTACATAGCGACATGAAATGGAGTGCGGGCGGCGCTATTCGATTCCAAGTGGAAGGTGTTGTTGTGCGTTCTGAAATGGCGTGGGGCAGTGAGGAAGGCTTGTTCAGGGTCATGATTAATCAGCCGTTTTAAGCGCAAAAAAATAGCCAAAGCAATGCTTTGGCTATTCGTGATTGTCGGTTTTATTACCAGGTTACATTTTCTAAGCCGATTGCAATGTCATCACCGCCGCCAGGACGATCAGATGTGATGTTCCATGTGAGTCGATACTTGGCCTGTGTCGATGCCGGAGTAAAGTCATAGGTATAGGAAAGCGTCGTTGGTTGTGAATAAACCCTTGAGCGGTAGTTACCTACAGTCACCCACCCGTTACCGTAATCCATCTCTACGGTAAATCGTGATAGGCCACCGATATCTTGTGTGGACGCGATTTTATAGTTCAGTGTGCTCGCTGAACCGATAGACAAGCCATTAATGGTGCCTTCAAAACGCGAGCTGTGCGTTGAGTTATGATAATCGCCAATGTAAGTGACTGTGTCGCTCTCAGAGCACCAAGTCAGTGAATTCGTCGCTGACGTCCAGCCACCGTTGCTACACCCTCGAATGCCAACTTCTCCGGGGTCATTATCAACAACAGTCACACTGGCTGACGTCAGATCGCTCTTGTCGGTGGAAACCCAAGCATCCAACGTGAAGTTCTCATTGCTCTCATGCGTAGCGTCATTCACGGTTGGCACACCAATGCGCACTGACGTAACGCCTTGTGGCAAGCCGATTCCGGTCAATGTTGATGAGATCGTGGCAGATCCCGTTGAGTTATCAGAGAACAGCAATTCAACGGTATTTTGGTAATCGCTGTTCAAGTTTGCCGTGCCATCTTTTAATGCAACGCGCAGTGCGGTGTTAGCATCGCTGGTGGCCCTGTCGAAATTAACGGTGAAATACGCCGTCGAACCTTCCGTTACAGAGTCAGAACCGAGCGTAATGCCTGTCACCTCTGGTGTTAAGTCACTCTTGAATTCTGTTTTCTCATAGCAAGTGTGATCTTCTGATATCACTGTTGCCATGGCGCTGATGCGGCTTGGGAATAAGCCGACCACTTTCTTCTCGCCCGTAGAAGGCTTTAAGCGGTATAGGTGATTACTGTTAACGTTACCCGATACATTCTGGTTCTTGGCTGCAACAAGCATTTGGCCATTTTGATCCAGCGTGGCTGCTGCCACAAAATCGATAAAGTGGAAGGCTTTTAGGGTTTGCGCACCCGTGCCGGTATTGATAGAAAGCGTGCGGTTGTTCGTGATAAACAGCAGTTCACCATCTTGGAATACAAAATCGCCCCAGTTAGTAAAACCACCAAATTTCAACCCATTCTCGAAGTCGCCAATATGCGTGGTCTCTCCGGTTGTTGAGTTAACCTTAAAAATGGTTTGTGAATCTGATGCAAACAGCTCGCCACTATCTGGGTTAAATGCCATTCGTAGGATTTGCTTGTTTACGACAGGGCCTGCAACGTGCTCGCCAGTTGCTGGGTCCATGTAAGCCAACTGATAAGACTCGATGGTTTTGGCGTGAAGATCTAAGTTTTTCAGTTCTTCTGCGGAGACTTCGGTTTCTGGCACTTGAACATGATAAGCAGTCGGCTGAGGTGAATTTGTGTAGTAGAGGCGATCAGTAATACGGTCATACGCCATGCTTGGTGTACTGAAAAGCGCGCGAGAATGGAACTCCACACGTTCGCCCGCATCTGAGAAGTACTGTGTCGACATCTGCTTCGCTTCTTGAACATCTAGCAGCAAGCCAACATGCCCACGTCCGGCATTCATCGAGTAAACGTTGCCGGCACACTCTGCGATAGCTTGTGCAGAAGTGAGCGATCCAAGAATCGCGGCGGTGAGGAGTGTCTTCTTCATCATCTGGGTACCTAGAATCCATTAAAAATTGTTGAACCCAGCCTCATGGTTCTTAACAACGAACGCTTCATTGTTTCGTCGTGGCTTAGGTTTTGTTCATGTCGCTTACGACACGGCAGTGATGGAGAAGACTAATGATTGCTGTAAGTTATTTCTATCTTAAAAATGAGACGTTGAGTTTTTTGATGGTTTTTAAGGAGGAACTCATAAGAGATTTATGGGTGACTATTAATAAAAGAATGAGTATTTAATGGGGTTTTTATGAGATTTCCGGTTGGTAAGCACTAGGTAAGTATGGTGTTTGGGATATGACCTTAAAGGCATTTGTGCCTTTATTTTTCAATAAGATTCCTGTTTTTTTAATCATCACTCGACTATGTGGTCCAAATGAGATGGAGCGAGTGTTGTTAAAATGATTCGTTTGTTTCCTATCGATTTACATGAATGCGATCCTTTCGATTAACTCGCGAATCTGCAAGACAATCAACGATGAAGAATGGTCTCTGTTTTTTCGCTGTTCCACTCTCATTGAGACCCCTCTATTTACTCGCCTTGAATCGTTACAACAACTCGCCTCGATCCGCCATGATCTCGATGTTCACCAAGATAAATACCTTGCCATGTACCTAACGCCATTCTGCCTTTTGATATGGGTATCGACACGCTTGAACCAAGTAAGGAGCTTTTGATGTGCGCGGGCATGTCGTCATCCCCTTCATAGGTATGTTGGTAGTAAGAAGCACACGCTGGAACGAAGTGGTTGAAATGCGCTTCCATGTCACTGCGTACCGTTGGATCAGCGTTCTCATTCAGTGTCAAACTGGCAGAAGAGTGTTGAATAAACAGATGAATTAGACCGATATGTAATTCGCGCAACTCAGGAATATGTTGTTCGATTTCATCAGTGATTAAATGAAAACCACGGCGCTTGGCGGTTAAATTAATAGTTTTTTGAATCCACATTTAGCACACCTGCTATTCAGTCATTTATATAAAATACGTGTTCAAGAGACCTTGGCACCGCGTTCGAGCATGCACAATCACTGACTTAACGCAAAACGGTTGCAATGTAATCATGCCAACATAGCAACTCTTAGCCTATCGCAATAAAAAGATATCGGCTTAAAACTACGTATTGGCCTAGCAAGGGTACACAGTAGATCGTAACATTACACCACTTTGGCGATTACATGACGAAGTGTGGTCTGCCTCGAATAATGTGGGATGACAGCGCCCACTCGAACCGACTCTGTCTATAAGGAACAATAACTATGTTGAAGTCTATCAATCCGACGCAAACGGCAGCGTGGAAATCGCTTACCGCTCATTTTGAAGATGCGCAGGATTTGACCCTTAGCTCGCTTTTTGCCAACGATCCAAACCGTTTCGATAAGTTTTCTGTCAATTTCGGTGACGATATCCTGCTGGATTACTCGAAAAACCTGATCAGTGAACAAACACTCGATAAGTTGTTCGCGCTTGCAGACGAAACAGAGTTGAAAACCGCGATTGGTGCAATGTTTGGTGGCGATAAAATCAACCAAACAGAAGACCGTGCAGTGCTGCACATTGCTCTGCGCAACCGCAGCAACACACCGATCATGGTTGATGGCGAAGATGTTATGCCGCACGTGAACGCTGTGCTTGAGAAGATGAAAGTCTTCTCAGAGCGTGTCATTGGTGGTGAGTGGAAAGGCTACACCGGCAAAGAAATTACCGACATCGTGAACATCGGTATCGGCGGTTCAGACCTTGGCCCTTACATGGTGTCAGAGGCATTGGCAGCATACAAAACGCGCCTGAACCTGCACTTTGTGTCTAACGTTGATGGGACGCACATTGCTGAAACGTTGAAAGGTTTGAACCCAGAAACGACCTTGTTCTTGGTGGCGTCTAAAACGTTCACCACGCAAGAAACCATGACCAACGCATTGTCTGCGCGTGATTGGTTCCTGGCGACAGCAGAAGATCAAGCACACGTGGCGAAGCACTTTGCCGCGCTGTCGACTAACGCAAAATCTGTTGCGGAATTCGGTATCGACACCGACAACATGTTTGAGTTCTGGGATTGGGTTGGCGGTCGCTACTCACTGTGGTCTGCAATTGGCCTGTCTATCTGTTTAGCGGTTGGCTACGACAACTTCATCGAGTTGTTGGCTGGCGCACACGACATGGATAACCACTTCCAGCAAACCCCGTTCTCTGAAAACTTGCCCGTGCTGTTGGCACTGATTGGTGTTTGGTACAACAACTTCTATGGCGCAGAGTCAGAAGCGATTTTGCCGTACGACCAATACCTGCACCGTTTTGCTGCTTACTTCCAGCAAGGCAATATGGAATCAAATGGTAAGTATGTTGATCGTGACGGCCTGCCTGTTGATTACCAAACGGGCCCAATCATTTGGGGTGAGCCGGGTACTAACGGTCAACACGCGTTCTACCAGCTGATTCACCAAGGCACGAAAATCATCCCGTGTGATTTCATTGCACCAGCAATCAGCCACAACCCACTGAGCGATCACCATCCAAAACTGATGGCGAACTTCTTCGCACAAACGGAAGCCTTGGCATTCGGTAAAACACGCGAGCAAGTGGAAGCTGAATTTGTGGCTGCGGGTAAAACCCCTGCAGAAGTGGCGGAACTTGTTCCGTTTAAAGTGTTTGAAGGTAACCGCCCAACCAACTCAATTTTGGTGAAGCAGATTACCCCTCGTACGCTAGGTAACTTGATTGCGATGTATGAGCACAAGATCTTTGCGCAAGGCGTTATCTGGAACATCTTCAGCTTCGATCAGTGGGGCGTAGAGCTCGGTAAACAACTGGCAAACCAAATCTTGCCAGAGCTTGCAGGTCAAGATGCCGTTGCGAGCCACGATAGCTCAACCAACGGTTTGATTAACGCGTTCAAACAATGGCGCGCGTAATCTCTCAAGGTCAGTAAGAAACAAAAAACGCCGCATATAGCGGCGTTTTTTTTATGAGTAAGAATGACGTTAATCGTCAAAGCAAATTTCGATATAGGCTCGCCCGAAATCCGAATCAAACGGCATGATGATGATTTGGCCTTCGCTTTTATGTGTGATGGTGTGGTCGCGACCTGACACAACGATCGGCGTTGCCATATCAAAGTCGAAGCCTTTCTCCGCAAGAAGACGCTTCGCACCGCCTGTCACCATATTGGTGATTTCACCGACCATGTCCGTCACATCTGCATCGATTGACGTTGGCTTCTCGCCTAACATGCGGTTCATTATTTCTAGCGCAAGCTCTTCCTCAAACGTGACAGAAAGAGAGCCTCTTGTTTTAGGGCCAACCATGCCAATCAAACCTGACACGTCGCCTTTCGCAACTTCCGATGTCTTCAACTGCGGTTTCTTTGGCGTAATCTCAAGCTGTGCCATGGTCGTCAATACATTGACCAAAGAAGACAAAAATGGGTTTACAAATTCCGCGCGCATAATGTTCGTTTACCGTCCTAATGCAACTAATGTTTCGCTACCTGACAAGATCCACAGGTTCCATGTGTTTCTACAACGTGATGACTCACTGCAAAACCAGCCTGACTTGCTTTCTCTTGCAGCGCTGTAGACAAAGAATCAGCATGACACTCTTCCACCGCACCGCACGAATCGCAAATCAGTAATTGTGAACAGTGTTGCGCATGGCCGGGTAAGCAGCAAGCGATAAAGCTATTCGTAGACTCTACTTTGTGCACAAACCCCTGAGAAAGCAAAAAATCGAGCGCCCTGTATACCGTTGGAGGTTTCGCTTGGGGCTCGGTTTCTCGTAATACGTCCAGCAAATCGTAAGCACTAATGGCTCGTTTACTCTGAACGATAATTTCATATACCCGTTCGCGCTGACTCGTCAGGCGCACGCCTCGCTCTTCGCATAACGCTTGAGCGCGGGTAATTAGCTGTGCAATATTGGTCATAAGACCTCAAGAATCAGGCTGAAGGCTTCATTCTATCACAGCAAACAAAACGCGCACCTGCAAGGCCGTGATGAGGGTTTATATTTCATCATTGTAGATGATAGAAATCAGTGAAAATGCGTTCTAGCACGTTAAGTCGGCGTTTTTTTCTGTTTAATGAAACTTAGTCGAGGTGAGACGCTAACCAAAATCACACTAGTCTTATGTTTATACAGCGTTTATTTAGATTCGGTATGTTCGCGGCATATTAGCTCACCGAAATCCTTCACTAACGTTTCTTTCGTCAACGCGCAATAAAAATGCTCATCTGACATTGGTGTGTGAAATTTACATGTTTTACACAAACCAAAGCTCGCCGACTCATTACTGTATTGTATGTTTTTCAATAAGGCTTCCAGTTGCGTTTTCAATTGCGCACTCTCGTCGCCCAAGCTCTCTAAACCTTGTTTAAATGATTGGGGAGGAATGGCTTTTTTTGCGATAGCTTGACCTTGGGGGGTGAGCACCAAATGTGACACGCGACGATCGATCGGGTCTTTTTTCTTGTAGATGTAACCTTTTGTCTCTAAGAGGGAGATTGATTGCGACGTCGTACCTTTGGTGATGCCCAAAAACTCTGTGACGGCAGCGGGGGTATCGCTGTATTTGTTACAACGAGAAAGGAAGTAAATCACCTCAAGATGCACAGGGTGTAAGCCATGCTCAATACCGATGAGCCGGACTTCGTTGCGATACAAGGTCGTGATGCGTTCAAGGATGTCATAGATAGGCTCGATATTATTCATGTTCGCTTCTTAGTCAATTTGTTTCTTATCGAAACTATGTTGACAAGCATAGCAGGATCCTTATATTAAATAAAAGTATCGACACGATACCAATATTAAAGATAAGGAGAATCGACAATGGCAATACATGTATACGATACTTATGCGACAGCATCTTCTGGCAAGATCTTGCATTTCGATGTGTTGATGCGCGTAAAAGATGATGATTTGGCGGTGAAATATGCGAAAGCATGGTTGGCAGAGATTGGCGAGGCTGACGCCACGGTCAAATCGGGTAACTGTGCGTTTTGCCACACTACAGCAGACCTACCGCAATATGATGAAGCGCTTAACCAGAACGGCTATGCCATCTATAAATTGGAAGGGTGCCCTGAGTAATCAATTGGTTAAAAAAGAAAGAAGCATATGTTTCTTTTAATGTTTAATCATATATTTTCATGAGTTGAAACAAAAATCCTAATCGTTCATTTGTGCATTGTAGATATTCTTAATATGCATTGGTTGGTAGAATTAACAACCAAAAAATATACAAAGGCAAGTTAATGAAAATCAGGACATTTGTTCGATTGGGGTGTATTGCTTCAGCAATAATTCTTACTGGCTGTCAGGCCACTACTGGGCAAACCTCATTGTATGAGAAGTACAAGTTCCAGCCAGACAACAAAGCGTATTCAATTGGTACTAATGGTAAAGCGGGAGCTGCTTGGGGGGCTGACTCAATTGACCGAGCCGTCGACCTCGCAAACCAGACATGCTTGAGAGATGGTGGTTTAAACTGTGGAGTTGTAGATATTAATGGTCAACCGGCTGCAAACTTTAGCAGTTACGAAAATGAAGTTAGCCAAAATCCAGCTGAAACCCCAAGTAAGAAAACGGTTAAAAGAAGTACCAAGCAACCACTATTATTGCCAGGGGCTTTTGGTGTGCAGCCTATGACTTTTACTGAGATTGACAGTAATAGTTGTAAAACTATCACATCTAATTCTATTTCGACGGTACCTGAACACTTAGAAGTAGAGCTATCTAATGCCGCGTACATGCTTAGTGGAAATCGTTACCATATAACAAAAATAATTAGTAATGATGACGAGTCTATTTCAGTTATTGCCGATATTTATCGCTGTTCTCAACGAACTTTATCAAAAGCCGACTAATACAATTTATATCTAATCGCTTTTCTTAAAAACCCAGCCCCGTCTGGGTTTTATTTTTTCTCTATTTCCTTTTTTGTTTTATCAAGCTCTTCACTGAACGGTTGAGTTGGAGTGATACATACTTTGAGGTAGAATCCGCTCTCTTTTATTAGGTGTTGCTTTTCGCAGCACTTTGCCGTTACAGAGTGCAACGAGGTCGATCCATGCTTAACGAAACCACTGACATCCAAAACCCATTATCAGGCGGCATGTCTGAGGGTTTGTCTTACCCGTCAGCCCGTTTCTCCATTGCGCCGATGCTGGATTGGACCGACCGCCATTGCCGCTACTTCCACCGTATTTTGTCGAAGAACGCGTTGTTGTATACCGAGATGGTGACAACCGGCGCGATCATTCATGGCAAAGGCGATTTTCTTCAGTTCAATGAAGAAGAACATCCCGTGTCACTTCAGTTGGGTGGTTCTAACCCCGTTGATTTGGCGACGTGTGCCAAGTTGGCGGTTGAGCGAGGTTATGACGAAATTAACCTGAATGTAGGTTGTCCATCTGACCGTGTTCAAAATGGCCGTTTTGGTGCGTGCTTAATGGGTGAAGCTGAGTTGGTGGCGCAATGCGTGTCAGCAATGAAAGACGTGGTTGATATTCCTGTCACGGTGAAAACCCGCATTGGTATCGATGACCAAGACAGCTACGAGTTCTTGGTGGACTTCGTACGTACAGTTAACGAGAAATCGGGTTGCGACAACTTCACCATTCATGCGCGTAAAGCATGGCTGTCAGGGTTGAGCCCGAAAGAGAACCGTGAAATCCCGCCGTTGGATTACCCACGTGTTTATCAATTGAAGAAAGATTTCCCACACCTGACCATGGCAATTAACGGTGGCATCAAATCCCTTGAAGAAGCGGAAGAGCACCTGAAGTTTATGGACGGCGTGATGATAGGCCGTGAAGCTTACCAAAGCCCGTATATGCTAGCTGAAGTCGATAATCGTTTGTTTGGTGGTAATGCACCAATCATCAAACGCAGCGACGCGGTGAAAGCAATGTTCCCTTACATCGAAGAGCAATTGAGTAACGGTTCTTACCTTAACCACATCAGTCGCCACATGTTGGGTATGTTTCAGAACATGCCAGGTGCGCGCCAATGGCGTCGTTACATCAGTGAGAACGCGCACAAGCCAGGTTCAGGTATCGAAGTGCTGGAAGCTGCACTCGCGAAAATTCCTGCGGAATTGGATGTATAACAGCATCAACACAGACTTAACCCGATATGGTTAAAAATGCCGCATTAGTTGGTGTGATTTACCATTTCTTTGAAGGCGTTATCCGTTGTGGGTAACGCCTTTTTGTTTATGTGACTGATAATAAAGGAATATGAAAGTTGGCAAGGTTCGTGCAATAACGTTATCAAAGGAAAAGTCACTGAGTACCTTAGGAGGGTCTGATGATTGAGTTTCTATTTTTGGTTGGTTTTGCGGTTGCCTTGTTAGCAACGGGATTGAGCTTTATTGGCATTATTGCTGCGGTGGCAGTGGGATTCATCGTGATGGCACTGGCTGGCATGATTGGACTGATGTTCAAAATGCTGCCTTGGATTATCTTGATTGCCGTTGTTGTCTGGTTACTGAAAGGTCGAGATAAGCATGCCACCCAGTACCGTGAATATTGTTCGAAACGTACACGTCGCTACCAGCGTGCCCGCCGATACTAGTCTATTGTTTATGAGGGTCTGATGCCCCTCATAATTAGGCGATAAACATGAATCATTCCGCATAAAAACTAGGCAGTTTTGTGCGGAATGTTTGCCTCGTTTTTGCTATAGTGCTCGCAAACATAATCCAATAGAAAGTTAGGCGGAGCCCTTTCAATGAAAAAACTGAACCTTTCTCTTGCTGCGTTAGCAGTGGCTGGTGCATTTGCAATGCCTGCGCAAGCAGCGGTGCTTCTTGGGGCCAAAGTGGGTGCAGACGCGTGGTATGCGGATGCAAAAATCAACGATGTGCGTGCAGATGATGCCAACATTCAAGGTTCTTACTACGCGGCGTTTGAGCATTTCATTCCTTTGGTTCCTAACGCAAAAGTACGTTACACCGGCGTTGAATCGAAAAAGTTTGATACTGATTTCACGCAGTATGACTTCATTGCGTACTACGAAATTTTGGATAACGACCTGATCTCTTTCGACATCGGTCTGAACCTGCAAAAATTCGAAGGCCGTTTCCAAAGCCGTAACTTCGATGAGTGGCAGCCAAACGTATACAGTGATGTTCGCCTAGGCATTCCTGCAACGCCTGTGTCTCTGTTCGGTAGCTTCAGCTTCGGTAGCTATGACGAAACCAGCACCGTTGATGGTGAAGCGGGTATTTTGTTCACGCTGGGCTTGGTTGCAGCAGACTTGAACTTTAAAGCGGGTTACCGCGTTCAAGATTACGACTTCAACTACTTTGGTGCTAACCAAGGTAAATTCATGAACGATGGCTTCTTTGGCGGCGTTGAATTCAACTTCTAATCGCCCGTTCTGAATAGTGAAAACCGCGCGTTGGCGCGGTTTTTTTGTTTCTAGCGGTGAGAAGTGAGTATTAAGGCGGCCCACCTTTGTTTTTTTCTCGCGTGGGCTGAAAGCCTGCTACTGCGAGTATCACGAAAAGTAACGTACACCCGCCAACGACCAACAATGCCGTGACATTCAACTGTTGGTAGAGGGCAAAACGAATCAACTCAACGCCAAAGGTGAACGGGTTATAACGGCAAACTTCATATAACCAAATACTGGCTTCTTGCATCTTCCACAATGGATAGAGCGCGGACGAAAGAAAGAACATGGGGAAGATGACAAAATTCATCACGCCTGCGAAGTTTTCTAATTGGCGAATGCGTGATGCGATCACGATGCCGAGCGCGCTCAACATCAACGCGGTTAAAAACAGCGCGGGGATCACCATCACATAGCCCATTGGCTCGAGCGGTCTGTCATACAGCGCTGCAATCACCAAAAATGCCCCCACTTGTAAGACGCTCACAATGGCACTGGCGATCTGTTTTGATAGCAGAAGGAATGGGCGAGGGAGCGGGCTGGTTAGCAGCACTTTAATGCTGCCCATTTCTCGGTCATAGACAATGGATAACGAACTTTGCATACCGTTGAACAGCAATATCATGGCGCAAAGGCCGGGCAGAATGTATTCCTCGTAATTGATGTAGGTGGCGTAAGGCTCCATGATCGCAATGCCAAGGGCGGCACGAAAGCCCGCAGCAAACACCACCAGCCAAAGCAACGGCCTCACGAGGCTGGCTGCGAAGCGTGCGCGTTGCGAGAAAAAGCGCAGCCATTCACGGTAACAAATCCCAACGAAGGCATACCAATACCTCATTGCATGTCCTCATCAGTGAGTTGAGAAAACACCTCAGACAAGGATTCTACTTGATAAAAAGCGACGAGGTTTCTCGCAGAGTCATGGGCTTTCAGCTGACCTTTGTTTAACACCACCACATCATCCGTTGGGGTAACCTCTTCGATGAGGTGTGTCGCCCATAACACGCACAATGGTTTCTGTTCGCACAAGGATCGCACGGCATCCGACAAGGATGCGCGCGCTTTGGGATCAAGGCCGCTGGTGGGTTCATCCAACAGCAATATGGAGGGGGAATGCATCAAGGCGCGAACCAATTCTGTACGTCGGCGATGGCCGCCGTTCAAGGTGCGCACCTTGTCATTGAGGCGATTACTCAGTGAAAAATGAGCAAGTAAAGGGGCGGCATGCTGCTGGGTTTGTGTCGCGCTAAAGCCATGTAACGCACCGTAGTAGTTGAGGTTTTGTGCGACGGTTAAATCGAGGTCGAGGGTGCTTTGTTGAAACACCACGCCTAATTTCGCCATGGTCTGACGATTGGGGGGCTCGCCGAGCAAATGCACATAGCCCGACTGAACGGGCAACAAGCGTGTGAGCAGGGCAAATAAGGTGCTTTTCCCTGCGCCGTTAGGGCCCAGCAACATGTGTAACCCATCGCCCAGCGACAGGTTGATGTCATTCAGCGCTTGTCGCCCCCCGCGATGTGTTGCAGCGCTTGATTGGCCGTAAGTATGGCTAAGGGAATGAATGTCGAGCATACGGATTCAGTTGACCTGACGCACCGCGACACCCCAAGGGTAGCGGCCCACCTTAATGGTTTTGATGACCTTGCGGTTGGTGACATCAATCACGGACACATCGCCACTGACGCCATTGGTGGTCAGCAATCTGTCTTGTGCGGCGTTAAACGCCATTTGCCAGACGCGACGCCCCACCAGCAGGTAATCTTCCACCTCCAGCGTTTTGGTATTCACCACGGCGACGTGGTTTGCAGGGCCCAAAGCAACAAAGGCGGTGTTGCCATCTTGGCTGAGTCTCACGCCGACAGGTTGCACTTTGTCTTTATGCACGCCTTTGGGTGCAAAGCTGATTTTCTTGATGATGGCCTTGCTGTCGGTATCAATCACAGACACGGTGCCGCCAATTTCTGCGCTTACCCAGAGTTGTTTTCCATCTGGGCTGAACTCCGCATAGCGCGGGCGCGCATCGACCAAGGTGTTGTGCACCATGGCATTTGTGTCGGTATCAATCCAATGCGCCATGTTGGACGTTTCAGAGGTGATGATAGCCAGCTTCCCATCAGGGCTAACGGCCACGCCTTCGGGTTCTACCCCGACCTCCACTTGCGTGATAACACTGGCATCAGGAATGTTGACCACCGTCATGAGTGCATCGTCTTCATTGGCGATATACAAGCGTTTACCATCAGGGTGAAGGGCAAACAACTCAGGATCTTCCCCCGACGGAAGCTCGCCCGCGATCTGACCGGAATCGAGATCGAAGACCTGCACCGTGTCTGATTCACTCGCGCAAATATACAGCTGGGTTTGATCTTTACTGATCTCTATTCCGCGAGGGCGGTCGCCAACGTCAAAGGTGTTTATCACTGTCAGCGAGTCCATATCAATTACACTGACGGTGTCATCTTTCTCATTGGCCACGTAAGCCAATTCTTTGGCTGACACACTGGTACTGATCAGTGACAGGCTAAGCAGCGATGCGCCGAACAACATGGTAACGGAGAGGGGGATGAGATGAGTGAAACGATTCATGATCCTATGTCCTTAAAAAGTCGGGTAAAGGCGGCACTGACTTTGTGCTTGATCGAACCCAAGCGTATCGAGTTCGTTACGCGGATGAAGAAAGCCCTCAAATGGAGCAGTAGCGACGAGTGCCTGCGAATAAAACAGGGGAACAGGCTGGCGAAGTTGCCCGTTCCACGTGCGGTAAGTGAGCTTGCGCCCCTTGTAAGCGGCTAATTGGAAACGATCGCTGAGGACAAAGCGTTGAACGTCTTTTACCTCTGCCGTGTTAAGTGTGGTGACGGCTTCATTGAGGGTGCGTATCGCCACCCAAGCCGCAAAATCTTTGGCGGTCATGGGGCGTTCGAAGTCTTTTTTGAAGCGATTTTGCAGCTGAATGGCACCCCATTGCTCGATCGCGTAATGCCAGCCGTCGCTTCGCATGCCGTGAGAGCCTATGACGGGGCGGGGGAGCCATGTATTAAAAGGCAGGTGCTGACCGAATGAATTGCTTTCATCCACCACCCACACCACGTCGTAGTTTTTGGCTTGTGTAAAAAGCGGTAATTCTTGAGAGGCCGTGCGTCGAAGGTCAGTGTCAAAATTCCAGACCTTTTCATCGACCACGCGATGATTGAATTTCTTGAGCGTGGCTTTAACCGCAGCAAGAGAAGCTTGGTCAGCCGCGTTAGGCCCCGCGACTAAAAAGACGGTATTGAGTCGGCGTAATCGGAGCCATTGCCCAATGGCATCAGCGCGCATGGCATAGCTGACGCCCGTGTGCAGTGTGTTCGGTAAGCAAAGGGATTCGCGAAGCGCATCGTCCGCGTTGCCGTAATTGAGCAGAACAGCATCGTCAGGTAGCGATTGACGAAGCTTCGTTAACTCTGCGGTATTGAGATCGGTGAGATAAAAGCGTGTGCCGTGTTGATACCACGATGTCGCCGTGGCAATGAGCGTGTTTATGTCATCGCTGGTTTGGCTGTTAAGCGTGTATTTTTGACCGAGAAACTTACCTGTTCCGTTAGCGTCCCCAATGGCGCGCATAGCACCGGCCTCGCCGTCATTGTCTGCGGCGCGCAGGTATTCAGGAACGGCGGTGGTGACCGTGGAAGGCTGACGA
The DNA here is from genome assembly GCF_900115495.1 of Enterovibrio norvegicus DSM 15893. Lineage (GTDB taxonomy): Bacteria > Pseudomonadota > Gammaproteobacteria > Enterobacterales > Vibrionaceae > Enterovibrio > Enterovibrio norvegicus. Next base: position 55,778 of record NZ_FOWR01000021.1, on the reverse strand, counting down.
AGTAAGCCAATGTTCATTTCGACCTCGGCTTTCACGGACGATGACAATCCCAGCACGATAAACATGCTGAAAAAGACGAAGAGGCTTTTGATAATCAATGTATTGCTGCATTTTTTGTCTTCTGCCATGCGACACACTCCAACGTTATCAACGCCTTCACTGTATGCAGTGGCTCCTTCTTTTTCCAACGACAAGCCGTCGATTTGTTAAAAATCCTCCTAAAGAATGAGGGATTTCCCCGCCTTTGTAGCATGTCGTCAAATCCGCCCCGCCCCTACACTTTTCCAAGCATCGAAAAACGAAGGAGTCTGAGTGACATGGAAAACGTTGAACGCAATATTTGTATTATTACCGCCCTCGCGCTGGTCGCCGTATTGTCATCTCACACCGTGTTCGCACACGGAGATGTCACCCCTCAATCAATCGACACATCAAGCATTCCTACCCTAGGTGCGGAGTGGACAGAAACGAACCCCTACCGTGATGTGGAAGGGGAGGTGAAAACTGAAATTGAACGTATTGGCGCGTCTGCTTATAACCAAAACTGCGCACGTTGCCATGGCCTAGAAGGCATTTCTGGTGGCATAGCCCCTGACCTTCGCATCCTATCTCCCGACTACGACGGCGATGAGTGGTACATCTACCGAGTCCAAAATGGCGCAGTGCGAAATGGCGCGGTGTATATGCCCAAAATGACCGAACACTTAAACCAAGAAGCGCTGTGGGCGATTCGAACCTGGCTTGAATCTGTGGCGCCTGAAAACGGCTAATCAGCGCAGTGAAGAAGGGAGGAGAGAACATGGCTTTGTTTACACGAACATTCTCCGTGTTTGCCAGACTTTGGCTGATGATTAACGTCATTTGGCTAATGATCTTGATGGGCTGGTTAACATGGAGTTCGCCCGTGAATGCGCGTTCTTATGATGACATTCAAGCCAGTGGCAGTATCCGCATTGCGGTGTACAAAGATTTCCCTCCTTATTCTTTTATTAATACGCAAGGCGAAGCGTCTGGCATTGACGTGGCATTGGCGCAGGCCCTTGCTGATGGCTTGGGTGTGGCGTTGGATTTACGTTGGATGACACCGGACGAAACCGTCGAAGATGACATGCGAAATTACCTGTGGAAAGGCATGAACTTAACCAGTGAAGACGGACGACGGGTGAAAGCCGATGTCATGCTGCGCGTGCCTTACGACCGGGAGTTTGCCTTGCAACGAGACGATTTAGGGTTGCCCGCCCATGAGCTTGTACACATGTTTGCGCCTTACCAAAGAGAGCGCTGGCTGCTGGCGTATGACATGGCAAAACTTGAACGTCCTCAGACCGCTGCGCGGTTTATATATCACCCTGTTGGCGTTGAAGTCGACACCGTGCCGCAGTTCTTTTTGACCACGGCTTACGGTGGGCGTTTTCGCCAAAATACCCGTACTTATGCCTCCATAAATGATGCATTTGATGCGTTGAACCTTGGTGACGTTGCCATGGTGATGGGAATGAGTTCGCAGTTGGAATGGCTGAATTCCCCGTCGCATCAAGGTACGTCACAAGGCAATCAAACATCACAGGGCAATCAACACACCGAGCCTGTGCTCACCGAATTGGCGTTCCCTTTATTGGGGCGCGCGGATTGGGAGTTGGGCATGGCGGTACACAACAATTATCGCCAATTGGCGTATGCCCTCGAAGACATTGTTCTTGCGCACATTCGCTCTGGAGACTTTTCCCGCTGGGCGACGCAATATGGGGTCGATTTTAAAGTGCCGATGCGCTTTGTTGATATCGCGCCGAGCACGGCGTCTGCAAGGGATAACAATGAAAAAGGGAAGAATGTTGAGCCTGTTGCCATGCTCGCACAATCCCCTTGAAAACACGTCACGGTTGGTTCTAACCAAAACATCTAAACAAGCGATCGACATATCGCCTTTCAGTAAAACAACACGGTTTGTTCCTCTCTCGCCTGATTCTTCGTGTGGATGCATTTTTTGCCAACCACAGAAAAAGAGGCTGGGCAGCGCTCGGTCTGAATTCAACGAAAAGGGACATCGTGGTTTTACTACCCACAGGATTTATTGATTCTCAATGGACACCTAGTTGCTGAAAAGCAGTTAGCTAACGAAGAGGTATTCCCATGACAGTAACGTCATTTAAACGCGGTGCGCTATTTGCCGCACTCTCGCTCGCGCTGGCATCATCGCCACTTTATGCGGGCGTCACGGATGAAGATATCCTCGCCGATCAGGCCACCACAGACGATGTGGTGAGCTACGGCCTCGGCCTTAGAGGACAGCGTTTTAGTCCACTGGATGCGATAAACCGAGAGACAGTGGAAGAGATCCGTCCCGTGTGGGCGTTCTCCCTCGGCGGTGAGAAACAGCGTGGCCAAGAAAGCCAGCCGATGATCAAAGATGGCGTGATGTATGTGACCGGTTCTTACTCGCGGGTGTACGCCATTGATGCCAGAACCGGCGATGAATTATGGCAATACGATGCACGTTTGCCTGATGGCATCATGCCGTGTTGTGACGTGATCAACCGTGGGGTCGCACTGTATGGCGACTTGGTGATATTTGGCACCTTGGATGCCAAGCTCGTCGCACTGGATGCGAAAACGGGCAAGGTACGTTGGAAAAAGACCGTCGATAACTACCAAGACGGTTACTCCATTACCGCTGCACCGATCATTGTGAAAGGTAACGTCATCACAGGGGTATCGGGCGGTGAATTTGGGATTGTGGGGAGAGTGCGCGCGTATGATGCGAAGACAGGTAAGCTGGTGTGGGAACGCCCAACCGTTGAAGGCCACATGGGCTACGTCTACAAAGATGGAAAGAAAATCGAAAACGGCATCTCAGGTGGCGCACCAGGAAAAACATGGCCAGCCGACCTCTGGAAAAGTGGCGGTGCCGCGCCGTGGTTAGGCGGAACGTATGACCCCGACACAGATTTGCTCTTTTTTGGTACGGGTAACCCTGCGCCATGGAACTCACACATGCGTCCGGGCGATAACCTCTTTTCTTCATCACGCCTTGCGATCGACCCTGATGACGGAAAAATTGTGTGGCATTTCCAAACCACGCCACACGATGGTTGGGATTTTGATGGTGTGAATGAGCTGATTTCGTTCGATTATCAAGAAGACGGTAAAACCGTGAAAGCGGCAGCAACGGCGGACAGAAATGGCTTCTTTTACGTGCTAAATCGCACCAATGGCGATTTCATTCGCGGCTTCCCGTTTGTTGATAGAATCAGCTGGGCGAAAGGCCTCGATGACAAAGGGCGTCCTTTGTATGTTGATGAAAACCGCCCGGGTGACCCGAGTGAAGTGAAAGACGGCAAGCAGGGTAAAACCGTGATTGCAGCGCCTTCTTTCCTTGGTGGTAAAAACTGGATGCCGATGGCCTACAGCCAAAACTCGGGGTTGTTTTATGTGCCTGCAAATGAATGGCACATGGACATTTGGAACGAGCCTGTTTCCTACAAACGCGGTGCAGCCTACTTAGGGGCGGGCTTTACTATTCGCTCGAACAACGATGATTACATCGGTGTGCTCCGCGCCTATGATCCGAAAACCGGCGAGAAGGTGTGGGAGTTCAAAAACTACGCGCCACTGTGGGGCGGTGTGCTCACCACGGCAGGCGGTTTGGTGTTCACCGGTAACCCTGAAGGTTACTTGATGGCCTTCGACGACAAAACGGGTGAGCTGCTTTACAAGTTCAACACCGGCTCAGGCATCGTGGGTAGCCCTGTGACATGGAAAATGGACGGCGAGCAATATGTCTCTGTCTTATCCGGCTGGGGTGGTGCGGTGCCGCTATGGGGCGGAGACGTTGCCAAGCGCGTGAAAAACTTCAACCAAGGTGGCACGGTATGGACCTTTAAGCTGCCGAAAAGCTAACGGTTTTAATATCTGCACCTCAATGCCGAGCCCTGTGCTCGGCATTGTTTTCTTTTCTCTTTTCTCTCTTATCTCTTCTTGTTCTGGCTCTTTCTCGTATCTCGTATCTCGTATCTCCTATCTCACCCCTCATATCTCCTCTCGCCCCCATTATTGAAATCGGGACATGCACCTTATGCCACAGCGTAAATACTCACTACTGACGATTCCGCAGTGCGCCTAGGCCTTAAAAAGTCGCTGGAACGCCTCATCCAACGAACGCCAAATACGTTCGTGCGTGATGAAACACACAGGTAAATCATGGTGGGTCATGATGTACTTTTGACGTGGGTTAGCGCGAAAAAACAAAAAGAAAATGGCGATACACGCACCGTGTTCTCCTCCTTCTTTCCGCCTACCCGTCGAAAGTATGAGATTTTGCCAACCAAGGGGTGATGGTGAGATCCCACCTCCTTTCCATACTCTAAGTACAACGCCTGACATGGCCTCCAAAGGGAGCGTTAGGGAAGACGAAGGCGATATCGCCAACGAATTATGATGAGGTGGACAATGATTTACGCAAAACCAAATACCGACGGAGCCGTCGTTAATTTTAAGGCGCGTTATGGCAACTATATTGGCGGTAACTGGGTTGAGCCGGTTAAAGGACAATACTTCACTGATACATCGCCTTGTTCAGGCGAACCGATCACAGAAATTCCTCGCTCCAGTGCAGAAGACATCGAATTGGCACTCGACGCCGCGCATCAAGCGAAAGCTGCGTGGGGAGCTACATCTGCCACCGAGCGTTCTAACATCCTCCTCAAGATTGCTGATCGCATCGAAGCCAACATCGAATATCTGGCCGTTGCAGAAACGTGGGAAAACGGCAAGGCCGTGCGCGAAACCCTCGCCGCTGACCTCCCGCTTTGTGTTGATCACTTCCGCTACTTCGCGGGGGCGATTAGGTCCCAAGAGGGGTCTGCGGCTGAGATCGATGCCAATACCGTGGCCTACCATATTCACGAACCTTTAGGGGTCGTCGGACAGATCATCCCTTGGAACTTCCCACTGTTGATGGCGGCATGGAAAATTGCGCCAGCGCTTGCTGCGGGCAACTGTATTGTCTTAAAACCTGCCGAGCAAACACCAACGACCATCCTATTGTTGATGGAGCTGGTGGGTGATTTGTTGCCACCAGGCGTGTTGAACGTGGTTAATGGTATGGGGCCAGAAGCTGGCCAAGCGCTTGCAACATCCAACCGTATCGCAAAGATTGCTTTTACAGGTTCTACCGCGATTGGTAATCATGTGCTTCGTTGCGCGGCAGATAACTTGATCCCATCAACCGTTGAATTGGGTGGTAAATCGCCGAATATCTACTTTGAAGATGTAATGCAACAGGAAGATGAGTTCATCAATAAAGCCGTCGAAGGCTGTGTATTGGCGTTCTTCAACCAAGGCGAAGTGTGTACCTGTCCATCGCGTGTACTGGTGCAAGAAAGCATCTTTGATGCGTTCATGGCGAAAGTGGTTGAGCGTACCAAAGCAATCAAACACGGCAACCCGCTCGACACGGAAACGCAAGTGGGTGCACAAGCCTCTAATGAGCAATACGAGAAGATCTTAAGCTACATGGACATTGGTCGTGATGAAGGCGCAGAGCTGCTGGCGGGCGGCGAGTCTGCGGACTTCGGTGGTGGTTACTACGTGAAACCGACCATTTTCAAAGGTGACAACACCATGCGAGTGTTCCAAGAAGAGATCTTCGGCCCTGTTATTGCGGTCACTACCTTCAAAGATGAAGCCGAAGCGTTGGCGATTGCCAATGACACGGAATATGGCCTAGGTGCGGGGCTTTGGACGCGTGATGTAAACCGTGCGTACCGCATGGGACGTGCCATTCAAGCAGGCCGTGTATGGACGAACTGTTACCACCTTTACCCTGCGCATGCGGCGTTTGGTGGCTACAAAAAATCCGGTATTGGCCGTGAAACCCACAAGATGATGCTGAATCACTACCAACAAACTAAAAACTTGCTGGTGAGTTACGACATCAACCCGCTCGGTTTCTTCTAACCCCTTTCTGCAACCTGACGGCAGCGCTCCCAGTGCTGCCTGACGGATACGCGATGCGGAGCTTGTACTCCGCTTTTTAATGGGTATTTCCATGCCAGAGCAGTGTATGTATTGGCGTCGTTGGCTTTGCCTTAGCTTCTTTATGATTCTCTTTACACCGTCGCTTTTTGCCCAAGATTGGCTTGAAGTGAGCGATGAAGCGCAAGCCCTCTTTCCTCGCGCCACCCGCATGAAAGCATCGCAAGATGCCATGCCTATCACCGATATTTATCAGCTCGATCAAACCATCGGCTATCTGTTTGAAACCGATGATTTAACCGATTTTCCGGGCTTTTCAGGCGACAGCATTAATTTGCGTGTTGGGCTCGATGTACAAGGGCGCATCGTTGGTTTGGTGTTGGTACGCCACCATGAGCCGATTTTCCTGCACGGGCTGGGTGAAGCGCCTTTGTATGAATTCATCGCCCAATATCAAGGGTTATCGCTGAAGCAACAAGTGCTGGTGGGGAGTGACCAAGCGCGGATTGCCAGCGGCGATTTGGCGTATTTTGATGGCGTCACCAAAGCGACAGTTTCGGTGATGGTGGTGCATGACACCATTTTAGCGGCGGCGCGAAAAGTCGCGCAGGCGAGGCTCAATGGGTTTGGTTCTTCCGCCAAAGCAACGCTGAACATGCACCAGTTCACACCGCGATCCTTTGACGTATTACGCAATGAACGGGCGCTTTTCCGATGGCGACTTAGCGACGATGAGGCCGCGGAACAATTGTCGGTGAATACGGGGAGGCTGCTCGCCGCAAGGGATGCCGGAGACGAAAACACGCCTTTTATCGACCTATCGATCGCGTTACTGAACCCGCCAAGCGTTGGGAAAAATCTTCTTGGTGACGAAGAATATCAACGCATCATGCAATCTCTTGCGCCTGGGGAAGTTGCACTCCTTGTTGGCTCTCGTGGTGGCTATTCGTTTGTGGCGGACGACTTTGTCGCTGGCACAACGCCTGCGCGGTTTTCTCTTCGCCAACAAGGTAGCCCTCTGGCGCTTCGGGATGCCGATTTGTATCACGCGCAATCGCCCGTGTTTGCAGAGCAGATTGCCGTGTTAATGCCTGCATTTGATGACGTGAAAATTCTCACGTTCTCCGATCAAAGTGGGTTTGATCCGTCGTTGCCCTTGTCGTTTGGTATGACAGTCCAGTTGAAGAAAAACTTCCTGGAATCAGAGCATGTGCTGATCGACACCGAATATCGTCTGCCCGACAACGTGTTGATCCCTGTTGAACCACCCAAGCCGCCTATCCCTTTGTGGCAGCGGATCTGGAATGATCGGCTTGTCGAGATCGCGGTCCTTTCTGTGTATCTCGCGCTATTGACCGGCGTGTTTGTGTTTCAGCATCGCTTGGCTGGATTTGGCCGCTATTTAACGCCAGTGCGACTCACTGTCTTGTTATTTGTGATCGGGTTTATCGGTTTTTATGCCCAAGGGCAGCTCTCTGTCGTCAACATCTACACCCTGCTTTTGTCGCTTTGGAAGGGTTTCGATATCACGGTCTTTTTGCTCGACCCCATTTTGTTTGTGCTGTGGAGTTATGTCTTCATCAGCTTGTTTTTGTGGGGAAGAGGCCTGTATTGCGGCTGGCTGTGTCCGTTTGGCGCCATGCAGGAGTTGGTGGCTGCTGTGGCGGAAAAGTACCGTTTACGGCAATGGAAAATCAGTGACGGTCTGCATCAAACACTCATCACCGTGAAGTATGGTGTGTTGATGGTGTTGGTGAGCATGGCGTTCTATCAACTCTCTCTCGCGGAAACCCTCGCCGAAATCGAGCCGTTCAAAACGGCGGTGACCTTAGTGTTCGACAGAGCATGGCCTTTCGTGTTGTACGCCGTGTTGCTACTGGCGCTGAGTGCCCGCGTTCACAAAGCCTATTGTAGGTATATGTGCCCCTTGGGTGCGGGCTTGGCTGTGTTAGGGCGGCTGCGGCGCTTTAGTTGGCTCACGCGGCGTGAAGAATGTGGTCAGCCCTGTCGGTTGTGTGAAAAACATTGCGGTATTAATGCCATTCAAAAAACAGGGCAGATTGATTACAACGAGTGTGTGCAGTGCTTGGCGTGTTTGGCCATTGTGAGTGATGAGCACCGCTGTGTGGCGAACAAATACGGCAAGAACCGAAAATCGAGACGTGCAACAAACACACTCGGTGAAGGCGTGGTAGTCACTGTTTCGCCTCATAATTTTTCGAAAAAATAACCTTGGGCTAAGGGTTATGTCAGTTTTAGCAAAACTCATTTGCGTCTCGGACTAGAGAAATCATCACAAAGTAGGATTGGTAGTTTCTCGCCTTGTATTTAGGCTAGTAACGGTGGCGATAATTTTGTCACATTCGTATCAGGCACAAGGAGTAATCACTATGTGGAAAAAACCTAGCTTTACGGAACTGCGACTCGGATTTGAAGTTACCCTTTACATCAGCAATCGTTGAGAGAGTCGTCATGGGATGCCGCCTTCGGGATGCATCCCTTTTTTTATTCTTTTCCCCAAACTCAGCCCTGACTTTTCATTTATCCCTGATGTTTAGATGACGTGAAAGGGCTCGCTGACATCTCAGCGACAGCGTTACGAATGGCCAAGGAGCGCGCGAATGCAGATTGTGGTGTTAGGCTCTGCCGCAGGTGGCGGGTTCCCGCAATGGAACTGTCATTGCCGTATGTGTTCTTCAGTTCGAAATGGCACCAGCCGTGCTGAACCAAGAACACAGTCTTCGATTGCAGTCAGTGATGACGGTGAAAATTGGGTGATCATTAACGCCTCACCTGATATTCGCCAGCAAATCAATGCGTCTCCTCAGCTTGCTTACGCCAATGGTGCTCGCGGATCAGGCGTTCGATCTGTGATTGTCACGGATGCGCAAATCGATCACACCACCGGGTTGCTGATCCTCCGTGAAGGCTTACCGCTCGATTTATATTGCACAGCAGAAGTCGCGGAAGAGCTGTCCACCAGCTATCCCATTCTTTCCATGATGAAACATTGGGAAGGGGGGTATCGCACACACACTGTCGATCCAACGTCTGACGAGGGCTGGCAAATTCCATTTGTGCCAGCGCTGCGCTTTCATCCCATCGTGTTGGCATCCAATGCGCCACCGTTTTCCCCGTATCGCAATAAACCTCGCCCCGGCGATAACATCGGCTTGCGTATTGTGGATACACGCACGGGCGCGACCTTGTTTTACGCGCCAGGTTTAGGTGCACCAGACGGTGCCGTTCTGTCTGCCATGGCAAGCGCGGATTGCGTGATGATGGATGGCACCTTATGGACAGACGATGAAATGATTCGCGAAGGGCTAGGCACACGTTTAGGCCGCGAAATGGGGCACCTTTCCGTGTCGGGTGATGACGGCATGTTGGCCTTATTGGAGCAGTTCGACAAGCCGAGAAAAGTGCTGATCCACATTAATAACACCAACCCGATCCTCGATCCCGATGCGTCTGAGCACAAGGCTGTGCTGGATGCGGGCGTCGAGATTGCGTTTGATGGCATGCACATTCAAATCTAGGAGGGATGATGAAAGACGCGATGAGCCGAGAGGCGTTTCAAGCTGCTTTGCTTGCGAAAGGGCAGTATTACCACATCCACCATCCTTTCCATAAAGCGATGTACAGCGGCAAATGTACCAAGGCGCAAATTCGTGGTTGGGTCGCTAACCGCTTTTATTATCAAACCTCTATCCCCATCAAAGATGCTGCCATCATGGCCAATTGTCGCGACCAGAAAGTGCGTCAGCAATGGGTGCAACGCATTCTCGATCATGATGGCCATGAAAGCTTGGATTGTGAATGGGGCGGCATTGAGGCGTGGCTTCGTTTGGCGGAATCCGTGGGTTTAGACCGCCAAGAGGTGCTCGATGAAAAGTGGGTGCTGCCGGGCGTGCGTTTCGCGGTGGATGCGTATGTGAATTTTGCCCGTAGAGCCACATGGCAAGAGGCCGCGTGTTCTTCATTAACCGAGTTGTTTGCCCCTGAAATTCACCAATCTCGCCTCGATAGCTGGCCGACCCATTACCCGTGGATAGATCAAAGCGGCTTAACGTATTTTCGTCAGCGCTTGAGCCAAGCCCGTCGTGATGTCGAGCAAGGTATGGCGATCACGCTCGATCATTTTCATACGGCGGATCAGCAAGAAAGGGCGCTCAATATTCTGCAATTTAAACTCGATATTTTATGGTCCTTGTTGGATGCACTCAGCATGGCGTATGAGTTTGATCGTCCGCCGTTTGTTGGGGTGACGGATGCGCCTGTTTGGCACCATGCGATTGATCGTTAACAGAGATGATAGAGACGAGTGACGAGATTCTAGATAAGAACCAGAACGAAAGAGCAAGGCAAACGGTAGGGAGTGGGCATGAGTGATGAAGTGGTTTACCAACGCAATGCGATGTTTCGAATGCAGTTCGAAAAGGCGCAAGAGAGTTACGTGCTGCTGTTCCCTGAAGGCATGGTGAAACTCAGCGAGAGTGCGGCTGAAATCTTGCTGCAGTTTGAACAACCTAGCCCTGTGTCGGCGGTGATTTCTCGCTTGGAAGCCAAATTTCCCGGTGTGTCGCTCGCGCAAGATGTCGCGGAATTTGTGGAGGTTGCGTGTGATAAGAAATGGCTCGAAAGCTGTTAGCCCGCCGCTGTGGTTGCTGGCTGAACTGACATACCGCTGTCCGCTGCATTGTGCATACTGTTCAAACCCGATCAATCTGGGCGATCCGGTAGACGAATTGACGACGGAAGAATGGTGTCGCGCGCTAGAGCAAGGGCGTGAGTTGGGTGCTGTGCAGCTTGGTTTCTCGGGGGGCGAACCGTTACTTCGCCAGGATCTCGAAGAGATTGTGGCCCATGCTCACCAATTGGGTTACTACACCAATTTGATCACCTCTGCGGTTGGGCTAACAGAAAAGCGGATCATCAAACTGAAAGCGGCTGGCTTGGATCATATTCAGATCAGTTTCCAATCTGCCGATCCGGATCTTAACGACGCGATCGCGGGAAAACGCAACGCGTTCTCGCACAAAAAGGCCATGTTCAACGCCGTTAAGAGCAATGGATTTCCCATGGTGATGAACGTGGTGATCACACGGCAAAACATTGAATCCATCGAAGCCATCATGGCGTTGGCGATTGAACTTGATGCGGATTATGTCGAACTGGCCACCTCTCAATACTACGGATGGGCGCTGCACAACCGCGATGCTTTGTTGCCGTCCCATGAGCAAATCGAGCGTGCTGAAGCACGCGTGAATGCACTGCGGAATAGGCAGGAAGGCAAAGGGCCCAAGTTTTTGTTCGTCACGCCGGATTATCACGAACAGCGCCCTAAGCCTTGCATGAGCGGCTGGGGAAACATTTTCCTCAATATCGCACCGGATGGAAAAGCCCTGCCGTGCCACAGTGCTGCCTTGCTCGATCTTCCTCACCCAAACGTGAAAGATCAGGCACTTTCAGACATTTGGTATCACTCTGAAAGCTTTAATCGCTTCCGCGGATTTGACTGGATGCCCGAACCTTGCCGAAGCTGTAATGAGAAGGAAACGGATTTTGGTGGTTGTCGGTGTCAAGCATTGTTGCTGACAGGCGATGCCGCCAATGCGGATCCTGTTTGCAGTAAATCCCCGCATCACAAGGTGATCGAGGAGGCGGTGGCGAAGGCCAATCAAGGCTGTCATAGCGAAGCATTGGCAAGGAACGTGAAAAATAGCCACCTGATCATGTCCACAAAACCATGATGTATTTCATGAGGAGAGGCTATGGCGACACCACATCCTGCCGCGCCAGATTGGTTTTTACTTCCTCCTGCTGAGCAGCAGTTGGCGTCAGGATGGGTGGGATACCGCCACGTCACGGGCGTGATGCATTGGCACCATGCCGCCTCAGACGAAGACAGACTCAGCGTTGCCCTTGTGATACCCACACCCTCAGATGATGACAGTGGCATTGCGCATGCGCTGGAGCACATGGTGCTTCGCGGTTCAACGCGCTACCCCGAACCTGAAACCTTTCTGGCCCTTCGCGCCGAACTGACCCTGCTTGAATTTAATGCCACCACCCAAAAAGAGAGCACCCGCTTTCACCTCTCAGGTTACGACCCTGCCTCGGTGCTTCGTGGTATCGGATTTATGTCTGATTGCGTGTTTTCACCCTTGCTGAACAGCGATGACTTTGACGAGGAAATTATTCGTCATACGGTGCGCGCGGATGGCTTAGGGTTGGATGGCACCTTATATCGAGAGTTGACGGAATATCAGCGCAACGAGCGATTCAATGAATCGGTCGACATGGCAGTGAACAGTGAGCCGAGAGCGCCACTTTACGGCGGCATGACAGACACATTGCAAGCCTTGGATATCGTCAAGCTGCGTCGTTACCACAATACGTATTATCGGCCGGAGAACGCGGTACTTATTTCGTCGGGATCATGGCCGATGATTGGGTTGTGGCGTCAAGTGTCGAAAGCGTTATCCCATGTCGGTAAGGCACTTTCAACACCGGATGACGATGACAAGGTACGTCATGAACGCCCTGTTTCCTCGCCGGCCGCATTGCCCGAGCTACGCATCGAAACCCTACACTTTTCGCCGTACTGGGCGTGCGTGCTGCACCCTGCTTTGCGGGCACTGCGTTGCCAGAAGAAGCTTGCTGAAATGGGGGCGACCTTGCTGCCGTTAAATTCGGATTTTCAGCCTAAACCCACCTTGCGGTTTCGCGTGACGCAACACACTGATATCGCGGCACTGTCGCGATGGCTTGAACATGTTCAACAAGATTTATCAGCACGTCGTATCGCGTGGCACTCACAGTATTTTGCGCTGGAACAAGGGCGGCTCATGGCGAATCGCTGGGGCGATGGCTTGCAGCGTTTGTTTCATGATTTCGCCATTTCACCGTTCGCGTCGCCTTATCTAAAAGCCATGCCAAACACGGAAACGCTACCCCATGAGTCCGAGAGGTTACTTTCTGAACCTCAAGGCGAATGGTTATCACCTTGCCAACCACTGAGACGTTTATCCATTTTGTGCCGGTGCCAGGCGCGCGATCAGGCAACCCGTGCAGCCATTGAGCGATGGTTAGCCTTGTGTCAGCAACGTACGCTGCGATGGGCGTGGATGAAAGGAAGCCCGATACTTTGCGATATTCGTCAATGGGACTGTGCGAACGCCGTCATCATCGGGTATACCGTTGATTTGCCTGTCAGTGATGTTGAAGCCCTACGCCAGTTTTGGCATCACACCTTGCGAATGAATGAGATTGAGGCGATCCCGGGAACATGGCAGCGCACTGAAGATGGCATGGTGTTCTTGGGTAAGGGCAGTACGCCTGTGTATCGCACGGGCAGTATCATGGCGAGCCACAAAGATGAAGACTCGGCCATGCATGTCACCTTGTCATTTCCACACACGGTGGAAGCAGGAGACATTGCCGTATTGGGGCAATCCGTGATGGCCACGAGTATGATCCAAAAGCGCCGCCTTGGTGGGCGTTGCTATGCCGTGAGTGTGGGGATCGACCTCATGCATTATGAATTAACCTTCGATACCGTTGCCGATGGCGACCCAAGCGTGAGCTTTATTGCCTTGCTCAACGCATTTGAGGTGCTCAGTAAGCCCTTGGATGACCCGATGTTCGAAAAAGCCTGTCATGGCGGTTTGGGGCTGGTGTCGGCGAAGTACAATAAATCGCAGGGACGCTTTCATCGCGCTTTACTGGGGATGGTGGGGCAGACCTCGGCCATTGATGTTTCAAAAACCACGCCGGATTCATTGGTAAATTTGGTGACGCGAGTATTAGCCGCCTTGAAGCAGCCTACCCTGCATTGATGACACGCTGATTAGCGCTTAAGGTAACGGTCGAAATCGATGTTGGTAACGCCTACAACGGCTTGAATACGGTTATGCACCCCCAGTTTTTTCAAGATGGCGGACACGTGTGATTTGACGGTTGTTTCTGAAATGTTCAGGTCATAAGCGATCTGCTTGTTTGCCGCCCCTTGCGCCATGGATTTTAATACCAACAGCTGTCTACGTGTGAGTGTGTGCAACATTTCAGGGGAGAAGTGGGGCTCGTCTTGACGGCGATGCGACGAGTCTTTATCGCCTTCTGCGCGGATAATATCAGCGGGTAAATACACATGCCCTTCAAGAATTTGCTCAAAGGCTTCACGCATCTTGTCTCTGGGCGCACTCTTGGCAATAAAACCTACGGCACCGTAAGCGATGGTTTGGAGAATGATCTGTTTGTTGGTTTCAGCAGAAATGATTGCAACCGGAATGGTAGGGCTTTGATTTCTTAATTCCAGCAAGCCTTTTAAACCGGCCATGCCTGGCATATTGAGATCCAGCAGGATTAAATCAAGATCAGTGTGGGTGTCAGCGATGTCTAGGGCATGGGTAATGTCTTCTGATTGTAGGATTTCACACTCTTCATAACGCGATCGAATGACGGCGATCAGTGCGTCGCGAAACAGTGGATGATCATCAGCAACGAGAAATTTGTACATGGCTTAGTCCCTTTCACTACGTGAGTTAAACGCCCCGCCATCTTCCTGATGACCCTTGATATTACTGTGAGATTACGGATGAAAATGCACCAAAATGATATCGAATGCACTTGTTTTTCGTTTATTTCAGTGTAGTGACACTGATTCCATTTGTGGTCTTGGTGGTGTCCCAATCTTGAAACTTTCATCATGCGGGGTTTGCAAAAATAGAAAAATCATCCTTTAGGAGGAAGCGCGAAGAATTGTGCACTGCTTACACTTACGTTGTGCAAGCATTGATTTATGAAACACCGAAAGGTTCAGGAGACAGGGCATGACAGCACAGCAATCGTCGGTACAACGCCAAGCCGTTTACAGCGCAGCAACCTACCAACTCGACGTGGTGAAAGCCGCGCGAGAACTGGCGTTACAGCTTGATAGCGATGACATTGGCTTCGTGTTGTTCTTCTGCTCATCAGCCTATGACCTACAAGCTCTTAGCAAAGAAATGTCGTCTGCATTTTTGCATTGTGAGGTCATGGGGTGTACGTCAGCGGGGGAGGTGACGCCTTATGGTTACTCGAAAAGTAGCATCAGTGCACTAGGCTTTTCCCATAAGGATTTTAAGGTTTCTGGCATGCGTGTACCGTTGGAAGATTTTACACTTCAGTCGGCGCAGCTCTGCGTGAGCTCGTTAATTGAAGCCTGCCAAACGGATCTTAAAGCGCCCATCAATGGCAATACCTTTGTGCTTACCCTCATTGATGGGTTGTCGCCCATTGAAGAACGTTTTCTGGTGACCTTAGATACTGCGTTAGGGCGCTTGCCACACTTTGGCGGCTCAGCGGGAGATGACATCAATTTGGCCAATACGCATGTGTATTGTGACGGCGAGTTTCATACCAACTCCGCTATCGTGGTGATGTTCAATACACATTGTCCGTTCGAAGTGTTTACGACGCACCACATAGAAAGTCTTGATAGCAAGCTGGTGGTGACACATGCCGATTGTAACTCGCGCAAAGTGTATGAGTTTAATGCCGAGCCAGCAGCGCAAGTGTATGCGCGGGAAGTGGGGATACATCTCAATGATCTTCGCCCTGAGATCTACGCCCTTCACCCTTTGGCGGTGTTGATTGGCGATCAGTATTACGTCCGCTCGATCCAGAAGGTGAATGAAGATCTGAGCTTGGATTTTTACTGCGCCGTGGATGATGGGATCGTTGTGACAGCTATGCGACCCGGCGATCTCTTTGCTAATACAAAGGAAACACTTTCTGCCATGGAGGCACGCGTTGGGGAGCTGGAAGTGACCTTGGCGTGTGATTGCTTCTTGAGGCGTTTGGAAGTGGAGCAAACCATGAAACAAGGCCAAGCAAAAGCCATGATTTCCCGCTTTCGTTTGGTGGGGTTTAACACCTATGGTGAGCAGCTTAATGGGATCCATATGAACCAAACGCTTACCGGTGTGATGATTGGTAAGCCACCGAAAGATGGCGCGGTGAAGGAGAATGCTGACACGGCGCAAGAAGCCACAGAGATGTCGCCGTATTTGGCGCAAAAGGCAGGGTGAATTGAGTCAAAACGAGAAGGAACTCAAACAAAGAATTGCCGCGCTTGAAGAGGAAAACGCGCGTCAGAAAAAGATGATTGAAGCCTTGGTGCATCGCGTTGAGCAAGGGGGAAGTCCACAAGTGGATGCATGGGGCGCTTTCCAGCATTCCGTGGTGCTGGCCGATCAAGTGCGTGATAAAACCGAAGAGCTTAACCATGCACTGCAATCGCTCGAATCCACCAACCGAGCGTTATCTCAAGCCAAATCTCAGGCAGAACAAGCCCATCAGCGTTTTATCGATGCCATTGAGTCCATATCGGATGGCTTTGCCCTTTACGATCCTAACCGCGAATTGGTGTACTCCAACAGCCGTTTTGAACGTTACTGGAGAGACAATGCTATCTCGCTGGATACCATGTCGCTGACACCGGAAAAAATCCGTGAGCTTGCCCATGAGCGTGGCTTGATCGTGAGTGAGCCCGAAACCATCAACAATGGGCATACGTTAAAACTGAATGACAACCGTTGGCTGCAAATCAAGGAGCGCCACACCAGTGATGGTGGGATGGTGATGGTGTATTCCGACATCACCCAGCTTAAACAAGCAGAAACGGCGCGCTTTGAAGCGGCGATGGCAGAGAAAAGTCGCTTGCTACAAGACATGGTGGATAACCTTTCTCAAGGGGTATTGTTGGTCAGCAAAGAAGGGGATGTTCAGGTTTTTAATCAGCGCTTTGTGGTGATTTCAGGGTTGAAACAGGCGCAGCTTTCTGGTGCAAGGTTGGAAGATATCCGTGAAGGATGCTCGATCACCTTGGAGCGTATCGGGCGAGGTGGCGCGCACCCGCCAGAGGGCATTCGGGTTCAGACGCTACCGGATGGACGCGTGATTGAAGTGCGCAGCCATGCCATGGAAGAAGAAGGCTACGTCAACACGTACACGGACATCACGCAGCGTTATTTGGATGCCAAGGAACTGAGAGAAACCGAACAGTGGCTGCGTTTGATCACCGATAATGTGCCTGCCTTGATTGCCTATGTGGGTGATGATCTTCACTATCAATTCACGAACCGTGCTTACGATGAATGGTATGGCTATCCGCGTGGTGAGTTGATCGGTAAACACATCTCGATCATGCGCAGCCAATCGAAATTCTCGGCACTGAAACCCTACCTCGATCGCGCCTTATCGGGTGAGTCGGTGATGTTCGAAATCGAAGAGAACAATGCCAGCGGCAACACACGATATGTGGTGAAAAGCTATGTACCGAATCTCTCTTCCGCCGGCAATATCACCGGGCTTTTCGTGCTCAATTGGGACATTACTGAGCGCAGGCGCAGTGCTGAGGCGTTAGAACAAGCCTATCAAACCATGGAGCTGAGGGTGCAAGAGCGCACGGCACAGCTGCAAACCTTGAACGATCAACTACAAGGCGAAGTGGAAGAAAGGCGCGTCATGCAAGAACGGCTACTTGAAACCAAAAAAGACGCCGAGTATGCCAATTTATCCAAAACTAAATTCCTCGCAGCGATCAGTCATGATCTGTTGCAGCCGCTCAATGCCGCGCAGCTTTACTTAGGGTCGTTACTCAGCCATCGCATGTCCCCAGCGGCGAGAAAGCTGGTGGATTCTCTCACCCATTCGCTTCAAGACGTGGAGTCATTGATCACGACTTTGGTCGAAATATCCAAGCTGGATGCTGGCGTGGTCAGGGCCGACAAGCAGTCTTTCCCTATCAGCGACTTGCTCGACAACATTGCCGATGATTTTTCCCATGCCGCAGAAGGCAGCATTGTTGAAGTGCGGTACGTGCCTTGCTCCGCGTACGTGTATACCGACTCACAATTGCTGGCGCGGATCATTCGTAACCTGATGACGAACGCCCTTCGCTACACGGTATCGGGGAAGATCTTGCTGGGCTGCCGTCGCTGCACAGATGGACTTCGCATTGAAGTGCTCGACACGGGCGTTGGGATCCCTGAAGACAAAAAGAAAGAGATCTTCCAAGAGTTCAAGCGCCTCACTGCGGATCAAGAACTTCACCATACGCAACTGGGTTTAGGGCTTGCGATCGTTGATAAGATCGCGGGTGTGCTAGGGCATGGTGTGTCGGTGGATTCTATCCCTAGCCGTGGATCGCGTTTTTCCGTGTTTGTGCCGTATGGAAACCGAAGTATTTACAGCCCGCGTAGCATTGAAGCCTTGGTCCCGGATGCAGGTGTCGTACTGCAGGGCGCAAGGGTGTGGGTGATTGATAACGATCCCAATATTTGTCATGCCATGGAAGAACTGTTGCAGCGCTGGGGTTGTGAGGTCGTCACGGCGTGCTCGTTGCAGGAGCTTCAAATCAGTTGCGATACGGTGCAGGCCCCCGTGGAATTGTTGATTGTGGATTACCACCTCGACACCGAAATGACAGGGTTGGCATTGGCGCAACACATCAATACGCAGCGATTACAGCCAGTACCAACCGTGATAGTGACAGCCAACCGCAGTGAAGCGTTGCAGCAACAAGCGCGGGATTTTGGGTATTTGGTGCAGCACAAACCGGTGTCGCCAATGCGCTTAAAAATCACCTTGGTGCATTTGCTCAATGGCGAAAAAGGCGAGGGCACAGGACAATTGCATCCCCCGTATCTGTCTCACAAACGATAGTGCTCGCCGTGGCACATCGCCGTGCTGACGACTATGCTTTTACCAGACTATGCATGTGGTTAATCGCGTAACCCTAAGCATTGCAAAAAGCAGGAAGAGCCAATGACAAAATCAGAACTACGTTCCCTCTACAGTCAAGAAATGCTGGTGGAAGCCATGATCGAACCGTCGCTGTCGAGCGATGGCTGGATTGTCGAATTTCGCCATGCCCGCGGGGGACTTGTGCCATTAACAGATGGAAACGGCGTAGAACAGTGCTTCGGCGACGTTGATATGGCGACAGAAAATGCCTTGGACGTGGGCTTTCATCAGGTACGTATCGTCGACATGTGATCCGGTCTATTCCAGTTGTTCAGCCTCTTTTGTCTTTCCGTTTTGAACGCTGAAACACAGCCTTAGACCTTCAATGTAACCATAACTGCAGTCTTTACTCTGGCTGTGGTTTTTCTCACCTTAAAACCTCACGCCTTTCTCTCAAGCGCCATCCTTTTTAGGGTCGGTTGGTATACTCTATGTCACAGTTTCTGACCGAATTTGCACGATATTCAAACCCAAAGTTATAAAACATGCATTTCTATTATTTTTAGTTATTACGGCGAATGGCTAATCTATGCTCACGAAATAGAAAAGGAATGTCGTGACATGTTACTCAAGGAACTTTCTGCACTGGCAAGCCCGCTTAACGATCAGCAGATCGGTCAACTTCAACAGACCGTGGCAGAACTGTCGCCACAGCAGTTGGCGTGGATTAGCGGATATTTTTGGGGTTTAAGCCAAACACCTGAAGCAGCAGGTAGCAACCCACAACCACTTGCTCAAGCGGTTGCCACTGCGGCAAAGCCTGCGGGTAAGCTGACAATTATTTATGCCTCTCAAACCGGTAATGCGAAAGGTGTTGCTGAAGCACTGGAAGCGAGCGCGAAAGCTGACGGCGTAGACGTGGCATTGTTCTCTGCCGATGATTACAAACCCCGTGATCTGGCGAAAGAGACGCACGTGATCATCGTGGCATCGACCAACGGTGAAGGCGAGCCGCCTGATAATGCGATTTCCCTGCATGAATTCCTTCAGTCTAAGAAAGCCCCTAAGCTCGACAAGCTGCAATATGCAGTGATTGGTCTGGGTGATTCAAGCTACGAATTCTTCTGCCAAACCGGTAAAGATTTTGATGCTTTCCTCTCTAAGCAGGGTGCAAAAGCGATTGTGCCGCGTCTCGACTGTGACGTGGATTATGACGCGGATGCAGAAACTTGGAGCGCAGATGTTCTGAGTAAAGTGAAAGACACCATTGGTGGTGGCGTTGATGAAGTGGTTGTTCCTCTTCACGCAGCAACCACTGCAGGTGCTGCATCGGCTTATAACAAACAAAATCCTTACGCGGCAGAGTTAGTGACGAACCAGAAAATTACCGGTCGCGATTCAGGTAAAGACGTTCGCCACATCGAAATTGATTTGGGTGAGTCGGGTCTGACTTACCAGCCGGGTGATGCGCTGGGCGTTTACTACAGCAACGGTGCAGAACTGGTTGATGAGATTTTGGCGAAAGTTGGTCTGACGGGCGATGAAAGTGTCGACGTGGCTGGTGAGTCATTGTCACTGCGTAAAGCATTGACAGATAAGTTTGAAATTACGTCAGCGAACCCACAACAAGTGGCAGCGTACGCTGAGCTTTCTGGTAGCAAGAAGCTTCAAAAGCTGGCCGAAGACAAAGATAAGCTTCGCCAGTATGCCAACAACACCCAAGTGGTCGATGTGCTTGGCGAGAAGAAAACCAAACTCACTGCCGAGCAGTTAGTGGGTCTGCTACGTAAGCTGACGCCGCGTTTGTACTCTATTGCATCAAGCCAAGAAGATGTGGGTGAAGAAGTTCACTTGACCGTGGGTTTGGTGGAATTCCAACATGGTGACAATACGCGTTTTGGTGGTGCTTCTAGCTTCCTATCGCATCGCGCTGAAGATGCAGAGTCAGTGAAAGTATTCATTGAACACAATAACAACTTCAAGTTACCTGCTGATGATAACGCACCGCTTATCATGGTTGGCCCTGGTACAGGTATCGCACCTTTCCGCGCCTTCATGCAAGAGCGTGATGCGCGTGGCGCAGAAGGGAAAAACTGGTTGTTCTTTGGCGACCGTACCTTCACCCAAGATTTTCTCTACCAAGTAGAGTGGCAGAAATTCCTAAAAGACGGTTTGTTGACCAATATCGACCTTGCCTTTAGCCGAGATCAAGCTGAGAAAGAGTACGTTCAGCATAAAATCCTCGAGCAAGCTGCAGCGGTTTGGGAGTGGCTACAAGAAGGTGCATACCTTTACATCTGTGGCGACGCGACCCACATGGCGAAGGATGTCCATGAAGCATTGATTACGGTTGTTGAGCAACAAGGCGGCAAAAGCCGAGAAGACGCAGAAAGCTACTTGAATGAACTGCGTAAGGCCAAGCGCTATCAAAAGGATGTGTATTAATGAGTGACAAGAAAGTTGAGTTGGGTACAGAGCTTGGCCCACTAGCGGACAATGAGCGCCTTAAAAGAGAAAGTAATTTCCTGCGCGGTACGATTGAGAAAGATCTGAAAGACCGTGTGACGGGTGGATTCACAGCAGACAATTTCCAGCTGATCCGTTTCCATGGCATGTACCAGCAAGATGACCGTGATATTCGTGCTGAGCGTCAAAAGCAAAAGCTTGAGCCGCTGCAAAACGTGATGCTGCGTGCACGTATGCCCGGTGGCATCATCTCGCCAGAGCAATGGTTGGCGATTGATAAGTTTGCGACTGACCACACCATGTACGGCAGTATTCGTCTGACGACGCGCCAAACATTTCAGTTCCATGGCGTGCTGAAGCCGAACATCAAGCTGATGCACCAAACGCTGAACAAGATTGGTATTGATTCGATTGCAACCGCGGGTGACGTTAACCGTAACGTGTTATGTACCACTAACCCTGTTGAATCAGAGCTTCACCAAGAGGCGTATGAGTGGGCGAAGAAAATCAGTGAACACCTGCTACCAAAAACACGTGCTTATGCGGAAATTTGGTTAGACGGTGAGAAGGTAGAAGGTCATCAAGATGAAGAGCCAATTTTGGGCTCAAACTATCTGCCACGAAAATTTAAAACCACTGTCGTCATCCCACCGCAAAATGATGTGGATGTTCACGCAAACGATTTGAACTTCGTCGCGATTGCCGATAACGGCAAGTTGGTAGGCTTTAACGTATTGGTCGGTGGTGGCCTCGCAATGACCCACGGCGATACGGCAACCTACCCGCGTAAAGCCGATGATTTAGGCTTTGTGGCGCTAGACAAAACCTTGGACGTTGCTGCAGCGGTTGTGACCACACAACGTGATTGGGGTAACCGTTCAAACCGTAAGAATGCGAAGACCAAGTACACCCTTGATCGCGTCGGTACTGATGTGTTCAAAGCGGAAGTGGAAAAACGCGCAGGCATTACGTTTGAAGCGGTTCGTCCATATGAATTTACTGACCGTGGCGATCGCATCGGTTGGGTGGAAGGCATTGATGGCAAGCACCACTTGGCGCTTTTTATCGAAAACGGTCGTCTTTTGGACTACCCTGGTAAGCCTCTGAAAAGCGGTGTGGCTGAAATTGCGAAGATCCACAAAGGTGACTTCCGCATGACAGCAAACCAAAACTTGATCGTCGCTGGCGTGTCGAAATCCAACAAAGCGAAGATTGAAAAGATCGCCCGTGAATACGGATTGATTGACGATGGCGTGAGTGAGCAACGCAAAAACTCCATGGCGTGTGTGGCTTTCCCAACGTGTCCATTGGCGATGGCGGAAGCTGAGCGTTTCTTGCCACAGTTCGTGACTGACGTTGAAGACATTTTGGAAAAGCACGACTTGGAAGATGAGCACATCATCTTGCGTGTTACGGGTTGTCCAAATGGTTGTGGCCGAGCCATGCTGGCGGAGATTGGTCTGGTGGGTAAAGCGCCAGGACGTTATAACCTGCACTTAGGCGGGAATCGCGAAGGAACTCGCGTGCCTAAGATGTTTAAAGAGAACATCACCGATGCGCAAATCCTCGAAGAGATCGACACATTAGTCGGTCGTTGGGCGACAGAGCGTAACGACGGTGAGGGCTTCGGTGATTTCGTCATTCGTGTTGGCGTGATTGCAGAAGTGATTGTCTCCAAGAGGGATTTCTATGCCTAAATTTCAATTGTCCGATTTGCTAGGCCTGAACAAGGCGCAGCAAATCCTAGAGCTAGCACCCATCAACGCTGAACTGGAAAGCCTGTCAGCACAGGAGCGAGTTCAGTGGGCATTGGAGAATTTGGAGGGCGAATTCGCCCTCTCATCTAGCTTTGGTATTCAGGCAGCCGTCATGCTGCATTTGGTGACTCAAGCGAAACCCGACACTCCCATTATTCTGACGGACACGGGTTACTTGTTTCCTGAAACCTATCAATTTATTGATGATTTGACGAAGCAATTGTCATTGGATTTACGTGTGTACCGTGCAGAGCAGAGCTCGGCATGGCAGGAAGCACAATATGGCAAATTGTGGGAGCAAGGTGTTGAAGGCATTCAACAATATAACCGTCTAAACAAAGTTGAGCCGATGCGTCGCGCATTGGATGAATTGAACGTGAGCACGTGGTTCTCTGGCCTGCGTCGAGACCAAGCAAGCTCGCGCCAAACCTTGCCGATTCTTGGCATTCAAAATGGTGTGTTCAAGTTCTTGCCGGTGATCGACTGGACCAACAAAGACGTGCATTACTACTTGAAAGAGCATAGCTTGCCCTACCACCCATTGTGGGATCAGGGCTATGTGTCGGTGGGTGATGTCCACACCACGCGTAAACTTGAAGAAGGCATGACAGAAGAAGAAACGCGTTTCTTCGGCCTAAAGCGTGAATGTGGTTTGCACGAAGATGTGAGTGACGGCGGCGGTATCTAATATCGGTTAGTCCCGCTTTATTGAATACAAGAATGACACCTTCGGGTGTCATTTTTTATGTCTGATGGCACATGAAATGGCCTGCTTTTAATAGTTCTCAAACGTTTTTTCGACGTCTCGATAGCACTGGTCTCGATCTGCATTATTGCGAACTTTACTGCAATCTTGCTCTGCCATTTCACGGCCAATATCCGCGCTACAAGCCATTAAACTCATGGAGGCAAACGAAACGATAAATAGTGTGCTTATGATTTTTTTCATGAAAAAGCCAACCCGTGTTGAGATCCTTGTTATTCACTCTATCAACTAATCGTATGGAGATCTTGCCGCGTTGCTGTTTGTTTTGTGTTTACCTTGTCAGGTTCATCTGTGATTGGATGCGCTGAGCCAGCTTGTTAATTCCCCGCTGACTAATGCGATCTTGCTGGCCTTTGATCTCAATAATGATCTCTGGCATTGGCTGCGCCGTCGGAACATGAACAACGCGACTAATAAGATACGCAAACAGGTGGCTTGGTTTGTGAAGGCGGCTTACGATGATCCATTCCGCGTTAAGTTTTTTCCCTAACTTTGCGGCCGCCTGTGGGCGTTCAAAAAGATAGCCAATCCCTTTTTGTGCTTCGAGATACAAATGTGGAGGAACAGGCGTGATCATAAGGTTGTAGCTTTGCGCGAGTGCGTCTTTAAGCAAAGGAGCAAGCGTGGCTGTTCGGTTGATTTCTTTGATGTTAATAGGGGAGTCGCTTGAGCGTGATACCTGGTTTTGTGCAGGGGAAAGCGTCATGTCTTTCAGTTCAAAATCCAATATGGCAACTTGCGCAAAGCCAATGGGGATCCAGCCCAACAATAATGCAATGAGCGCCATGATGAGGAAGGGTTTGATGCCACTTACCGTCTTTTTCACGGCAAATGGCATCTCATTGTGTTTATTTTTGAGCATGTTCAATCATCATCGTCACCACTAAGAGGCGCTGATGACGCTTCGACCACGGGAACACCAAAATCGTTAAGGATCATGGCGATTTGCGGCGCGTTGGCATCCATGGCCATTTCGACGGTTTTCTTCCAAGGGCGTTCACCGTATCTCACGCCCATCGAGATCGGAAAATCGAAGACGCTACTGCCTTCTGATGTCATGGAGATCACCGCAAGATCGGGGTTGGACTTAGCAAAGTATCCTGCAATCGGCCCCCAGATCACCAACATATCGAATTCGCCATCAGCAACGCGATTTACCATCTTTCCTGGGTAATCTTCGGCATCACCGTTCATGATGCGGAAATAAGAGGTGTTGCCTTTAAAGCCGTTGTCTCGTAGCCAAGTCACGGCAGGAGAAGGGGCAAAAGCGGCAACACTCAGTGATTGTTTAACGGTGTCAGGGAGAGCAGCAACATCTTGTTGTGTTATCGCGGCGCCCAGCGGACCGTCTTTTTTAAAGATGATCGAATAGGACGATCGATAATACGGTTTGGTCGTGGCTGCGATATCGAATTGTGTCGGTACGCCAATCACTAGGTCGCAAGCGAAACGCCCCGTTTCATCGGAGTAATTTTTCAACGTATTGCGAATGAACCCCATCCGTTGTGGAAACCAGACATATTCCACGTCGAGGTGAAAATACTGCGCAAGTTGCTCAGCGATTTTATTCTCAAACCCTTGTTGGTCTTTGTTGGAGTAGGGCAGATTGTTGGGATCGGCGCAGACTCTCAACTTATCGGGAAGGGGGGAAGGAAAGGTGGGTTCCCCTGCGAATGAAGCGCTGGACACGGCTATCAGTAAGATCACGGAAATGAAAGACATTAAGCGAGTCATGCGAACCTCCTACTGAACACGAGTGATTTGTTGTGTCACGAAGCATTGTTGCGTCGCTTCATCGCGGAGTGCAGTCAGCTCCTTTCTGGCAGAACGGCTGTCTTTTGATGACCGAAAATAGCCGCCTCGTTCGCCTCGCATGTTGCGAAGTCGGGCAAATGCGTCGGCATGAACAAAGTCATCAAAACTCATTTCAGCAGCGATTTTGTCGAGAACACAGCTGCATCCATACATGTTGACGTAGGTCGGGCCGCCATTGAGAGACATGCACTCTTGCACGTATTTAACACGCTCGAGAGTGGGAAAGTCGTTCGCATTTGCGGACGGCGAGAGACCAAATAATGCGATGATAAGCATGATGCTAGTGGATGGAAATATGCGTGTCATATGTTGCCTCCTCATCTTATTGGCGTTATATGACTCCCTGCTTTTGGAGATGCTTTTTGAATTTCTTCAGCAGTCCTTTAGCAGGCAGTAGAGACTTATCTGTTTGAATTTCTAATAGGTAGGCATCGATCGTTCCTTCGATATCGCTTGGATTGCCGACCAGCATGACGCCACCCATGCGTGCTCCCCAATGCGGTGTGCACTTGTAAACGTAAATCCCTTCAAGATCGAACGTGAAATTCACATCAACGCCCAACTCCGTCATGATTTTTTCCGTGCCCTCAGGCACCATCGCATCAATGGTCTCAATCATATGAGCAGGCATGTTGACCCAGGAAACGTTGTCGCCGGGCTCGATAATGATGAACATGGGATCGAATTTAACACCCACTGCGCGAACTTCATGTTCTGCGGCTTGGCTGATGGAGACGAATCCCCAACATAAAAAGAGTACCCAAAATAGTCGTTTAGCCATGCGGATTCCTTTTGGTTATGCTTTAGTCGCGGGTTGTGGACGCTTTTTCGAATTTCGAATCTCGAGACGAAAAGCGAAAAGGGGAGTATTCACACCCCTTTTTCTTATTAGCTTCCCGGTAATGCAAACACGGTGAGCACACCCCCTAGCTGGGTGTAGTCAGACAGTTGGCGGTAAGCGCCAACTGCACCAAGCCCGTCGGTGTCGCCTTCAAGACCTGCTGCCATACCAATGCCTGCCCAGCCTCCAACACCAGACAAGACGGCGAGATATTGCTTACCGTTGTGCATGTAGGTATTGACGTTACCGATGATGCCGGACGGCGTTTTAAAGCGGTAAAGCTCTTTGCCTGTCTTCTCATCAACCGCTTTGAGATAGCCTTCGAGTGTGCCGTAGAACACAACACCGCCACCGGTGGCAAGCGCCCCACTCCATACAGAGAAACGCTCAGGGATGGACCAGACAATTTCACCTTTTTCTGCATCCCATGCGATGAAGTTACCCAAACCGCCGTGGCTGTTTGGCGCAGGGAACATGGAAAGGGTGGCACCAACATAAGGTTGACCTGCGGTATACGAAACTTCGAACGGTTCGTAGTTCATGCACACATGGTTGGTAGGCACGTAGAACAAGCCAGTGCGTTCACTGTAGGTGGCAGGCTGTTGGTCTTTTGAACCCAATGCGGCAGGGCAAATGCCTTCGGTATCGACATCTTCACCGTTTTGACCCGTTGAGTATTTGGCGACGACTTGAGGGCGTCCGGTTTCCATGTCTACATGGGTTGCCCAGTTCACGGCTGGGTCAAATTTCTCTGCTACCAAGAGTTCACCTGTCACACGATCGAGCGTGTAACCAAAGCCATTTCGGTCAAAGTGAACGAGGAGTTTTCGGTCTTTGCCTTTGAATTTTTTATCAACAAGGATCATCTCGTTGACGCCGTCATAATCCCACTCATCATGCGGTGTCATTTGGTACAGCCATTTCGCCATACCTGTATCGGCATCACGCGCCATGATGGTCATGGAGTACTTGTTGTCACCGGGACGTTGAGAAGGGTTCCACGTACTTGGGTTACCCGTTCCGTAGTAAATCAGGTTGAGCTCTGGGTCATAGGTAAACCAGCCCCACGTGGTACCGCCACCAATTTTCCATTGGTCGCCTTCCCATGATTCAAGGCTTGAGTCTTTCCCGATTGGCTTGAGCATAGCAGTGGTTTTTTCTGGGTCGACCAGCATTTCGTCGTCAGGGCCTGTGCTGTATGCGCGCCATGCCACGCTGCCATCTTTTACTTTGTAGGCGGTAAGATAACCACGCACACCAAATTCCCCCCCACTGATACCTGTGATGATGGTGTCTTTCACAATCAATGGCGCATTGGTATTTGTCGCGCCTAGCTTTGGATCGCCATTCACGACTTTCCAAACCACGTCGCCTGTTTTTTCATCCAACGCAACTAAAGTGGTGTCTGCTTGTTGCAGGAAAATTTTTCCATCGGAATAGGCGAGGCCGCGGTTAACCGTGTCACAACACATGACCGCGATAACGGATGAGTCTTGCTTTGGTTCATAAGACCAACGAAGCGCTTGCTTATCCATGTCAATCGCAAACACCTTGTTAGGGAAAGGCGTGTGGATGTACATGGTGTTGCCAATGACTAAAGGTCCTCCTTCGTGGCCACGTAAAACACCCGTTGAGAATGTCCATGCGACTTGGAGATCTTTGGCATTTTTTGCGTTGATCTGATCGAGCGAGCTATAACGTGTGCCTGAGTAATTCGCACCCCACATCACCCATTGATTGGGATCCTCTTGAAGTTTGAGTAACTCATCGTTTGCCTGCGATGTAGCTGAAAACAGCATGGGCAGGGAGAGTGCCGCTATCGCTAACCCGCGACTAAACGACCATTGTGCACCTTTCATAGTAACTTCCTCCGCGACAGCGTGTGAGTTCAACGCACCAAATCTTTGGATGTCTTTTCACTTGTCGGCCTTGTTTTTGAATGTAGGGACATCGCAATCCGCGGGTTGTGAGGCGCTCTTTTTCGACTTGCCGCGTCTTCTATTTGCTTCAAGGGAAAAGCGTTGAAAGAAGCGTTAGGCGGTCTACAACGATGCGGGTTCGCGTTTCAGCATTGCACCTTAATGCCATTCGGTTTCGACTAAACGGGCAGGCGAGTGTTGAAGTGCCCTGCTTCATTTACGTCGGTGATTAGAGTTTATGGCAGCATTTGAGGTTGTGTGAGGGGCAAAGAAGCACAACACTTTTGTTCTCGGGCAACAATGTCCACATGACGAGAATGGGGATTTAACCATCAGATAAATCGCGGTATTTTTATTTGTCACTGTGTGTTGCCTATTGAGAGGGTGCGCAACTTTCAAGACCCAAAGACCACCTTCACGGACGATCACTGTGTAATGAAAATTGCGCGGTGGTGCGGATGTCAGTAACGCGACTAAATATCCCACTCACTCGAAAACGATCGCCCTGTGGAGTCTTTTACGTCAGCTTTCAGCTTGCCCTTCTTGCCTTTGTCGACATGAAAGGTAAAGGTTGGATTCTCGCTAATGGAAATACCGCCGTTGAAGCGCAATACGGGCTCGCCCTCTAACGTGATGTTCACGTCGCTGACATAATCCGATGGGATCCAGTGCCGCGTGAGTTGGTCCATTTGCAACCCGCTGTAGTTTGGGTGGCTGATCAACAATTGCAGTGCCCGTGAACCGTCCTGCCCTAAGTCTTTCAGTTTCATTTTTCCCATACGTTGGCGGGCCAACATGTCATCAGCCCCCGCAGGCGCGGAGCATCCCCCAGACGCTTTTACAAAGTTCGCTGCCATGTGTAGCGAACCATCCGCGGTTCGCGCAATGACCCTGACTGGGCTGTAAGCATTGACGCGAACACGCGTCGATAAGTTGGCAATTCCGCTATTGGGCGTCATGTCAAATATGCCCACAATCGGCGATGGGTTGTTATCGACAACAAGAAAGATCTTCTCAATCGGGTTGGGGTCATCTTGCTGAACGTTCACTTTGATGCTCAATGGCACGATAGCTGCGTCTTGCGCGCGAACGGGTGTTTCGAGCGTGACCAGGGCATCTTGTGCAATTGCAGTGTCGGGGAATAAGCTGTCACGAATGGTGTACCAATTGGGGCTATCTTCCACGCTTTTGGCTGTTGCGTTGACCGTGAATGGCAGCAAGGCCAACAAACCTGCTATCGCAATGTATTTGAAATCTAAATCTTGCTTCGACGTGTTAGGTTGGCGTGCGATGATTGATTTCATGGTGTGGTTCTCCTGTTACTCCCATTCCAACTCCTTGTAGGCTTGAATAACGTTTCTCGGATGGAAAGCGTCGAACAACGCCCATTGCTTTGCGTGATCTTTCATTAAGGTGTTACTGGCAGTATTGATATCAATGTTTTGATGAATGGCGTCTCGAACCGACGCGGTGAGAGATTCAAGGTAGTGACGTTGATGAGCAAAGGCACTTCGCTCTGACAAGGTGGTTCTTAGTTGTACTGCGCCATGGCCGGGAACGACCCGTTGATAGGGCAGTTGATCGAGTTCATCCATCACGTTCAGCCACCCGATCAGGTTGCCGTCTAACGTTGGAATGTGCTCAACGAACAGCAGATCGCCGGCGATCAATGTTTGTGTTTGTTCGTCGAACACGGAGAGATCGTGGCGAGTATGGGCGCGATCGTGTGGTGTGAGCGTGATGCGTCTGTTACCAAGATCGAACTGCGTACTTGTGTCGATCAGCCAAGTCGCCGCAACGGGCGTTGTGCCTTCAAACCATGGAGCCTTGAGGCGCTGAAGGTAATACCCTGTTTTTGCCGCGAAATCTCCGGGATAGCGGAAATGGGCAACAAATTCGGGTTTCTCAGCCAGAAAAGCCTGATTACCGAAGTTGTGGTCAGGGTGAACATGGGTATTGATGACATAACGAATAGGCAGCGGTGTCACGGCTCGGATCGCCGTATATATCACCTCCCCTGCGCGTCGGCTTCCGCCTGAATCAATCAAGGCGACGGACGTTTCCCCCACAATAAAGGTGACGTTGGCGACGGGGCCAAATTGCGCCGTGAAAAGGTCGTCGATTCTCCCCTGATGAACATGCACGCCCGGTACGATTTCTTCGAAAGCCAGTGTTTTTGGCGCATTGGCGAGGACGCCAAAGGGGAAGTTAAACAAAACAAGCAGGGCTGTGATGCGCGCGAGCGTGTTCATTGGCAGTGTATTCATTGGCGACGTGTTCATGGACGAATGGGCTCTGCGGCTTCTAGCGGATAGCCCGCATCTTTCCAGCCTTTTACCCCCGCACGATACCAATAGACATGGGTTGCCCCCAATTCAAGCGCTCGTTTACTGGCATTCCACGAGTGCCAGCAGCTTGGCTCGCAGAAAATCACAATGGGCGTGTCGTCTATTGGTAAGTGGGCTTTTAGCAGCGCCACCAGATCATCCGGCACGATGCCGTGACCGACATTCGCCAACCAGTAGGTGTTGGGTAAGGTATCGCGGGTGGGCTCAATCCACAGGGTGTTTTTGACCAATCCTTCGGGTTTATTTGGCGCGGGATACACATCAATCAGGCGCGGCGTTTTTCGCTCGATAAAGGCATGAAGTTCATCGGGCGCATTAATGACCGATGCGCCGAGCAAAGTGGTCGGCACGGGGGCGCGATAGTGCTCGGTTCGGTAATCATTGGGTTCTATGACGGGCGATGAGTTTGTCTCTGCACTGATTTTCATGGCGCAAAAACAAAGCAATATCGCGCAGTTGGAGCAAAATGCTCGACACTTTCCACAATGCTTCATACTACTTTCATCCAATAAGTCTCCTACCTTAGTAGGAACGTGGCAGAGAGCTATCCAATTTGGATTAACATTAGGATAACAATCAGACCGTCACTGGGCGGACTTTATTGTTGCAGCCACAAGTAAACTTTTTTTCAGTGGGGCAAAGATGAACCGTTGGAGCGGTGTTGAAGAATTTGTTGAGGTCGTCAACAGTGGTAGTTTTACAGCCGCAGCGCGCAAGTTGGGTGTGTCCACGTCGCACGTCAGTCGTCGAATTGATGCGTTGGAAAGCCGGCTAAGCACGCGATTGCTTTATCGCACTACCCGTCAAATCACCTTAACCGAGGTAGGCAAAGTCTACTTCGAGCATTGTAATTCCTTGATCGAGGAGTTTTGCGATGCAGAAGCCTTGGTGACGCAAATGCAGACCGAGCCACTTGGCTTGCTCAAAATCACGGCACCTTCTATTTTCGGCGAAAAGTACATAGCGCCACTGGCGAACGAGTTTATCCAAGCGCACCCTAAACTCAGTGTCGAACTGCATTTTTCCAATGATATTATCGACATGGTGCATGACGGTTATGACCTCGCGATTCGCACGGGCATGCTCAAAGACAGCACCCTAATGGCAAGGCGATTAGCGCCGCGCCAGTTGTATGTGTGCGCGTCACCGGATTACATCAAAGAGTTTGGTGAACCCAAGGTGTTGGCGGATTTAGCCAATCACAATTGCCTAGTTGGATCAGCGGAAGCGTGGAGTTTTCAGGACAAGGGTGAAGCCACTCAAATGAAGGTGAAAGGGCGCTGGCATGGTAACAGTGGCAGTGCGGTCTTGGATGCGGCTTTACGTGGTATGGGGTTAGCACAATTGCCCGATTATTATGTGCGACCGAAAATCCAACAGGGCGAGTTGGTAGAAGTGCTGGCGGATTACAAAGGCCCTGATTCCGCAGTGTGGGCGGTATATCCGTTTAACCGAAATCTGTCGGCCAAAGTCCGTTTGTTCGTGGATTTCTTGTCTGATCATTTTGATGATCATCTGCCATGGGACGATGAACTTATGCTCGAAGAAATGAACCATCGACAAGCGTCAAACGACCTATGACTCTCTAAGGTCAACCGACCTAAATCTTCTCGACCTAAACGAAAAAAGCCAGCGAACATCGCTGGCTTTTTGACTACTGGTTACCTGAAATTACAGGATGTCCAGAAGCTCAACTTCGAATACTAGTGCAGCAAACGGAGGAATTGCAGCACCTGCGCCGCGCTCACCGTATGCTAGGTCTTGTGGGATAGACAGTTTCCACTTAGAGCCAACAGGCATCATTTGTAGAGCTTCAACCCAACCTTGGATTACGCCAGTCACTGGGAATTCAGCTGGTTGACCGCGCTCTACAGAGCTGTCGAACACAGTGCCGTCAGTCAGCATACCGTGGTAGTGAACACGTACTTGCTTGTCGCTGGTAGGGATTTCGCCAGTACCTTCAACAAGCACTTCGAACTGAAGACCTGAATCAGTCACAGTCACTTCGTCACGCTTCGCGTTTTCTGCTAGGAAAGCTTCGCCGTCTGCCGCTGCTGCTTTCGACGCTTCTAGGCGTACCGCTTCTGCTTGAGTGTGCAGTTCGCGCAGTGCGTTGTTGATGTCGTCGATTTCGATTTCTGGCATGTCACCCGCTAGAGCGGTTGCGATACCTTTCGCGATTGCGTCAACGTTTAGACCTTCAAGGCCGCTACCTGCTAGTTGTTGACCCATTTGTAGGCCGATGCCGTAGCTTGCTTTTTGCTCTACGGTCTCCAATTTTACATCAGACATGTCATTTCTCTTTCGTTTGTGGGTTTATACCCAAACTACATCTGAATGTAGTTTGGGTATAAAGTGTTGGAAGGATACAGGAGCAGGTTGGATCGGACAAATTTAGCTTTAGGTTGATTCCTCATTAAAGATGCTGGAAAGTACAAATGTTAGCCAATCGACGCGGATGATGCGCGAAGCCTTTAGTGGCTGACATTACGCTGACATACCCACGCTAGTTTATGCGATTCGGGTAAGATGCACCCACATGAATCATTGATAGATAAACAGATTCCTTCATTACCCGATGGGAAGATTGGGAGAGGTTATGACCCTGAAAGGAAAACGCGAAAAGGGACAAGCAGCAACACTGCCTATGGGTGATGCTGTGAAGGCGGCCATTGAAAAAGCAATGGCGACAATTAAACCTTATTTTGCCCGTGTAAC
Source organism: Enterovibrio norvegicus DSM 15893 (assembly GCF_900115495.1). GTDB lineage: Bacteria > Pseudomonadota > Gammaproteobacteria > Enterobacterales > Vibrionaceae > Enterovibrio > Enterovibrio norvegicus. Next base: position 22,443 of record NZ_FOWR01000021.1, on the reverse strand, counting down.
GCCCTATTGGGATGCGTTGCCAAAACCACACCGCATTGGCGTGTCTGCGCTTGCAGGGTTACTGGTGGTGCTTTTACTGTGGCCATCCAGTGATGATAACGCTGCGGTGCCAGAAATCACGGCGAATGGGGAGCGTGTTGCGTTACCGCTGACGTTTGAAAACCAAGACCCTGCTGAAGATGACGGGTTTAACCAAAATGGTTCAGAGGTGGTGTCTACCCAAACGGTGTCACAGCGAAATGCCAATACACCACAAAACGTGAATACGGATTGGGTGAATTACGAAGTGGCGCGGGGCGATACCTTGTCGAATATATTCAGACAGCAAGACCTGCCTTTGCCTGACCTCTACGCAATCTCTTCGATTGAAGGGGATGACAAACCGTTGAGCCGCATTCAGCCAGGGCAGTTGCTGCGCTTTAAGCGTGATAGCCAAGGTGAATTAGACATGATCCAGATTGAGGTCTCGAAAGACACGTCGGTGATCTTCTTTCGATTGTCTGATGGTAGTTTTGCACGTCGTAAGTAGCGGGCAAGTCGCAACAGCTCACATGGGACGCGAAGAAAATCAGGGCATGAAAATCTTCATGCCCTGATGTTTGTCGTGAATGCTTTGCGTTCAAGCGCTGACGGCTGCGCGGCTGATCTTATGCTGGGGGGGTAATGCCTACTCTGCGCATATCGATGTGCGGAATGCCGTCTTCCAAATACTCTTCCGAAATTTCTTCAAAGCCGTGTTGACGGTAAAACTTACGTAAATGGTATTGCGCCCCGATGGTTATTGGCGCATCCGGCCACACCTCTTGTGCTTGGCGTAGTGCGTGTTTCACCAGTTCGTTGCCACAGCCATTTCCGCGTTCTGTATGCGCCGTTACAATGCGGCCTATGCTCATTTCAGGGTAGGTGAGACCTGCTGGTAAGAGGCGGGCATAGGCGGTCACCTTGTCATCTCGATACCCGAGCACATGTCGGGTTTCAGGGTGCAGGTCGTGGCCGTCGAGCTCGGGGTATGCACAGTTTTGTTCAACCACGAACACATTGGTACGTAATCGAAGTAAATCGTACAGCTGCCGCGTAGACAACTGACGAAAGGTCAAGGTTATCCATTGCATGGTTTTATGATCCTACTAATTATTAAAAATCTTGGGCGATAACGCGCTTACCTTTTTTGTTTATAGAGCGCCGTGGTTGTTTATGGAGCGTCGTGGTTGCTTATGGGACGTCATGCTCGGGTAAACAAGAAAGGTAAACACGCCTTTATCTTTTTATTCGTCTATGTCACCAAAAATTAGTCCATTTCACCCAAAACTGCTTGATAAGATAATAAAAAACCGCGGCTTAGGCCGCGGTTTTTTTGTACTAAATTCAACAATTTTCACTAATGAAACATTGAATTAACAAGCTGTTAATTATTTCTTTAAATCAATGCGGTATTGGGCAAAGCCAACATCATCATTGCCGACTTTTTCCATCGGATAATGCCCTTTGGCGTTGATGAACTGTGCAGCTTTGTCGCTTGGCGAGGTTTCAAAAACGACATCGAGTTTGGCGTCAGTTTTAATCGGCGCGAAGGTCCAGTTGTTGTCGGCCGTTGGTGTGACTTCCCCTTTTTTCTTGGTCACGCTGCTGATGTAGTTTGCTACCACAGTGCGGTTTTCATCTGGCGAGGCAAAGGCAATGAAATCGTTGCCTGTTCCTGGGAATTTGCCCAAGTATGCGCGGTAGTTGTTCGCCGCCACCAAGAATGGCTGAGTTGCCTGCACTGGCTTGCCATTGAAGGTCAGGCCTTTGATGCGCTCTGCATCTGGGTTAACCAGATTACAATCGCTGTCGTAGCGAGCAGGTTGGGTCACATCGATCTGGTAGTTTACGCCGTCAATGACATCAAAGTTATACGTGCGGAAACCGTCCCAGTTGATCAGTGATTGTTGTGCCGTAGATGCAGGGTCGATTTGGTTGAATTGCCCGGCGCTGCACTCAAGCCATTCTTTTACTTCTTTACCGGTCACTTTGAGTGTTACCAGGGTGTTCGGGTAAAGGTAAAGGTCTGCGGCATTACGGAAAGTGAGCTCGCCGGCTTCAACTTCGGTGTAGTTACCGGGATCGTTTTTACGGCCACCGGCTTTAAACGGGGCTGCTGCAGAAAGAACAGGAATGCCTTCAAGATCCGGATCGCCCTGAATGAAGCGCTCAACGTAATCTTTCTGTGCAAGGTTAACGATCTGAACCGTTGGATCATCTTGTACCAGCGACAAGAAGCTGTACATCACGTCATTGGCTTTACCAATCGGTTGGTTGACGAAAGCGCGGGTAGCTTTGTGATCGTGTTCTAGCGCTTTGCGCATTGCAGGATCGGCTTGTGCGATTGATTCGCCATCAAAGATCGGACGTGATTCGGTTTGAACTGGCGTGACGACCCAATCATCGCCTTGCTTATCGAGCTGAAGATCCATGATGCCGACATGGCTACCCCAACGGCCCGGCATGACGGCTGCGACGCCTTTGATGGTGCCTTTTTTGTTGTCGACGCCTTGAATGTCATCAAAGCCTTTGCCCGGGAAGACGGCGTGAGAGTGACCGAATGCAATGGCATCAATACCTTCAACGTCGGCGAGGTAGTAGACCGAGTTTTCTGCCATGGCTTTATATTCGTCTTGCGACAATCCTGAGTGCGGGATGGCAACAATCACGTCTGCGCCCTTGGCTTTCATCTCAGGCACCAGTTTGTCTGCAGTGGCTTTGATGTCTTTCGCAATCACTTTACCGTCTAGGTTTTTCTTATCCCACACCATGATTTGTGGTGGCACAAAACCGATATAGCCGACTTTCACCAGATGCGCTTTGCCATCGGTGTCTGTCATGGTGTGTTCTTTGATGATGTAAGGTGTGAAGTACGATTTGCCCGTATTGGCGTCAAAGACGTTTGCCGACACGTAAGGGAAATTGGCGCCTTCTAAGGTACGGTCGAGGAAGTCGAGGCCGTAGTTGAACTCGTGGTTACCAATGTTGCCTACGTCGTAGTTAAGCTGATTCATGGCTTTGTAAACGGGGTGGATTTCACCTTCTTCAATGCCTGTAGCCGCCATGTAGTCGCCCATTGGGCTGCCTTGAATCAGGTCGCCATTGTCCACGAGGACACTGTTTTTCACTTCGTTTTGCGCTTTTTTCACCAAAGTGGCAGTGCGGACCAACCCGATTTTCTCACTCGGCTTGTCTTTGTAGTAATCGTAATCCATCACATTGGTGTGAATGTCGGTGGTTTCGATGATGCGCAGCTTGATGGTCTCTGCCATCGCTGGGCTTGCCATCACTAGCAGGCCAGATAGAACAGCCATCGAGAGTGGTCGAGGTGAAAGTGTCATGTGTGTCTCCTGAGGATCTACGACAAAGGGGCATTACCTACTTTTTTATGCAAAAAGTGGATGTGGTCATATTGTGCATAGTAGGCACCGCTATAGGTTACATTTCATCAATTTGTGTGATCTCGATTTTCAATTAATCTCAATGCTGCTCACGCTTTGCGCACCGCTAAGCGTGAAATTTGTGATCTCATCACATGCCCTGTTTTAGGCTTGAGAAAGGTGTTAAATAACCAAAATGTTATAAAAAATGAAATTTTAGAATTTCAAGTAATATCAGCAACTCTTTATAGTGACGTCTAAAGGATTGAAAGGACGCTCACTATGGATTATTTGCCGATTTTTGCGAAGCTGGAAGGCCGACCGTGTTTAGTGGTTGGCGGCGGCGAAGTCGCATGGCGCAAAACGCGTATGCTGATGAAAACCGGCGCAGCGGTTACCGTTGTTTCTCCTGATGCTGATCATGAAGTGGTTGAAGCGGCAAAACGCGGTGAGTTGGTTTGGGTGCAAGAAGGCTTCTCGCCTGAGCATTTAAAATCCATGTTCTTGGTGATTGCAGCGACTGATAATCCACTTGTGAATGAACTGGTTTCGCAAGCGGCAAACGCGCGAAACATTCTTGCCAATGTGGTGGATGACACGCCGAAATGCAGTTTCATCGTCCCTTCTATTGTTGATCGCAGCCCGATTGTGATTGCGATTTCTTCTGCGGGTAAATCCCCTGTCTTAGCGCGTTTGTTACGCGAAAAACTTGAAACCCTTATTCCTTCTCATGTTGGTCGCATGGCAAAGCTTGCCGGCGAGTTTCGTGACACCTTGAAAAAGAAAGTCACTACCCTGAACGGACGCAGAAAGTTCTGGGAAATGGCGTTTGATGGTCGCTTTAGCTCGCTAGTGGCGGCAGGTGATGAAGACGGCGCAAAAGCGGAGCTGGAAAAGCTGACAACCGGTGTGTCACTGCAAGGTGAAGTGGCCCTGATTGGTGCAGGCCCGGGTGACCCAGGTTTGTTGACGTTGCGCGCCCTGCAATTGATGCAGCAAGCGGACGTGGTGCTTTATGACTACTTGGTGTCTGACGAAATCATGGAGCTTTGCCGTCGTGATGCTGAGCTTATTTGTGTCGGCAAACGTGCAAGCTATCACAGCGTGTCTCAGGAAGAGACCAATGACATGTTGGTGAAGTATGCCCAAAAGGGGCATCGCGTGGTGCGCTTGAAAGGCGGCGATCCTTTCATGTTTGGTCGTGGTGGTGAAGAACTTCAAGTGCTTCAAGAAGCGGGTGTGCCATTTCAAGTGGTGCCCGGCATTACCGCCGCTGCAGGCGCAACGGCGTATGCCGGCATTCCTCTTACACATCGCGATCATGCTCAAACGGCGATGTTCATTACGGGTCACCTTAAAAAAGAAGACGACAGTTTCCGCTGGTCAACACTGGCGCGTGGTCGTCAAACCTTGGTGATTTATATGGGGTTGATGAAAAGCGCTCATATTCAAGAACAATTAATTCAACATGGGCGTGACCCTCAGACGCCCGTTGCAATCATAGAGAACGGCACACGTACCAATCAAAAAATCTATACAGGTACATTGGGCGAGTTGTCGACGTTGGCCGAAGGTGTGGGATCTCCTGCATTGATTGTTGTCGGCGAAGTTGTACAGCTTGCTGATCAGTTGAACTGGTTTGGAAAGCAATCCTTCAATACGGCGGGTGATATTCACGCTCCAGCCGTGGTTAATTTAGGCTAAGGAAATATCAAAGAATGGAAGCCAAGACCCTTACCCACCTCAAGCAGCTTGAGGCAGAAAGTATCCATATCATTCGTGAAGTGGCGGCGGAATTTGATAATCCCGTGATGATGTACTCCATCGGGAAAGACAGCTCCGTGATGCTTCACCTTGCGCGCAAGGCGTTTTATCCGGGCAAAATTCCGTTCCCATTGCTTCACGTTGACACGGATTGGAAATTCAAAGAAATGATTGAGTTTCGCGATCGTGCCGCGAAAGAACATGGTTTTGAACTGCTGGTTCACCAAAACCCTGAAGGCATCGCAATGGGTTGTAGCCCGTTCGTGCATGGTTCTTCAAAGCACACTGACATCATGAAAACCCAAGGTCTGAAGCAAGCGCTCGACAAATATGGGTTTGATGCAGCATTCGGCGGTGCACGTCGTGACGAAGAAAAGAGCCGTGCAAAAGAGCGCGTTTATAGCTTCCGCGATAAGAACCACCGTTGGGATCCGAAAAACCAACGTCCTGAACTTTGGCACACCTACAACGGCCAAGTGAACAAAGGCGAAAGCATCCGTGTTTTCCCTCTGTCGAACTGGACTGAGCTTGATATTTGGCAATACATCTACCTAGAAGGCATCGACATTGTGCCGTTGTATTTGTCAGAAATTCGCCCAGTGGTCGAGCGTGACGGCATGCTGATCATGGTTGATGACGACCGCATGGAATTGCGCGAAGGCGAGAAAGTTGAATACAAGAGTGTGCGTTTTAGAACACTTGGCTGTTATCCACTGACGGGTGCGGTTGAATCAACGGCAGATACCTTGCCGGGCATCATTGAAGAAATGCTGGTGGCGACCTCAAGTGAGCGCCAAGGCCGTGCCATTGACCACGACCAGTCCGGCTCAATGGAATTGAAGAAACGTCAGGGATATTTCTAAGGGATTAAGCATGAACAGCGTAATTGAACAACAAGTTGCCGAGCTAGGCATTGAAGCTTATCTGGATCAGCATCAGCATAAATCCCTGTTGCGTTTCCTAACCTGTGGTTCGGTGGATGATGGTAAAAGTACCCTTATCGGCCGCTTGCTCCACGATTCACACCAGATTTATGAAGATCAACTTGCGGCCATCCATTCCGACAGTCAAAAAGTCGGTACGACGGGCGAGAAGCCCGATCTGGCATTGCTGGTTGATGGCCTGCAAGCAGAGCGCGAGCAAGGGATCACGATCGACGTGGCGTATCGTTATTTCTCAACGCGTCCACGTAAATTCATCATTGCTGATACCCCGGGGCATGAGCAGTACACCCGTAACATGGCCACCGGTGCATCGACCTGTGATCTGGCGGTGATCTTGATTGATGCGCGTAAAGGCGTGTTGGATCAGACTCGACGTCATTCCTACATCGCGAGCCAACTGGGTATTCGCCAGTTCATTGTTGCGGTGAACAAAATGGATTTGGTGGGCTTTGAAGAATCACGCTTTGAAGAAATCAAAGCGGAGTACTTGGAGTTTGCTAAGAAGCTGAACCGTAACATCAATATTCAGCTTGTGCCTCTGTCTGCCCTTGAAGGCGACAACGTGGTTGAGCGCAGTGCGCAATCTCCATGGTACGAAGGCGATACGCTTCTGACCATGTTGGAAACCGTGGACGTAAGCAGCGACAAAGATAAAGGTCCGTTCCGCCTGCCTGTGCAGTATGTGAACCGTCCAAACCTCGATTTCCGTGGTTTCTCAGGCACGATTGCTGGTGGTTCCATTCGTCCTGGTGATGAAGTGAAAGTATTGCCATCAGGCAAAACCTCAACGGTTGATCGCATCGTTACCTTCGATGGTGACCTTGAGTTTGCCCATGCAGGTCAAGCGGTGACCATCACATTGAAAGATGAGATTGATTGCAGCCGCGGCGACTTAATTGTTCCTGTTGCTGAAACGCACAAAGCGACCAGCAAACTGGCGGCAAGCATTGTGTGGATGGATGAATCTCCGTTAGAAATTGGTCGTCAATACGACATCAAAGTGGCGGGCAAGAAAACCGTGGGTTCGGTGAGCAAAATCCGCCACCAAGTCGACATCAATTCGCTGGATACTTTTGACACTGACAGCCTTGCCCTTAACGGCATTGCAGAGTGTGAAGTGGAACTGACGGAGTCTGTGTCACTCGATCTGTATCAAGAGTGCGCGGATACTGGTGGCTTCATCGTGATCGATCGTCTGACGAACGTTACTGTGGGCGCGGGCATGATCAGTGAGCTCCTTGATGATCAAGCATCAGCTGTTCAAGGTACTGACATCTCGGCGTTTGAAGTTGAGTTCAATGCGCTGGTTCGTAAGCATTTCCCACATTGGAATGCGCGCGATATCAGTAAGTTGTTGGGGTAATTCCCATGAGCTGGGATCAGTCTCTGGTATCAGGTCTGTTGCTGGCTATTGTGGCAGGGTTGGTGTTTACCAAAATCAAACCTGCCATTTTATTCGCTGGTGCAGCATTCATTGCGTTTCAATCTGGACTGGTGAACATCGAGGCATTAGCAGGGAACTTCACCAACAGTTCCCTGCTGACCTTGGTATTGCTTATTCTTTCTTCCGCAGCGCTTGAGAAAACGCGCCTCGTGAGTTGGGTGAGTGGACAACTTGCCAGTGGTCGATTGGGCACTGTTGTGGCTAAGCTTGGGCTTTCTACGGCAGTACTGAGCTCTTTTACCAACAACACGGCGGTTGTCGTGTCCTTGATTGGCGCTGTAAAACGAAATCGTCGCCATGCGCCGTCGCGTCTTCTTATCCCCCTGTCGTACGCGGCGATTCTTGGCGGCACCCTTACGCTTATCGGTACCTCTACCAACCTCATCATCAATAGCTTTGTGGAAAGCGCAGGGCTACCTAGTCTCGGTTTCTTTGCACCTTCCGCCATTGGCCTTGCCGTTCTCGCGGGCGGCTTGCTCGTGCTTATCCCATTTTGTTATCTATTGCCTGACTATGATGACCAAAGTGAAGATGATTTGCCGTATGTGTTGGAAGCGGCGATAGAACCTGGCTCGCCACTTGCTGGTCGAACCGTGTCAGACAATGACCTTCGTGCACTTCGTCGTTTGTATCTGGCGGAAGTGGTACGCGATGGTGAATTGATTGCGCCAGTTTGCCCAGACATGGTGCTAAAAGAAGGCGATAAACTGCAGTTTTGTGGAGACGTAGAAAGTGTCGCGACCTTGCAAGAAATTGAAGGGTTGGCGCTCTTTGGTCAACACCACATCAATGGACAGAATCTGTTGGAAGTGGTGGTTAGCCACAGTGCTTCGATTTTAGGAAAAACCCTTAAAGAAGCGAAATTCCGTGAGAATTTTGATGCTGTGGTGGTCGCAATTCGCCGCGGACATGAGAAGCTTGAAGGTGGGCTAGGCAACATCACATTGCTTGCCGGTGACACCTTGGTGATCGTGCCAGGTAAAGGGTTTGTGGCTCAGAAAAAACAACTCGAACGTGAATTCGTGTTGGTGAATGGCCTTGATTCAAGTGCGCGCCTTGATGGTGCCATGAGTGCTTGGGTGCTAGCAGGCTTTGCCACTGTCATCGGTTCTGCGTTGTTGGAATGGGTGCCTTTGCTTAATGGACTCGCGGCATACTTGATGGTGTTACTGCTCACGGGTGTGGTCAATTTAGGCGAGGTACAACGCCGTTTTCCTGCTGAAATTGTCGTGATTGTTGGCAGTGCCTTGAGTTTGGCGCAGTTGATGATTGAAACAGGCATGTCAGCCCGAATGGGCGATTTGTTTATCTATTTATTTAATGGTTGGGGTGTCTATGGCGCATTAATTGCGACCTATCTCCTCACCTTAGTGCTGACGGAACTTGTTACCAATAACGCCGCCGCAGCGCTGGCATTTCCGATCGGTTATAGCTTGGCATTAGGCTATGGCGTGGATCCGATGCCTTTTATCATGGCGGTATTATTTGGTGCGAGCGCGAGCTTTATTTCGCCATATGGTTACCAAACGAACCTTCTGGTCTACAGTGTGGGTAATTATCAACTGACTGATTACCTTCGCATTGGCTTGCCGTTGTCGTTGGTGTATTCCGCGTTGGTGCTGGGATTGATTCCCGTCTTTTTTCCATTTTGATTTACAAGGATTGAGTTATGAGTGCAGCGGATACGCCGCATCCGGATGAGAACGTGGTTTGGCACAAGCATGCCGTTGACAAGCAGTTCCGTTCTGAACAGAAAAAGCAAAAGCCAGCTTTGCTGTGGTTCACAGGGTTGTCGGGTTCTGGCAAGTCGACCGTTGCGGGTGCGCTAGAGAACAAACTCGCTGAGTTGGGTCATCATACGTATTTGCTTGATGGTGACAATGTTCGCCATGGTCTTTGTCGCGATCTGGGTTTTTCTGACCAAGACCGTCGTGAAAATATTCGCCGTGTGGGCGAAGTGGCAAAGTTGATGAGCGATGCGGGATTGATCGTCCTGTCTGCTTTCATTTCACCGTTTCGTGATGAGCGTCAATTGGTGCGTGAACTTCTGCCTGACGGTGAGTTTTTCGAAGTGTATGTGGATACACCGCTTGAGGTGTGTGAATCTCGCGATCCTAAAGGGCTATACAAGAAAGCCCGTGCAGGAGAGATCAAGGCGTTCACTGGGATCAGCTCTGCGTATGAAGCGCCAGAGCAACCCGAGATCCACTTGTACACCGATCAGCACAGCGTTGATGCGTTGGTTGACCAGTGTGTGGAGCAACTCCGCAAAGCGGGTGTGATCGGCTGATCACGCCTTCGTGTTAACTGTCGATCCTATGTCGCTGTTAACGTCGAACGCGTGTGACAACAGTGCCATCAGAGCATCGAGGTATTCTGGGTGGGTCTTTTGACCCACCAGTTTCGCCAATTCATTGCCCGTTGGGCTGAAACGGTAATAGTAAATTCGTGTTCCCTTTCTAAACGGTGTCAGCATGAAGTTTTTTCCCTGACCTGATAACGCCAAATCGGCGGATGGATCCATCGCGCCAGATTCCAATTCCGTTCTCAAAATCAGCCCCAGATCCATCAGCAGCATCAGATCCGTAAATGGCAACTTGTAGTTTCCCAGCGCAAGGCGCTCGGCCAAGTCTGGCTTAAACCAGCGTTTCACGCCTTGTTCGGGTTGTCTAAAGCCTGTGATGAGTTTGTTTGCGCCATCACTGCCAAAGGTACAGGCGAGGGTGCATGCGCGTTGCAGTGCTTGCGCTTCGCGTTGTGTCATGGTTTCGAGCAGCGACAGTGCTTTCAAAGAAGTGCTGCCGGGTTTGATCATTTCCTGCTTCAGAATACGCGCCCACAAGTTTTGCATGGCATCGCCATAGATGGTTTTGGCCATTTCAAAGAAGCGGTAAAGCCAATCAGGATCCGGTGAGTTTGCGGCCTCGTCGCGGCAAAGATCGTGGGTTAACTTGATGATCTTTTCGAGGTTAGCTTGTTGCTGTTGCTTCAGCTGTAACTGTCGATATGCCGCGCGGGTTGTTAGGCTGTCATGTTCAACCTCGTGCAACATTGCATCAATATGGTGAAGACCTGCGATTGCCTCGAGTCGATGTTGACTCGATTTGATGTGGTTTTCTTGGCGGTGATGGGCGTTTTCAGCCTCTTTCTTTGGTTCAGAAGCCGCTTTTTCATTGACGTCAATCAGTACGGGGTTGCGTTGTTCAGCCATGATCTCATCCATTTCACAACGTTAAGGTAATGTTTTCGCGACGATTTAGAGAAGGTTGTATTTAATCTGCTATGTTAAAATTAAATTAAATTTGTTAACATTTGGCATCGATTGGTTTTGACAGGGAGGTAACGCTACGATGAAGAAATTCAAAGTAAACACAGTGAATATCCTGCTTGTCGTCTTTTATGTTGCCACCTTGCTCTACCTTTCTCAGTTTATCGGCTGATCGAGACAAAACATTAAAAAACCCGCCAATTGGCGGGTTTTTGTTTTGATGAGTGAGAAAGATCACTGAATCAGTTTGTTCACAAGATCAATCACTTGTTTGATTTCAACTTCATTGAGGGCGCCTTCTTTAACAAAGCGAACAACACCTTCTTGGTCGACAACAACGATGGCTGAGTTTTCCTCTCTTAGGTTCCATGCCCCTGCAACCGCACCGCTTTCATCCAGAACAATAGAAGACCAACTAAATTCGCGTTTGCTGTCTTCCGCTGAAGATTTTACAAAGCCTCCAGTCCCCCAGATCGCATCATCCTGGTTGATGATGGTGGTGGTTTGGTAGGTATCGTTTGAGAAATCTGCCGCTTTAATTGCTTCTACAAGCGGTGCATTCATCTCTTTCGAGCTGCTGCGCCCTGCGATGGCTTGAATGATGCGTGCTTTACCGGTGAGTTCTGCGCTGCTCCACGTTTTGAAGCCGACATCATCGCCGCTAAGGGTGAGTTCACCGTATTTTTCCACTGACACTGATGGCAGTGCTTGGCCGTTATTGATGTTGTGTGCCTGAGCAAAAGTGGAGATGAGAGCGGTTGCCAAGGCAAGCATTTTGAGTTGACGCATAGAGGTTTATTCCCCATTTATTAGAGTGTTGTAAGAATATAGCCGAAACCGAAAGCCTGACCGTACCAATAACAGATCCAACCACTCAAAAACGACATTCGGTTTACCACCGATTGAATCTTATTTGAGATCATGTGTCGTATATTTACCACGTGTTATTTTTTGACTACGCTTTAAGGGTTGTTGTAGAAAACAGTGGGAACGATATGTCGACACGTTGTCCAAATATTCAGTACCAACACAATGTGAAGTGAGCCCCAGTAGTTGGCATTTAGATTGCATTAAACAAATGTCTGCCATAAATGAAACCTATGGCGTGTGATGCAGGTCTTTTATCTTAAGACATGGAGGAGTTCATCAATGTTACGAATTTTTCATCAATACCGTCCCCGTCAGGTTGCGCGTTATGTGAAAGGCTTCTTCCGCGGTCGTGTATACATCGACGGCGTTGGCGCATTTGAGTTTGATTGCGGCAAGTTGTTACCGCCATCTCGAAAGGATAAACGGGCGTTGGCCGTCATGAATGAAGTGAATAGTGAAATTCGCGCCATGGCGATTGCTGCATAACACGACGCACAAACCGTTAGTTGTATTCTAAAGAAAACGCCCAGCACTGCTGGGCGTTTTTGATCCATGCGTTACCACATGAACACATCTTAGGTTTCGGTTTTTAATAGGGTATTAGGCCCTACTTGTCCCTTTCCCAAGGGGGAAGGCAAACCCCCGTTCCACCTATGCCACAGTAACCTTGAGGGTTCTTCTCTAAGTACTGCTGATGATAGGTTTCTGCAAAATAGTAAGGGCCAGCTTCGGCGACTTCAGTGGTGATCTCTGACGATTTGCCCGCATCAACCAGCGCTGCCTGGTAAGCGGCTTTGCTTGCTAACGCTGCGTCTTTTTGCGCGTCATTATAGTAATAAATCGCAGAACGATACTGAGTACCCACGTCATTTCCTTGGCGCATCCCTTGCGTGGGATCATGGCTCTGCCAAAAAGTAGTCAGTATGGTTTCCAGCTGAATTTTCGCTGGATCGTAGACCACTTGTACAACCTCTGTATGGCCAGTTTGCGCCGTACATACATCGCGGTAACTTGGATTTACGGTGAAGCCGCCACTGTAGCCGACCGACGTTGAGGTCACGCCATCGAGTTGCCAAAATAGGCGCTCAGCCCCCCAGAAACAGCCCATCCCCACAAGGATCTGTTCTTGATTAACTGGCGTTTCGGCGCGCAGTACCGATCCATTGACGGCATGAGGCTCAGTCGGAATGATTTGTTCCATTCTATCTGGAAGCGCCTCTTGAGCGGTTATAGTATGTTGTTTACTTGTTATCATACTTCGACTCCTTGTCGTCTGGTTTCTCTCGACCCTGTATACTCTCAGTCATTCTAAGAGGCGAGCTCTTAGCGCTAAACGGATTTTAGATCGGGTTGAGTATTTTTATCGTGCTTTGATGCACTTTTGCAACAGAACAACCCCACCGTTAAGCGGTCATACTGTTAAGTATTTTGTTTTCATTGTGACTCTCAAGGTGAGAGAAAGACGTACGGTTAATGATAGATAAACGATTAATACCTTGGCTTGTTAGTGGAATGATGTTGATGCCTGGGGTGGCTTTTGCGGACATTGACTTCGACATCGACGGGCTAAAAAAGCCTTTGGAAGAAAATGTCAGGGTTTATCTCGATGCGATTCCTGAGAATGAACGACGTCTAAATTTCCGTTTTCAATCTCGTGTAACAGATGAAGTGAGCAGAGCACTTCAAGCCCTTGGGTACTATGATCCGACAGTGACATTTACTGTTGAAGATAAAGCGTCCAGTGATGACGCCACTGTGGTGCTCAATATAGACCCGGGTCCACCGGTTTTAATTGCAGACATGGATGTAAAACTTGAAGGCGAAGCGGAAAATGACCCCGCTTTCAAAGCGCTGCTTGAAACTGCGCCTAAAGTTGGCGATGTGTTAAACCAAGGGCAATACGATTCACTCAAATCATCCATTCAAAGCCTTGGCATACGACGTGGTTATTTTGACGGCGAGTACATGCTTTCCCGACTAGAAGTTGCCCCTGGCCTTCAAAAAGCGTATTTCCGATTGCATTACAAAAGTGGTATTCGTTATCACTTTGGCCAGATCGTGTTTCACGATAGCCAAATCAATGAAGAACGCCTCGAAAGCATGTTGACCTTTACAGAGGGCGACCCTTATCTGGTTACGGATTTAGGTGCGTATAACCAAGCGCTATCGAATACAGGGTGGTTTTCGTCGGTATTGGTGGAAGCTGGGCTTGATGACATGCGTGATGATCGCGTACCTATTTCTGTGTCACTTGCGCCTGCACCACGAAATCAATTTGAAACGGGGGTGGGTTACTCGACGGACACCGGCCCTCGTGTAAAAATTGGTTGGAAAAAACCTTGGTTTAACAGCCGTGGGCACAGCTTGAATACCGACCTTTATGTTTCCTCACCTAAACAGACGCTTGAATCGACCTATAAGATCCCACTTGAAGATGTTCAGCGCGAATACTATCAAGTGCAAGTCGGTGTCGAGAACCTCGACAACAACGATACGAAAAGCTTGGAATTGACGTCATCAGTGTCACGCCATTGGAAATTTGACACGGGCTGGCAGCGGTCAGTGTTCCTTCGCTGGCTCTATTCGGATTACACCCAAGGGACGGATTCTGATATCTCAAACCTCATCTTACCGGGGATTAACTTTTCCCGTGTTCGAAGCCGAGGTGGCGCAATGCCATATTGGGGTGACAAGCAATCCATTACCTTTGAAATGGCAGATCCTATTTGGGGTGCAGACATCAATCTCTATCGCGTGATTGGGCAAACCGCGTGGATCCGTAGCTTGAATGACAACAATCGCGGTATCGTTCGAGTTAACGGCGGCGGCGTGTTTACCGATGAATTTGAGCGTGTGCCACCGTCGTTGCGTTTCTTTGCGGGTGGTGACAACAGCATTCGTGGTTATGGCTATGAATCGATTTCTCCACGGGATGAAAAAGGTAATTTGCTCGGTGGTAGCTACATGGCGACGGGCAGCTTGGAGTACAACTACCGCGTGACAGGAAACTGGTGGGCGGCATTGTTTGTTGATGCCGGTGATGCTTGGACAACGAGCAGCCCTTCGTGGAAAACGTCAGCAGGTGTTGGTGTGCGTTGGGAATCTCCGGTTGGTCCTGTGCGCTTCGATATCGCCCACGGCTTTGAAAATGAAAGCGATGACTTTCAGCTCCACTTCAGTTTGGGGCCAGAACTATGATGCGCTGGATTAAGCGATTGCTTGTCACCGTTTTCTTTGTGATGGTGTTTGTTTTCGTCGTGGTAGGGGCGTTCTTAATTACCCCTGGCGGCGTTAAATTTGCGGTGTGGGGGGCTCAAGAAGCCTTGCCTGAATTGAGCATTGAGGATCAAGAAGGCGCGGTATTGAATGGCTTCACTTTGAAAGGGGTGTCTTACCAATCGCCGGCGTTTTCATTGACCAGTGACTCCTTATTCTTGGATATCAATGCGAAGTGTTTGCTGACACCTGTGTTGTGTATTGATGGGCTAACCGCTGATGGTCTTGTTGTGATGGTGGGTGAAACAGCCCCTTCGC
Organism: Enterovibrio norvegicus DSM 15893; assembly: GCF_900115495.1. Lineage (GTDB taxonomy): Bacteria > Pseudomonadota > Gammaproteobacteria > Enterobacterales > Vibrionaceae > Enterovibrio > Enterovibrio norvegicus. The sequence goes on along the minus strand of NZ_FOWR01000021.1, from coordinate 7,218 downwards.
CAGAAGACAACACACCTTCAGAGCCTGTGACGGAGATATCGACGCCTGTTCCGCTCTTTTTAAGCGGCGTTGCATTGAGTGATATCACGTTGGATATTCTCGGCACAAAAGTGCATTGGGACTCCTTGACTACCGCCGCGCAAATGCAGCGCAGCACACTGACATTAAAGCCAACAACGTGGCAGGGCATCTCTGTCACCCTGCCGCCAGCGAGCAATGACACGTCAGCCAACACCTCGACATCTGTGCCACAAGCGCAAAAGCAAGCTCTGGCCTTGCCTGAAGTAAATATCCCATTGAATGTCGTTATCGAACGTTTTGAACTGAAAGATGCCGATTTACATTTGCCCGAAAAACAGACGATCCATCAGTTCTTGCTGGAAGGCTCTGCGGGTGGAAATGACATTACGATCAAACAATTAGTCTTGGATGCCGAACAAGGGAAAGTGTCACTCAATGGTGATGTATCACTGAAAGGTGAGTACCCACTGACATTGGATGCGCTGGCAAAGGTGCGTATGGCACCGCTTGGTGGGCATTCGCTGAAACTTGATGCGAAGGGCGATCTCAAGGCGTTGGAGCTGGATGCCGCGTTGAAAGGTGTGTTGGCTGCAACCTTGTCAGGCAAGCTGAATATGATTGACCCTGATATTCCTTTTTCCCTGTTACTCACGAGCCGTAATCTGCAATGGCCTATTGATAAGCCTGCGGAATACCGTCTGTCATCAACGGCACTGCGTGCCAATGGCAGCTTGGCGGATTATCGCGCTACGCTCAAAACCAGCGCCACTGGGGATGTCATTCCTGACATGACGCTCAGCACGAATCTCTCGGGCAGTTTGTCGAAGATCGCGTTAAGCAACTTTAAACTCGATACCCTGGGCGGCAACATTGCAGGCTCTGCAAACGCGGATTGGGCAAAACAGGTGAACTGGAAGACAACACTCAGTTTCAATGATATTCAGCCGGGGCTGAAATGGCCTGAAGCTGAAGGGCAGTTGTCTGGCACCTTCACGAATAAAGGGCGCTTAACGTCGCAAGGTGGCTGGCAAGTCGAAGTTCCAGAGCTTGATATTCAGGGCACTATCCGTGAGCAAGCACTCACATTGATAGGGCAAGTTGATGCGTCTGACGTGAAAGGCAAAGGCGATTTGTTGGTGGAAACCCAAGGGTTGTCATTACGCCATGGGCCAAACCGCGTTGATGTCTCAGGACAAATAGACAAAGCACTCGATCTTGATGTGTTGCTGGATTTACCGTCTCTTTCTGCGTCGCTACCACAGGCGAAAGGCAGTGTGAAAGGTGACGTCGCGTTATCTGGCACCTTGGACGCGCCAACGGCGTCTGTGAACCTCAATGCGTCTACCTTGGCGTGGGAAGAATTGGTGTCGGTAAAGAGCGTCAAAATGCGCGGCTCCGTGTCTCCATTGCCTATTGTGAGTGGCGGTCTTGTGGTTGATGTTGCTGGAGTGAAAGCGGAAGGCGTGGATGTTTCAACGCTGTCGTTACGCGCTTCTGGCGATGAAAGCGACCAAACTGTGTCGCTCAACGTTGATGGCACACCGGTGGGTGTCGAACTGGCCCTACAAGGGCAGTTAGATCGTAAAACGGGTTGGAAAGGAAAATTATACGCATCCAAACTGACCACACCGGTTGGCCCTTGGACATTGGAAAACGACGTGCCGTTGGCGGTGGATTTTAAAACATCGTCGGTGGATGTTGGCGCGTTTTGTTGGACGCAGCACCAAAGCCGCGTTTGTTTAGACAAACCAGCCAAGGTTGCGGATAGCGGCGAGGCAAGTGTGTCTATCGTTGATTTCAACTTGGATATTTTACAGGCCTACTTACCAGTGACCACCATGATCCAAGGTGAACTTGATGCGAAAGCCGATGTGGGTTGGACACCAAATGCATTGCCGACAGTGAAGGCGTCAGTGTCTCTCTCTAAAGGCCAGGTTGTCGAACAAATGGATCTGCCTTTAACGTTCGGTTGGGACAAACTCGATCTGAATGCGGTATTGGCTAACGAAAAATTGAATGCGGATTTCGATCTGGATTTAACCAACAATGGCTCGGTGACACTGAACGCTGAAATGACCAAACTCTCGAGTGAGAATCGCGCGTTGAAAAGTGCTTTCCTGCTAGAGGGCGTGAACCTGGATTTCCTCTCTGCTGCGCTCGGTGAAGATTCCATCTTGAAAGGTGAGCTAAACGGCAACGTTGTACTCAATGGTGCACTTGATGCACCCAGTGCCACCGGTAACATTGATCTTACTGGGTTGAAGTTACAAAGCTTGGCGGCACCTGTTGAGATCACTCAAGGTCAAATTGGTATCGACCTAAAAGGTTATAAAGGCCAGTTAGACGGTGGCATTAAAACCCCGGATGGTGATCTGACGCTGTCAGGTACGGCCGATTGGACGAAATTGGATGCGTGGCTTGCCTCATTGAATGTCGCGGGTGAGCGACTAAAAGTGGTGGTGCCGCCAATGGTGGCGCTGGAAGTTAGCCCCAACATGACGTTGAAAGCGAACCCGAAACAAATTGATGTGACCGGAAAGGTCTCAGTGCCTTGGGGACGCATCATCGTTGAAACCCTGCCTGAATCTGCGGTGCAAGTGTCTAGCGACGTAGTGCTTCTGAATGATGAACTTCAGCCGATTAGCAAAGAGGAAGCACCGCCCATCACGATCAACGCCGCGATCAACGTCAATATAGGCGACGATGTGCGATTAGAAGCCTTTGGTTTGAAAACCTTGCTGGTGGGTGATCTGAATGTGGCGAGTAATCGCAAAGGGCCATCGGTGTCGGGTGATATCAACCTAGAGGAAGGAACATACCGCTCCTTTGGGCAGGATTTGACCATCAAAAAGGGGCAGATCTTGTTTAATGGGCCACCAGAACAGCCTTATTTGCAGATTGAAGCGATCCGAAACCCGAACGCGATTGAAGACAACGTCGAAGCGGGCATTCGTGTCACGGGCCCAGCTGATGCACCAGAGGTGTCGGTGTTCTCTGATCCTGCTATGCCACAGGCAAATGCACTGTCTTATTTGGTGCGAGGTCGAAATCTCGATAGCGAATCTGATGGCAATGGCATGACATCCATGTTGATCGGCCTTGGCCTATCGCAAAGCGGTAAGCTGGTTGGGCAGCTTGGTGAAGCCTTTGGTGTTCAAGATTTGTCGGTGGATACTTCAGGCAGCGGTGATGATGAAAAAGTTGAAGTCTCTGGCTACATTTTACCTGGCTTACAGGTGAAATACGGTGTGGGGATCTTCACGAGTTTGCCGGAGTTTACGGTGCGGTATCGCTTGCTGACAGATCTGTATCTGGAAGCGGTATCGGGTGCTGACAATGCTGTGGATTTGCTCTATCAGTTCAGCATTAAGTAGCGACCAACTCGAACAGTAGTGTCAGTTTTGCACAGAAGAAAAAGCCCGCAGTTGCGGGCTTTTTTGTGTCTTATTCTTGGTCAGGGCTGTCCCTTAAAAACGCTTCCACTTTGTCTACCATATGCGTAGATCCAACAAAGTAGGGCACGCGCTGATGGAGTTCTGTCGGTTTGATATCAAGGATGCGCTGCTTACCGTCAGAGGCTTTGCCGCCGGCTTGCTCCATGATGAACGACATCGGGTTGCACTCATACAGTAAGCGCAGCTTGCCGCTTGGGTAGGCCGCTGTACTTGGGTAGAGGTAGATGCCGCCTTTCAGCATATTTCGGTGGAAATCCGAAACCAAAGAACCGATGTAGCGCGATGTGTATGGGCGATTATCTTCCGGTTCATTTTCTTGGCAGTATTTGAGGTACTTCTTCACACCCTGTGGGAATTTGATGTAGTTACCTTCATTGATCGAGTAGATCGTGCCTTCTTCTGGGATGCGCATGTTTTCATGCGACAAGCAGAACACACCGATTGATGGATCGTACGTAAAACCATGTACACCGTTCCCCGTGGTGTAAACCAACATGGTGGAAGAACCATAGATGATATAGCCTGCAGCCACTTGTTTGTTGCCAGGTTGAAGGAAGTCGTCAAGATTAGCGGGTTGGCCGAGAGGTGAGATACGGCGGTAGATGGAGAAAATCGTACCGACAGAGACGTTCACATCAATGTTTGATGAGCCATCGAGAGGATCCATCAAAATGACGTATTTGGCATTGAGTCCATGGGCTTCGTCAAAGATCACAACATCGTCTTCTTCTTCACTGCCGACGCCACATACTTGGTCGCGAGCAGCCATGGCCGCTTTGAATTTTTCATTGGCATAGACGTCGAGTTTTTGTTGTTGTTCGCCTTGCACATTTTCACTGCCGAACCCACCGGTAATATCAACCAAGCCTGCTTTGTTGATTTCACGGTGAACGATTTTTGCGGCTAAACGGATGGAAGACAGCAACGAGCTCAATTCGCCACTGGCTGTTGGGTATTCATGTTGCTTTTCAACGATGAACTCGCCAAGTGTTCGCATATCGGACATTTCAGATCCTTTTGATGTCTGGAATCGGATTCTTGGGTAAGATGATTGAAAACAAGAAGGTGCATTTAGCAAGCGACAAACAAAAATCGCACCAGTGTTCTCCCGTTGATTTATTCTTTTCAATGTAGACATAAGACGGGTGGCAAAGAGAAAAGCCCCCCAAAATTGCGCAACATCTGAACAATAAATCAACTTGTTACCGAGTTTAAAGTGTAGAACTTTTTATTAGTAACGAAGTAATTTGAACGAGCTTGGAACTGTGATCGCAGCGCGGTACACGCCAAGATAAAGTGACTTTCAAGGCTGACGAAACGTTATGCATATACATATTTTAGGGATTTGTGGCACCTTCATGGGTGGCGCAGCCATCTTAGCCCGACAATTGGGCCATAAAGTCACAGGCTGTGACGCCAACGTGTACCCGCCAATGAGCACGTTGCTTGAATCTCAAGGGATCGAGATCATTCAAGGTTACGATCCTGCCCAGCTTGATCCCGCGCCCGATCTTGTTGTTGTCGGTAATGCGATGAGCCGCGGTAATCCATGTGTCGAATATGTCCTCGATAAGAATCTGAATTACACGTCGGGTCCGCAGTGGCTGCTTGAATTTTTGCTTAAAGATCGCTGGGTGCTTGCCGTTGCGGGAACGCACGGCAAAACCACCACAGCGAGCATGTTAGCGTGGGTGCTGGAAGATTGCGGCTACCAGCCAGGTTTTTTGATTGGCGGTGTACCCGGTAATTTCGGTGTGTCAGCACGCTTGGGTGAAAGCATGTTCTTCGTGGTGGAAGCGGACGAGTATGACAGTGCCTTTTTCGATAAACGATCGAAGTTCGTTCACTACCACCCACGCACCTTGATTTTGAATAACTTAGAATTCGATCATGCTGACATTTTTGACGATCTTGCTGCGATAAAACGTCAATTCCACCATTTGGTGCGTACGGTTCCAAGCCTTGGTCGCATCATTGCCCCTGCAGAAGATGTGAACGTAAAAGACACCTTGGACATGGGATGCTGGAGCGAGCTTGAATTTGCCGGTGACGATGGCTTATGGAAAGCCGAGAAGCGTGTTGCTGATGGCAGTGAGTTTGATGTGTGGTTTGACGGCGAACGTGTTGGTACGGTCAAGTGGGACTTGATTGGTGACCATAACGTGAGCAACGCGCTAATGACCATTGCCGCCGCGCGACATGTGGGTGTCACGCCAGATTTGGCTTGTGAATCGATAGGATCTTTCATCAACACCAAACGCCGTCTTGAGCACAAAGGTGATTTCGCGGGCGTGACTGTGTATGACGATTTTGCACATCACCCAACCGCCATCAAAACCACATTGGAAGGCTTGCGAGCGAAAGTGGGTGAGCGACGTATTCATGCGATCCTAGAACCAAGATCCAACACCATGAAGCTTGGCGTACATAAAGATGATATTGCCCCGTCTTTGGACAGTGCTGACACTGTGACGTTGTTCCAACCTGACCATATCAAATGGTCGGTGAAAGAGGTTGCTGATGCGTGTAAAGCGCCGTCTGAGTGCTTTGATGACATTGATGCTCTCGTCGCTTCCATTGCGACAAATGTGAATAGTGATGACGTGGTATTGGTCATGAGTAACGGCGGTTTTGGCGGCATCCATGACAAACTTAAAGCAGCGTTAGAAAACAGAACTTCAAACCGTGACACGTTGGAGGCGCATGGTTAATTCGACGAAAAATGACAAACGCATCACGCTGGCGTGGAGCGGGGCATCCGGCGCGCCTTACGGTATTCGCTTGTTGGAATGTTTGTTGGCAGCAGACTACGAGGTCTATCTGCTGATTTCATCTGCGGCGCGTGTCGTACTAGCAACGGAGCATGGTTTAAAGCTGCCATCAGGCCCTGATGCCGCAAAGGAGGCGCTGACAAAGCACCTCACTGTATCGACGGATAAGTTGAATGTGTGTGGCAAGGAGGATTGGTTTTCTCCTGTCGCGTCTGGCTCGGCTGCGCCAAAGCAGATGGTTGTGTGTCCATGCTCTGCGGGCTCACTTGCTGCGATTGCTCATGGTATGTCGGATAACTTGGCTGAACGTGCTGCGGATGTGGTGCTAAAAGAGCGAGGCCAATTGTTATTGGTTGTCCGTGAAACACCGTTTTCGACGTTGCATTTAGAAAACATGCTTAAGCTGTCAAAGATGGGTGTCACCATTATGCCGGCTGCGCCAGGGTTTTATCATCAACCTCAGACGATCGAAGATTTGGTCGATTTCATGGTTGCACGTATTTTGGATCATCTTGGTGTTGAGCAAGGCTTAGTGCCTCGCTGGGGATATGATCAGAGGCCATGAGGGTGAGTGAGGATTGCTTTTAAAAATAAGGCGTCCTGCTTTCGGTCAGAAGTCCATTCAGACATGGCGCAATAAAAAAGGGCAGTCGATACTTAATGCCGATCGTTTTAAGTCATTGAACGATCCTACGCAGGCTTCATAATCGGCCTCAACATTGTTGAGGCCGATTTTTTATGTCTGAGTTTTTGAAAGAGTTACACATCACCGCTGAGTTTTGCCAAGACCACCCTATCAACGCATTCTCTAAACACATTCCTCTTGAGTGGGTTGAAGAAGCAGTCAAACAAACCGGACGCGCTTCTTTGCGTAAACGTCGCTTTCCCGCTGAGCAGGCTGTTTGGCTAGTTTTAGGGATTGGATTACTGCGCAATCGCTCGATTCAGAATGTTTGTGACCAACTTGAGTT
>NZ_FOWR01000031.1 GCF_900115495.1 Enterovibrio norvegicus DSM 15893 | reverse complement strand
GTCAAACTCGCCCTCTTCGGTTTTGACACGTTTGCTGCTCGTGCCATTCCGACTGTTGTTTGATGGCGACTTTTGATGTTTTTCGTAGCCTAGGTGCTCATCCATTTCAGCATTCAACGCTGCTTCGACGGTGATTTTTTTCAACATCTGGCTAAATTCGTTCAAGTCCTCAGGTGTTTTGATACCTTTGGCTGCTTCCTTTGCGAAAGCTTCGAGTTCTTTCTTGTTCATGCGCATCTGCCTATCCTTAACTCTCATTAGAGTATGGTGTGATAGCCAGTTACACAAAATTAGTTACAGTCTCAAAAAATCACCTGCAATGCAGGTGATTTCATTGGATGGTATACCCATTAAGATTAAGCGGGTTTGCCCATTTTGGATTGGATGTAGTTCTGAAGCCCCACGCTCTTGATAAGTCGCAGTTGCTTCTCTAGCCAATACATATGGTCTGATTCGGTGTCATCCAACAATTGCAAAAGAATTTCACGCGTTTGGTAGTCTTGCTTTTCCTCGCATAGCGCGATCACCTTACGAAGTACTTCCGCCACCTTGTATTCATACTGCAAATCATTGTGCAGCATCTCTTCAACGCTACTACCGATTGTCAGTGCTTCGCGAGCACTCACATCTGGTGTGCCCTCTAAAAATAAGATGCGGTTGATCAGCAACGAGGCATGTTCACGCTCATCGTCTGACTCATGGTTGATGCGCTCATACAGTTCTTGCAAACCCCAATCTTCATACATGCGAGCATGAACAAAATACTGGTCCATTGCTGACAACTCATGCGCCAACAGGTGGTTGAGTGCCGAAATTACGTCTTGATTGCCTTTCATGATTTCACCTAGTCGTCCATATGAGATTGGAGATAGTTTTGTATTCCTGTCATTCCAATCAATTCAAATTGTGCTTCCAGCCAATCAAGATGCTCTTCCTCGTCTTCCAAAAGTTCGTTGAGAATATCTCGAGATACATAGTCTTGTTTGTCTTCACAGATGGCAATGGCTGCACGGAGCTGTACCAGCTCGTCCGCAAGCATTTCTTTGTCGCAACTCATCATCTCTTCGGCATCTTCACCAATACGCAGACTTTCTAGATGCTGTAGATTCGGTAAACCATCTAAAAATAGGATTCTTTCAATGAGTTTGTCTGCATGCTTCATATCTTGAATGGATTTTTTGTATTCCACTTCATTGAGAGCCTCCAGCCCCCAGTGCCTAAACACTCTTGCATGAAGAAAATACTGATTTATCGCCGTCAACTCTGAGGTCAATATTCTGTTGAGCTCAACCACGACCTCTTTATGCCCTTTCATAAAGATGTTCCTTTTGTTAAACATATTATCAACGTGGTGAAAATATTAATTAACAACCCTTGATTTAGCAACAAAAAAACTAAATATTATCAACAATTTAGTTAACGATAACCATTCTTATTAGTATTACCTCTTAGATTACTTGAGCGATTTATGGATATTATAAAGACACTATCCATTTCAACTATCAGAAATAGAAGGTTATTTTTGATTAATGAATATAAGGATTTGATAAAATACAAAGCTTCCTTATTTCGGCCTTATTAATGAGAATTAATAGCAATAGTATTCAAATACTAAACAGAAGAAGTTAGGAGACCTTATTTACGGTGGAGCCTGTAAAGCACATTCTAAAAAAGGCCGCTGATCATTCAGCGGCCTTTTTATGTTTCATCGATGTCGATATCACGTATACAAACTTAACCCGCAGATTTGTTCGCAAGCACTTCTTCCAGTTTCAATCCCGTCAAACCATGAATGGTACGCCATAGGTAATAGAAAATGGCCATCATCATCACTGTCGATGGCAGTGCGATCATCGGGTAGCTGTAAAGCGTGAGTTGACCCAACTGCTCGTTAAACTCTGGCGTTCCTGCTGGGCTGGTGACGAGCCATTTCGCCAGGATATAATTCATGGTGGAAGAGAAAGCAAACGAACCGGCTACAAAGTACGTGGCTTTTAGCAAACGCGCTTCAAACGCGGCCATGCTGTTGCGCAATTGCAGACGTTCGTTGATTTTCTCAACGTCCATCACTGATGGGTTGAACAGCAAGGCTTTGATCAGGGGTGAAGAGGTAAAGGTTGAGGCGAGAACCGCAAGGCCGATAACCCCAGGAATGGCTGCTTCTTTGATGGCTAACCATTTGGTATCAAGCTCGAGCAAGCCAATGCCGCCCGTAAGCAGAACGTTCACTAAACCCAGTAAGGCGATGAAGTTAAACTTTCTGTATTTCACTAGCTCAAACAAGCCCCATCCCAATGGGAAGCTCAACGCTAGAATCAAACCGCCACTTGCGCCTAATTCGTTATCGCCACTCAATTTCATGAGAATAAATGCAGGGACAACAATACTGACCAGAAGGTCAACCATAGGACGTGGCTTGTGTGTAGGAACACTCTTCATTGTTTCGTTTTCCAAACTATTTCGAAGACACCGCCAATACTATCGAATAGGAAATTCAATGGGTAGGCATCTGTTAGGCCTTTTTTGTTCGAAATAGTTTCAAAGCGAATATGTAGACGCCTTAACACCTCCCGCACCCGGTCCGACACGCGATACAAATGCACACGCCAGAAACGAAAATCGGGATGGTGGGAGTCGTTGTATTGTCATGGAGCACCTCTTTCTTTGGTGATCACCTTACCACCATAAATGGTGTCCGGATTCATTAAACCACTACACTCCCTGCTCTTATCTTTCGCTCTTATCTAGCACTCTCAAAACTCCACTCTGCTCTTTTTGCTTTTCCTGCTCCTCTTTCTGATCTCCCTGCTCTCCCTGCTCTTAAGCATTATGCACCCGCTCGCCTGTCACAAATGACAGTACCGCTTTCACCTCACACCCACACCAACCATCATTTTTATTTATTCCCTTTATTTTTCATACAAATAAAAGCAAACAATCCGTTCTAACCTTTCGTCCCTCCCCCTTACTGTTATAAGTGTCAGGTTATCAAATCGCCCTCCCACGCTTAATTTGAACTCATGGATTTATGGCAACACACAACCTAACCAAAGCACGTAAATGGAGTTAATTATGCAAAGAGATAACGCGTATCAAAATATGGTAGCCATCCTGAAATCAACCATCACAATTCCAGAGGATGTTGTACTCACTGAAAATACGAGCCTGCGTGACGATCTGGGGATGGATTCATTGGGGTCACTGACGTTCTTAATGGAGCTTGAGGAATCCATTGATGGTTTTTCGATTAACCCTGAAAGCTTGGAAGAACGTCATTTCAGTTCTATTGGCGCAATGGTTGATTACATTGTCGAAAATGTAGAACTCGCACCGGCTGCTTAATTATGTACATTAATTATTGCCAATATTTCCCACTTGAAAAAAGGAGCCTACGACAGGAACCCCGGGATCGGTATACGACCTACTTTAAGGATTTATACCGAATTTCCGATAAGGACCTGTCGCAAGAAACCTTTTTGACGGGTGACCAATATAGCTACACCAACATCATTGATACGGTGCTTGAGAGCGATTTACCGTTTGCAGCTTACCCTGACATTTCTGATGTGGCCTTTAGCTATTGGACACCCGAGTGGGACCCAGAGTACTCCGCCTTTGCGACCTACTTCCTTTGGAAAAGCGACTTAGAGGCTGAGATCATTGACGTGTGCGATGTGGGTTCAATCGCAACCACAACAGCACTTCACATCCTTTTCAACACCGACAGTTTGGACGATTCCCGCACCAAGATATTGGTGGGCATGGAGCAAAATGCTGTGCCACGTTACCTGCCTGATCACAACATCATGCCGGTCAGTTCTAGTGGCTCTGCGTTGTTCGTCAGCCAAGCCAACAACGACGGTGCGCTTTTCAAACTTGAAGACTCCGTGTTCTTGAATGAAAACAAGATCTATTCGTCGAGCTTTGCGCTGGCAGAAGAAATCAAAACCCTGCTGGAGAAACACAAACTCGGCGCGGGTGATTGCACCTTGTTTCTTCACCGAAATACTGCGGCGTTTAAGCAGTTGGATTATTTGTCGGACAAGCGTGACATCTCGCCTGATTTACTGAAGAACGCACACTATTTATCGCCAGAGTATTCCGTAAATACCTTACCGAAGCTTTTAGATGAATATCAGAAAAACCCCGATTCATTCCGCAGCAGTATTTGGGTTTTCATTGACGAAGATGCCGAATCGCTAAACACAACCATCAGCTTGTTGAGGCCGTTGTAATGTATCGTCTCGATTTCGAAAACAATTGCAGCATCATTGATGATCTGCAAGAAGAGCAGCTAAAAGGAACCTTGGTATCTGTTTTTCACGGTGCGGAAAGCACCTTCGTGATGATAGATCGCCGAGGAAATGTCAGCGGTCAACCCGTCAGCATGGATGCGATTGAGGCTGAAAACCTCATCGCCCTTCCCAACACTTACATCGTGAAGGTTTCAACACGTTCAGGGAGAGCCTTACCCGCCCTTGCCCTGTCTGCATTGGCATCTTCCAGCAAACAACAATTCTCCTGGGAAGGTTTCGTTCAACAGTCCCTCTCTTGCTTTCACACGGAGATGTCGGTGTTTTTCCGCCACCTCGTTGCGCGTTTGAAAACCAAAAAGGTCGGCGATAACACCTTGCTAGACATTGAGAACGTGAGTTTGTCTATCACCGACTATCACCGTTTTCTTTTCCAACTCCAGCTTGCCTCTGAAACATTGCCTGATTCGCTCGTGCCTCTGTCAGAGCGCGTGCTTTTGGCTTCAAACATCATTTCGAACCTGCAAGGCGGCATTTCCATTCTTGCCGGAAGCGGCGTCGAACATCACCTGCAATATGCCCTTTTACTGAACGATTTGGAGCAATGGCGATGATCAATTTAGACAGATATGCCGCAACCTACGGCGAGAAATACGGCGAACACATTGAGTGGCTTCGCGAAGTGGCCAGCGCGGTTGATAACTACCAAGACATTCACAGCAACACGGATTTTCGCAACGAACAATTGGATGCGCTGCTCCTGAGCAGTTTTTCCATGACAACAGAAGAGCGCGTTCGCATGTTTGAGCAGCTTTCTTACGGCGACCCCGGTGCATTGCTGTTTTCACCTGGCCCAAGTCTGTCTGGCGTCATCTTGAATGAAGCAGGCTCGGAAGAACAGAAAGCCCATTTCTATGACTACTTAAAAGAACATAACTGCCGCACCTTCTTTGCTGTAACAGAGCCAAGTAAAGGCAGTGATGCTGGGCGTTTAGAATCACGCTACACCAACGGCACATTAAGCGGGGAAAAGTGGTTAATTGGCAACGGAGCGCGCGGTGACATTGGCGTGGTGCTGTTCAAAACAGGGGCAAGCCCATTGGCAACACGTGCCGCTCTGGTCACCAAAGACATGATCGACTCGCCGCAGGTGAAACGTCGTTTGTTGAAGCAACATTGTTTGCGTGGTGCGCGCTTGTCTTACTTGAAGTTTGATGAGCTACCCATCCCCCAAGAGCAGTTGCTCGGTGAACACCTTCACCCTTGTGAGCGCGGCTTGTTTTCGATGATCCGCACCTTCAACAAAATGCGCCCGTGCGTGGTTGGCCTGAGCATCGGCTATGCACAAGCCGCGGTGGATGTGCTGCTCGACCACGGTAAAGACGCAGGTATTTCGCAAGATGCCTGTCGCCACTTCAACACCATTCTTTCAACCATTCGGGCAGTGAACTTGGTGGCGGCAAAAACCGCCGACAAAGAACCGGACAACATGGCGTATTCGTCGCTGGCGAAAATTGAATTGGATGATTTAGTGAAGCAAATGCGTCCTTTCTTGTTCCAGCACTTCAGCAAACTTCAATCTGACCATTTCACCCATGTTCGCAAGTTTATGCGCGATAGCTATGCCTTTGACTTTATGGAAGGCACGCACGTTATCCAAAAACATAACTTGGTCAACATCCTGAAGCGGAACGATTACGTGAGCCCATGGAGCGGACTATGAAAAATATCGCCTCTATCCTTTCTTCGGTTGGCCCTACCTTCTCCTCGGTTGGATCGACGCTGTCCATTTTCGCGTCGTCATCTTCCACGTTTGTCACGCAATTGCTGGCGGTGTGGTTAATCAGCCAAGAAGACCAACGCGCGCTGCTTATCCTCACGGTGTTTATGCCGTTTGGCTTCACCTTGTCAGCCTTGTCTGACGCGTTACGTGCTGGCGCATTGCCTATCGTATCAAGCCATGAAGATGCAGGGGCAGCCGAGGTTCACAGCGCGGTTGCCACCTTGTTTGGCATGGCCGTGGTGCTGTTTGGTGGATTAGGCGCGATGGTGTGGGGGCTGATGCCCCTGCTCCAATCTTATTTCCACTTGCCTATCGTCGCCTATCTCGATTTCTCTGATTTGCTGCTCGCCATGACCTTGGTGTTCTTGCCAATCACCGTCTCTTCGATTCTGACGACCTGTTTGTTTGCGAAAGAGAAAAACGCGCTCGCCACCAGCATTGTGGTTGTCGCCAACGTGTTGCAACTCAGCTTGATTTTCATCTTCGCCAAGCAAGGCCACGGCGTGATGTCGATGCCTTATGCGGCGGCATGTTCAACATTGGTTGCCATCACCATGGGGCTGACACTGTCACCCACGTTACGCCAAATTATCGCGCCTCGCGCACTGGCGTATTTCTCCGCTATGCAAACCCAAGTGAAGCAGCTGCTGTCCATTATTGTGCCTATATTTTCCAGCTACTTACTCCTGATTGCGTGGCTGTTCTACATCACTTACATCTTGCTGCAATACAGCGATGCTGCGGCTTCTGCCTTCCCGCTTTATGCACGTATTCAGAACCTCATCATCATGTTGTCGATTGCGGTAGGTGTCAGCCAAGCGATTCGCTTCAACAAAAACTCGGCAGACTACGACTACAGCATGTTGAAAAACAGCGTGACGCAGTTCGTGAGCCAATCGATTCTGTACCAAATCCCTGTGTTGCTGGCCGTGTTTATCTTCAGTGAAAACATTGCACTGTGGCTGGTTAACGAGCCATCCATTGCCGCGGAATGTGCCGAATACCTGCGCATGATCTCGCCAGCGTTGTTGGTGCTTTCCACCTATGTCGGCATGACGGTGTACATGGAGCAAACCTTCCGCTCACGTCGCGCCTTTATCTACAACGCGCTCTACCTTGGCGGAGAAGTCGCGCTGATTGAAATGGTGCGTCCTTATTGCACCACCAGCTCTGAGCTTTATGCCTTACTTGCCGTGGCCTTCTTCGCGTCCGCTATTTTCATCCTGTTTGAAATCGGTCGCTCACGCTACGAATACCATCTCATGCAGAAAATGCAGTCTGTGACTCTTTAAAGGAATATCCCGATGAAAACGACACTTTACGATCAGTTGGTACAAATCCAACAACAGCAACCGAGCAAGGTTTGTCTGAGCGACGCGAAGAACAATTGGACGTTCACAGATTTGCTCGACAAAACCAACAGCCATGCAGAAGCACTCGCAAAAGAAGGCTTAGGGCTGGGCGATCGCCTGCTATACATTGCTGGTCGCGGCATGAACACCTTGCCGTTGCTGCTGGCGGCCAACAAACTGGGTGTGCTGTTCGCGACCATTGATGCACGTGCCGATCAGTTGAAAAACCAATCCATCATCGACCAGTACGAAGCGGACATACTGCTGATTGCGCCGGAGCATGCAGCAAAGGCCAGCTATCAGTTGAGCTACTATCGCGCGTTGGACACCGCCTCGTTGGATGCGCCTGGTTGGATCAGAAATGACCGCGCTACTGGCGTAAACGAAACCAATGTGCCTGCACAGCAACGCAACCGCAAACCTGTGGCGAGCGACATTGGTTTGGTGTTCTTCACATCAGGTTCTACAGGCCGTTCTAAAGGCGTGGCACTGAGCCATTCCAATGTGTTGTTTGCGGCGCAATCCATCATCGAGTATTTGGAAATTAGTGGCGATGACGTGATTTATAACGCGCTGCCGCTGAACTTCGATTATGGCTTCTATCAAATCCTGTTCCCACTGTTCACGGGCTGTCAGACCTTCTTGACTAACTCTTTCATGATCCCGCAGAAGAACTTGATGGAAGTGCAGAAAATCAGCGCGACCCATTTCCCTATCGTGCCGTCGATGGCGCGTTTGATTAAGCAATTCGGCAGTGCCAAGCAACTGGAATCGGTCACCACCATCACCAATACCGGCGAAGCGATTCACCGCGGTGAAGTGGAATACATGCAGACCATTTTCACAAACTGCCGTTTCTTCTCCATGTACGGCTTAACCGAGTGCAAGCGCACCACCTGGCTACACCCTGACGAATACGCGAAGAAACCGGACAGCGTGGGCATTGCCATTCCCGGTACACGCATCGAGATCTTGGATGAGAACAACCAACCTGTTCCGGCTGGCACCGAAGGTCAAATCGTGGTGTCTGGCCCGCATGTGATGACGGAGTATTTGGATAACCCAGACGCAACGCGTAAGGCGATTTTCTTTGATGAAAATGACCGCCAGAAGAAACTCGCGACTGGTGATTTCGGACGCATGGACAGCGACGGTTATCTCTACCTCAGTGGCCGCAAAGACGAAGTGTTCAAGATTGATGGCTTGAAATATTCCTGCAAAGAGCACGAGCAGTGGTTGAAATCGCAGCCTGAACTTCGCGATGCCTGCATTTTAGTGAATGCCGACACCATGGCGATCACGGCCTTTATTGTGGAAGAAGTGGGCGAATCAATGTCTGACGAATTGCTGCGCGAACGCCTGTTGAAACGCTCTGCCTTGTCATCGCATTTGCCGAAACGTGTCGAACGCTTGGTGGACATTCCTATCAACGACAACGGCAAGCACAACAAGCAAAAGCTGAAGCAAGCCCTGCTCGACGGTGACCTCGTTGAATGGCAACTGCCAGAGCCAATCACTCATGTTCAACCAAGACAGTTAGCAGAGACACTATGAACAATAAACTCGCGCTTCTTATCCCGGTGTTAACCGTGGCACTCGGTGTCTCCGTCTATTCTGTGGCGGGCGTGAAGAAAAAAGCACCTGACACCGATATTCCCGCAGGCTTTCAAATGAAAACCGTGGAAAGCCTGTTGGTACAGACGGAACACCGCAACAAGATGTATCAATCCGCTTGCATGATTGCCCCACAGAACATTTACCACCTTGCCCCCAAGGTGGAAGGGGAAGTGGTGTATGTACGCAAAGGCGGCCATCGGGTGAAGAAGGGCGAGTTGTTGCTCGAGATTGAAAACGAATCGGTGCGTTATCACTACCAAGTGGCGCAAAACAATTTGCGCCTCAATGAACTGAACCTGAAACGCTACCGTTCACTCCGCGTGAAAAATTCGAAACAAGAAACCGATGAACTGCAATTGAAGGTGGATAACCTTCGCGCAGAAGTGGCGTATCAACGTTCACTGTTTGAGTCTTTCAAGTTCTACGCGCCGGAAGACGGCGTATTCGAAACGCCGTCTGTGAAGCAATATGATCGCGTAAACCCTGGCGTGTCTGTCCTGACGTTTTACGGTAACCAAACTTTCGAGTTCACCTCGAAAATCCCACTCCATATTTTCTCGTCTATCGCGCTACGGGATGAAATCGCCCTGCGCTCCGTCGATAACGGTGACGTAATTGCCACGGCGCAATACAGCCATCATGAGCCGGAAGACAACGGTGAGTTTGTCACTCTTTACGGCACATTGACGCCTGATGACGTGGTGATGGAAAGCACAGGCACACCCGCAAGTTTGGTGAACCATTCGCTGTTCGAACGCTGCACATCTAACTTGCCGCTGCAACATGCTGATCAAGGCATTTTCCTTGAAAACAAGTATGTGCATTTGGATTACAAAGGCTTCTATGTGTTCAAGCTTGATGGTCGCCGCGTGAAGAAGAACTACGTGCAAGTCAGTTGGTATGACGACGGGGTGTTAGAGCTGGAAAGCGGTGTTTCCGAGGGCGACCGCATCGCCACCGCAGGATCATTCAAGTTACTTGATAACGAATTGGTTCGCGTAAAAAGACCTGAACCAAAACGCGACACGCCGACAAGCACGGAAACCAATGACACTGAACAACTGGTGGGAATGATCCGATGAAACCTGATGCGATGAAAAAGAGCATGGAGAACCCAGCGACCTCTTGGCTAGGACGCTATTTCGAATCGCGCATGGGCTACATCATTCTGATGTTGCTCATCACAATGTGTGGATTGGCCGCACTGAAATTCGTCACGCTAACGTCCTTCCCCTACTCGCGCAGCAGCACCATTTTTGTTTCCGCCCAATTTTACGATAAGCCTGCGAAGTACATCGCCACTCACGTGGCGAGCGACATTGAAGACATTTTCGCGGAACAAGACGGGCTGGAATATACCCGCTTAACCGTGGGCAACAATTCACTGCGCGTTACGGGGAAGTTCGACAAAAGCGTGGACATTGATGCCGTCGCCCGCGATATCAGCAACCAGCTCACCAACCGCCCTATGGTGCAAAACAACCTTGATGAGCTGACATCCGGCTTAGACAAAGGTGATTTCGCCCCTGATTTGGGGTACGTATTTACCTCTAACGCACGTTCAGACTCATTGGTCAGTCGACTGTTGGAAAGTGAAATCACCCCCATTCTTCGCAGCTTACCCGGCATTCAATCGGTCGCCCTTTATGGCCCGAGCGATGCGATTTACATCGATGTGGATCAAGACCGTTTAAACGCGGCAGGTCTAGCACTGAACCAAGTATATGACACCGTGCAGTCGGCATTTACCCAGCCTGCGAGCTATTTGGTGGACGGTGAAAACTACGAGATTTATCACCACAAAGACGTCGATAACGGCATTCAAAAAATGGCGACCTTGCGCCTTGAAGATGATGGCGCGCAAGGGGTTCACGCCTTATCCGATATCGCGACGTTTCGCGTTGCCAACGAATACACCCGCGTAAAAGCCAAGTTCAACGACAAAGACGGCGTGGTGATGCTGGCGACCTTCGATGGCCGCGCAAACCCGCTTTCCGTTTCAACCGAAGTCAAAACCATGATCACCGATTTTCTGGTCGGTGAGCCTGACATCAAAGCGCAGGAAATCATGGACAGCACCGTGATGCTGTATGGCTCTATCAAGGAAACCCTGCTGTCGATTATCTTGTCTATCGCCGTGACGTGTTTGATCGTGTATTTCACGACACGCTCTGTGGCCTCGGCCTTTGCCATTTCTCTGTCGATTCCCCTTTCGTTACTGTTGGCCTTTGCGTTCTATTCCGTGTCGCTCGAGTCCATCAACCTGATCACGATTACTGCGCTTATCATCGCCATTGGCCTCGTGGTGGATGATTCCATTGTGGTGACAGATTACTTGAACGGACACAGTGCAGCGCCAACCACAGCCAGCACGCAATCTAGCAGCCAACTGATGCGATTACGCGCCATCTTGATGGTATTGGTTGCTATCACGCTTACATTGGTGGTTGTGTATTTACCGTATATTTTCTCAAGTGCCGATTACAGTGTGGTCAGCAAAGAGTTCGGCATCGCCATTTCCATCGCCCTGCTGTGTTCTTTGTTTGTTTCTGTGCTTATCACACCCAAGCTGTTGCCGAGCGCTCGCGCTCATGTCAATCAAGTGGCAAATAACACACCACATAACACAGCAAGCAACGCCAAAAGCGAGGCGTACCAAAACCCAGTGTTACGCGCGTATCACCAATCCCTGTGCCTTTTCGCAGAAAGCCGCGTGATCCGGTCGCTGACTGCTGTGGTCATCATGGGTGTGTTAGTCGCGGGGTTCTTTTCATGGCAAAACAGCGACAGCGAAGTCGCGCCACCGGAAGACAAACGTTTGTTGTTGGTACTGAGTGAAGTCAGCCCGAATGCAACGTCATCAGACGTTCAGGCACAAGCCAGCAAACTGACGCAACGTATTTTGGCGCTGGATTGGGTGGATTCCACCAACTATGTCACTGGCCTGCCTGACAGCAATATGATCACCCATTATGTCCGCCTGAAAGAGCCAGTCTCTGGCTCGCAGGAAAACGGCGACAATCTTGTGTGGTGGGAACACATCACAAAACCCATTCAAGAAACAGCTCAACAGTTCGTCGATAATCCTCAGAAGAATAACCTTCTGGTGGAACAGTCTAAGCGCTTGGCGTCACTGCTCGCCCAAGAAACCTTGAGCCGTTCGTTTGTGATTTTGCCAACGGACATTCCAGGCGCATCCACCTTCCCTATCGACATGGCGATCATGGGCAGCGACACAGAACAAGTGCTAGATAAAGTCGAAGCGGCATTGAGAGAAGCGCGTGCCACCGGGCTTTACGAGTTCTTGGTACACGATGCCAAGTATGTGTCGAACCAATTCAACATCGATACCTTAGTGGATACCACAACCTACGGCAGTGCGGAACGTCGCTACTTTGCGTCACTCATCGCGGCGTTTTCCCAACCAAACTATATTGGCAAAACACCTCATGCGAACGACAACGTAAAAGTGTATCTCGGCGTCAGCCCGTCAGATCGTCAAAGCATGGTAGAAGGCACAACCACCATCGATGACTACACCTTGTATGACGATGGCTACCGTAAAATCATGAAAAGTGCGATTCAGCATGTTGAGCCGTCTTTTGAACCGCTTAACATCAATAAAACCAACGGCCTGCCAAGTGTTCAAATTCGCGGTATTACGTTGTCTGGCGTGAACAAGTACGATGCAATTCATACCTTGAAAGACATTCTGATGTCGAAAGGCATTGCAGAACACAACATCACCTTTATTGGCTCAAGCCGCTCGATTTCGTCGTCAGTGACCGAGCACATGAACATTACCTTGTTCTCGCTACTGCTGATTTTCTTGCTACTGACGGTGCTGTTTGATTCTGTGGTCGCGCCGCTGATCATCGTGCTTTCCACGGTGCCAGTGACCTACTTTTCGGGGTATATCGCGCTGGATATGTTTGGTCTGTCCGACAACATTTATACGCGGTTGTCGATTCTGACGGCGGTGGGTTTATCGTCGAAACAAGCGGTGATCATGGTGTATGAAGTGATTCGTATTGCGCGTGAGCATGCAGACCCAGCTAAGCTGAAAGACGCCATTATTGAAGGCTGCTCTCAGCGCTTTAATGCGGTGTTTATGACCTCGTTTTCGCTGATCCTTGGTGTGCTGCCGTTGGTGTTTCAATTTAACTTTGGCGCAGTGGCTAAATACAACATCGCGGTGGTGATTGTGTTCTGCATGACCACGTCGTTCTTCACCGTATTGTACTTAGTGCCTTTAGTGATGATGAGTATGCCAAAACGCGCGTACAACACCTTGCTAGGGTATGTAAACACCGCCAATGAACACGTAATTCAAGGCCATAAAGCACGACCTATTTAAATACGCACAAAAACGGCAAGCTGAGCTTGCCGTTTAATTGGCAAATACAAATACATGACGCCTTGATTGATCTGGAACATCCGTGACAATAAATTCATTATTTTATAAATATTTATAACAGTATTTAGAAGAAAACAGATTAGACAAACATAGATGTTGAACTATGCTTTATGCATGAACTTTCATACACATAAAGCATATGGTTTATCGTCGAGTTTTGCTTATCGGGTTGCTGTCCCTCATTATCGCAATAGGTGTAGGGATTCTCTTTGCACCTGTTAGTTCGCTCATAGACAGACAAGAGCATGATTCACACAGTCACGGAACAAATGCAGACATAAACTCCCTCTACCAAAACGCACTCGTTTTTCCCATTCCAAGTCACTTTGATTATGACCTCCCACTGATCAGAGTAGGCTGGACCTTATTCAGAGACGAGGGTCTCTCATCAAACAACAGCGTAAGCTGTAACAGTTGCCACAATCTTCAAACAAACGGCGCTGAAATCACGCCCGTCTCTGTTGGCGTGGGCGGGGCAGGCTCACGAAATTCATTGACGGTTTTCAATGCCGCGCTGAACTACCGATTCTTTTGGGATGGAAGAACAAATAGCTTGAAGAAACAAATGGACGGTCCTGTCCACGCGCCGTTAGAAATGGCGTCGTCTTGGGCTGCCATTGTTGACTATGTTGCTTCTAAACCCGAGTACAGAACCCTGTTCGATGAGGCAAACATTTTACCCATCAGCGCTGATTCCATTCAGCATGCGCTTGTTGCCTTTCAAGAATCACTACTGACCCCAAACTCTCCTTTTGACCGCTATCTTAACGGTGAGCAATACGCCATTGACTCATCGGCCAAACAAGGTTGGATAGCCTTTCAAAAGTTAGGGTGCATTAACTGCCATCAGGGACAAAATATCGGTGGAAGCTTGATGCAACGTTTTGGCTATTATGACAACGCCACTTCAGACGGGAAAAAAGCCAATGAAAAAGACATGGGCCGTTATCTCATCACCCAACAAAATGCAGATAAATACCTGTTTCGCGTTGCCAGCTTGAGAAATGTTGCCGATACACCGCCCTACTTTCATGACGGCAGAACAAGCAATTTAGAAGAAGCCATAGAGATCATGGCGAAGGTTCAATTAGGACACGCCATAGAACCAACGGTAATAAACGATTTATCTGCTTTTCTGCATTCACTCAGTGCGCCAAGGCCACAGGTTCTGGAGATACTAGAACGTGAATAAACTTGCTCATCTCCGGTATGCTTTTCTCGTTTTGTTTGCCGTGTTATTGCTAATAGCGACAAACGGTTACAACGTGAAGAATCAATTGACTCACCTCAACATTGAGGTAACGACGCTAGGCCATGAAATCTTGTATTTGCGCGATGAAGCTATCGCATTCAATTCTGGTCATTCTGTCACGCCTCATGTGATCACACGTGGCGTAGTTAACACAGAAAGAAGGCTGGAAAGCTTTGTATCAAATACTCACGGGTCTCACGTCGAAGTTTTTAATCAAAATACGCAACGCATCGACAGTGCTATAGATTACTTTTCCGAAGAATTTCGACACCTTACACAGTCTATCGACAACCTTATTGCGTTAATCATCACGCGAAACAGTGCCCTTCATACTCTCTCAGAACGCGATAAATCTATTAACACTTTACCCGCAGAAATCGCTGCCAGTTTGCACCTTTCAAACGAGCAAAACATGCACTTTATAGAGCGATACAATGCATTGAACAAAGAAATCTCACTGCTGATTAACGACATGGTAATTGGCCATCGCGGAGAGTTTGTCGAAGCGACGGAAAGTGAGTTAAAAGAAATGGAATTTCACACTTTTCAGATGTCTGTGGTGTTATTCAGTCTTTCACTTTTAAGCCTCATTGGTTTCATTCTCTTATCTTCATGGCATCGTGTTGATAAATTGAATGAGTTAAACCAGAAACTGACTGAAATGACAGAAAATGCTGAGCGCGCTAATCAAGCCAAATCACTTTTCTTGGCCACAATGAGCCATGAACTCAGAACACCCATGAATGGCGTGCTCGGCATGGCACAACTTATCGCGGATGAAACACAGGAATTATCAACGAAGAAAAACATTCAGATCATCAACGATTCTGGCGAGTATTTGGTCACCATCCTCAATGATATTTTGGATTTTTCTAAGGTCGAACAGGGGCTTATCGAAATTGAATATCACCCTTTCAAGTTCCATCAACTCATTGATCCCGTGACCAATGCGCTGCGTCCTATTGCCAACGAAAAAGATATTATTCTCGAAGTAAAAAGTAATATTTCCGAAGACATCACCTTTATTGGTGACAGTTCTCGCTTTCGCCAAGTACTTTTTAACCTTGTGGGTAATGCCATCAAGTTCACCAACAAAGGCAGTGTGAAAATCATCTGCGATTATAAAGTAAGTGAAAACCAACTGGGAATGTGGATACAAGACACAGGGGTGGGTATTTCGAAGGACAAGCTCACCGATATCTTTGAACCTTTCCGTCAGGCAGAGTCGTCAACCACACGCAAATTTGGGGGGACAGGGTTAGGTTTGTCGATCGTGAAAAATATCATCGAAACCATGAAAGGCGCCATTAGTGTGGTCAGTGATGAAGGCCAAGGCAGTACCTTTGTCATCACCGTGCCACTGGATGTTATTGACGAATGTGTAGAAGACGTCGAAGTACTTGCAGCAAAGCCCCGTATTTCTGCCATTGAATCGCTTGATATCCTAATTACAGATGACAACGCTGTGAATGCCATGGTCGCTAAACGTTTATGTGAAAAAATGGGGCACCAAGTAGATATTGCTGTGGACGGGCAAAAATCCATTGAGGCACTAGAAGCAAAACCCTATGACCTGATTCTTATGGACAAACACATGCCTGAGCTCGACGGCATTGGCGCCATCCATTATATCCGTCAAAAAATGCGCTCTCCCGTTATCATTTTTGCCTGCACGGCTGATGTGTTTAAAGAAGCCCACGACGAATTCTTGGACATTGGTGCTAATCATGTCCTCACTAAACCGATCCAAAAAAGCAGCATTGAAAGCGCCATTCAACATTTTATGAATGATTTCGAACGACTACGAAATGCTCGTGGTATCACCACACAAGGTGCCGAAACCTCGAATGTCGTTTGTTTATCGAGAATGCCGAAAAGCGCACTGCCGATGACGGAAGAAGAACTGTCATCTAGCTCTACGCTCGCGGTTTTCGATGACGATAAAGAAGAGCAACGCTGCTTAATTTTACTCATGATAGAGGAGTTTGAAAAAGCCTCTGACAACCTCATTAACGCCTTTAGTCGCGGGGATCTTGATATGCTCTTCAATGCCTTGCATGTGGTAAAAGGGACTGCATTGAATTTGGATATGCCAAGCTTGGCTAAACTCGCTAAAGAGAACGAAGAAAAGGCCAGAATGAACATTTCACCAGGATCGACAACCTTACAGAAGATCCTCAACCTGATGTCGGTAAATATCCAACAAGCGAACCGTATTTTAGACTTGCACACAGCGGACAAAGCGGAAAAACAAATTAATTGAGAAAAGGGGCGACTGCACACTCAGCTCTGTGACTCGCCTCTGTGACTTGCCTTGAATCTGTTGATACGGAACCGAAGAGGACCGCAACGATCCCCCTGACATCTATACCAATCCCCCAACCTGACCCTCACCTGAACAAAACCGTCACATAAGCAATACAATGAAGCCTGAAAGTGTTTTATTGGTCATTTTTTAGTACCAATGAGAACCATAACAGCCCTCTAGTTCATCAAGATGATTACATCTAAGCTTCTATCGCACTTGAGAAAACTGTAAGTATCAATGCAGTGTCGCTTTCTGCGGCGCAATTACTTCATATTCATGCGAGGCAAAACAACATGGAAGCTCAAAACATTAAAACAATAGAAACCTACTTTTCAGCCTTGGCGACAGGAGACATGGCAACATTTTCAAGCCTTTTCGCAGATGACGTTGTATGGGTCCAACCCGGTAACAATGCATTTTCAGGTATAAAAAAAGGCTTCAATGAAGTTGGCGCAATGGTGGGTGGTATGATGGAGGCATCAGGCGGCAGTTTTGTCGTGAAGCCGACGAGTAATCCAATGGCAAATGGCGATTTTGTCTCTATTGCAGTGACATTCTCTGGTAAAACCCAAACGTCTTCTATTGACATGACTGGCGTTGATTTATTCCAACTCAAAGACAATAAAATTGTCGGTGTTTGGCTTTTCTCTGATGATCAAGCCGCCGAAGATCAGTTCTGGGGAAAGTAACTACAAGCAAGTTATCTTGGTTCGCTCGGCTGAATGAACCCTGACTAGGGTCCTGTATCCCTATCTCAATAGCATTAATCCAGATACGAAAAAGCCCGCTCGCTCTTTATTGTCAGAGCAGGCGGGCTTAACCTTATTTGGCGGAGCCAAGAGAAATACGAAAGCGGTATTTACCTCTCACTTCGCTCACGCCTTTTGGGCTGTCGCCTTTTCCAACTACGTTGCGGCTTTAGCTTGTATAGCCGAGAGATAGAGGCGAAAAGCGAAAGCAGATTGAGATAGAAAGATGCAACGCGGCAAGTTAACTTGCCGCCGATTGTGTCATTGCGAATGAGATGGATAACGCGGCTCTAAATGACCAACTCCTTCACAATTGACTCTCTTAAGGTTGGAGAAGCCGGATAACGCGAGATCAACTCTCCATGGTCTATCACCCAACAAGCACTGGCTATTTGCTCAATCAAGGTCAGATTTTGCTCCGCCACAATAAAGCTATGACCTGCACGTGCCTGCTCGATAATAATGTCACCCATTTTTTGAATATTCTCAGGTTGCACACCTTCGGTCGGTTCATCAAGCAAGGTTATAAGCCCTCCTTCTGCGATCGCCCGGCAAAAAGACACCAACTTCCTTTCGCCCCCTGACAGCTTTCCAGCCAGCACTTTATAACGCCTTTCAATGATGGGAAATGCCTCGACTAACCGCTTGGAAATAGGGTTATCCCCCCACATCCCGGTGAGTGAGAGATTGTCATACACACTCAACCCACTAAACACGGTCTGCTCTTGTAATCCATGGGTGATGTGTTTTTGTTGGCGTTCGAAAGCGTTACATCGTGATACATCACTCCCAGTAAGAGAAATACTTCCTTTCGTTATCGGTAAAGCACCCGAAAGTAGCTTCAACAAGGTTGTTTTCCCAACGCCATTGCGCCCCGCCAGACAAACCACCTCGCCTTTTTCCACAGCCAACGTCACGTCTTTCACCACGGTGATATCACCGTATCCTCCAGAAAGGTTTTTTACATCCATCAGTGATACAGGCATTACTTGGTTCCTCCTGCATAAATACTGCGAACATCCGTATTCGCGCGAACAGACTCAAAACTGCCAAGGCACAACATGGAACCGTGATTCATCACCAGCACTTCATCTGCAAGTTTTTCTACAACCTGCATGTCGTGTTCAATGATGACGCACGGTTTTTCTTCCCTTTCGACGTAGTCTTTGATGATGTTGATAAGCGACGTTGTTTCGACGGGAGACAGCCCCGCACAGGGTTCATCCAACAGCAAGAGGTCGGGCTCAGACACACATGTCATGACAAAATCAAGAAGTTGACGCTGACCCACTGACAACTCCCCCGCAGATACCTTACCTTCCTTAAGAAATGGAATGGCATCATAAAACGCGGCCAGTGAGGCGGTGACGTGTCCATATTCCGCAGAAAGATACATCGAACGCGAATAAGAACGTCGCGCCCATAGCGCAAGGTGAATGTTTTCTTCAACAGTTAACGTGGGAAACACCGAGGGAATTTGAAGCTTTCTACCAATACCTTGGCATGCTGCATCATAGGCTTTTTTAGGATGGAACCGTTCGCCTTTCCAAATGAGGCTACCAGAGGAAAGTGGGAGCACCCCCGTCATGGTATTAAACGCAGAGGTTTTACCCGCACCATTTGGACCGATCAAACACTGCACCCCTTTCCCGCCTAAACGCATTTGCAGCGTAGAAAGAATCGAGACTTCGCCTATCGACACACAGGCATTGTCCATTTCCAATTCGGCGCAGCCATCAGGAGGGGTTGACTCACAAACCACCGCCGCAGAGTTATCCGCATATTTTCGTGATTTACATGTCGGTAACCACCCGAGCAATCCCTTGGGTAAAAAGAGAACCACTAGGATAAAAATGGTCGCAACGATGACCTCCCAATAAGGGAAGGTTTCTTTCAATTCACTCGACACCATTCCCATGACCACTGCACCAGCGATGGGGCCAATAAGAATAAATCGCCCGCCGACTGCCGCCCAAATAACGAATTCAGCGGAAAGAAAAAAGCCTAATGCGGTTGGAGTGACAATGCCTTGGTGTGCAGCGTAGAGTGCACCAGCTAAACCAGAAACAGCAGCACTGATGGCGAAAACTGCACTTTTGAGGTGATCACTTTTATACCCCAGAAGATCAACACGCTGTTCGTTGTCTCTTATTGCATTCAGCAACAGGCCAAACGGCGTGTTATCCATGTATTGCATGACCAACAAAATCACACCAACAACGGCAGCAATCACCCAATAGAGGTTTTCATAACGATCGGTTCCAGGGAGGTCACTGATGCTATTGAGGCCATTAAACCCGCCTGTCACGCCATCAAACACCAGGGCGAGTTGTGTCGCAAGCATGGCCACCGCAAGCGTGATCAATGAAAAGTAGGGACCCGCACTGGCGGTTCGAGAAAACACCAACCTTCCCAATAAATAAGCCGCAAGCGCCGGAAGTAGCAACGCATAGACAGTCCCCAATAATGCGGACGGGACGGTGGCTTCACCTTGGTTGACGTAACCAAACGCATACGCCCCAAGACCAAAAAATACCGCTTGTCCAAGAGGTAGAAAACCCGCTTTACCCCAACACAGTGACACGCTTAAAGCGGCTAAACCAAAAATAAGGTAAAGACCAACTTCATAAGCTGTATAGCTATCAATGAACAATGGCAACCCGAACAGTGCTGCCACCGCGTAGGTGTTAACGTTGCGAAATAATGCCATTGGGTTTCCACCATAAAAAGAAAATCGATAGCAACAAAACGCCGGTATATCCAACGACATTGTCAAAGATATTAGAAAGCGTCTGATTCAATCCACCAATCATGCCACTCCCCAAGATCACACCTTCAACACTGCCTAACCCACCAATCACGAGGGCAAAAAATGAAGAAAGTAAGTAATCCAATCCCATATAGGGATCAACTCTGACTAACGGCGCAATCAGCGCACCGGCTAGGCCTGCTGTGCTAACACCAAAAATAAACGTATACGATGCGAGCCTTTGCGTATTGATGCCCATGGCTTGTGCTAGCGATGGGTTGTCCACCATTGCGCGAATTTTTAAACTGGCCGGGCTTTTGCGAAACCAAATGTAGAGGGCTCCCACCAAGACCGTAATCAAAACGATCAAAACGAGTCGGTAAGCGGGATAGTCCACGCCGATGACGTCCAAGGTTCCAGGAATATACTGAGGGACATTTTGGTACTCTCGACCAAACAGCGCTTCAACCCCTTTTCTTATTAACATCGCGATACCCCAGGTCGCCAACAGGGTATCGAAGGGGCGTTGGTATAAGTGCTTAATGATGCCCCTCTCTATCAAAGCACCAACCATTGCACTCACAAAAACAGCCAGTAAAAGGCCCGCAGGCCAGGGCAAAGACCACTGGCTCGCGAGTACTGCGCTGTACCCACCCAACATGACAAACTCGCCGTGCGCCATGTTCATGACACCGAGCAACCCAAACACAGCTGCCAAGCCTATTGCCACGAGCGCCAGCACAGAAAGGCTATAAATCACATTCAATCCGTACAAAGTGAACACATCCATATGCGTCGCTCACTCCTAAGTCAATTTCAATTGATACATTGCGTTGTTATTCATCCACGGCAAGTGCTGTCGCTTGATACGTCGTTGAACGTTTCGACAACCTGAAAAACACCATCCACGGCTTTTGCCAGATAGATGTCTTTGTCCACATGGCCATTTATCAGTGTCATCTCGCCACGAGGAGAGGAAAATGAGGTCCCTTCAGAGACCTTCGCAATACTGCTCGCAGATAGAGATTTTGCATTGTTTGCAAGTGCATTGAGCAGCAATACACCGTCATAACAAGACTCACCCAGTGCATTCAATACAGGCGCGTCGTCACCAAATTTTTGGTAATAACGCTTGGAAAAGGCGGCAGCTTCCGGCGACCTGATGTTTTGGAAATAACCCGATGACGAATAAAGTCGCGCCGCATTTTCAGCACCAATACCGGCTAACGTATTCTCTTCAATCAAGGTGCCCAGTCGCAGTGCTTGTTTATCGAGTCCAAAGCTGGAAAATGCTCGATTAAAGCCAACAGACGCACCACCCACTAGGGTGACTAATACCGCATCTGCCCCGCTCGCTTTTATCTTCGCCAAGCTCGCATCAAAGTTATCAGCTGAGAAAGGTAAGTAATCTTCCCCTACCACTTCTCCACCCGCGGCCTTTATGTAGCCTTTTGCAGCCGTGTTCGTGTCGCGAGGCCAGTTATAATCGTTGCCAATCAGATACCATTTACTGACGGTCTGATTTTCCATCAACCACGGTATAACAGGCGATAACTGTTGAGCGGGGGTTTCACCGATCACATAGGTACCCGGCGCGCATTCTCCGCCTTCATAAATAGGCGTATAGATATACGGTATTTTGCCTTTAAATAAATCAGTCAATGCACCGCGAACGGCACTGTCATGCATACCGATCACAGCATCGACTTTCTCTCCCTTATAAAGTCGAACTGCGTTTTTCAGTGCCTCAGAGGGCGAGCCTCCCGCATCGGCATAAATCACTTCTATCTGCTTACCAAGCACCCCTCCCGCTTTGTTGATTTCGTCCACCGCCAGTTGCGTGCAGTTTTTGCAAGATGGTCCAAACAAGCCTGCTGGGCCAGATAACGTGATCATGACTCCGAGCTTTATTGTGTCTGTCGCTAATGCTTTGGTAGACACAAAAGCGGGAGACATCGCCACCAACAAGGCAGCACTCATCGACGAAGTTAAAAATTCGCGTCTTTTCATTGTTGTGTTCCTTACATCTATGGAAGTAGCGTTGTATGAGGGCGAATTACGCCCTTTGTTGAAAGGCGAAAACGGCTTCAAGCGCCTCTGCGATGGCAAGCAGTTGCTCATCGCTGCCGTAGGGGCCATCAATTTCAATACCGACAGGGAGGCCATCTCGCGTCAAGCCGATGGGCATGCTAATGCCCGGTATCCCCGCGTTACTGGCAGGGTCAGTGTTATGAATGAAGGTAGAAAAGGTAGGAAGGCGTTCACCGTTTAATTCAACGGTTTCATCGTCACCAATCGGCGCAGCGGGAAGTGCGGTTGTTGGAAAAATGACCGCGTCTACACCATATTTATCAAAGTATTCTTTATAGGCGTTTTGTAATTGAGGGCGCACCACATCAATGGCTTCTCGATACACCGACGTTGGCATCGCTCCATCTGATAATAATGAGGCCATTAATCCTCTGACATCAGGACTTAAGGTGTTATCCGCAACATCCTTAACACTCACATCGGGTACATTGGCACTCAGGTATTCAGGAAGGTTCTGCATAAATTCATAGAGCGCGATCGGGAAGCTACAACCTTCATTGAGTTCACCGACATTGGGAATATCAGCGTCAATCAACGTCACGCCCATGTCTGACAAAGTGTTTAAGGCTTTTTCGGTTAACCACGCGACGTCTTGATCAAGGTTGTCGTAAAAATATGCGCGGGGCACCCCCAATCTAATGGATGAAACCTCTTTTGTTTTATCGATAGACACATCGCGTTTATCCGCCATGATACGGTCAAGAATTCGACAGTCTCTTACGGTATTCGCCATTGGGCCTGCGGTATCACGCGTATGGCTTACTGGCACCATACCTGTTAATGGATAACGCCCTACCGATGGACGAAAACCAACAATACCGCACAAGGCCGCGGGGAGTCTGACCGATCCGCCAGTGTCTGTCCCAATACCTGCGGGCATGATTCCCGCCGCCACTGCCGCCGCAACGCCGCCACTAGATCCCCCTGGGATACGATGTTCATTCCACGGGTTTTTCGATGCACCGCTATACCCATTGTTAGTGGTAATGCCGAACGCGAGTTCGTGCATGTTACCCATGCCTCCCACCAACGCGCCTTGACCCATCAGTCTCGTGGCGACCTCAGAGGCACACGTTCTCTTTCCTGCCAATGCTTTCGTGGCCGCAGAAGCAGGAAGCACGCCCGTTTGAATATTGTCTTTAAAGCAAATCGGTATTCCGTTAAGCGCATCTCCAGCGCCACCACTTTCGTCCACGGCTTTCGCAGCCAGTCGTAACTGTTCCCAATCAACCGATATCAATGCATTGAGGTGCTTCAGGTTTTCAGCCCGTTCTATCACGGTGTTCACGTAAGCTTCACACGTTAAATCACCCGATTTAAAGGCAGTTTTCAGCGACTCTATGGTTAACGGCATCCCTTTACTTTCCACCATCTCTTACTCCTGAGATTTCACATTCCTTTACCTATTAGCATGAGACGAATGAATAAGAACCGCCATCCTCAACAATGAGGATATCGGCACCACGGTGAGCTGATTGGAGGTGTTGTTCGCGGTTTTGAAGGGTTTGGAAAGACAGAAAGAGGCATCTAGAAAAGCAACGGAGTCATTAATTCGCAACAAGTGATAAAAATAGACGCGGGCAATCTAGCCCCCCTAGATTGCCCGCCTTATGTCTATCACTCGTCAGTGAGTCAGCACTTTATGAATCAGTTGGGTTCGCCCGCTCACATGCAGCTTCTCAAAGAGATGTTTAATGTGGGTACGCACTGTTGTGAAGGACACACTGTACCGTCGGGCAATTTCTTTGTCCGACAACCCTTGAATCAAAGCCATACATACATCAACTTCTCGCGACGTTAAGTGATATTCCCGAACTAAAAAATCCGGGTTCATCGCCAAACTATGCTTTGTTTCACTCTCGAGGTCGGTTTTTAACTCGTCAATGACCTCCCTCTTTGATTTGGCTATCTTCATTCCATTGGTAAAGACATTGCCAAGTGCATTGACAATCTCGATGTCTCTTTTGGTGAAATCGTTGCGTTTTCGGCTCCGCCAAATTCTCAAATCACCAATATTATTTACACCGTCATGCGCATGAAAATTCAATCCATATGTCAGACCATCAACAGACAGAAATTCATTAAAAAACTCTGTTTGCTTCAACGCACTGTGAGGCATAATTTGGCTAACAGCTGTCGCTTGCTTTCGTCGTTGCAGCTTCGGCGTTATCGGGTCGTGATACTGAAAATACGCCTCGTAGTGCGTGAGATTGTCTTCTGACATGTTGATAGCAACGCGGTGTAAAAAACCGACTCGAGGACCATCCCAAACATAAGAAGCGAAATAGTCAGCATCAAGCAAGTTCAGCAAATACATCCCAACTTGTTGCCGCATTTCCGAACATTCCATGCCCGCATTGAGGCATTCTGCAATCTGAAAAACAGTGTGAGTTTCACGCATAGACAGGTTCATAACATCCCCCTGTAGTACCGGTTTATCGGGCGTTTAAGGTGTACTTAATCTCTGTCATCCATATAAGAAATCAGGTAAACCCAACGCCAAGGCTGGAATAAAGATAATGGCTAACAGACGAGCAATGTCGGCCACCCAAAAGGGCATAACGCCACGAAACACAGTGCGGCTACTTAAATCTTTAAACATGCCGCTGAGTACAAAGACGTTCATCCCCACTGGTGGCGTGATCAGACTGATCTCAGTCACCACCACCACCACAATGCCAAACCATATCAAGTCAAACCCCATGCTCTGCACCACAGGGTAGAAAACGGGCACAGTGAGCAACATCATCGACATACTTTCCAATACGGTGCCAAGCATCAGGTAAATCACGATGATCATCAGGAAGACCAACATGGGTTCGAGATCTTGCGTGGTCAGAAAGTGCACTAAGCCTTCAGGAAGCCCTGCGAGATTGATAAAATTAGAAAATATCAACGCACCCAGTACGACAAAAAAGATTTTCGCACTCATCGTTGCCGTTTCAAACAGCACCTCTTTCAGCAACGCTTTGGTCAATAAATCACGCAAATAAACAATCACTAACGCACCGAAACTTCCGATACCCGCCGCTTCTGTCGGGGTGAAAACACCCAGATAAATGCCCCCCATGATCACGGTGAACAACGCGGCAATACCGCTTATTCCTTTGTAGGCCTCCCGCTTTTCCGCGGCAGTCATCTCATGCCCTCTCGGGCCTGATTCTGGAGAACGCCAAACCACAAATTTGACCGCAACCAGATACAAAACAATTCCCATGACGCCAGGCACAAATCCAGCAGCAAACAGCTCACGGATACTTTGCTCAGTCAAAATACCGTAGATGATCAACGCCACGCTGGGAGGAATCAAAATACCGAGAGTGCCACCGGCTGCGATGCAGGCAGAAGCAAGGCTGTCGGCATACCCGAAACGGCGCATGGAAGGAATGGCGACACGCCCCATTGTTGCGGCGGTCGCAAGGCTTGAACCACAAATCGCAGAGAACCCGCCACACGCGGTAATGGTGGCCATCGCCATACCACCACGATGATGCCCCACTAACGCATTTGATGCCCGAAACAGTTCAATGGACATGCCCGATCGGCTGATAAGGTTTCCCATCAAGATAAACAAAGGAATCACACTCAACGCGGGATCTTGCAGTGTGTCGATCATTCTCCGCGCACTGATAGAAAGGGCTGCTGTAAAGTTGAAATCAAGCAAAGAGGCATAGCCAACAACCCCTACCAAGGTCATGGCATAAGCGAGGGGCATGCGAAGCACACAAAGCAATAGCACCAAGACCAAACCAATGAATGCACTAATCATGACGATCTCCCTCCATCGATTGGAGGCGATGTTCCAATACAGCCGTGGTGCAAACAGCGCGAAGGAAGAATGCAAACGCACTCAAGAATAAACAGGCAGCAATCGCATACATTGCCCAAGACGCAGGTATTTCCAAGTATTCAGTGACAAGGCGTTTTCGATCAGCTCGCGTTGCCAATTTAAATACCGTCATGGCGAGATACACGCACCCTGCACTCAAACCTAACGCATAAATACGCTCGATCCACTTAGCAACACCAGGGCTGATGGCATCGGTGAGCAAATCCACTCTGATCTGATCATCTTTAAACACCAACAGAGGGAGCATTAACATCACGAGTACGAGCAACATAAAGCCCGTTAACTCACTCCCTCCCAGAATAGGTGTACCCAAAACGTAACGCCCTAATACATCCAACACGGTGAGTAGCATCATGCCGAACAAGGCCAACGCGCTTGTCCACGTGATAGCAGGAAATAAGTAGCAACACCCGTCTTGAAACAGCAGCCAGTAGTGCTGTCCAATTTTCGTATTACTGCGGGTCATTGCTCACCTCGTATGCCTTAGCGGTCTCACGAAATACTTTGAGCGCCGCTTCGGCATCCACATCGCGATCACTAACAGACGTTATCCACGTGCTATCAAGGTCTTGGGTGATCGCAGTGAAATACGCCAAATCCTGATTTGAGGCTTCCACAATCTGGTTGCCATTTTCACGCGCTACGCGTTCCGCCTGATCATCTGCAGCTTCCCACGCTTTGGCTGCCATGGCGGACAGTTTTTCACCCGACACGGCCAAAATGGCTTTTCGGTCACGCTCTGAAAGTTCGCTCAACACGTCTTCATTTAAAAAGATGCCGAAGCTTCCAAGGTACATACCATGTGGCAGTTTTAACGTGTAAGGGGCGACTTCGTGGAGTTTGAGTGCAGTTTTTGTAAACATAGGATTGAAAACACCATCAACCACACCTTGGGTAAGCATTTCGTAGATTTTATTGGCAGGTGCAGCAACCCCCGTCACACCAAGGCGCTCACCAATCGCAGATTGGATACCACCACCTACCCGGATTTTTTTGCCCTTTATTGCTTCAAGGTTGGGCAAAGGTTCACGCATGTGTATTTGACCTGGACCGTGAGTAAACACACCCACCAATTCAACACCCTCATGCTCACCCGCACTCGCAAGGTACTTTTGGTGAATACGCCAGTGCGCAACAGAAACGGCTTCTGCACCGGCATGATGATTGGGTAACTCTGCCAAACTGGTTAGCTTGAACTGTCCTGGGAAATACCCGTGATACGTCCATGCACCGTCAACGGCACCGTCTTCAACCAAATCAATAAGGCTGTTCGGGCTACCGAGATCGTAAACCAATGAAATTTTTACACGCCCATCAGTAGCCTCTTCAATCCATTTCCCCCACGTCGGCAATACCGTTTTATTCATTGCTGCGGCAGGAGATAACCACGTCGCGATTTTGAGTTCGACATTCGCCATCGCGCTCATGGGCAGTAAGAACCCCATTACCATCACAAGCAAAAATACCTTCTTCATAGAACCCCACAGACAATATGATACATTTAATGCGTATATTTAACATATAACGTAACACGTCATAACAAAACAGCAACATGGCAATAAATGTGAATCTTCTCTTTACTGAAACAAAACAGAATAAACACATTAAATCTCATAAACTTAATACATTACTCGCTGTGAATAAGGGGGAATAAAGGTGCTTAATTTGTGAGCTTGATAGGTGCTTAGGCGTAAAAATGTCGATAATCAAAACCGAATTTTATGCGGGATTTGCGCGAGAAATTTGAGGTTTCCAGTATTAGAGATGACCTCATGACTCATTTTTTCTAAAACCAACTAAAGTAATGAGTGATCACTTACTATATTGAATGCCAAAGAGCATCACAGTCTTATCTCGTTTCGCTGACATCAGTGTGGTCATCCACTATCAAAGCAACAACTAATGTAATGAAACGTCTCGAATGTTGCTCAATCTGCATCAACCGTCACGATATGATTTAACCAAACGTCCATTCAGAAGCGAAAGAATATTCAAGAGTGGGTGTAAGGTTGGATGACGAATGACCGACGGAATACAACGACATTTAGATGTTTTTACGTACGGAGGCAATATGTCAGCTTTTCAGAACGCGACAGAATTTTTCCATGCTTGTGAATCGGGTCGTGGGTGGGAGGCTTGTAGAGGCTTTGCTGAGCATGATGCTGGCTTTGACTCTCAAGCAACGGCACTAACGGATATCAGTACGCTTGAAGCCTATACCCATTGGATGCACGACATCATTCATGGCCCCCTTTCGGGTAGCCAATACGAATTAAACGAAGCGACTTACGACAACGAAAACAATACCGCCATTTTCTTCGGTACTTTTTTCGGTGTACACAGCGGTGAAGGCGGCCCAATTGCCCCTACCGGAAAGAAATGCGCAAGTCATTATGTGTACGTCATGCGATTATCGGACGAAGGAAAGATCACGCACATGACCAAGATTTGGAATGATGGCTGGGCACTAGCAGAACTTGGTTGGGTTTAATCATGCAATCGAAAAGTCGCCCAATGTAGGCGATTTTTCCCTTTTCTCACCCCTGAATTTATTGAGTTAAATGGTTCCACTTCGCCAAAAACGCGATTTCAACAGCTCAGTTCATCGGCTCGCAGAGCAAAGAAGCTCGCTTATCATTTGTCCGCAAATTTCGGCTTGATGCTTTCATCAATGACCATCCGCTTACGATCTGGCTCAACGGCGTTAAGAGGCTCTACTTCTTGCATGCTGGCAAGGCAACGCTCGGTCAGCTCAATATAACCATTCGTCCCGAGGCTTTTCCAGGTAACCTCTTCCTCTCTCAGTTCACGGACAACGTTGGCTGGGCTACCAAGTGCGAGCATTTTTGTAGGGATCGTTTGCTGAGACACGACAAGAGAATGGGCAGCGACAATGCTGTGTGCGCCGATAACCGCGCCATCCATCACCACGGTATTCATGCCAACAAGTGCTCCCTCTTCCACTATGCAGCCGTGCAATATTGCGCTGTGACCAATGTGCCCTCTTTCATGCACAACAACATCAACGCCGGGAAAAGCATGAATGACACAATTGTCCTGCACGTTGGCATTGGCCTTGATGTGAATTCTACCAAAGTCTCCACGTAGACTGGCAAACGGTGCAATGTAGCTACCCCGTTCAACAATAACATCACCAATCAGTACCGCTTCAGGGTGCACATACGCACCTTTTTCAACGACGGGCGATATTCCGTCCAAAGCATAACAGGGCATGACTGACTCCTTTGTCATATCAACGCAGTGTGATGCCTCCAAAACGCTCACAAAACTGCTTGTCAGCTTTCGGTAGCGCACCATCGGCTGCACGGGCGACTGCATCAACGTGTTGTTCTGCTGAATACACCACCAAATTATAAATATTGTGCGTTAGTGTTCGTGCTGCTTTTCCAGGCCAATGACTTGGCAATAACTCTTCCGGCAAGGGGGGATATTTCAACAACGCACGGCGATAGATATGGATCAATAAGGTTCGAACTTGAAACGCTTGAGCAGGCTCAATACCGTTACCATTTTCTAACATAGCGAGCACAGGCCTAAACTGACTCAATAGCGTTTGGAAACGCTCTTCCACCTCGTCAAGCAACCAAAGTCTGGCCACCAGCGATTTTAGATTCCCTTCATTCGCATCCATTAAGTCACAGGACTCGGCCTCAAACACAAGCGCTTTGTCACCTAATGCGTATCTATTCAGCAAGTGGCGGGTCATCACTTTGTCGGCGCGAGGATAAAGCATCACTGAAGTAGACAAAATTGCATAGCCTGCACTTTCGAGGTGCTTACGTGCTTCCATCAGTTCGCTACCACTTACATTGGGTAGAGAGATCATTTGCCATTTGCGATTCCACTCTGCATCGTGCGCACTATAAATACGCTCTTCCGCCTCGGTAAATCGTTCCATCGCCTCTTCGGTTACGTGATAAAAGCTGTAACGCCCGCTTCGCTCAGCGACTAACCATCCATCTTTCACTAAGCGAAACACCGAGGTTCTGACAAAGCGATCAGACACATTAAACACGCTCAGTAGCTCAATCAGGCTTGAAAGACTGATCGACCCTCCCCGGCGCGCCAAAATATCACCGAAAACGGTCATGATAAGAGAAGTGCCGCTCACCGAATCTGCAGCGAGGATGTCGGAAAGCAATTTTCCTAATTTTTGGTCCATGTATTAAGAGCCTTGTTAAATCATGTCAATCTATGACCATGAATTCATGCTACACAAAAATAACAAGACCGCAAAAAAATGAACCAAATTGTTAGGCAAGATCGCGTTACTTCTCTATTTTGACTTATCGCTTGTCAATCACACGCTGCGCTTTGCCTTCTGAACGTGGCAATGCCCCTGCAGGTACAACATCAATTTTTGAAGAAATACCGATAAAGGTTTTGATTTTTCCGGACAATTCCCCTGCAATCGCCGAAAGCTGTTCACTGTGTACTTCTGGCTGCTGCTCAACACGCACGATCACACAATCCATATTCCCTTGCTTGAATAGCTCGATCTGATAGTGCGGCGAGAGACCTCGTACATGACAAATTTGCTCTTCAATTTGGGTGGGGAAAACGTTAACCCCACGAATAATCAACATGTCATCACTACGCCCAGTAATCTTCCCCATACGACGCATGGTTCTGGCTGTGCCTGGCAAGAGTCGGGTTAAATCACGAGTGCGGTAGCGAATGATGGGCATCGCTTCTTTGGTCAGGCTGGTGAAAACCAATTCCCCTTCCTCACCATCAGGCAAGACTTCACCCGTCAGAGGATCAATGATTTCTGGATAGAAATGGTCTTCCCACAATGTCGGCCCATCTTTGGATTCCACACATTCCTGCGCGACCCCAGGGCCAATCACTTCTGACAAACCATAGATATCAACGGCATCCATTGATAGACGACGTTGCATTTCCTCACGCATCGCTTCGGTCCAAGGCTCTGCGCCGAATATACCCACACGCAGAGCGAGCTTCTCTGGGTCTAAACCTTGCCTTGCCATTTCATCCGCGAGATTAAGCATGTAAGAGGGGGTAACCATGATGATATCGGGATTAAAATCACGAATGAGCTGTACTTGTTTCTCTGTTTGACCACCACTCATGGGGATCACTGTACACCCCAGCCTTTCAGCGCCGTAGTGGGCACCTAGCCCACCAGTAAAGAGCCCATATCCGTAGGAAACATGCACTTTGTCTTTTGGTCGTCCACCCGCAGCATAAATCGATCGTGCCACCACATCAGCCCACACATTAATGTCGTTTTGCGTGTATCCCACCACGGTAGGTTTACCCGTCGTACCACTCGAGGCGTGTACACGAACAATGTCTTCCATGGGTGTACAAAACATACCAAACGGATAATTGTCCCGAAGGTCAGCTTTCGTCGTCATTGGAAACTTACTGAGATCTGACAATGTTTTCAGGTCATCAGGGTGAACACCGTGCGCCTTGAACTTCTCACGATAGACCGGCGAGTTTTCGTAGACATGATTCAGGGTGTGTTTAAGACGTGATAGCTGAAGTCCGCGTAACTCATCAATGCTGGCATTTTCAATCGCGTGCATCCCTACCTTACTGCTCATCTTGCTCTCTCCTTTCAAGGCTTTACTTACGGCTCCATCGCTTTTCAAGGGTGACCTATTAAAGCGTAGTCGCCAATTCGATTATTTATTCATGTTACACATTATTGATCATTTACATTTATTGTGTATCATAAAATTTAACCAATCATAAACACATTTATCAAATATCGACAACAAACGAGTCACTCCCACAAGGAAGATTCAAGGTCGATTCGGAACGCGAATACGTAGAAGGACACGTGACATGAAAGCGAAAAGTTATGTTTACGGCGCATGGCATCAGGGAGACGCGGAAGGTGTTTCTGTCGCGAATGCCATCACAGGAGAACCCATTTGTTCCGTCAGTTCCGACGGTATCGATTTCGAGCAAGTTGTGCGGTTCGGCAAAGAGGTAGGTGGTCCGGCACTTCGCGCAATGACCATTCACGAGCGGGCTGAAATGCTCAAAGCATTGGGCTTAAAACTTCTCGACAATAAAAAGCGGTTTTACGACATCTCTCAATGGACTGGCGCGACGAAAGCGGACAGTTGGGTCGATATTGAAGGCGGTTTAGGCACCATGCTGAGTTATTCCAGCATTGCCCGAAGAGAGCTAGGAAACGAGCCTTTTATTGTTGAAGACGCGGCTCAACCGCTTTCTGCTGACGGTTCATTTGTTGGCCGGCACATTCTCACGTCAAAGCCTGGTGTTTCCGTTCACATCAATGCCTTCAATTTTCCTTGCTGGGGCATGTTGGAAAAAATCGCCCCAAGCCTCATTGCAGGTGTACCTGTCATTGTAAAACCCGCCACACAGTCTGCGTATCTTACGCAGGCGATGGTTGAAGATATGGTAGAAAGCGGCTTATTGCCAAAAGGGGCGATTCAATTGATCTGTGGCAGTGTGGGAGATCTGTTAGATCACTTACGGGA
The DNA here is from genome assembly GCF_900115495.1 of Enterovibrio norvegicus DSM 15893. Taxonomy (GTDB): domain Bacteria; phylum Pseudomonadota; class Gammaproteobacteria; order Enterobacterales; family Vibrionaceae; genus Enterovibrio; species Enterovibrio norvegicus. The sequence continues at coordinate 29,989 of NZ_FOWR01000031.1, read as the reverse complement.
ACAGGACTGTGTCACGTTTACCGGTTCAGCATCCACGGGCCAAATGCTCAAGGTACACCCCAATATTGTGGCCAATAGTATTCCTTTCAACATGGAAGCGGATTCCCTGAATTGCAGTATTTTGGGTGAAAGCGTTAAGGAAGAAGACCCGGAATTCGGCCTTTTCATCAAAGAAATCACGCGCGAGATGACGATTAAAGCAGGTCAGAAATGCACCGCGATTCGTCGGGCGCTTGTGCCTCGTTCAATGATTAATGCCGTGAATGACGCCTTAAAAACCCGCCTATCCGGCGTTGCTATCGGCGATCCGTCCGTTGAAGGCGTAAAAATGGGGCCGCTTATCGGCAAAGGTCAACGTGAAGACGTGGCATCACAAGTCAGTAAGCTTTGTGAACAAGCCGATGTGCTTCTCGGGGGCAACGATGCACCAATGACAATTATCGGTGATCACTGCTCTGCCGACGCGTTCTACCCGCCCACCGTATTACTGTCGAAAAACCCTTCCGAAGATGGCTATGTACATAGCGTTGAAGCCTTTGGGCCTGTATGTACCTTACTCCCTTATGACAGTGTTTCCCAAGCCATTGAAATTGCAGCCTTAGGTCGAGGCAGCCTCGTTGGCTCTGTCATCACTCACAATGCGACTGAGGCGGCGGAATTAGTGCTCAACGCAGCACCTTATCATGGCCGAATATTGGTGCTTAACCGTGACAATGCCAAGGCGTCTACCGGCCATGGTTCGCCACTTGCACCACTCGTTCACGGCGGCCCCGGCCGAGCCGGTGGTGGTGAAGAATTAGGGGGCGTTCGCGCCATAAAACACTATATGCAGCGCACGGCATTGCAAGGTTCGCCAAGTATGTTGACGGCAATGACACGCGAATACACCGCTGGTGCAGATAAAATCCGCTCACCCATCCATCCGTTTCGAAAATACTTCGATGAACTGCAAATTAGCGAGAGTCTCACAACCCACAGACGCACAGTCACCGAAGCTGACATTGTGAACTTTGGGTGCCTGTCTGGCGATCACTTCTACGCACACTTTGATGATATAGCCGCTAAAGATTCGTTGTTCGGTCAACGTGTGGCACACGGTTACTTCGTGCTCTCTGCGGCGGCGGGCTTGTTCGTTGATCCTGCACCGGGGCCTGTACTCGCGAACTATGGTCTCGAAAACTTACGTTTCATTGCGCCCGTTGCCATCGGTGACACGATTCAAGCCGACATCACCGTGAAGCAGAAAATTAAGAAAACACGTCGACCGGACGAAGCGCGTGCAACTGGCGTCGTTGTCTGGGATGTGCTGGTGCGTAACCAAAATGACGAAACCGTAGCGGTCTACGACATCATGACATTGGTTGAGCGCAAGGAGGCATCTCAATGAGCTTTCAGGATTTTCACACCGTTATTTTCAGTGTCGACAAAGGCGTCGCGACGCTAACGCTAAACCGCCCGGAATCACTCAATAGCTTTAATGCCCAAATGCATGACGAAGTGAAAACGGCCATTCGAGAAGTCAGAGAAAACAAAGACATTCGCTGCCTATTGATTACTGGCAATGGTCGCGGTTTCTGCGCAGGGCAAGACCTTAATGATCGCGCCGTCAACGATGCCAGTCGCCCTGTGGATTTGGGGGATTCGGTCGAACGTAATTACAACCCATTGATCCGCGCCATCAGCACCTTAAACGTACCCGTAATTTGCGCCGTTAACGGTGTTGCCGCTGGTGCGGGAGCCAACATAGCAATGGCTTGCGACATTGTTTTTGCGGGTTACTCAGCAAGCTTTATTCAGTCTTTCGCCAGGATAGGGCTGATCCCAGATTCTGGCGGCACATGGAGCCTTACCCGTGCACTCGGCCTGCCGAGAGCAAAAGCGTTGGCATTATTGGGCGAAAAACTCACCGCAGAACAAGCTGAGCAATGGGGAATGATCTGGCGTTGCGTCGATGATGATCAGCTGATGCAAGAAGCCTCAGCAGTGGCTGAGAATTTGGCGTCACAACCCACGTTGGCGCTCGCCAATATAAAACGATTACTCAATGGGTCGTTCGCGAACACACTCGACCACCAGCTTGAGTTGGAAAAAGAAACCATGCGACATCTTGGCTACTCTCAGGATTACGCCGAGGGCGTGGCGGCATTTCTCGAAAAGCGCGCGCCTGAGTTCAAGGGAGAATAAACATGAACGCCAACAAACTCGCTCAAGTATGTGCCAACGAAATGTTCACTCATGACACGGTGTCACGCGAGATGGGCATGAGCATCGAACATATGTCGTACCGTGAAAGCGACGTTTCTATGCGAGTCACGGCCAACATGTTGAATGGCCATAAAACATGCCACGGTGGGATGATTTTTAGCTTGGCAGATTCCGCATTTGCCTTTGCCTGCAATTCAGAAAATGAAGCGGCAGTGGCGTCAGCATGCTCCATTGATTTTCTTCGTCCAGCCCGAGAAAACGATGTGCTAACAGCACACGCTGCTGCGATGCATCAAGGGCGTCGGACAGGTGTTTACATCGTCAACATCGTTAACCAAAAGCAAGAACTCGTTGCCATTTTCAAAGGCACATCCGCCCGCTTGAACCAAGCTGTACTCCCAACAGAATCGAAGGAGTGATTCATGAAGCATGCATATATTTGCGATGGTATTCGTACTGCATTTGGCCGTTATGGCGGCACCCTCTCAACCGTCAGAGCGGATGATCTTGGTGCCTACCCTATTCGCGCACTGATGGAACGGCATCCCCATTTAGACTGGTCGTGCATTGATGAAGTTTTCTATGGTTGCGCCAATCAAGCTGGAGAAGACAACCGCAATGTCGGCCGTATGAGCGCATTACTCGCAGGTTTGCCTGAATCAGTGCCAGCCACAACGATCAATCGACTGTGCGGTTCAGGGATGGATGCCATCGGCACGGCAGCCAGAGCCATTGATTGCGGTGAATTGGAACTCGCCATTGCGGGTGGGGTTGAATCAATGTCACGTGCACCATTTGTGGTGGGAAAAGCGCCTGCTGCTTTTTCTCGACAAGCAGAGATGTACGACACCACCATTGGTTGGCGTTTTATTAACGACAAAATGAAGCAGCAATATGGCGTAGATTCAATGCCTGAAACCGCCGAAAACGTCGCAGAAGATTTCAACGTCAGCCGCGCCGATCAAGACGCCTTTGCATTGCGCAGCCAACAACGCGCAGCGAAAGCGCAACAATCCGGCGTGTTCGATGCTGAAATCACCCCTGTGATGATCCCACGCCGTAAACAAGAGCCCCTTTGTTTTGGCAAAGATGAACATCTGCGCGCAACAACGGCAGATGCTTTAGCCCAGCTCCCTACCCCTTTTCGCGAATCTGGCAGTGTCACCGCTGGCAATGCATCTGGCGTTAACGACGGTTCCGTCGCGCTGCTTCTCGCCTCAGAAAATGCCATTAAACAGCATGGGCTAACGCCACGTGCGCGAATTCTCGCCATGGCCACCGCTGGCGTTCCACCACGCATCATGGGTTTTGGCCCTTCTCCAGCAGCGAAGAAAGCGCTCAAGCGCGCAGGGTTAACACTCGAAGAAATGGACACCATTGAACTCAATGAAGCCTTTGCAGCACAAGCATTGGCCGTTACCCGTGACCTCGGGCTACCGGATGATTCTGAAAAGGTGAATCCAAATGGTGGCGCGATTGCATTAGGTCACCCGCTCGGTGCCAGCGGTGCTCGCCTCGTGCTCACCGCACTAAACCAACTTGAACGCACTCAAGGTCGTTATGCCCTTTGCACCATGTGCATTGGTGTCGGCCAAGGTATCGCGCTGGTCATTGAACGCGTTTGATTTTTCTGCACCTGACACGTGAAAAGAAACAACGGGAGCAAAAACAATGAAAGAACAACATCAAGAAGCCCAAGAACAACGCCTGCTGGAAGCCTTCCAGAAGAAGATTGACCGTGAAGAGAAAATAGAACCAAAAGATTGGATGCCTGATGCTTATCGTCAAAACCTGATCCGTCAAATCTCTCAACACGCACATTCGGAGATCATTGGCGAACAACCAGAAGGAAACTGGATCACCCGAGCACCTTCACTGCGTCGTAAAGCCGTCCTTTTGGCGAAAGTGCAAGATGAAGCAGGTCATGGCCTTTACCTGTATAGCTCAACAGAAACGCTCGGAATTAGCCGCGCGGAGATGATCGAAGCATTGCAAACGGGCAAAGCCAAGTATGCATCCATCTTTAATTACCCCACGCAAACCTGGGGTGACATTGGTGCAATTGGCTGGTTGGTAGACGGCGCTGCTATCTGCAACCAAGTGTCTCTGCAACGCACCTCTTATGGTCCTTATGCCCGCGCCATGATCCGCATTTGCAAAGAAGAAAGCTTCCACCAGCGTCAGGGCTATCAAATCATGTTGTCGTTGGCTAAAGGCAGCGATGAACAACGACAAATGGCCCAAGACTCACTGAATCGCTTTTACTGGCCATCGTTGATGATGTTTGGCCCACATGACGCTGAATCTGCGCATTCTGCACGCTCAATGCAATGGAAAATCAAGCGCGAAACCAACGACAGTCTGCGACAAAAATTCATAGACCAAACCGTTCAACAAATCGCCTTTTTAGGGCTTGAACATCCGGATAGCGCAATTGAATGGAACGAGGAGCGCGGTCATTACGACAGCGGCGATATTGATTGGGAAGAGTTTTACAACGTTATCAACGGCAACGGGCACTGTAATCGCCAGCGTATTCAACACCATGTCAATGCACATGAAGAAGGTGCATGGGTGCGAGATGCTCAGAATGCGCATGCGGAGAAAGTCAAACAACGTCAACAAAACGCAGTTGCTTAAGGAGAAGCACGATGACATTGGAAAACCTAGAACTGTTCGAAGTCTTTGTGCGCAGCAAACGCGGACTCGACCACAAACATGTTGGCAGTCTTCACGCAGAGGATGCCGAGCACGCGCTTCAATACGCGCGAGATTGTTACACACGCCGAAGTGAAGGCGTAAGCATTTGGGTTGTGCGCTCAGCGGATATCTCAGCCTCGCAAGAAGATGACAACGAGGCCTTCTTCGACCCATCAGACGATAAGCCTTATCGCCACGCCACCTACTACCCGCTTCCAAAAGAAGCCGGCAACATGTAAGGAGGAAAAATGATGGAACAGCAAAAAGAACTTCTACGATATGTGTTGAGCTTGGGGGATGACGCATTAACCCTTGGGCACCGACTTTCAGAATGGGCAAGCCATGGCCCTTTTCTTGAAGAAGACATTGCCTTGGGCAACGTGGCTCTTGATTACCTTGGCCGCGCTCGGATGTTTTATGGCTATGCCTCAGAACTGACAAACGGCGAGAAAAGTGAAGATGACTTCGCGTTTCTTCGCGACGAGCGACAATACACCAATCACTTAATCAACGAGCTGCCACGTGGCGATTTCGCGTTCACGATGGCAAGGCAGCTTATTGTGGACATCTATCAATCTTTGGTTCTTGTTCAGCTTGTCGATTCACGTATCCCGATGCTTTCTGCCATCGCACAAAAATCCATTAAAGAAACGCGTTATCACTTGATGCGCAGCCAGGATTGGGTTGTAAAGCTGGGTGACGGCACAGAAGAAAGCCACCAGCGTATGCAGGACGCGTTTAACGATATTTGGGGATATATTCCCGAATTGTTTGAGCCCGATGATGGCGAAAAACAACTGATCAACGCAGAGATTGCCGTTAATACGCCCAATTTAAAAAACCTGTTCCATTCAAAACTGGCGCACGTTTTGGAGCAGGCAACACTGACGGTTCCCGCTGACGAATGGGCGGTTCGTGGAGGCCGAGCGGGTTATCACACTGAGCATTTGAGCCACCTACTTTGTGTCATGCAAAGTGTTCATCGCGCCTACCCTGGCTGTGAGTGGTGACCCATGAATACCATTCCATTAACACCCCGTGCGCGTTTCGAGCGAACTAAAAACCGATTTCATTCCAACCAGTCTGATGTTTGGCGCATTTTAGACGGCGTGACTGACCCTGAGATCCCCGTGGTATCAATTTGGGATATCGGGATCCTTCGCGATGTAACAGAAAATCAAGGGAGGATACTCATCACGATTACGCCTACCTACTCTGGTTGCCCCGCCGTAGAGACAATAAAAGAAGACATTTATGCCGCGATGCATGCTGCCGGATACACAGAGGTTTCGGTAAACGTCACCCTGTTCCCCCCATGGTCAACAGATGACATGTCAGAATCCGGTCAACGGAAACTCAGAGAGTACGGCATTGCCCCGCCAAGTGACGCGCCAAGTGGCTGTTTAAGAATGACGCCCAAGAAGGGAGTGCGTTGTCCACATTGCGGATCGGCGAAAACAAGCAGGATCAGCGAATTTGGATCCACGGCCTGCAAGGCCTTGTTTCGTTGCGAAAGCTGCCAAGAGCCCTTCGATTTCTTTAAATGTTTGTAGTAAAGGGAATTGATCATGAGTGACACCCAATTCTATTCAATCAAAATAAAAAGAACGCAACAGCAAACGGATGCCGCATTGTGCGTCACGTTCGATATTCCTGATGCGTTAAAAGACACCTTTCGTTTTATTCAAGGACAGTTTGTAACATTGCGCGCCACGATCGATGGCGAAGAAGTAAGACGTGCCTATTCAATTTGCTCAGGCGCCAATGAAGGCGTTTTGCAAGTGGCGATCAAACGTGTCGAAGGAGGTGCTTTTTCAAATTTTGCCAATGACACGTTTAAAGCTGGGCAAAGCGTTGATGTGATGCCCCCACAAGGCAGCTTTTACACGACGCTTGATCCATCCCATCAGCATCATTACATGTGTATTGCTGTGGGCAGCGGTATTACCCCTATTCTCTCCATTATCAAAACGGTGTTGTCACAAGAGCCAGACAGTCGCATCACCCTGATTTACGGGAATCGCCAGAGTAATACCATGATGTTCGCTGACACTCTCAGCTATCTAAAAAATCACTACATGATGAGATTTAGTTGGATAAACATCATGAGTCAGGAGGATCAGGGATCTGAACTGCTGTCAGGTTACATCGATGTGGCAAAAGGCGCTGCATTACAAAAGCACCGACTTATCAACATCAACAGCACTGACCATGCATTTATCTGTGGGCCTGAATCCATGATGTCGGAAGTCTCTCGAGGGTTCCGAATTGAAGGGCTTTCAGAGGACCAAATTCACTATGAGCTCTTCTCGAGTTCTTCCGAAGATGCTCAACTTGCCCTGCAAAAAGCAAAACAGCGTGTTGCCAATTATGGCGAAGAAAAGATGAGCAAAGTCACCGTCACGGCTGATGGTCGCTCTTTGACATTTAAATTGGCCACAGTCGGGGAAAATATTCTTGATGCAGGCATCGACAATGGCATGTCTCTCCCTTACTCCTGCAAAGGAGGGGTGTGTTCAACCTGTAAAGCTAAATTGGTGAAAGGTAAGGTCGACATGGATATCAGCCACGGTTTAGAACAGCATGAAATTGATGCTGGCTACATCCTGACATGTCAGGCCCATCCCATATCAGACGATGTCACTGTCGATTTCGACCAGCGTTAAAACGCGACATGGAATGTATCACCAAGTAAGGAAACGCTATGTCTCTCTCTAACACTGTCACGTTAACTCAACAAGACAACATTGGCTTCATTGAAGTCTACAATGCTCCCGTCAATGCCCTTTCTCAATCTGTCAGAGCCGGTATTCTCGCCGGTATTGAATGGGCAAATAGCCGAGCGGATATTGATGCCATCGTCATAGGTTGCAAAGGAAGTACCTTTATTGCTGGTGCAGATATCAAAGAATTTGGTCAACCACCCATAGCCCCAAGCTTACCCACGGTGTTAAGCGCCATCAGAAACAGCAAAAAGCCTGTTACAGCAGCACTTCACGGCACTGTACTTGGCGGAGGCTTTGAATTAGCGCTCTCTTGCCATTATCGCATCGCGATGATTGGCACCAACGTCGGGCTGCCTGAAGTTAAGCTCGGCCTCATTCCCGGCGCAGGAGGTACACAGCTTTTACCTCGCTATATCGGACTAGAGAACGCGCTTTCCATGATCACATCCGGCAACATGGCATCAACAGATACGATGCCTGATCTTGTGGACATGCAAATAGACGAGGGCACTTCTGGGTTGAAAAACGCAGAAAAGCCTGAACATGCCCCAATAGTGAACCGGGCAGCGATTAGCTTTGCAGCAGGAACCGCAAGCGACCCCTTTCTCCCCCCCCAACATCGACGTGTTCCCCCTTCAATCAAGGATGTTTCGTTCGATGAATGGCGCAGTAAACTCGCAAAGAAAGCCAAAGGACAATTTGCCCCTCAACGTGCAATTGACGCCATAGAGGCCGCTACTCTGCGTCCTTTTGATGAAGCAATAAAACTGGAAAGACGCTTTTTTCTGGCCTGTCGAGACTCGGAACAGTCTGCTTCTATGCGCTACGCTTTCTTCGCAGAAAAACAATCGGCAGCGGCCTACAAACCCTCAACAATATCCTCGAACATTTCATCTATTTCGGTGATCGGTGCAGGAACGATGGGAATCGGCATTGCAATTGCATTTATAGATGCAGGCTTCAATGTCACTCTGGTGGATACGACAGAAGAACAATGCTCACTCGGGTTGAAAAAAATCCGAGAACACTATGAAAAAATGCATGAAAAAGGGCGAATTTCCATCGCCGAAAAGCAACAGGCTCTATCATTGATGTCCAGTACCTATGACTATGGGAAGCTCGCTGATATCGATCTTGTGGTAGAAGCGGCATTCGAAAAAATGTCAGTCAAAAAAATGATTTTTTCCTCGCTCGATGCTGTTTGCAAACCGTCCACAATTTTCGCAACAAATACGTCGTATCTCGATATTAATGATATCGCCAGTTCGACTACCCGACCTGAGTTGGTGATTGGCATGCACTTCTTTAGCCCCGCAAACATCATGAAACTTGTTGAGGTGGTGAAAGCGAAATCGACATCTGAAGATGCCGTGAATGCTGTAATGAATATCGCCAAGCAGTTAAGAAAAGTGCCCGTTTGTGTCGGTGTTGGATTCGGCTTCGTCGGCAATCGTATGTATGCAGCCTATGGCCGAGAAGCCAATATGTTACTTTTGGAAGGAGCAAGCCCAGAACAAATTGATTCCGCTATGGAAGCGTGGGGAATGGCGATGGGTCCACTGACTGTGAATGACATGTCTGGCATCGATATCGCTTACAAAGCACGTCGAGAATACCCCCCAATCTACAATGACCCTGCCTATTTTCGTGCCGCAGATGTGATGGTTGAACATGGAAGGCTCGGCCGTAAAACTGGGGCTGGTTTTTATCGATACGAGAACGGGAAACGCTTGGCTGATCCAACGACTCTGACATTGGTTGCTGCAGAAGCGCAAAAATTGGGTATTGAGGCTCGTCAAATCTCGGATGAAGACATTCAAAAGAGGCTTGTCCTTGCATTGGTGAATGAAGGCGCTAACTTATTGGAGAAAGGCATTGCGAGAAATGTCGAGGATATCGACGCCATCTGGTTAAATGGCTACGGATTTCCAAGATTTCGTGGCGGCCCTATGTATTATGCAAAATCTGTGGGAACCAAACTGATCATTGAAAATATATCTTACTTCCATCTGTCCGAAAACAAACCCTGGTGGGAACCCTCCGCTTATTTAAATAAAATGTAGACCATACGGCATAGCTCTAAAAAATAATACCGCAATCCACTTACGGTATTATTTTTTAGAGCTATTTGCTGTTTGCTGTTTGCTGTTTGCTAGAAAAAAAAGACCTTAACTGACGTTAAGGTCAAACATACTCACTATCAAAGTATGGCTAATAAAAGCAGAGGTTAATCATCTAACTAGAAATAAGTGACAGCATTAAGTAATGCGATAAATTGATCGTCTGATTTACCACCAGCAAACAGTCCTGCTCCTTGTCCCTTGTAAGTGTCATAACGTAGTTCAGGGCTGATTTTGATGTACTGATTCGCACTCCAACTTAAATTTGCTGTCAGTGAATAGACATCTCCGCCCGTTGCACCAACCGAACTCCACAGCACGTTTGCCGCGTTTTCGTCATCAAACCATTCGGCACGCACACCCATATGAAGGTTATCATCCAGCTTATATCTCGCCGCAACATTTAACCCCATCCACCCACTGTCTTCAGTGATGAACACAGGTGCAGCAGATACATCACCCGCTTCCTGAAAACCATAAATAAACTCAGCCGCCAATTGAAGATCTGGGTTAAGAGCATGCGTTAACGTTGTTGATGAATGAAAACGATTGAGCGTGTCTCCTGTTGAGCTCACCGCAATGTAAGGAGAGCCCCCTTTCGCCGCGCCAAACGCATCGCCTTCTCCATCACCATAGATAAATTCAACATCCAACCAAGTAGCTAAATCCGGGCTACGCCAGCGAGCAGCACCAATCAACGTAGGCCGTTTTTCATCCCAGTTATTCCAACCCGCCACCAAACCAGCATCAAAACTCAACAATCCAAAATCTTCAGAGGTTGGCACTTTGATACTCGCCAATGCCCCGACATGCTTTGAAGGCCCATGCTGTGCGGCATAAGTGAGAGTGGAAAACCAATTAGGTGGAGTAAACGGAGCACCGATTTCATTGCCGATAAAAGTGAAGAAGCTACCTAGCATCAATGTCATGCCATCAAATGCGGGGATATAAGCATCAATATAAAATTGCGGAACGGCAAATTTGTTCTCGTCGTCTTGGTCAAATGTGTAATCGTCAATACCGGCAACGCGAAAGAACTGAATGTCTTGCCCGTACATGGCGGTGACATTAAAGCCCACCTGCACTTCACCAAGCGGTCCAGGAAATGGACCTACGCGACTCAATACATTTTGTGCAGGGGCAAACGAACTAGTAGGCAGACAACCCATGCCTTTGCAAAGCATTAAGCCAATTTGATCAAGACCAATACCGTCTTCTTGGTTTAGAAATGCTCCATTGCTAATATTCCCATCATCCGTCTTATCGGATGCATAGAGTGCGGTGACACCAGCCCAACCAGCAACCGTGATGTCATATTTATCCAATTCATTGTTTGTTGCTGCGCGAAATAACGAACCACCCGCAGGCTCAGCGTTTGCCATTCCTATTGCAGGAACCATTAATGCAAAAGAGACTGAAAGACCTAATATATTCCTTTTTAGTTTCATACTACTTTCCTTTATGTATTTATTCGCTTACTTTACAAAGATCATGCAGTTACACCCCAGACATCAAACATCCTAGGTGACATTTCAATCCGACAGATATAACAAAGCTCCCATCAAGGAATGGAAAAAGAAAATCTACTCTTTATTTTCAAATATCAAGAATGGGCATTATTAAGAAAATGAGCAATCCTCAATATTAAGGAGAATTGCTATATATATTTATTCCCACATCAACTAAGCAGATAATAACCCGGCTAACAGGCCAGTACCTTTTGTACAATTTATATATTCACCAAACTGGTTACCCGCGGGAAGTACCGACACTTCATGCCAAAGTTGAAGCTGAAGTTCAGGGCCATATTTAGGGGCGATTTCAAGAAAGGTATTAAAAATGGCAAGGTGTGTTGGATGGCTTTCAGCCCATGCTTCCAAATCCGCCATGGTTCGGAAAAATGCGAGGCCAAACGTGCACTCTTTTTTGCCTTTATAGGGCGAGAATTGTGTCATATAGCGACAGCTATAGCAGTTAACTTCCTCCCCTTCATCGCGCAAAAAATTCATGCCCGCTTTCAGTACTGGTTCGATTTGATTAAGGTACTCTTCCCTTTGCTCTCCCTTCGTCAGTGTCCAATCTTGACCCGAACGAATGATGCAGAGGTTTTCGTGAGCCCCCACTACAATGCGGTTTCCGTTTTGTTCAATCACATCCAAACACTGATGAGTATCGAACGCATCATCTGCTGAAAGTGGGATCCGATCACGCATTCCTCCCCAATATCCATGGTGTTCGATCGGTCCTTCAATGTCTTTGCGAATTTGGCTCATACCATGGTTATGAATTGGGCCAGAAAAGAGTGTTTCCAAGCGTTCTAAAGGAATGTTAAACACTTCTCTGAAAATACCGAAGCCCCACTTTTCATCTGAATACAGCTCCCAAAATAAAGCGAATGCATCGCTATCTAACCAGTCAGCACAGGCTTTGCCATCGGCCCAATAAATCGTCGCTAACGTTTGGTACAATCCGTCTTTGTCTTCGCACGTCGCAAAGTCACAAACATCTGCCTTTGTTGAAAGGTTGTTCAAGGCTTCGATAAAATCACTGATATCTGCATCATCTTTGTGCTGACAACCGATGATACACATACTGACTTGCTGAACGTCCTCAGAAAAAACAGAACCCCATGCAGGCACAGGTGGCACCCAATTCGGCGGCATTTTGAGGGCGAGCTTTCTTTCATTCGTAGTTAAGTCCATAGTCATTACTCCTTGTTTCTATGGTGTTGAGCTACCTCATTTATCGATGATTAGTCGATAGCTTCGGCTTGCCAAAGGCACTCGTTTCTGACAAACCACCAGGTCGGTTGGAACCAAACAGCAATGTCAATCCATCTGGCGTCATCACGGCCCACCCTTCGTGGTATGCCGAGTTTATCGTCGCCCCGACGTTTTCCACTTCCCAGTCTTTGATTTGCTCTGCAGCACTTCCAAAACTAACGACAAATAAAATGCCGCAAAATCGCTTCCAGTTCATATTGCTTTCCTTTTAAAAACACAACTCACCAAGGACGCAGCTTTTTAAACAACGTTTGACCTTCACTTCTCTCTTTTTTTTCGTTGTCGCTCCCTTGGTCTGGATCGACTTGCATGATGGCTTCTTGCGCACTTAAATCGCTTGATTCCACCACGGCATGCTGTTTATCGCGGTTAATGAGAAGGCGAGTTGCATCTTTTTTCGCGTAGTGACCCGCAGGATCAGCAACGGCCTTTGAATAAGGGATCATGCTGAGATCAATGTCTGCAAAAACTAAACCTTCTTCTTTCTCCCCGATTTCACTTCCAATCGATTGGCCATCTGGTGCATAGATTTTGGTGAATCCTCCCCCCACTTGGCACATGGCTTCTTTTTCCGGATCGCCCTGACACAACATGTCTTGTTGTGCGGTGCTCACCGTCGCGCAAGGGGCAATGACGTAACATCCTCCTTCTACGGCGTATATCATGCTTGCTGCATTGTTCACGACATCGCCCAAGGCATAAGCCATGCCGCGGTATAACGAGAAATTCGGCCATACACCACAGTGGATCTGCTCATTCTGTGCATACATGGCATATTTGGAGAGCGGTTGAAGGTGCTCCCAACATGAAAGCTGCCCCACGCGACCAATCGAGGTTTCTTTTACCACTAAGTCGCTACCGTCACCTTCACCAAATACCGTCCTTTCCACGTGAGTTGGCTTGAGTTTACGTCGACGGTTGATGATTTCTCCATCTTCTCCGTAATGCCATTGAGCGATGTAAAGGCTGCCTCCATCTCGCTCACTGATACCAATAGACACTTGGATGTTGTTGCGCTTTGCCGCTTCCGCGAGTGTTTTGTCTTGATCGCTACCGACTTCAATACTGTTTTCGAAATAACGACCAACAAACTGCATCTGCCAAGCAACAGGACCAAGCCAGATATGGTTCGGATAACCCGGTAACCACGTTTCAGGAAATACCACTAACTTGCAGCCGTTAGATGCGGCCTCTTCAATAAATGCCACCGCTCTCGTGACTCCTTCATCAAGATTCAAAAACGATGGTGCTGCCTGTACCGCAGCCACTTTGAATACTTCTGACATAACGCACTCTCCTTTTTCGCGTTGTTTGAACAATGGTTCTTGCCACTGTGCTTATGCTTCTAAATCACAGGCATCTGACGTGACACTTAAAACACTAAAAGGAGAATGAACGACGTGCTTGCACCTGAGAGCGGCCTTATTTGTCGTAAAGGGCAGTGAACAGAATGACTCAAATGTGAAACACCATGAATACTTAAATCGGTGTTAGATAGTAGAAGAGCGATTGAAAGAGAGAAGATGGATGAGCAGTACTTTCAAGCAGTGTACGTATGACACAGCCCCTTGTCATAGAAGTGAAAAATTTGCTTTTTGGCGTGAATCGGTGTGCGATGCCTATGTACATTTAGGGTGTGAAACCCTATCTCAAAAGGATTTTTGGGGAAGAATTGAGCTTTCTCGGCATGATTTAGTCGACATTTCCTTCGTCTCAGGATCCAAACACAAAGTGTTGAGACGCACTCAGGATATTGGTCGTAGCTATGACTCAGATTTTCTTGTCAGCATTCAATTAAACAAACGTTCTGTTATTGAACAACATGGAAGAAGTGCGCCGCTTTCCCCATTTGACTTCGCCCTCTACAGCAGCACAGACCCCTACTCGATTGACTTAGAAGAAGATTTTAAGCAGTTAGTGATTAAGCTGCCCAAAAAAGCATTGTTAAGTCGTCTTCCCGACGCAAATATGCTGACAGCCATTCCCGTCGTGGGCGCATCTGAATTGGGGGGCTTGGTCGCCAATACCGCATTGGGTATTTCTTCTCTCATCAACACTCAGGCCTCTGATTGCAAAGTACTGCTACAAGAAACCCTGATTGATTTGATCGCCACATCGCTCGCCCCCTTGAGAGGATCCAGAGTCGAATTGTCTCAGCCAGAGCAACAACTGCTTATTAGGGCGAAGTCATACATTCTTGCTCATTTACAAGATGCCCAACTCAATCGTGAAAGTATTTCCTCCAACCTTGGGTTGTCTGTCCGCCGCCTAAGCGAAGTGTTTGCAAAGAATGGGGAAACGATATGCAGCTTTGTAAAAGAGAGTCGAATGCAGAGAATTGCTAGCGATCTAACGGACGAGCGTTTCGCCCGTGCTGGTGTTAGCGAAATTGCTCTTAAATGGGGAATGAATAACTTGCAGCATTTCTCACGCAGTTTCCGAGACCAATTTGGTTGTACACCGAGAGATTACAGAAAGGACGCCACACTCTTTAAGCACTAAATTGCAATCAGTTCTATGCCGACTCTCCGTCTGCTGCATGACTTAGACAAATCCCAGATACGAAAAAGCCCGCTCGCTCTTTATTGTCAGAGCTGGCGGGCTTAATCTAATTTGGCGGAGAGATAGGGATTTGAACCCTAGGTGCGCTATAAACGCACGCCGGTTTTCAAGACCGGTGCTTTCAACCACTCAGCCATCTCTCCGTGGTTGAGCCGTATATTAATAGGGAGTTCGAGGCTTGTAAACCCACTAATTATGCATTCTTGTTCGTTCGCGCATTATTGCGCCACCATGCGCATATCCCGTGCCAATCTTGGATTAATTTCAAACAGTTGATTGAAATTAATCTTTGATACGCATGGTGTACTGCATAAACATTTAATCAAGATAGTTCTAATATTCTGGTCAAAAGTAAACCGATAAAAACAATGCCAAAGCGCGAATGCTCGTGCATGTTACATAATCAGCACGCAAAAACGCCATCAGTAATGTAAAAACAATGTGTTACAAAATCATTTATTCATATTTTCTTAAGAAATTCTGAGATTATTCGCGAAGATCATTGCATAGATCACACCTCTTACTCGTTCAATTTGCAGCCAAAATCCCAAGTCCTATACTGGGCTTTGTTAATGCAGTGTTAACGGAGCGCTTTCGATTAGCAAACTTTTTGACGTTAACGAACGCTTTGACATGGTTTTACGAGATTCACACCCTTTTTTAGGCAGCTTGTCTCAAATGACTCTCGTCCATGAATAGCAACCAGTAATAACCCACAAAGGATTAATAGGTATGGTTAATAAAAAGTCGACATTGGGGCTTGCAGTGCTGTCAGCACTTTTGCTCGCGGGCTGTGACAGCGGCGGAAACGCGGATAGCCAAAAGCAAATTGACGGTCTAAACCAGCAAGTCGCCTCTTTAGAGAAGCAACTCTCTGAGGCAAAAGCTGGCTCTGCTCAGGCACCTGCTCCGTCTGCTCAAGGCGCAAACACGCTAGATCGCGTGAAAAACGCTGGCGTTATCAGCTGTGGCGTAAGTACCGGCCTTCCAGGTTTCTCTAACCCGAACTCTAACGGTGAGTGGGAAGGCATTGACGTTGAGTTCTGTCAGGCAATGGCTGCTGCTGTTCTGGGTGACAAATCGAAAGTTAAATTTGTACCGCTAACGGCGAAAGAACGTTTCACTGCCCTTCAGTCTGGTGAAATCGATGTACTTTCACGTAACACAACGTGGACGCTACAACGTGACGGCACGCTCGGTCTGAACTTCGTGGGTGTTAACTACTACGATGGTCAAGGCTTCATGGTGAAGAAAGACCTAGGCGTAGAAAGCGCATTGGACCTTGATGGCGCATCGGTATGTGTTCAATCAGGTACCACTACCGAGCTAAACCTGTCTGACTACTTCCGTTCAAACGGTATGTCGTTCAAGCCAGTGGTTTACGATACGTATGATGCAACGGTGAAAGGTTTTGAATCTGGCCGTTGTGACACACTGACGACTGACCAATCTGGTCTGTATGCATCTCGCATCAAGCTTGCCGATCCGACAAGCGCAGTTGTACTTCCAGAAATCATTTCTAAAGAGCCATTGGGCCCTGTTGTTCGCCAAGGCGATGACAACTGGTTCAACATCGCTAAATGGACGTTAAACACCATGATCAATGGTGAAGAATTCAACATCACATCAGCAAATGTTGATGAGATGAAGAACTCTAAAGATCCAAACATCCGCCGCATTCTTGGTTTGGATGGTCCTAAAGGTAAAGGTCTTGGCTTGAATGATGACTGGGGTTACCAAGTGATCAAACAAGTCGGTAACTACGACGAGAGCTTCCAACGCACTGTAGGCACAGGTTCACCACTGAATATTCAACGTGGTGTAAACGCACTATGGAGCAATGGCGGTATCTTGTACGCGCCACCTATCCGTTAAGTAGTTCATTACTACCTCTGACATACGCTGGGGCACCTTGTTGTGCCCCTTTGTTTCACTATCAACGGATAGGGGTGCAGTTGTATGGCATCTAAAGAAAATGCGCTGAATTCAGAGGCGAGCGCTCGCCCAGAGAAGAAGCAAAATATTTTCTACAACCCGACTTTCCGCTCTGTCGTCTTTCAATTTGTCGCCATTGTCGCACTGGTATTCTTTGTTTTTACTATCGTAGACAACGCACTGACGAATCTCGATGCACGAGGGATCGCTACCGGGTTTGGGTTCTTGAGCCAAGAGGCCGGTTTCGGCATTGGCTTAACATTGATCGAATATGATGAAACATATTCCTACGGAAGAACCTTCTTTGTTGGGCTTCTTAATACGGCACTGGTTTCTGTGCTGGGTATCCTTCTTGCTACCGTTTTAGGGTTCTTGATTGGTATCGCACGATTGTCGAACAACTGGTTACTCAGTCGTTTTGCCGCGGTGTACATCGAAACATTTAGGAACATCCCTCTTCTACTTCAAATCTTTTTCTGGTACTTCGCGGTACTCCAAGCATTACCCTCACCAAAAGAAAGTTTGAGCATCGGTGAATCGCTTTTCCTAAATGTCCGTGGCTTGTATTTCACTCGCCCCGTGTTTGAGGAAGGTTCAACCATCATCTTTGTTGCACTCATTGCGGCACTTGTGTTCAGTTTTGTGTTCTCTCGTTGGGCGAAACGCAAACAAGAAACAACGGGCGTACAAACACCCGTATTAAGCATTTCGCTCGCGGCCATTGTTGGCTTGCCACTCATCGCTTTCTTTGTTTCAGGCATGCCTGTTTCACTGGAATACCCTGTGTTGAAAGGCTTCAACTTCCGAGGTGGTTTCTCCATCATCCCTGAGCTGGCAGCATTGATGCTGGCACTTGCGATTTATACCGCTTCTTTCATCGCTGAGATCGTACGTTCAGGTATCAATGCGGTGAGTCATGGTCAAACCGAAGCGGCAATGGCCTTGGGTTTGCCACGCAATAGAACGTTGCGTTTGGTCGTTATTCCACAGGCAATGCGCATCATCATTCCGCCACTCACCAGCCAATACTTGAACTTGACGAAAAACTCGTCGTTGGCAATGGCCATTGGTTATCCAGACCTTGTTTCCGTGTTTGCGGGTACGACACTGAACCAAACCGGTCAGGCGATCGAAATCATTGCAATGACGATGGGTGTTTATCTCACCTTAAGCTTGCTGACATCGATGCTGATGAATATTTATAACGCCAAAGTGGCTCTGGTAGAGAGGTAACCCATGACAAAACAACATGAGTTTCAGCCAGACCTGCCACCACCACCGAACACGGTGGGTGTGATTGGTTGGATGAAAAAGAATCTATTTTCGTCACCACTTAATTCGGTCATGACCCTTGTACTTGCGTTCATCGCATTGAATGGTGTCTGGGCTGTGATTGATTGGGCATTCATCAATGCAGACTGGGTCGGCGCAACGCGTGACGCATGTTCTCGTGAAGGTGCTTGTTGGGTGTTTATTAACGTCCGATTCGATCAGTTTATGTTCGGCTTTTATCCGTCAGAAGAACTCTGGCGTCCGAAATTGTTCTACGCAATTCTCGCTGTGTTTGTCGCTTTACTTGTGTATGAGAAAACGCCAAAACGTCCGTGGATTTTGCTGCTGTTCGTTATCGCGTTCCCGCTGATGGCAATCTACCTGCTGCTTGGTGGTGTTGCCGGTTTGCCGAAAGTGGAAACTCACCTTTGGGGCGGCCTACTGATCACCATGATCATTGCGATTGTGGGTATTGTGATATCTTTGCCAATCGGTGTTGTGCTTGCCTTAGGACGTCGTTCAGACATGCCTATTATTCGCAGCCTGAGCACGGTTTATATTGAAGTATGGCGTGGTGTTCCACTTATCACGGTTCTCTTCATGGCATCGGTGATGCTGCCACTGTTCATGTCAGGCGAATCTGAAACCAACAAATTGGTGCGTGCACTGATTGGTGTGGTGATGTTTGCTTCCGCGTACATGGCAGAAGTCATTCGTGGTGGCTTACAAGCGATTCCAAAAGGCCAATATGAAGCTGCTGATGCGCTGGGTTTAACGTACTGGAAGAAAATGGGCTTTATCATCTTGCCGCAGGCATTGAAGATTACCATTCCGTCTATCGTTAACACCTTCATTGGTCTGTTTAAAGATACAAGCCTTGTACTCATCATCGGTATGTTTGATGTACTTGGTATTGGGCAAGCCGCCAATACGGATCCGAAATGGCTTGGCTTCGCGACAGAAAGCTATGTGTTTGTCGCTCTGGTGTTCTGGGTTTTCTGTTTCGGGATGTCTCGATACAGCATCTACCTAGAAAATAAACTTCACACTGGCCACAAGCGATAAAGAACAAGGATTGTATTATGACGCAACAAGACACCCCAGTGATTAAGCTGACAGACATGAACAAGTGGTACGGTCAGTTCCATGTGTTGAAAAACATCAACCTGACGGTCGCAAAAGGCGAAAAAATCGTTATCTGTGGCCCTTCTGGTTCAGGTAAATCAACCATGATCCGCTGTATCAACCGCTTGGAAGAACACCAGCAAGGTTCGATCATGGTTGGCGGTACAGAGTTGACCGATGACCTTAAAAACATTGAGCTTGTGAGAAAAGAAGTCGGCATGTGTTTCCAGCATTTCAACCTCTTCCCTCACCTAACCGTGCTTGAAAACTGCACGCTTGCGCCGATTTGGGTAAAGAAAATGCCGAAAGAGGAAGCAGAAGCGATTGCAATGAAATACCTAGAGCGCGTAAAAATTCCAGAGCAAGCCAACAAATACCCTGGTCAGCTATCTGGTGGTCAGCAGCAACGTGTTGCGATCGCGCGTTCACTTTGCATGAACCCGAATGTGATGTTGTTTGATGAGCCCACCTCTGCACTTGACCCAGAAATGGTGCGCGAAGTGTTAGATGTTATGGTGGAACTTGCTGAAGAAGGCATGACCATGTTATGTGTAACACACGAAATGGGCTTTGCCAAAGAAGTCGCGGATCGCGTCATCTTTATGGATGC
Organism: Enterovibrio norvegicus DSM 15893; assembly: GCF_900115495.1. Classification (GTDB taxonomy): domain Bacteria; phylum Pseudomonadota; class Gammaproteobacteria; order Enterobacterales; family Vibrionaceae; genus Enterovibrio; species Enterovibrio norvegicus. The sequence continues at coordinate 9,951 of NZ_FOWR01000031.1, read as the reverse complement.
AGGGGAAATTATTGAAGAAAATGAACCAGAACAGTTCTTTAATAACCCACAATCTGACCGCACTCAGTTGTTCTTGAGTCAGATTTTGAGCCACTAACGTGCTCATGAGCGAGTTGTGCGACATCGCCAACTCGCCATTAACATCCATTTACAAACTCACACAGGCTTAGCCAAGAGGATATATTAGTATTCTCAACGGCTAAGCTGTTTTATTATCACTAATGCGACACTTGCGACTTGAAATATTGAGCCAAAGACGCAATAACTGTCGTAATAGAAAATATTCGTACCCCATTGGGAGAAAGCTATGAACGATCGTTTTGTTGCTAATGAATACTCGCAAGAGAGTCAGTTAGTAACCAACAGAGTATTACGCAACACCTACTTCCTATTGTCACTTACCCTTGTGTGGTCAGCGGTTGTCGCTGGTGTGTCAATGGCAGCGAACATGCCTTACCCTGGCATCATTATCACGCTGGTTGGTTTTTACGGCTTGCTTTTCTTGACCGAGAAAAACAAAAACAACTCAATGGGTCTTGTGTTCACCTTCTTGTTCACAGGTTTCTTGGGTTATACCCTCGGTCCAATTCTTAACATGTACATTGGCGCGGGCCTCGGTTGGGCAATTGCTCCAGCGCTAGGCGGCACCGCACTGACCTTCATGGCATGTTCAGCCTACGCTCTAACAACGAAGCGTGATCTGTCATTCCTGAACGGTATGCTTTTGGCAGGTTTCGTGGTTATCGTAGTGGGAATGATTGCCAATATCTTCCTTCAAATGCCAATGATTTCAGTGGCAATTAGCGGCGCATTCGTTCTGTTCTCAACAGGCGTAATTCTTCTAACCACACAATCAATCATCCGTGGCGGCGAGACTAACTACATCTCAGCAACCATCAGCCTATACGTATCCATCTACAACTTGTTCCTAAGCTTGTTGCAGCTGCTGGGTATCTTCGGCGGCGGTGATGATTAATCTCACTTCGACGTGAGAGTAAGATTTGAAAAGCGCCTACGGGCGCTTTTTTATTTCTCTGCGATCTGTCTTTGTGCTGTTCTCCGCCTTGATGACAAGGCGACAAGCCGATATGCTTTGCGCGATCGAAGAACGAGGTAATCCATGTTGGAAGTAAACGGTAAGCACATTGATACCGACGCCCAAGGCTATTTGAAGAACTTTTCTGATTGGTGTGAAGCGTTAGTGCCTTTGCTCGCTGAGCAAGAAAAAATCACGGTGACAGAAGCACATTGGGAAGTGATTTACTTTGTGCAGGAATTCTATAAAGAGTTCAACACCTCACCGGCTGTTCGCATGCTGGTGAAGGCCATGGAAAAGAAGTATGGACCAGAAAAAGGCAACAGCCGTTACCTGTTCAAACTCTTTCCAAAAGGGCCTGCAAAACAAGCCACCAAACTTGCTGGCTTACCAAAACCTGCAAAATGTCTTTAAAAAAGAGGTGGTTTAACCACCTCTTTTTCGTTTTATCCCGCCTAATGAGCGTTAACACAATACACTCGCAACATGCACAGCACTCATTAAACGTTTTTTAAAAGCGTACCTGCTAGGATTTGCGCTGACGGTTTGTACTGGCGGTTTGCACTAGCGGATTGAAAAACCGTCGATAGCTTGCCACTCCACCTGCTCATACGTTACGTCTACCACTCGCGACGATGGTGGCCCTTGTTCAAGCCATTCCAGCAAGGCATGCACGTCCTCTTCTTTTCCGCACATCAGCACAGTGACTTTGCCATCTGATTCATTGCGGGCATAACCCGTTAGCGAGCGCTTCAACCCTTCATGCGCAGTATGAAAACGAAAACCGACACCTTGAACGTGTCCCGAAACTGAAGCTATGACGCATAATTGTGACATTAATCAACAACCCTCTATTGGTGTTCTGCATCTCTCACAATATAAACCGTGTAACATGACATGCGGTATATATGCATTCGCCCACACTAAACCTTGGAGCTCGTATCTTGAAAGAAACGCCATTTCGCTGGATCGATCAGTACCTGATCAAACTGAGTCTTAAAGAAAAATTCACCTTTCTTTATGCTTTTCTTTTTGCCCTGACCATCGCAACGGGTTCCATTTTATATTCCGCATCTCAAACCCAGATCGACCAAGTACAAGAAAAACATAGCGCAGCACTGAATGCTGTGTTGTCTCAGTACGACATTGATCCACTACAAGCTACAAACATCCTGGTAAGCCATGGTGTCATCTCCTCGTCGACGTATGGCTCAGCAACCACTTACCATGTCAAAGCGCCAAGCCTTTGGTCCTACATCAGTGCAACATCATGGACGCTGTTAACGGTACTTTTTGCTCTCGGTTTGATGGCATCGCACTATGTGTCTAGCTTCATCGGTGGTGCGATGTTCACCATGAACGCTGCACTTCAACGCATGTTAGACGGTGACCTCACAAGCCGTATGAACTTCTTCCGCGTACGTGATGAGTTCAGTGTGATTGCGAATACCGTCGACAATATCGCTGACCGCGAACACAGCTTAGTCCACGCCATTAAAAATGCCTCCACGCTAATGGAAGGTTTATCCGCCGATCTGAATCGTCGCAGCGCTGAAAGCGAAAAACTGTCTACCGAACAACGCGGCTACCTTGATTCACTGGCTAGCGCGACGGAAGAAATGGCAGGCTCAATTCGTGATGTGGCTGCTCATGCTGAAAACACCTCTGGCGAAATCAAGATTGCGGGGGAGGCATCAGAACAAAGCGCTCAGCAAGTCAGCCAGACACTTCATGCCATTCAAGCCTTGACCACGGAAATTCAACAGGCATCAGAAGCCGTGTGTGCACTTGAACATAATTCTCAAGAAATCGGCAGTATGGTGGCAACCATCAGCGCAATTTCAGAGCAAACCAACCTGCTTGCACTCAATGCTGCCATCGAAGCTGCCCGTGCCGGTGAGCAAGGCCGAGGCTTTGCTGTTGTCGCAGATGAAGTACGCACGCTTGCGGGCAGAACGCAGCAAGCCACCGTCGAAATTCAACGTATGATCCAAGATTTGGAAGGCAACACCGGTCACCTTCGCAGCGTAATGCAAGGCACGGTTGATAACGCGACTGCGAGTGAATCTCTGATGCAACACATCGAATCAGAGATCAATTCCGTCACAGAACGAAGCCTGCGAATTACCGATCGCAGCACCGAAATTGCCACTGCCGCAAACCAACAAGGCAGCGTGGCGAGCACCCTTTCTGCAGATGTGGAAAAAGTACGCCAACAAGCATGGCAAATGAGCGAAATGATCCAGCAATCAGCAAATGAAGTGAGCAACCTGCAAAAGCAATCAAGCAGCCTCTCTACGTTAGTTGACGGTTTACGCACAGAGTAATCACGCCAACGACACCAATCGATCCAAAAAACCATCAGCATTTTGATGAAAAAACGGCCGCTCACTCAGCGGCCGATTGCAAATTTGCCCCTCATCTCACACAATACGCTTCCATATTGTGTCGGCTGCTTCTCACCGTGCGGTTGTCTCTCTTTCAGACATTAGGAAAAACCAATGAATCCGTCTGTTTACTTGGTAAAAGGCCGTGAAAAATCACTGCGCCGTCGCCACCCTTGGATCTTCTCTCGCGGTATTCAGCGTGTTGAAGGTAAACCTTCTTTAGGCCAAACAGTGGACGTGTATGATCATCAAGGTCAATGGATGGCTCGTGGTGCGTTTTCTCCTAATTCTCAAATCCGCGTGCGCGTATGGAGCTTCGAGCAAGAAGAGATAGATGTCGCCTTCTTCCAAAAACGTCTGCAAGAAGCCCAAGGTCTGCGTGATGTTCTTGCTGCACGCGATGGCTTAACTGGCTACCGCTTGATTGCCGCGGAATCTGACGGCCTACCTGGTATCACCATTGACCGTTACGGCGATTTCATGGTGTGTCAATTGCTAAGTGCAGGTGCAGAAACACAAAAAAAAAATCTGGTAGAAGCGCTTGTGGCCCTGTACCCAAAGTGCAGCATCTACGAACGTTCTGATGTGTCAGTTCGTAAGAAAGAAGGCCTTAAAGAGCGCACAGGCGTTCTACACGGTGACATGCCACCTGCTTCCGTTGTTATTGAAGAGAACGGCATCAAAATCAGTGTTGATATCACGGGTGGCCACAAAACCGGTTTCTACCTCGACCAACGTGACAGCCGTGAAGCAGCAGTGAAATACGTTAACGGTAAACGTGTACTGAACTGTTTCTGCTACACCGGCGGTTTCGGTCTTTACTCGCTGAAAGGTAACGCAGCTGAAGTGATCAACGTTGACGTTTCTCAGCCGGCTCTAGACATCGCAAAAACCAACGCTGAAATGAATGGCTTTGATGTATCTAAAGCCAAGTTCGTCAACGCGGATGTGTTCAAGCTGCTTCGTGAATACCGCGAAAAAGGCGAGAAATTCGACGTTGTGATCATGGACCCACCAAAGTTTGCTGAATCTAAATCTCAGCTGACTGGCGCGTGCCGTGGTTACAAAGACATCAACATGCTGGCGATGCAAATTCTGAATCCAGGCGGCACCTTGCTGACTTACTCGTGTTCAGGATTGATGGATAACGGTTTGTTCCAGAAAATCATCGCCGATGCTGCACTTGATGCACACAGAAGCGTCCAATTCGTTGAGCGTTTTGAGCAAGCTGCTGACCACCCAATTGACAGTGCTTACCCAGAAGGTTTCTACCTGAAAGGGTTTGCGTGCTACGTAAAATAAGACAACGTTGTTTGGCGTGTATGAAGTGAATAACTACCTACACGCCAAGCCGTAAAGAAATAACCAAAAGGGATACCGATGAGAAAGCCTATTCTCGCATCTCTGTTCGCCATGATGCTTCCAGTGAGCGCACACGCGGATGTTACGCTTCACCTAAATAACAATGTTGAGCTGCTTGCCTTCAACGGCCAAGCGCACAAAGGCACTGTATTCGGCACAGAAGAGCCGATCGTGTTGGAAAACGGTACGCAACAAATCGCGTTTCGCTATGTGGCAAGTATTGAAGAAGGCAAAGACGTTACCTTCGTAAAGTCTGACGTTATTGTCGCGAAGTTTGATGCAGACGATGAAGAAATCCACTTTGATTTCCCAGATGTTCGCACCACCAAACAAGCCCGTGAATTCCGCAAGAACCCAGAATTCCAATTGCTTGATGGCAGCGACAGCGTCATGCCTTTTGCAAAAGGCACATTGGAAAAAAACGGCTTTCAGTTAAGCCGTGATTATGTGTCGGAACTACAACGTTTCAATCAAACCACAGAGCCTGCTTCTCTGCAGCTATCAGCGACCCAAGTTGTAGCGCCTGTGCCAACAGTTCGCAGTGGCAAAGTGGTTGTCGTTGATAGCGTGGGTAAAAACGAAGAAGAGTACCAATTGCATTACTGGTACCAAAAAGCCGACCAAGAAACGAAAAATCGATTCAGAGCGTTTATCAACGCAAACTGATCGTCTTTTAGCGCATATTTATAACGTGATTAAGAAACCACCTTTGGGTGGTTTTTTTGCTTTCACTCTGCGTTTCCTTGCGCGTTTTTGACCTATTCGTTCACATAACCAGCATTGAAACGAACGCGTTGAAATATTTATTTCCCACTTCACATTATGGTGATATGTTTCAAATCCAGCACAAGCATCTATACATGATGCTATAGGCAATATTATTATTTGTTAATGGAAAGTGACATGGATAATGAAATCCGACTACGCGCTTTAGAGCAAACCGACCTTCGCTTTATTCACCAACTCAACAACAACCGTTCAATCATGTCTTATTGGTTCGAAGAGCCCTATGAGTCTTACTATGAATTGGAAGAGTTGTTCCGCAAACACATCCACGACAGCAATGAACGTCGTTTTATCGCGGAAAATGGCGAAAAGCAGCAAGTCGGTTTGGTTGAATTGGTTGAAATCAACTCAATTCACCGCAACGCCGAATTCCAAATCATTATTGCACCTGACTATCAAGGCTGCGGCTACGCGCGCAAACTGATCAACAAAGCGCTGAACTATGCCTTTACAATCCTGAACTTGCACAAGGTGTATTTAAACGTTGCAGTGAATAACGAAAAAGCCATCCACCTTTATGAAAAGAGCGGCTTTATCGAAGAAGGTCACTTGGTAAAGGAGATCTTCGTCAACGGCGAATACTGCGACATCAAGCGTATGTACATTCTTCAAGATACCTATCTAATAAACCGCAAACAACCGTAATTACAATCGTTTATTTTTAACGTAATTCATAAAGGCTTCGCTTTAGGAAGTCTTTATATTTTACACCGCTACCTTTTAAATAACGTCTCTATGTAATAGAAAAATAAATGACATTTATTCAATTACATATTCCCGTAACGTTACACGCTTTTCAATGCTGTTTCCGGTCAAAGGTGATACAGAAAACGCTTCGTAAGTTCACCTCATATGGCATGGATAAGAAACTCACAATTCTTAACATTGGAAACTCAGCATTTCTCTTATAGCGCTCCCCCATCGATAAAAGCCCGCCCTGATAACACACTGATGTCTGTCAATTACGCGTGTTGCTTACCCAAAGAAAACCTCAAAAATCACTCGATTAGAACTCATCCAATCACAGTAAAACTACATGCATATTCAATCAGTACCTTAAAGCTAAGTCGATATAAATTATATGGAAAATTAAAATACAGAACAGTGTCTAATAAAATGACCACATGTCATTTTTTATACTATATTTACGAATCAATATCATAAGTAAAACATCGTCTTATTATTAGTACGTGAATTCTATCGTTAGTTTAATTAGGTGGAGAATTATGAGCGAAGTACGCATCCCGGCCAACTTAAAAACAATAAAAATTAATGGTTTAGCCTCACTCATATCTCCACAGGGAAAGAGTGATATTACTGCTGGGGACCAGTTGAATCGAGGCGATATCCTTGAGGTTGCGGAAAATACGCTAATTGAATTCGAGGACGATAATGGGAAGCATTTTTTTTACAACAGCAATGATGTAGATGCATTAAAAAATCTGACAAATACCGATGAAAATCAGAATGTTGATGATATAAGCGCTATTATTCGATCTATTGAGCTTGGTTTAGATCCCACTCAAAACGAAGAAAATGCCACTTCAGCTGGCCAGAATCTATCAAGCTCTGGGACACATGGTTTTTTTACGTTGAGTCGCTCTGCCAACGAAACGATCGCTACCGCAGGTTTTGACACCAGTGAATACACGTCATTAAACGGTTCAGCAGACCAATTAGCAAATGAGGATGCTCCCCTTTTTGACAATCCATCGATCGACATATCCGTAGAATCAAAAACAAACGACAACACGCCGACAATAAACGGAACAACAAATTTATTACCCGGAACCAGCGTTCAGCTAACAATCACTGACGCAAACGGAATTGTTCTGATCATCAATACTATTGTTCAAATTGGTGGTAGCTTCACTGTCGACGCACCTCAAGCGTTAGCGGATGGTACTTTTTCGGTGGTCGCGCTCATATCTGACAATCAAGGGAACACAGCAACATCTTCAACAAATGGCATCGTTGACACTATCGCCCCCGGCGAAGGCACCGGCCCGAACGGCACCGATGAACTGCCTCTTGTTGAAATCCCTGAAGCGAGTGGCGGCGTTGGTGAAGACGAACTCACTGACGGCGTGGGGGTGTTGGTCAACCCACCGACCGGCACTGAGCCGGGCGATACCATTACTGTAACAATCACCCAACCGGATGGCTCGAGCACCGACGTCACCACCACAGTCCCTGACGGCTGGACCGGCGGCACCTCGGTACCTGTTACGGTCTCACCGGAAGACCTGGGCGGCGAAAACAACGAACTGCCGGACGAAGGCGATTACACCATCACCACCACGGTGACTGACAGCGCAGGGAATACCTCATCGCCCAGTGATCCCATCGACATTACGGTTGACACCACGGCACCGGGTGAAGGCACCGGCCCGAACGGCACTGATGAACTGCCCCTCGTTGAGATCCCTGAAGCCTCTGGCGGCGTCGGGGAAGACGAACTCACTGACGGCGTGGAGGTGCTGGTCACCCCACCAACCGGCACTGAGCCGGGCGATACCATCACGGTGGCTGTTACCCAACCGGATGGCTCAAGTACGGACGTGACCGCCACGGTTCCTGACGGCTGGACCGGCGGCAACCCTGTGCCTGTCACGGTCTCACCCGAAGATTTAGGCGGCGAGAACGGCGAGCTGCCGGATGAAGGGGATTACACCATCACCACCACGGTGACTGACAGCGCCGGGAATACCTCATCGCCCAGTGATCCCATCGACATTACGGTTGACACCACGGCACCGGGTGAAGGCACCGGCCCGAACGGCACTGATGAACTGCCCCTCGTTGAGATCCCTGAAGCCTCTGGCGGCGTCGGGGAAGACGAACTCACTGACGGCGTGGAGGTGCTGGTCACCCCACCAACCGGCACTGAGCCGGGCGATACCATCACGGTGGCTGTTACCCAACCGGATGGCTCAAGTACGGACGTGACCGCCACGGTTCCTGACGGCTGGACCGGCGGCAACCCTGTGCCTGTCACGGTCTCACCCGAAGATTTAGGCGGCGAGAACGGCGAGCTGCCGGATGAAGGGGATTACACCATCACCACCACGGTGACTGACAGCGCAGGGAATACCTCATCGCCCAGTGATCCCATCGACATTACGGTTGACACCACGGCACCGGGTGAAGGCACCGGCCCGAACGGCACCGATGAACTGCCCCTCGTTGAGATCCCTGAAGCCTCTGGCGGCGTCGGGGAGGACGAACTCACTGACGGCGTGGAGGTGCTGGTCACCCCACCAACCGGCACTGAGCCGGGCGATACCATCACGGTGACCGTTACCCAACCGGATGGCTCAAGTGCGGACGTGACCACCACGGTTCCTGACGGATGGACTGGCGGCACCTCGGTGCCTGTCACTGTGTCACCGGAAGACTTGGGCGGCGAGAACGGCGAGCTGCCGGATGAAGGGGATTACACCATCACCACCACCGTCACTGACAGCGCAGGTAATACCTCTTCACCGAGTGAGTCAATCGAGATCACCATTGATACTTCGGCACCGGGTGAAGGCACCGGCCCCAATGGCACCGATGAGCTGCCGCTGGTTGAAGTGCCAGAAGCCTCCGGTGGCGTCGGAGAAGATGAACTCACCGATGGCGTGGAAGTACTGGTCACCCCAACGACCGGCACTGAGCCCGGCGATACCATCACTGTCACGGTTACCCAACCGGGCGGTTCAAGTACAGACGTGACCACCACGGTCCCTGACGGCTGGACCAGCGGCACCAGTGTGCCTGTCAACGTCTCACCGGAAGATTTGGGTGGTGAGAACGGCGAGCTGCCGGACGAAGGTGATTACACCATCACCACCACCGTCACAGACAGTGCCGGTAATACCTCCTCACCCAGTGAGTCCGTCGAGATCACTATTGATACCACCGCACCGGGTGAAGGCACCGGTCCAAACGGCACTGATGAATTACCCCTTGTAGAGATCCCTGAAGCGAGTGGCGGCGTTGGAGAAAACGAACTTAACGATGGCGTGGAAGTACTGGTCACCCCGCCGACGGGCACAGAGCCGGGCGATACTATCACTGTCACGGTTACCCAGCCGGACGGTTCAACGACAGATGTGACCACCACGGTTCCTGACGGCTGGACCGGCGGCACCAGTGTGCCTGTCACTGTCTCACCGGAAGATTTGGGTGGCAGCAAAGGCGAACTGCCGGACGAAGGCGATTACACCCTCACCGCCACCGTCACTGACAGTGCCGGTAACACCTCTTCACCGAGTGAAGCATCCAACTTTACCGTCGATACCACGGCACCGGGCGAAGGCACGGGCGCTGGGGGCGCAGATGAAGTCCCTCTCGTGGCAATCCCGGAAGCCGCTGACGGCGTCAACAAAGACGAAG
>NZ_FOWR01000010.1:93051-146238 GCF_900115495.1 Enterovibrio norvegicus DSM 15893 | reverse complement strand
GCGCGGTGTATCAAGATCAAATTCGCCCTCTTCGGTTTTGACACGTTTGCTGCTCGTGCCATTCCGACTGTTGTTTGATGGCGACTTTTGATGTTTTTCGTAGCCTAGGTGCTCATCCATTTCAGCATTCAACGCTGCTTCGACGGTGATTTTTTTCAACATCTGGCTAAATTCGTTCAAGTCCTCAGGTGTTTTGATACCTTTGGCTGCTTCCTTTGCGAAAGCTTCGAGTTCTTTCTTGTTCATGCGCATCTGCCTATCCTTAACTCTCATTAGAGTATGGTGTGATAGCCAGTTACACAAAATTAGTTACAGTCTCTTTTTAGTATCAAGACTTACGTTTATTTTTATGCTCATTCAGTAACTCTTCCTTGACGCTTTAGCGACGCCAGTTTCTACTACACTTCTTTTTGCTTATTTTGTCCGGAGTTAACGTGGCATCTGCAATTGATATCGCGATGTTGGCGGTATTTATCCCCACTTTCTTTTTCGTATCCGTTACGCCGGGTATGTGCATGACCTTAGCAATGACGTTAGGCATGAGCATTGGCGTGCGTCGTAGCCTTCATATGATGTGGGGAGAGTTGATTGGCGTTGCGCTGGTTTCCATTTCTTCCGTGATTGGCGTGGCAGCCATCATGTTGAACTATCCAAGTCTGTTCAGCGTGCTGAAGTATGTGGGCGGGGCGTATTTGTTCTATCTTGGCCTTCAGATGTGGATGTCTCGCGGCAAAATGGCGATCCCGTCAGATTTGTCAGCAGGCACTGACACCTCACCGATGACGCTTGCAATGCAGGGCTTTGTGACTGCGATTGCGAACCCGAAAGGGTGGGCGTTTATGATTTCATTGTTACCACCTTTCATTAATCCAACATTAGCGATGCCACCTCAACTGACCGTGCTGATAGGCATCATCTTGATGACGGAATTTGGCTGTTTGCTGTTGTACGCAAGTGGTGGTCGCACGCTGCGTCACTTCCTGCAAAAAAGTGGCAATGTGCGTTTGATGAATCGAATCGCAGGCACCCTTATGATGGGTGTAGGGGTTTGGTTAGCGGTAGGCTAAACGTTTTTGATTACCGCACCTTCTGTTGCACATTGCGAACACAGAAGGTGCGGTAATATTTTAAACGTGCTGAGAGCAAGTTGCTGGATGCATCGCGGGTTAATCTTTGTAGGTTTCAGCGATTTTAATAAAGTCGTTTTTCATCTCAAACATCAAATCAACAAGCATGGGGTCAAAGTGCGATCCTTTGCCTTCTCGAATAATCTCAAACGCTTCATCATGTGACATAGCGGATTTGTAAACACGCTTACTCACCAGGGCGTCAAAAACATCGGCCACGGCCATTAAGCGCGCACTGAGCGGAATGTCTTCGCCAACCAAACCTTGCGGATACCCAGATCCATCCCACTTTTCATGATGTCCAAGGGCAATTTCTTTGGCGGCCTTCAAGAATGGATACTCTGCGTCCACTTCTTTTTCTGCTTTCATGATGGCATCAAAACCCAGTTTTGCATGCGACTTCATGATCTCAAATTCATCTGCGGTTAACTTGCCTGGTTTGAGCAAAATAGCATCAGGGATCCCCACTTTACCGATGTCGTGCAACGGCGCAGTCTTGAACACCATAGTGATGTATTCAGGGGTGACAATGTCGGTGAACTTTCCGCGCAAATAGAGCTGGTCAGCAAGTATCTTTACGTAATACTGCGTTCGGACAATGTGGTTGCCGGTCTCTTGGTCACGCGTTTCCGCAAGACTCGCAAGGGCATTTATCGTGACATCTTGGATAACACTGAGCTCTTTGAGTCGGCGTTGAACTTCGGCTTCCAAAAATTCGTTTTGATTATGAAGGAAATCTTGAGACGCCTTGTTTTCAAGATGGATTTTGATGCGCGCCATCGTGATTGGCGGGCTCATCGGCTTCATGATGTAATCCGCAGCGCCGACGGAGAATCCGTATTCTTGGTCTTCAGTTTTCGATTTTGATGTTAGGAATATGACGGGAATATCGTGCGCAGATTTTTTGGCTTTTATCTGGCGACAGACTTCATAACCATCCATGCCTGGCATCACAACGTCCAACAAAATCAGGTCAATGGAGAATTTTTCAACAATGGCGAGTGCCGTTTGTCCGTTGGTCGCCGCCTTAACTTCGTACTTGTCTCGCAACATCTCGCTGACAAACACGAGGTTCTCCGGGGTGTCGTCGACAACCAGGACGGTAGCGCGTTTATTTGTCTTGATTTCCGGTGACAGCATCAAAGGGATCCTGAATGACTTTCCACTTATACAATCCTAGGTCTACTCTTAATAATGTTCCAATTATGAGTCACATTATTTTAATTGAGACATAAACTTAGCGTAGAGATGGCGCCTATTTTTCTCGTTTATTTTCACCCACCATTGATGTCGCTGGAGGCCAGTACGTTGAATGTGAATGCGGTGCTCGAAGACCCAAAATGTGCGATGACAAAAATGAACAAGCATCTGAGTGGCTTACGCGCGACCTTCTTGACATGGTCCGCGGCAGTGTTGATGTTATTGCATTCCACTGCGGCATTGGCGAGGGAAGAAAGTGGCTATCTCTCTAGCACGTCACTGCCGCCAACTACAGGGGGCGGTGTCTTGACAGCCGTTCCCCTTTTGGTCGGCTTGGTGATAGTGCTGCTCGCGCTTTTGGTATGGGGCGCGACGACGCTTCAGCAGACCAAGGACGCCTTAAAAGAGCAAAGGCAAGCTTACCTCCAAAAACTCAATGAGCTTGATACTGCCAAGCGCTCTGCGCGATCGGCCTATCAAGCCAAGAAAGATTTCTTGTCCAACATGTCTCACGAGTTCAGAACACCACTTAATGCGATTCTGGGGATGTCTCAACTGGCATTGGATAGTGGGCTAGAAGGTAAGCAAAAGCGCTACATTGAGCGGGTGATCTCGTCTGGGAATACGCTGCTAGATGCGTTAAATACCGTGTTAGCATTCACTAACGTGAAAGCAGGTAACCTGGAAATTGAATGGGTTGAATGCAACGTCGAAACCTTGCTTTCTCCCGTTGTAAAAAGCCTCGGTGAACAAGCTGCAGAAAAAAACCTCCAGTTCCATGTTCTGATGGATATGGCCATTCCCAAGCTTATTGATGCGGATTCTGTTCGTATTACGCAAGTGTTGATGGCGCTTGGTAACAACGCGGTGAAATTCACCGACGTGGGTGAAGTGACGTTATCAATAGCCCTTGAATCTCGTCGTGAAGATGACGTGAACATCCGTTTCTCCGTGCATGACACAGGATTGGGCATCCGCCGTAAAGACCTTGATGAACTGTTTCAGCCTTTCAACCAAGCCGACAACTCCACATCCCGTCGCTATGGTGGCAAAGGGCTTGGCTTAAGTTTGTCGCGAGAATTAGTCGCTTTGATGGGGGGAGAGCTTTACGCCGACAGCCGCTTTGGAGAGGGCAGTGTGTTTTCTTTTACTTTACCTTGCCAGTCTGGTGTCAATGAAACATCGCGTCTTGGTGAGACATGGTCAGGAAAACTATCAGCGAAAAGCGTGTTGCTTGTTTCTTCAAACATGTCTCAACTGTCCGCGACCAGCGATATTTTCATTTACGCCGGTGCAACGGTCAGCCAGTGCCGCTCACTCGAAGAACTTCAAGAGAAAGAAACCAGTTTAACCAATGGCGCGTTCGATTATTTGGTCGCGGAGTGGGAGGGCTTAGAGCACGACATGGTGTCGTTTCTCACATCGACGTTAACCCGCGGCGACAAAATGCCGTCCACCATCATTATTTCTAGGACGAATAACGGCTTTGATGTCGATGAAACACGCCCTCCATTTTCCTTTAAGTGGGTGCAAAAACCTGTGTTGCCATCAGCACTCATGGATGCCGTCAGCATGAGTGATGAAAAGGCCGCGGAAGTGTTGGAAAGAAAAGCCGAAAGTCCGTCGGCTCACATGCGTGGAAACAGCGCTGCATCGGCGGAGCTTCGCTTTTTAGGGGGTGGATCTTCACCTAAAAAAGCACCAGAACCTGAACTTGAAGTCGAAGATGTTTTTGATACAGAAGCGATGAAAGTGGACGGTAAAGTGGTTCTTCTGGTGGAAGACAACTTGGTCAATCAAGAAGTGGCGATTGGCGCGATGGAAGCATTGCCGCTTGAGGTGCTTGTTGCAAACAATGGCGGTGAAGCGGTGCAAATGCTCAAGGAGCATGCCGTTGATTTGGTGCTGATGGACATGCAGATGCCCGTCGTGGATGGTGTGACTGCCACCAAAATGATCCGTCAGGAACTTCAACTCACCGAGTTGCCCATCCTCGCCATGACAGCAAACACGGAATCCCATGATGTTGCGGCTTGTCGTGAGGCTGGCATGAACGGCCATATCGCCAAACCCATCGATTTCAATTTACTTAGAAGCACCTTACTTGAATGGTTATTGAAACCTACGGATTCTCTCGGTGATGCACGTGTTACTGAGAAACAGGACGTCGCACTGCCGCAAGAGATGCCTACAGCAGAAGAAACACCGTTAGTGGAAGAGACACTGAAAGCGGAAGAGGTACTGAAAGAGGAAGAGACGCCCCTAGTAGACGAAGCGCCGGATGAGAAAAGTGAACTGGTTGTGGAAGTATCTTCGGCGACAACACCTGAGCCACAGAGTACTGAAATAGACGCTGTGACTGACGTTGATACCGCAAATGTGACACCGATTGAGCCGGTATCGTCGTTGAGTCCTGACGCACTTGCGACAGAAGATGCGACAGAAGATGCGACAGAAGAAAACGACGCTGAGCAAACAAATACGACTGGGTCATCGGTTTCAATGATGACTGACGAGGAAAGAACCCGAAGGAGAGTGGGAATGGATTACGATGACACCATGTTCGATATGATGGTAGATAAGATCCCAGGTATCAATCTGAGAGAAGGGGTTCAGCGCTTGGGGGGCAACAAGGCGAAATACCTCAAGATATTGTCTCTGTTCCTCACGTCTCAAGCGACGGCCATGGAGCAGCTACTCACCTCAGAAGATACGGCAGAAAAAGCCATTCTTGCCCACTCCTGCAAAGGGGCGGGAAGCAATATCGGCGCGAAGGAGATTGCAGACTACGCTTGTGGCTTAGAGGAAAAATACAATACTGGCGAGGAAGTCAGTGAAAACGACGTGTTGGCGTTGAAAAGCATGATTGTCTCTGCGATAGATGTGTTCGATGAAATCATCAGCCAGACTGCCGTGGCTGAAACGCCAGTGGTTGAAGAAGAAATTAAGCCGTTAGACGGTTACTTGATTGAACAGCTCAACTCGCTTCAAGTCAGCCTTCAAGAGTTTGATATTGAGGTGCAGGACAAGATTGGCGTGCTGTCAAAAGCCTTGCCACAGTGGTGCCATCAAATGGAAGAGTTCAAGCGTCTGCAAGATGCTATCAATCAGTTTGATTTCATCACCGCGGAAGAGCACTTGAAAGACTTGAAAAAGAAAACGGGCTAATCATTTAGCAATAGTAACCATTTAGCAATAGTAAGCACTTGGCAACAGTAAGTGCTTGGTAACAATAAGCAAACAGCAGACACAAAAAAGCCGATGCAGTTGCATCGGCTTTTTTCATCAATAAGCGTGAGGCTTATTTAGCTGCTGCCGCTTCTGCGTCATCAGCTTGTTTCGCTTGAATCGCAGTCAGTGCAACGGTGTAAACGATATCGTCTACCAGTGCGCCGCGAGACAGGTCGTTCACAGGCTTACGCATGCCCTGAAGCATTGGACCGATAGAAACCAAGTCAGCAGAACGTTGTACTGCTTTGTACGTGGTGTTACCGGTGTTCAGGTCAGGGAATACGAATACCGTCGCTTTACCCGCTACTGGCGAGTTAGGCGCTTTCGATGCTGCAACGTTTTCCATGATTGCTGCGTCGTACTGAAGCGGGCCGTCAATCATTAGATCTGGGCGCTTTGCTTGCGCAAGTTTGGTTGCTTCACGTACTTTATCAACGTCTGCACCCTTACCAGATTCACCGGTAGAGTAAGAGATCATTGCTACGCGTGGGTCGATACCAAATGCTGCCGCAGAATCCGCAGATTGAATTGCGATTTCAGCCAGTTGCTCAGCGGTTGGATCTGGGTTGATTGCACAGTCACCGTATACCAATACTTGATCAGGCAGAAGCATGAAGAAGATTGACGATACGATAGAGGCATCTGGGGCAGTTTTGATGATTTGGAACGGAGGCACGATAGTGTTTGCTGTGGTATGAACCGCACCAGAAACCAGACCGTCAACTTCGCCCGCTTCAAGCATCATTGTGCCAAGGAAGACTGAATCTTTCAGCTTCTCGCGAGCAACAACTTCGGTCATGCCTTTCGCGCCACGAAGCTCAACCAAGCGAGCTACGTAGTTTTCACGTACTTCATCAGAGTTGATGATAGTGACGCCAGCGCCTAACTCAACACCTTGCTGCGCAGCAACACGGCGGATTTCGTCAGGGTTACCCAAAAGCACACATTCAGCGATACGGCGTTCAGCACAGATAGCTGCTGCTTTCACAGTACGCGGTTCGTCGCCTTCAGGCAGGACGATGCGCTTCGCTGCTTTACGCGCGAATTCAGTGAGCTGATAACGGAACGCTGGTGGGCTCAAACGACGTGCACGAACAGAACCTTCAGACAGTGATTCAATCCAGTTGCCATCGATGTGGTTTGCAACGTGCTCGTTAACAAACTCAACACGCTCTTTATCGTCTGCTGGTACTTCTAGGCTGAAGCTCTGAAGGTTCAGAGATGTCTGCCAAGTGTTACCTTTAGTGGTGAATACTGGTAGGCCAGATTCAAACGCACGTGCACACAGGCTTTGAAGTTCAGCTGGAATGTTGTAACCGCCAGTCAGAAGCAGGGCACCGATTTCCAGACCGTTCATTGCAGCAAGACATGCAGCAACGATAACGTCAGGACGGTCTGCTGAAGTCACCAGCAGTGAACCCGGACGGAAGTGCTCAACCATGTTCGGAATAGAGCGCGCACAGAATGTGATGCTCTTAATACGACGTGTGTTGATTTCACCTTCGTTTACGATCTCAGCATTCAAGTGCGCAGCAAGATCGCTAGCACGTGTTGCAATCAGATCGATGCTCCAAGGCACACAACCAAGAACACGGATAGGGCTAGAGTTAAAGATCTCCATCACTTCCACGTTGGTTGGTTTCGCCACGTTAGACTCATCAAAGATGTCTGACAGGTCTGGACGAGTGCGGCCTTGGTCATCAACAGGCGCATTGTGCTTGTTGATGATCAAGCCAGAGATGTTCTTGTTCTTCGAACCACCGAAGTTAGATACAGCAACCTCAATGCGCTCACGAAGTTGCGCAGGGTTATCAGTACCAGGGGTCGCTACGAACACGATTTCCGCGTCCAGAGTCTTAGCGATCTCGTAGTTTACTTGGTTAGCAAACGGGTGGTTACGTGTAGGTACAAGACCTTCAATCAGCGCGACTTCTGCATCAGCAGTTGCTTCTTGGAAACGCGCGATGATTTCTTCCATCAACACATCGTTT
The DNA here is from genome assembly GCF_900115495.1 of Enterovibrio norvegicus DSM 15893. Lineage (GTDB taxonomy): Bacteria > Pseudomonadota > Gammaproteobacteria > Enterobacterales > Vibrionaceae > Enterovibrio > Enterovibrio norvegicus. Next base: position 138,689 of record NZ_FOWR01000010.1, on the reverse strand, counting down.
TGGTCTGTACGGATAAGCTCTTCAGCTTTTGCCATGCTAAGTGACGCTGCCACTTTCATGTTGCTGTTTGCTTCAATGATGGTCGACGTCAGGTCAGGCTGGTTGCCACCATCACGAGGTTGCGCGATGGGCTTGAAAAACGAAACGCGAACGCCCTTGTGTTCCATCGCACGCAATACGCCTAGGCTGACACTTGTCAGGCCTACACCAGCGCCGATAGGAATGAGCATGATAGTACGGGACACGGTTAATTCCTCTTTACTACGTCAGGAGCAAAGCCCGCATAGATGCAGGCTTAGTCAGTATGTTCAGTGTGGCAGAGCTTAGTCAATTTGCTGAAGATCCGCCAAAACTGAAACGACTGACCGTAGTGGTCAGCCGTAAAGTCACGCGTGGTGGGTAATTAAATACCAGCCAGACGTGCAGTATCTTGAGCGATAACCAGTTCTTCGTTGGTAGAGATAACCATCGCAGGAACACGGCTGTTATCAGAAGTGATAACGCCTTCGCCGCCGAAGCGCGCTTTCAGGTTGCGCTCTTGGTCAACTTCAACACCTAGAAGGCCAAGACGGTTAAGCACTAGCTCACGGATTGGGCCAGAGTTCTCACCGATACCACCAGTGAACACGATAGCGTCTAGACGACCGTCAAGACATGCAGTGTAACCAGCAACGTACTTGGCAAGACGGTGACAGAATACGTCCATCGCACGCGTTGCTTCTTCTTTAGTGCCGTAGTTGTCTTCAACGAAACGACAGTCAGAAGTCACTTCAGTCAGACCAGCAAGGCCAGACTCTTTTGTTAGCATGTTGTTGATTTCTTCAACGCTGTAACCCAGTGCGTCGTGCAGGTGGAAAATGATTGCTGGGTCTAGGTCACCAGAACGGGTACCCATTACCAGACCTTCAAGAGGGGTCATACCCATTGAAGTGTCTACAGATTTACCGTTTTTGATTGCACATACAGATGCGCCGTTACCTAGGTGACAGTTGATGATGTTTAGTTCTTCAACTGGCTTGCCAAGTTGTTCTGCAGCTTCTTGCGCGATGAAGAAGTGAGAAGTACCGTGCATACCGTAACGACGGATACCGTTCTCTTTGTACAGCTTGTATGGCAGAGCGTATAGGTACGCTTCTTCTGGCATAGTCTGGTGGAACGCAGTGTCGAATACCGCTACGTTTTGTAGTTCTGGGAACGCTGCTTTCGCTGCTTCAATACCAACAAGGTGTGCTGGGTTGTGAAGCGGTGCGAAGCTAGATGCATCTTGGATGCCTTTAAGAACGTTTTCACAGATCAGTGCAGACTGAGTGAACTGCTCGCCGCCGTGAACGACACGGTGACCGATAGCGCCCAGGTTTTCTGCCAGCTCAGGTTTTGAAACCAGGATGGTGTCAACGATGAAGCTTAGCGCTTCTTTGTGTGCAGCGCCGTTGCCCAATTGAGCTTCGTGCTTGCCGTCCAATTTCCACTTAATGCGTGCTTCTGGAAGTTGCAGACATTCTGCAAGACCAGTCAGGTGCTCATCACCTGTTTGAGCGTCAACGATAGCGAATTTCAGCGATGAGCTGCCGCAGTTAAGAACAAGAACCAGCTTAGACATTTGAGACTACCTATTCGTGTAAAGTAGAGTGTGTTGATTAACGGGAGAAGCGTAGTTAATAAAAATATTAGCCACCTTCTCACTAAAGCGATGCTAGGAAGCAAATTGTTATTGCTTCGTAATTAGCCAATTTTGTCGCGGAATAGATACTTCGCTCATCGGTCCCTGATCCACAACGCAAAACGCCAGACAGAATCACTGTCAGCACACCATCATTGGTGATTTGTTGCGCTGCCGTTCATCCATATGGCGTTTCTGTGGTTGCGAGATAGTCAAATCCGAGCAACAATTGATTTAAGTCGGCTAAGGATAGCGATACTTGCTCCAGATAACAAAAATTTTTGAGTCATTCTTGATTTGAATTAATTTTTATAAACTTTGTTTTAACATTTGCAGCAGGATTTTAGTCGACGGATCAATGAAATCGCTTGAGAGGTGTGCGCCGTATGAGCAGAAAAACAATCTGGGATAATTTTCGTGATGGACAAAAGTACATGACGGAATGGCCGATTCGAAAAGAACTCGCGCCGATGTTTCCCGAAAACCGAGTGATTAAAGCAACCAAGTTTGCTGTAAAAGTGATGCCTGCTGTCGCGGTGATCAGTGTCCTTATGCAAATGGCGTTTAACAACTATGCAGGATTGCCCCAAGCAATGATCATTGCGTTGTTTGCATTGAGTATGCCGTTGCAAGGTATGTGGTGGTTAGGTAAACGTCGTGACACGATACTTCCTCCAGCTCTGGCGGGATGGTATCGCGAGCTTCATGAGAAAATTGTCAGCGAAGGTGGCGCGATTCAGCCCATTAAAAGTCGCCCTCGTTACAAAGAATTGGCCCAAACGCTCAATCGTGCGTTTAAGCAACTAGACAAATCATCTCTGGAACGTTGGTTCTAATACATCTTGCTTTGAATGAAAAGCGCCTCAGTGTACTGGGGCGTTTTTGTCTCTGAGCACCTAAACAACCTGAATTCTGCATCTTCAGGTTGTTTGGGTATAAGAACGTAGCGGTATGAGTGCATGAAGGCTTGATTAAAAAGGGAGAGAGCATCTTCTGTCTCTCGACTCACAGGGTTGAAATCTCTGAGGGTTAGAAAAAATAAATAATACCGCTTTACATTAGGCTGAATTAAGATAGTATTGTCCTCGCTCTGTCTTCCAGAGTTATTAATGAAACATAAAGTAAAAGTTAATCCTCAGAATTTCTTCGTAATTGTTGTTATCCTCAGTTTTTCCCTTAGCTTCATAGTCACATTCAATAATTCAGCTTTCAGCGCTTCGCATTATCGCGAATTTTCATGAATTTTTTATATAAGGGACATTACATGTCTAACAAAACAACTGGTCTAGTAAAATGGTTTAACGAAGATAAAGGTTTTGGTTTTATTACCCAAGACAACGGCGGTGCTGACGTATTCGTTCATTTCCGTGCTATCGCTTCTGAAGGCTTCAAAACGCTTGCTGAAGGCCAAAAAGTATCTTTCGAAGTAGAACAGGGCCAGAAGGGTCCTCAAGCATCTAATGTAGTTGCTATCTAACTTTGTAAGTGGACGCAAATAACGAAAGCGTTATTTGCGTCATTCTTTAATCACAACAAAAATCCTTTATAGCGAATCTGCGAAAATAATAACACTCCCAACATCTGCTTTCTGCCCTCCGCTTTATGTATGTGTCGTTGCGTATCTTATTCACTTCGTTGTATCTATATTAATAGGCTACTTAGCTTTAAATACTAATGGCTTCTATTACCTTGGGTTTTCCTCATTGTGATTTCTTTATAACGAAAATTAAGGGTATTTATGTCTCGTTCAACGGGTAGAAAAAGATTTTGGTTTCAACAGTCTCGTCAAGAGAGTGATGTGCAGAAAATAAAGGTAAATAAATGATAGTTAACTTCAATATGCTAAAAGACAGCGTTTCTTGGAACGCATCAATTCATCAACTCAATAGTGATGTTTTGTTACGTCATATTTTGGTGACAGGTAATGTGAGTGAAAGGGGTATTCACTTTTCATACTGTGAAAAAACCTGTAAAGGTAATATCACAAATAGTGAAGACCAATTGATTGGTACCTTTACTACTTTTTTCTAGGTTTCAAATAGGTCAGTGCATTTATATCGCCCAACCTAAACCTAAAGCAATGAAAATAAACAGTAAATTGCTATAATGCCTTTGGTTGCACGTATTGATTTGTCTGAGAAGAATTGGCTTACTCTCCTCTAGAGCAACCCCTTAACGCGATTCAGACGGATACATTTATCTCAAATGATGTTGTTATCCCTATTCCTGTCCATATTCATATCAATGGCATTTCACTTGGCTTCAGTCGCTAAGATCATTCTGTTCTAAAGAATATTCCCTCCAGAACGAACCAAATAAGCCCATGTACCGTAACGTTTTGTTGAGTATTAAATAATATCAACACAGCAAGGTAGCGTGAACATGAATAAAGCCGTGTACTGGTTCACCCATGACTTAAGGTTGCAAGACAACCCGACGGTGAGTGAGCTGTTACGAAAGAACGATGAAGTCGCGTTCGTGTTTGTCATCGACCCCCGTTGGTTTGAACAGCGCAACCATCATCAAAAAATGATGGGCTCTCATCGTTGGCGGTTTCTCTGTGAATCCCTGCTGGCATTAGATGAAACGCTTCGTCTTCACGGGCAACATTTGATTGTGCTTGAAGGCGATCCTGTTGAGCAGCTTAAAAGCGTGCTTATCGAACATCGCATCAACACGTTGGGCTGTGCCAAACAAACAGGATGGTTCGAGCGGACCCAATTGGCACGTCTCGGTGTGGACATTCCCCGCTTGAACATCGTTTCGCAGTGGAATAGCACGCTCTTTGACGAAGCCCAATTTTCGATAATGGGCGATGTTTTTTCTTCATTCTCCCGTTTTAGAAAGCGCATTGAAACTGCCCACTTTTTGCCCTTAGAGCCTTGCAAAATTTGGCTTGAAACGTTGCCGCCTCCTGCGCTTGAAAGCACGCATTCACTTCATACTCAGCTCTCGCGCTATGGCGTTTTGTCTTCTTATATCTCTCAACGTGGGCATGAAAATGGCTACGCTCAAGATTTTCACGGCGGTGAACAGGCCGCACTTGAACACCTCAACAACTACTTTTCCTCACGCGCACCACTCAGTTACAAGCAAACCCGGAATGCCTTAGACGATTGGGAGAGCTCCACCAAGTTCAGCCCTTTTTTGTCGCTCGGCACCGTGTCGCCACGTCAAGTTTGGCAGCAGCTCAGACGCTATGAAGCGGAGTTCGGAAGTAACGAGTCAACATATTGGATTGGTTTCGAATTGCTGTGGCGTGAGTATTTTCAATGGTTGTCGATCAAGCAAGGGGTGACGCTCTATGCCTTTAAAGGCAATGCCAGCACAGCGCCTTTGACCAGTCACTACGCTGAACGCCTCATGAAATGGACCAAAGGCGAAACGCCATTTCCATTGGTCAATGCGTGCATGAATCAGCTCAATAAAACAGGTTACTTGTCGAATCGCGGACGACAAATTGTCGCCAGTTGCTTGGTGAATGAACTGTCTGTCGATTGGCGATTTGGCGCCGCGTATTTTCAGCAGCAATTGATTGATTTTGATGTGGCTTCTAACTGGGGCAATTGGCAGTACATCGCCGGTGTGGGCGCCGATCCCCGTGGAGGACGCCACTTTAATATCGACAAGCAAACCGAGATGTACGATCCCGATGGCGAGTACATTCGCCGTTGGAACGGCCAACAGGGCGCACGCGCTTTAGATTCCGTCGATGCCGCGGATTGGCCGATTTATGATATGTAAACATCACTTGGCCATACCAAAACATTGTTCAGCGTATGCCTCAACGAGCGAGGAGGTCACGTGGCGATTTCTGTTGTGTGGCTAAAGCGAGACCTACGATTGTCGGATCACGCGCCTTTATTGGGCGCTGCACAATCTGGATTGCCCGTGCTGTTGGTGTATTGCTTTGAACCCATGCTCCTTGATGACCCACATTATGATGAGCGTCATTGGCGTTTTGTTGGTGAATCCCTGAATGACATCCAATCGCGGTTGCCAGACGGAGCGCTCTACATTTCCGCTGAAGGCGCGTTAGAAACATTGGAGAATCTCCACCAGACCCACGGCATTGCACACCTGTTTTCGCATCAAGAAGTCGGCCTGAACAACACCTTTGAACGTGATAAAGCCGTTCAAGTATGGTGTGACGAGCAAAATGTGAATTGGGAAGAAACGCCCGTCGGCGCAGTTATTCGTGGTTTAACCCATCGAAAAACGTGGGACAAACATTGGCAGAAGGTGATGCGTGCCCCTCTGGCTGATTGCGACTTATCAACTATCTCTTGGGTGACAGCAAGCGCGGAGACACTGCCTGACCGCGTTGAACAATACCTTCAACCCACCGTTGAATCTGAGCATTTTCAAAAGGGCGGCGAAGCCGCAGCATGGCAAACCCTGAACGGCTTCTATGAAGACAGAGGGAAGAGTTATGCCTATTCGTTATCAAGCCCGACGCTGAGTCAAACGCACTGTTCTCGCATCTCACCGTATTTAGCGTGGGGAAACGTGAGCCTTCGTCAGGTATACCAAACCGTGCTGAAACACTGGAGCGTACCGGGGTGGCGACGCTCGTTGGTCGCGTTTAGCTCGCGTTTACATTGGCACTGCCATTTTATTCAAAAGTTCGAAAGTGAATCCAGCATGGAATTTCAGCCTGTCAATCGAGGCTATCTCGAGTTACCGCGCATCACGGGCGACGTTGCTCAGCAGCGATTAACGGCTTGGAAAAAAGGTAAAACGGGCTTTCCCATGGTGGATGCCTCTATGCGTTGCTTGCAAGCCACGGGGTATTTGAATTTCCGCATGCGCGCCATGTTAGTCAGCTTTTTATGCCACCACCTCGCGTTGGATTGGCGGCATGGCGTGCAGCATCTTGCCCGCGTTTTCCTCGACTTTGAACCCGGCATTCATTACAGCCAATTTCAAATGCAAGCCGGCGTTACAGGAATAAACACGATCCGTATTTACAACCCCGTGAAGCAGGGGGAAGAGAAAGACCCCGATGGCGTGTTTGTGAAAACCTGGTTGCCTGAGTTAGCCGAGGTGCCAGTGCCACTTGTGCATTCCCCTTGGCTGCTGTCACCCATGGAGCAAATGCTGTATGTCGTGAACGTCGGCGAAGATTACCCCGCGCCCATCGTCGATTTGAAGCAAAGCTATGCAGAAGCGCAAGCGTTGCTTTGGCGTTGGAGGAAATTACCGGACGTACAACGTGAAGCGCATCGCTTACTTAAACGGCACGTGAGGCCAGATTGAATAAACGAGCTGACACTGAATGAAGAAACAAGACCTGCCGTCAAAAACGTGCGCGGTATGCCAGCGTCCCTTTACGTGGCGCAAGAAATGGGCGCGTGTGTGGGATGACGTGAAATATTGCTCGAAGCGCTGCGCAGGTCAAAGACGCGCAAAACCCGAATTTTTAGCGAGAACAGAATGACAATAAAAGCCTCTCGATTACGTTTACTGCTGGGTGATCAGCTCAACGCCAGCCATTCGTGGTTTCGTGAACCTGATGACGATACCTTGTATGTGATTGCCGAACTTCATCAAGAAGCCAGCTATGTGCCTCATCATGTTCAAAAGGTGTGCGCTTTCTTCGCCGCCATGTCTGCTTTTGCGCAGGCATTACAACAGGCTGGGCACAGAGTGCTGCACCTGACCTTGGATTACACCGCGCCATTTCCTGATTTACCGGCCTTCCTCACGCACCTAATCGAGCAACACGATGTGAGTGCGTTCGAATACCAATTGCCCGATGAATATCGCCTGCGGGAACAACTGTCGGTGTTTGCTTCCTCGCTAGCTATCCCGTCCAATGCCGTTGAATCTGAGCACTTCTACCTCTCAGACCAAGAGATTCCTCGCGACTTCAAACAAGGTAAACGCCACCGTATGGAAGCCTTCTACCGCAAGATGCGAGTGCGCTTTGATGTGTTGATGGAGGGTGACAACCCCGAGGGCGGGCAATGGAATTACGATGCTGATAACCGCAACAAACTCAAAGCGAAAGACATTGACGATGTGCCTGAGCCCCTTCTGTTCGGCAATGATGTCACTGACATTCTTGCGCGCATTGAACGTCATGAGATTAAGGTTATTGGAAAGTCCGAATCAAATCTGCTGTGGCCGATAACACGCACACAAGCGAACGAACTATTGGCCTTTTTCTGCCAGCATTGTTTACCCAATTTTGGACGCTTCCAAGACGCAATGACAGGGCAGACGGATGATGAAGGCAAGCGCAAACAATGGAGTTTGTATCACTCACGATTGTCCTTCGCCCTCAACAGCAAAATTCTCAGTCCTCAGCATGTGGTAGACATGGCGGTGTATCACTACCAAACGCGACCTGACGACATCAGTTTGGCGCAGGTCGAAGGGTTTGTGCGCCAAATAATCGGTTGGCGCGAATTCATTCGCGGTATCTACTGGGTGAACATGCCCGATTACGCCTCTCTCAATAGCTTGTCTGCGAAACGTGATTTACCGTCATGGTTTTGGACGGGCAACACCAAGATGGCCTGCATGAAGCATGCAATCGATCAGTCGTTGGATTATGCCTACGCCCATCACATTCAACGCTTAATGATCACGGGTAACTTTTGTCTGGTTTCAGGCATTGCTCCTGAGCAGGTTGATGAGTGGTATCTCGGTATTTATATCGATGCAATCGAATGGGTGGAATTACCGAACACACGCGGCATGAGCCAGTTTGCCGATGGCGGCATTGTTGGCTCGAAAGCCTATGCGGCCAGTGGTAACTATGTGAAGAAAATGAGCGATTACTGCGGGAACTGCCACTATAAAGTCGCGAAAACCACGGAAGATGACGCCTGCCCGCTGAATGCTTTGTATTGGCATTTCATGGACAAACACCAAGACGATTTTGGCGGCAACCCCAGAACCAAAATGGTGTACGCGAATTGGAACAAGAAGACCGATGAGCAGCAGGGATTGGTGTTGGAGCGGGCGGAAAGGGTGTTGAAGGGGATTGAGGGGCTTTAAAGAGCAGGAAGAGCAGATCCTAGGAAGAGCAGGTACGAGATCCTAGGAAAAGCAAAGCAAAAGCGAAAGCCTGAGCCAGAGCGACCCCTCCCTAACCCTACCCTTGAAAAGTGGAGGGGATCAAGAGCAAAAGCAGGTGCACAGAACGCGACGCTTTTGCTCTGTTCCTCCAACTTTCCAAGGGGGAGGTTGGGAGGGGGTTGTTGGCTCGAAGAGCCAAGGGTTTATCTGCGTAAACTGACCTTGGCTCAATGAGCTGAAATGAATAGAAAGGGTTGAATAACATCACCTGTGCTTTCATCCTTTTCTCGCAATCTCGCAATCTCGCAATCTCGCAATCTCGCAATCTCGCAATCTCGCAATCTCGCTACGGCACCAACCCCTTCAGCGACGACGCTTCCTTCGCATTCACCTTCACTGCACGTGCTTGTTTCAACAAACCCAGCAATGTGCGGTTTTCCCATTCGGTAGATTCCGCGCTATAGCGGCTTGCCATCATGGTGCTGACTTCAGCGTCAATGCTGTCGCGAAGCACTTGTGGGACCGCATTGAAATGCGTTTCTTGTTGCCATTGGCGGTAAGTGGCGGCGACGTTGACAGCGTCATTCTCAGCCACAGCGGCTTCCAATGCTGACAGGGCAGACGTGCTTGAGTGAAGCGAAGCTACCGCCACATTCGCGGGTATCGCGACTTGTTTAGGTTTGCGCAGGTAAAGTGCCAAGGTGACAAGCCAAAGCAGCGCAAACGCGCCTGTTGCCCACGGCCAATAACCGGCATGTGTGATCACTTTGGTCGTGACGGGCGCGGGTGTTAGCAATGCTTGCTCGTTGTTCGGCAAAATCGGCTGTGTGGATTGCACCTCATCATTCGGGGCGACCTTGAGCGTTAAGCCAGAAATGGCGCTGGTTTCTTGCTTTCCTGTGGTGGTGTTAAACCAATTAATCGACACTGACGGCAGCGAGACATCGCCCACTTCCCTTGGAATGATGACCTGCTTCATGGTCATGATGGTGGCATCGCCATCTTGTCGGTATTCCGGTTTTTCTGAATACACACGAACACGCGAAGGGTACGTGACTGATAGGTTCGGTATGGCACTTTGTGCGATGTTCTCTATTCTCAGCGCAATAAAACGCGTGATGGGGTCGCCGACCTTCGCGGCTTGCTCGGCGCTACCCGCAACGTCACTCACTTCTGGTTCCCAACGCTGTGACAGCGTCAGAGAAGGAGTTGGCAGCCAAAGGCCATTGTAATCCGCAGGCTGGCCTTTGATAGAGAGTGTTTCTGCCTTCGCTTGTCGACTTATCGGCAAACCCAGTGTTGAATTCCAACGGTTCCCTTCGACTTTTGTGCCTGTGAATACCGCGCCGTTTAGAGTTAGTTCACCTGCTTGGTTTGGGGTAATTTGGTACTGACGTTGAATGGCAATATAACGGCGACCATTGCGCACAGTCTCGGCTTGTTGGTCTTCACCGATTTGTTCCACGGTTAAACCGTCGCCGAAGGGGGCTTGCAGCGCAGGCGAATCCACGCGTGTGCCGATCAGCAACTCGACGTTGTAGGTAAAGGTTTCACCGATGTAGCCGCTTTGTCGGTCAAGGCGCACATTCACTTGTATTGACTGGTCATCGGCCTGTTTTGCGCGTTGGCTGGCTTCCACCACATTGATGCGGATCGGTTGGGTGGCATAGTCTTCAATCTGAAAGCTAGGAATGGTAAATACACCGATCGCTTTGGCTGCCACGGCGACGCGAATTTCTGTCTTCCGGGTCATGTCGCCATTGATGATGGAGGTGCTGTTACTGACACTCGGGCGGCCATACGTGAAGTTTTCCGCAAGTGGGATCAGATCGAGATCGTCCGTGTCGACGCTGTCATTGATGGACAGGGTCAACTGAAACGGTTCATTTATCGCCACCATGTTTTTAGAGACAGTGGCAACCGCGTCTGCGGCTGAGGCCGAAAGCGGCAATGAAGCCATGAGCATTATCACCATGAGTGATAGACATTTAAGGCGCTGTGATAGTGAGTTCAATGCAATTCTCTGCTTTGTCATTGTGCGTTTACCATGAATTTTCTGTTGGCGCTGGCATGTCTTTCTGCCTCGCCTGTAAAAGCATTTGCGCGCGGATCAGTCCCGCGGTGTCATTGGAAGCTTGCTCGAGTTTTTTCAACACCGGGTGGCTGGCGGAAAGGCCATCTTGATTGTCGCCTGCTTCTGCGCTTTCTCCTTGCGCGTCAGCTTCAGCGCCTTCTTCACCTTCTTGGGGCTCCGATGCTTGTGCGCCTTGAGCCTGCTCTTCGCCTTGCTGTGATTCTGACTCAGCTTGGCGTTGCGCGTTTTGCTCTTGTTCTTGCTCGCCGTCAGAGGACTGACCCGATTGTTCGTCTGATTGCGCGTCGTTTTGTTGCTGATCAGATTGCCCTTGCTGATCGCTGTTTTGTCCCTGTTGTTGGTCTTGATTCTGCTGACCTTGTTGGTCGCTGCCTTCTTGGTTTTGACCACCGCTCTGATCTTGCGACGATTGGCTTTCATCGCCTTGCTGTTGATCACCTTGCTGTTGATCGGATTGCGATTGCTCTGATTGTGACTGATCAGACTGTTGGCCGGAGGAATCCTGATTTTTTTGCTGCTGCTGTTTTTGCTCTAACGCCTGTTTCACCACATCCAAATTCTTTTTGGCATCTGCATTGTCAGGGGCGTTTTTCAGCACAGACTCAAAGGTTTCTTGGGCTTTCTCTAGCTCACCGGCTTGTGCATAGGCATTGCCTAAGTTGTAGCGAGAGGTTGGGTCATCAAGCGCAGACAACGTATCGATTGCCCCTTGATAATCCCCGTTTTTATACTGCGCGATGCCTTTCCATTCTTGGGATGAAAAGCCATTGGCAGCTTGTTCAAAGTCGCCGGATTCGAACTGAGCATAGGCGTGCTGGTCATCGGTTTGGAACACGGCAGCGGATACGGGATGAATCGGCACCATCACAAACATTAACGCCAGAACAAGGCCACGACGAAACCCCAATAACGCCAGCAAAAGCACGGGAATGATCAGCCAAAAGCCCGCATTCAAACGTTCTTCCACTGATTTACTCTTCCCTTGTGCAGCGCCATCTCTCGGCTTTTCGGTGAAGGCGACAATGTTGTCGACATCACGATTGGTCGGTTGCCACATTTGCAAAATACCGCCTGTCGCTTTGGTGATGGGCGACAAGGTATCCAGTGTGACTTTTGCTACAACAGGTGTGCCGTTTTGTTCGATCAAACTGCCGTCTGGCAGCTGAATCGGCGCACCTTGCTGTGTACCAATGGCGAGCACTGATACGCGATACTGGCTGCCATCCAAGACCTCTAACGTGGCCTTGGATTCGCGCTCGGCCATGCCATCTGTGATCAGCACAATGTCACCGTCGGCGTAGCCAGCTTGCGAAAGCAGCTCCATGGCTTGCACCACGCCCGCAGCGGCATTGCTGCCGGGGATCGGCATGATCTCTGGCGAGAGTTCTGGGAGCAGGGTTTTCAGCGTCGAGGCATCGTCCGTTAATGGGCTGATGATGTAACCGTCAGCGGCATACGCCACCAAACCTGTGCTGCCTTCTTTCCAGCCGGGCAACATGTCTAATGCTTTAAAGCGCGCTTGTGTCAGGCGATTTGGCGACACATCAGTGGCATACATGGAGCGTGACATGTCCATGATAAGCACACGCGCCCCCGCCAGGTTCACGGCAGGCATTTCATTTTTCTGCCAACTTGGGCCAGCTAACGCGAGCACACTCAGCAACCAAGCAATGGCTAACACCACAAGCGGCCAATGTTTCTGTTTTCCTGTGTCAGCGCGGTTGCCCGACAACAGTTTGGAAAGGTGCGGGGCGATCAAGCCCGATGTTTGCGCCTTTCCTTTTACCCAAGGTAATAGCAATGCCAGCGGCAGCGCCGCGAATAACCATTGGGGATACATAAAGGTAAAATCAGCCATGACGCCTCCTTACCACAACAATCACCACCGACAGCACCAGCGCAAAGGCCAGTGGGAAACGGAAAAGCTCATCACGCGGACGCCAGGTTTGTTGGGCGCTGGAGATGGGTTCAAGTTGGTCGATGATTTGGTAAATCGTTTCTAATTCTTTGGGATCGCGTGCGCGGAAATACTCGCCGCCTGTCATCTTGGCAATTTGTGTCATCGTTGCTTCGTCGAGGTCTTGTGACGGGTTCACCATGCGAGACCCAAACAAACTGCGTTGACGCATTTGTTCTGCCCCCACACCAATGGTGTAAATGGTCACATCGTTGTCTTTTGCCAGTTGCGCCGCTTCCAGCGGCTCGATAACACCTGCGGTATTCGCACCGTCACTGAGCAAGATGATCACCCGTTGTGGCGCTTTGCTGTCGATAAAGGTTTTGGTTGCAACCCCCAGCCCTTCACCAATGGCCGTGCTTTTGCCAATCAGACCAAGAACCGCGCGATCCAGCTGTTGTGCCACTGTGTTGCGATCCAGCGTCAGCGGGGTTTGCAGATAACCATGATCCGCGAACAGCACTAACCCCAAACGGTCGCCAGAGCGCTTTTGAATGAAATCTGACAATACGTCTTTCACCGCAGTGAGGCGGTCTGTGGTACTGCCACTGGCAGTCACCATGTCCTCAATCTCCATCGAACCTGACAAATCGACGGCGAGCATCATGTCGCGGTGCTCTGGCTGAATCTGCACAGGTTCGCCGTACCACATTGGGCGCGCCACTGCGGTGACAAGCCCAAGCCAGAACAGCGCCATCAAGACATGCTTAATGCGGCTGGAGCTTTGTTTCTCACCAAGCCCTTCGGGTAAACGCGGCAAGTGAATGGCGGCAGGGCGCGGAATGGGTTTCGCCAGTTTGAACACCAGCCAAGGCAAAGGGAGCAGGGCAAACGCCCACCACCATGTAAATTCAAACATGGTTTTCCTCCTTCGCCGCAGATGTGTATGACGATGTGCGCGAGGCCTTTGGCGGCAAGGCGTGTTTAAGCCAACGTTCCGTCAGCGCTTTGCAGGTGGCGAACTCGCTGTCGGATAGCCCTTCTTTCGAAAAAATGCCTTTCTGCCAAAGATCTTGGTGGGCGGAAAACCCGTGTTTACCATCAGCTTCTTTTGAAGCTGGTAACTGTTCGTCGAGAAAGCGAAGCCATGCAGCGCCGGTTAAACCTGCCACGTGTTCACGATCGAAATAACTCAATGCCGCGCGTTTGAGCAGGGCGTTCATGTCAGCCAAAGCGGTGACTGCGTTCAGCGCTTGCAGGGCTTCTTTCTGGGCGCGTGTTTTCTTCGCACGTGCGCGAAGCCACATCACGATCATGATGATCACGGCCAATGTTGCGGCGATAACCAGCCACCATCCCCATGCCAGCGGCCAAATGCCCGGCGCGGTTTGCAGGTGGATATCAGCCAAAGGAAGTGTGTTTGACGTTGGAGTCGCCATGTTACATCGTTGCCTTATTCGTGTGCTTACCCAATTGCTGCAACAGGGACTGTGCAGCCGTCACCGAATGCAAAGGGATCGCGAGCGATCGCGCCAATTCGACGATAAATGCTTGGTGGCGTTGATACTGCTCTGCTAACCCATCACGGGTTTTTCGGGCAGAGAAATCCAGCCATGCGGTCTGTTTGCTGTCAGCCACCAATTCATGCCCACGGAACGCGGTTTGCCCTTGTTCGAGCGGATCAGAAACCTGAATGAATTGGATGCGGTTATGCTGGCGCAATTGGCTCAGTCGGCGCTTGTCTTCCATCGTCAGTGAATAGAAATCACTGATGACGGCAATCTCGCTGCCTTTCGGGCACAGGTGGTGCAAATGGCGCAGCATGTTTTGCCAGCCTTCTCTTGGCGCGCTGTTATCAGGCGCACTGTCCACAGCCAGCATTTCTGCGTGGGCTTCCATCAAGGCATGAATAATGCTGAGCGGCCCTTGCTGTCTTGCTGTTGGTTTGCATTCACGTAAACGCACGCCGTTATAAATCACCGCGCCGATACGGTCTTGCTGACTCACGGCGAGCCAACTGAGCAGGCTCGCGAAGTGCGCCGCTTGCACGGATTTCAACATCAACTGCGAACCAAACTTCATGCTGGCGCTGAGATCGATAGCCAGCATCACCGGCTGTTCACGTTCTTCTGTGAACAGTTTGGTGTGCGTTTTCCCCGTGCGCGCAGTGACGCGCCAATCAATCGAGCGAATGTCATCACTCGGCTGATAAGGACGCACCTCAGAAAAGTTCATGCCGCGGCCTTTGTGTCGGCTGCCATGTTGCCCGCTCAATTGCGACCAAATGCTGAGCGCGGGGGGTAACCAGCGCACCGCTTGTTGTCGATAATGAAGCAGTTCCGCCAAACACAGGTTCACGCCATCGCTGTGCGCGGGCAGCGCCTGTGAAGGGGAAGCGCTATGGGCGTTGCTCACGCTCATACACTGGCAACCTGACCAATGAGGTGTTGCACCACGCTATCAGCATCAATGCCTTCCGCTTGCGCTTCATAGCTCAGCAACAGACGGTGGCGCAGCACAGGGTAGGCCATGGCTTGCACGTCTTCCGGGGTCACGAAGTCACGCCCTGCAAGCCATGCGTGAGCACGGGCGCAGCGGTCGAGTGCGAGCGTGGCACGCGGGCTGACACCCATTTGCAGCCATGCCGCCAACTGATCGCTGTAGCGGCTTGGCTCACGGGTCGCCATTACGAGGCGGATAATGTATTTCTCCACGTCGTCAGCCATGTGAATGCCTAATACCGCATTGCGCGCTTCAAAAATGCTCTCTTGATTGATGTGAACAGGCTGCTGTTTCTCCACCCCCAAGGCTTCACCACGGTTCAGACGGAGGATGTCGAGTTCACTCTCTTCGTTAGGGTAATCGACGTTTAGCTGCAGCAAGAAACGGTCTAGCTGCGCTTCAGGAAGTGGGTATGTGCCTTCTTGCTCGATCGGGTTTTGCGTCGCCATCACCAAGAAAAGCTCAGGCAATGCATAGGTTTGACGCCCCGCCGTGATTTGCTTTTCCGCCATGGCTTCAAGCATGGCTGCTTGCACTTTGGCTGGCGCACGGTTGATTTCATCTGCCAGCAACAGGGAGTTAAAAATCGGCCCTGCTTGGAAGGTGAACTCGCCCGTTTCTGGACGGAAAATGTCTGAGCCTGTCAGGTCTGACGGCAGCAAATCGGGGGTAAATTGAATGCGGTGGAAATCGCCTTCGATGCAATCAGACAAGACTTTTACCGCGCGCGTTTTTGCCAATCCCGGCGGGCCTTGCACCAAAATGTGTCCGTCGGCTAACAAGGCAATCAGCAGTTGTTTGACGAGATCAGGTTGGCCGATCACCTGACTTTGCAGGTAAGCGTTAAGACGTTGAAATGTATCAGCTAGCATGGCGAATATGACCTTGGTGTATCGAAAACAAAAGGAAAAAGATGAATCTCAGACCGCGTTCGAGGCGAGAGGTTCCACCTTATTGATATGGAGCGCGATAAGAGCGCTTTCAAGGGCGGAAAAGAAGACGTGTCACAGAACATAAACCAAAGCGGTGTGTACGCCGTATGTTTGACTCGAACGAGGAGAATATCGATGAAACATACGTTTAATGACGAAGAGACTTCACGCATCATCGAAATGGCGTGGGAAGACAGAACACCGTTTGAAGCCATTGCGACCCAATTTGGTTTGATTGAAAGCGATGTTATCCGCTTTATGCGTTACCACCTGAAATCGGGCAGTTTCAAATTGTGGCGCAAGCGCGTGTCAGGCCGAGCCACCAAACACGCGATGCGACGCCCAGAAGGCATTGAGCGGGGTTACTGTTCGACACAGTACAAACACCGCGGCAAGTGATAAACCTTGGGCTAGTTCATTTCAGGTTTCGTAAAAACATCATTTAACGCAGAAATAAGGGTTTCTTCACTGGCAATCCAACCCACGCCGTTCACAGATCGCAGGAAATACTGGCCTGACGGGGTCGAGAAAATCGCCTCCACAGAATCTTGCATTTGAGTAATGCTACCTGCGGGGTGTCCATGGTTATCAACCAGCTCCCAATTGGTGACACCTTGGTTCCACGTTTCCTCTGATTTCACGATGACTTGAATGCGTTCATCATCCATCGCGGGAAGCGAAAAGCGCTGTCCTGGCACCAAGGAGTCTAAGCGGGTGTCGTCAAATTCGATGAAGTGTTTTTCATCCATGGATTGCACGTCCGTGTAGTTTTCAAAAACCGACTTGGCACTTTCACTCGCGCGCCACAGTGTCAGGTCCACATCAACAAACGTCGGTATCGGCACGACATCGTTATCTTGCTCGTCGCTTCCCTCTGGCACATTGGCGTTTGCTTCGGCGAACGCGGCGATGTCGTCTTCGAGTGCATCCAAGGTGTCAGATTGGGGCGCAACTAACTCAAACTGCGCGGCAGGCGCAGTGAGCGTTTGTGTTGCTGCCGATGACAGCCCTGTTGATTCCGGTGAAACCAACTGTGCTGTCATCGTGCGTTCCGCGACACCGTTATCCATCCCTTGCTTTACGCCACTCTCATGTGAAACACCCTGTTCAGCAGATGACGTTGGTGCTTCTATCAAAAGAGACGGCAAGAAAGCCACAATGACACCAGAGGCAAGGCTAGTGATGGCGATAACGACCAGATAACGTTTCATTATTGACCTGCGTGCTCTAAGGCCAACTTGAACGTTAACGTTTTATTGAAGCTTGAGTGCCAGCCTTTTCCTGCGATGTTAAACAAGCTGTCATAACGTCCTTTTGGCAAGGCGGTGTTATCTTCCGCAGAGTAAGACACGCGCAATTGGCCGTATTTCGCCCCGTTCGAGCAATACACGCCATTGTTCATGGTTGTCCAACCACATCCCGCATAGCGAGAAGCGCGCAGTGTTACCGTTTGAATCTCTTTGGTATCGCGGTTTACCGCTGGCACGTTTAACGTCGACCATGTATTGAATCGGCCGTTCCAAACGCGTTGCGTCGCATCGCTGGTGGTTTCACCTTCGCTCAAGTAATACACCGAACCGTTAACCGTGTTGTCGTAGCGAACCGTGGTAAATGCGCTGGATTGCGTGACTGTGCCTTCGATGTGAGATGCGCCATCAACAAGAATGCTGGTGTTGAGGTTAATCGCGGTATTGTAGCTGTGGTCATGCCAACCTTTTGCATTCAGCGAGAAAGTGCTTTTGTACAATCCAGCGGGCGCAGCTTGGTTATCAGAGGCGTTGTACCACACTTTCAAACTGCCTTTTGAGGCGCTTGGGTAGCAATACACGCCGTTATTAATTTCACCCCAGCCACAGTAGGTTTGGCGTTGTGAACGCAGCACGATGTTATGCGTGCCGCCCGTGGTTTGGTTAACCATAGGGACCGTAAGAGGGGTGTAACCACGAGGGTATGCCCATTTGCGGTTTGTTGGGCCTGACACATTGTCACCCGCAAGGTAATACACCGTCCCTTTTACATTGGCTTCAACATCTTTCAGTTCGACCGCTTTACTTTCGGTTAGCGTGCGAGAGCGTGTAACCGTATTGATGTTAGGAAAAATGCGTTTCACCCATGCTTGGTGCGGCGCGACACGACCATGGCCTGAATATTGGCTTCCCCATCCAGCCCACCATGATGTAATGCCCATCCCGACAAATTGGCCTTCACGCCATTGCCATGTGGTAGAACCGCTATCGCCCGGTGCTGCGTATGCCCAAGCGTCTTCGGTGTTTGCTTTGTTACGTAAACAGCCGCCAACATCTTGCGTGACGTTTGCAGCGCCATAAGCGCGACCTGAAGACAGCCCCCCAAGGCTGGGTGTGCCTTGACGACCATAGCCAGCGAGTGTCATTGGTTGACCCACGTAATGATCAAAATCCGCATCATCGGCATAGATAGGCTGTGGCACTGCACTCCCATCGCTGCTGATTGGGTTCGTGAGTAAAGGTATCTCGAGAATGGCTAAGTCAGATTGACAACCGTTGTAACCGATGAAGTGGTTCGTGGACACACCGGATGCGACAAGGCGACCATCGCCCGTGCGGAAAGAAATGTTTTGGCCTGTGTAAGAGGATTCTTGTGATTTGTTATCCCCGGCGACACAGTGCGCGGCAGTAATGATAAATGCGGTATCCCCATCATTGCCAAGCCAGGTTGCGGTACAGAGCGCGCCACCGGCGACAATGCGACCGACAGCTTCAAAACGCGGTTCGAGAGAAATCGCTTTGAGGTGGTCATAGACTTTGCGAACAACGGTGTTTTCATTTGAGAGTGAGCCGCCGAGCTCTGTGTATTTTGCATCACTAATACCCACAGCGAATGCGCCTGTTGAGAGAGAAGATGCCAATACGGCTGAGGCGAGAAGCGTCGGATGTAAAAGGGAACGATGAGATCGTTGAATGGACGAAATTGCGGCTTTTGAAGCCGGTGTGTTTGTTTTTTGCATTTCCTAGCACCTTTACGTTGTTGTTTCCGTTTTCGGGTGCATCTTGCGATATTTACGCCACTCAAAGTTTCTTGATGGTGAGATTATTGTCATGATGAGAATGTGGTTATGTAAACCTGAGTGGCGCTATTTCTGGGAGTTTTACTTCCTCGTCTGGTGATGCGCTATTCACAGTTGAGAGATTTTCTCGATGAATGCCGCATCTTGCCAATCGCCGCATTCATTTCTTCTTCTGAAAGCCACTGCTCTGGTAAGGGTTTGACGATCAAACGGTAATCGTCAACGTCATTGGGAAGCGGATCGTCCTCGGTTTGCGGCGAAATGATCACGATCTTTAAATCAGGGTTGCGCTGGTGGATACGGCTGGCAATCCCTAACCCTTCCTCAACGTGAAAAGCCCCAGCCACATGCATCACCGTGAAGTCAGGGTGTGTGGCGAGAAAATCCACGATGCTTTCCGCCATGGTGTCATCCCACGCGATTTGGGCGAGGTATTGGTTCTTGGTTTTCTCTTCATCGCCATGAAACATCACAGAGAAGAACTTTTCTTTATAAGGCGATGCCTCTGACGACAATTGCCGCGCCACATGCTCGCGTTTATCAGCAGGTAGCGTATCGAGGTAACCTTCCCCTTTGGATGACAAACAGCGCACGATGTTTTGCGTGGTGTTCGCTGCAATCACTGGCAAGGCTTGCTGCTTGGCGATTTCCATTAAAGGTCGGTAATCACTGGCGTAATTCGGCCATTTTCCGGTGTAACTCGTTAAGGCGTGTTCACCTCTGTCGCCATTCAAATACGCATCTATCACAGGTTGGGCAGGGCGCGAGAATTGCTCCATGGACAGTGCCGTCGCTGGGCGTCTTTCCGCCAAGGTTGCCAGCAATTGCGCCTGAAACAGATGAATGCCCGGGTGCGTATGCCATTCGCCCACCAAAATCACGTCGGCATCGCTGACCGCATTGGCAAACTCATTTAAGGAATAGGGCGTGCCGCCTGACGATTCAATGCGGTAATCGTACAAGGTGGTGGCAGGAACGGGCGTTTCTTGCAGGTCTAGCGGATGGCTACAAGCAACCAGCAAGGTTGTCAGAAATGCGGAGAAGAAGGCACGGGTCATAATGCGAGTCTATCAGTGAGAGAGTGCTTCTTTCAAACTACCTCAAGATGCACCGCTCGGCGAGTTTCACCTTGGATTAAATCGCATAAATAAAACGCGGCTCGCCTGTGACCAGAACGAGCCGCGTTGCGCTTAGAACGAGAAAAAGGCTTAGGCGTTTTTACGGTAAACGCGCAGTGTGAAATCCGCTTCGCAGTCAAAGGCAGTCGTGTCTTTCAGGGTTTGCCACAGCGTTTCAGGCGCGCGCCACGCAAACGGGGTCATTTGCAGCAGGGTGGTTGCGTCGTCGCTGTTCAACGTCATTGGGTAAGCGACAGAGTGCTCCGCTTCCAGTGCAAACCCTGGCAAATCTTCCACCGCCACATCGTGCAGTTTCACCTCTGAGTAGATGCCTTCTTTCAACCGATAAAGATGGCGAGGCCCCGGGGTAACCGTCACTACCACGCCGCCGCTTTTCACGGTACGCTGCAATTCTTCTCCGTTACACGGCGCGTAAATGCGCACAACCGCGTCCAGCTGATCATCGGCAAACGGTAAGCGTTGGCTCGATGCCACCAGAAAATCACAGGCAGGGTAGCGCTTCGCCGCATAGCGGATCGCGATTTTTGAAATGTCTAACCCAATAACCTTTGTGTTCGCCATTTGCGCATCAAAGTAGCTGGTGTAATAGCCTTCGCCACAACCGATATCAAGCAGCTGCGTGCTGTCTTCTTTGCTGATCAAACCGCGCAACAAATCACTCACCGCATCACGCATCGGTTGGTAATGTCCACCGTTCAGAAATTGGCGACGTGCTTGCATCATCTCTTTATTGTCACCGGGATCTTTCGAGCGTTTGTGCTGAACAGGCAACAGATTTACGTAGCCTTCTTTAGCGACATCGAACTGATGGTTGCTGGCACATTTGTAGGTGCGCTCAGAAATATTCAGCGGCTGCTGACATAGCGGACAAAGATAAGATGACATAGTGACATTTCGACAAGGATGGATGAGCGGCAAGGATACGGTGCAAGGGCTAGGGGTTCAAGCAAGGAGAGGAGAATAGAAAGAGAAAATTGCCTGATAGACACGTTAAAAACGACAAACCACTGAGTGCGGCATGCGCCTCAAAGCAAAACGGGTGTAAACGATGTGCCCGGTCAGATATGTAAAGGATGTCTCGGGTTTTACTTATTCCTTCGGTTGTGCCGCTCTTGATCCTCCCCACTTTTCAAGGGGATGGCTACGGAGAGCTGTGTTTGGAGATCGTCGCTAAATGGTTTTTGGACAGAAATGGCTTAGAGTTGGCTCTATAAGCTGTTAGGTTCGGATAAGCTAAATTTGTGGTAATCGAGTTAGTTACATTTCACAAACTCAATGGCTATTCACTTACTCCTATTTGTTATACCCTAAATAGTATCAAATACTTATCTCTTTAGTACCTTTCTAATGTCTCGATATGACGTAGATACTGCGGAAACGCAATTCCAGCCAGGTTCCGGCGATCTGGTTCTCGTTAACAAACTGAATATAAACGACATTAATGAAATCGACGATGTCGAAGCATTTCTTTTGATGAAGCTTTATGAAAAAGTTTTTTCAATTGAGGAGTCTGATTCGAACATAAGTTTCACAACTATTATTGACTGGCATCGACAATGGCTTGGAAACGTCTATTTATGGGCTGGAAAAATTCGAAATGTCAGAATGTGGAAGAGCGATTTCGAATTTACCGCTCCGTTGCAAATTGAACGTGCAATTCACAATTTTGAAAGTGACTATTTGTCACAGCTTCAGGGTATAGAAAATCTCACTAAAGAAGACCTTGTATCACTCTTAGCTAGAAGTCATGTTGAGTTTATATTGATACATCCATTCCGAGAGGGCAACGGAAGGATTAGCAGGCTATTAATGGATTACATGAGCCAAAAGACAGGATATGGCCTTCTGGACTATTCCTTATGGGATAAGCATAAAGAATTTTATATTCGTTCTATTCATGCTGGTGTTGGTGGGGACTACCAGTATATGGAACGGCTCGTACGTGATATCTTAGACAGCTAAAGTTAGCGAATCGTACTTACGCTTATCAGCTTTTAACTTGCGCTCTATAGATTTTACAGACTTTCCTGTCTCGATAGCAGTCGAACTTGCGACAGCTCTAAAAATCATGGCCTTGGTTACTTTCTTCTTTTCAGTTTTCATGTGGCGTGACCGTCGGTTTCGTTGAAATCCTACAAAGATCCTATATCAACACTGCGTACTTATCAATGTTCGAGCCATGAATGATGCGTACAAGCTTCCATTTTGAGGTTTCTAAGGTGGATTGCGAAGGTGATTAACTCATTACGCAGATTGATACGACAAACAAGGAATTCCCAACTTTCTCTTCATTTCCACAAGAGATTCTAATGAGCTGTCCCAAATTGAGGGCGGTTGGGAGTTCTCGTCGCCAGAACAGAAAGGGGCTATCCTAAACAAGCAATGCAATCGTAAACTTCAACAATGATGTGGGCTCATTTCAGGTAGTTTTAGCTGTTGCCTCAATATGTCATAGACCTCTTCCATGTCGTCGATGCAATCAAATACGGTATCATTGTTGAAATGCCTGCCTGATTGTCTTGCTAGATCTGAGGAGACGTGGAGCAAGTGTTTCGTGTACTTGCTTTCTTTTCCAGTCCAGAAGCGCACAGTTCCAAAAGGCTGACCAATAAATCGCGTCACTTGAATCTTCGTTTCAGGCTTAAATTCAATGGATAGTGAACTACCACCGAGCTTTTTCCTCTCTATGATTGCCCGCTTATTGGTGACGACATAAACCGTATTTTTCCGAATATATTGGTCGTGAATTTGTTTACCGTATAGGAAATAGAACAAGACCATTGCCAACAAAAAGATTGGTAACGTACTGGAAGGTGTATCAGCGAAAGATATCGAACCAATGAGAACGATAGAAAGAAGAATCACCAGTAAGGTGATGTTCGAACCAATTGACGTCGAATCTCCTTCCCTATTTATCCGCCCTTGATGAGGCTGCCCGTACCACAACACGAGCTCAGACTCTTCTAAGGGTGTATTGATCTTACCAGCATCAATGGCACTCACACTTCCTCCTAAATACCTTGAGATCGTTCAGACAACAAAAAGCATCTGTGACACGGTCGCACAAAAAACAACCCCTAGCAAACGAACAGATCCCATCGCGCCTTAATTTGAAAGTGGTCGGCTTCTGATTCGCTGCCCATGTCGTATGTGTCGGTGTGGGCATCGAAGTGAATCAGTGCCATTTCGCCGAATTGCTTTGCGTATGAGCGCTGTAGGGGCAGGGTCATGAAGTGGTCGCGGTTTTCGTAGAGTGTCTGTCTCTATGTTTCTGTATGGTGATAAAAGGTTCTAACTAATTGAGACCAGAGTTTTTTGAGCGCTAAAAATTAGGGTGCTATCGCCTAACTATTTGCCGAGAGAAACACCGTGAAATAAAATACGCGTTTAAATATCTGATTGGACGAAACAAATGAATATCGGTGAAGTGGTTGAAGGCACTATGGGCAATGTGAAACAGCGCTTGTCCAGCCCGTTTTTCGGTGCACTTCTCATTGCTTGGTTATGGGAAAATCACCGAGGAATAGGTGTTTTTTTGTTTTCTGAAGCTGACCAACGTTTAGAAATAATTAGTAACTATGACATTACATCAGAGTATGGAGCCATTGTATCAACTTTTTTGTTTGCGATGTTCGTTTTCTATTTTGTGATGCCTGCTATTCAGTTTCTCTATCAATGGACTTATCGCTTGTTTTTAGGAGTTCGTTTATCTCGTGCTCTTTTGGAGCAAGACAAAGCGATTATTGATGATGAGGTCGAGGCGGAAAAAGAGTATCGCCGGAAATTGAAATTTGATCAGCTTGGTGATTGGAAAGCCGAAAAGGTAGGGATGTCATCAAAAATTGAAGAACTTGAGTTCGAAATCAACTCCTTGAGGAAAGAATTAAACTTCCATGAAGATAATTTCAAAGATTTGAGTAACAGCAGTGAGTCTCGTATTAGCTATTTACAAGATGAATTGCAATCTACACGGCGGGAGGTTTCTGAATACACGAAACGTCTAAAGAAACACTATACATCTTTGGATGAGGTTCTTTGCGAAGCTGAAAAGACGATTGGTGGTATCGCGCCCGACTCGATCAAGCTAAGTACTATTCGAAAGGTTATAGCTGCGATAGATAGAGAAGATCTTTCAAGGTTAGTTCAAGGCTTAGAGTACTTGGGGAAAAATAAGGTCGTACGAGAACTTCGGCAAAAACTCTCTAGCGAAAAATAAGCTTAGTTAAAAAACAAAAACACCCGCCTATGCGGGTGTTTTTCCTAAATGAGGCTGAATCACTTCGCCTTACGATTCGCTGCCCACACGTGAAGCAGGTCAGTCGCAATGGTCGCAGCCGCCAGTGAGGTCAGTTCAGCATGGTCGTAGGCTGGGGCGACTTCTACCACATCCATACCAATCAGGTTGATGCCTTGCAGGGCGCGGATGACTTTCAAGATCTTGTCCGTGCTCAAGCCGCCGCACACGGGTGTGCCGGTGCCCGGTGCGTATGCAGGGTCAAGACAGTCGATGTCGAACGTCAGGTAAACTGGACGATCGCCCACGCGGGTTTTGATCGCTTCCACGATTTGATCCACAGACCAATCGTTCGCGGTTGCGGCATCCACCACTTGGTAGCCCAAGGTGTGGCTGTGCTCGGTGCGAATGCCAATTTGGATGGAGCTGTGTGGGTCAATCAAGCCTTCGTTTGGCGCATGGTAGAACATGGTGCCGTGGTCGTACTGGCTGCCCATGTCGTAGGTGTCGGTGTGGGCATCGAAGTGAATCAGTGCCATTTCGCCGAATTGCTTTGCGTGCGCGCGCAGCAGGGGGAGGGTCACGAAGTGGTCGCCGCCAAAGGTCAGCAAGGTTTTGCCTTCTGCCAGCAAGCTGGTGGCGTGCGCTTCTAGGCGCTCACACATTTGTGCTGCGTCGCCGCAATCAAACACCAAATCACCACAGTCAGCGATTTTGATTTCTTTGGTGAGGGAGAAATCCCACGGCCAGCGTTTACCTTCCCACGCGAGGTTGGTGGATGCTTGGCGAATGGCGCCAGGGCCCATGCGGCTGCCAGAGCGACCTGTGGTTGCCATATCAAATGGCACACCGGTAATAACAACGTCTGCATCGCAGCCTTGTGGTTGGAACACCAAAGGTTGGCGCAGGAAACCGAACGCGTTGGCGTACAGTGAGTAATCTGGGTAATTGGCGAGGGTTGCCATGGGTTAAATCCTTGCAAAAAGTGGCTGCCTGCGTCTGAGCAGGCAGCCAATGTCATTAACGGTTTTGGTGAATGTCTTCGAGGTAGGTGTAGCCTTTCAAACCTTCTGACAGCTCGAACAGAATCGATTCTTGCTCTTGTTCTGGCAGGGCTTTCACCATTTCTTCGTACTGGCTCAGGAACTCGTCAGCGTCTAAATGCACATAACGCAGCACGTCGCCCACGGTGTCGCCGTGGTGGATGGAGGCAATCTCGTAGCCGCCGTCTTTGTTGCTGCGCACAACGGCTGAATCGGTATCACCGAACAGGTTGTGCATGTCGCCCAGAATTTCCTGATACGCACCGACAAGGAAGAAACCAATGCGGTACGGTGATTCATCACACCATGTTGGCACTGCCAGGGTGCTTTCGATGCCTTGGCCTTCCACGTATTGCTCAACCGTGCCATCAGAGTCACAGGTGATGTCGAGCAGTACAGCACGGCTTTCCGGCGCTTTATACAGCTTCGACAGCGGCAGAATAGGGAACACTTGTTCGATACCCCACGCATCTGGCAGCGATTGGAATAGCGAGAAATTCACGAAGAATTTGTCGGCTAGGCGGCTGTTTAGCTCGTCCAATACAGGGCGGTGCGCGCGGTTTTTGTGTGACATTTTGCAAGACAGTTCGTAGCAAATACGCAGGCTGATTTGTTCTGCCCATGCGCGATCGGCAAAGTTCACCAAGCCCATGGCGAATTGCATGTGCACTTCCGCCAGATCGTTTTGGTTGTCGTGGTAGATTTCAACCAATGAGCGTTGATCCGTCGATTGGCTCAGGTCTTTGAATGAACGCCACATGTTGTGCAGTATTTGCGATGCGTCTTCTGCAGGCGCAAACACTTCTTCACGCTGGTAGCTTTCCACGCCCATCACATCGGTGATAAGAACAGCATGGTGCGCCGTCAGGTTGCGGCCTGATTCAGAGATAATGCGCGGCATTTTGATGTCGAAGGCTTTACACACATCGCCCACCGTGAAGACCACGTTGTTGGCATATTCACGCTGGCTGTAGTTCATCGAGCAACTGCTCTGGCTACGCGTACCTTCGTAATCGACCGCCAAACCGCCGCCCACGTCTAACGTTGTGATGCCTGCGCCCATTTGGTACAACTCAGCATACACGCGCGCCGCTTCGTTCACGCCTGAGCGTACGTCGCGGATGTTGGCGATTTGCGAACCGAGGTGGAAGTGAAGCAGTTGTAGCGTGTCGAGCATGTCTAGCTCACGCAGGCGGTTCATGACCGTCATGACCTGAGAGGCTGACAGGCCAAACTTGGACTTCTCGCCACCGCTCGCTTGCCACTTGCCTTTGCCTTGTGACGCTAAACGCGCTCGCAGACCCAGACGCGGTGTCACGCCCAGTGCTTTTGCTTCTGCCAGCACTGTGTCTAGCTCAGAGAGTTTCTCGAGCACGATATAGACTTCGTGGCCCAGCTTTTCGCCAATCAATGCAAGACGAATGTATTCGCGGTCTTTATAGCCGTTACACACGATCACCGAGCTGGCTTGGCGTGCCATGGCCAGCACAGCCATAAGCTCTGGCTTGCTGCCGGCTTCAAGGCCCAGTTGGCGCTCTTGGCTGGCGTATTGGCTTTTTAGAATTTCGCCGACCACTTCTTTTTGTTGGTTCACTTTGATCGGGTAAACCAGCAGGTATTCACCGTCATAGCCATAATCTGAGATGGCGTCGTTGAAGTGGGTGCACAGGCTGTCTACGCGGTGGTGCAAAATTTCAGGGAAACGCACCAGCACAGGCAAAGACGCGCCTTTGGCGATCAGTTCATCGGCCAGCGTAGAAAGGGCGATGTGGTTGTCCGGTTGGTTGGTGTCCGGACGGGCAACCACGTCGCCTTGTGAATTAATGTCGAAGTACCCTTGGCCCCAATATGGCGTGTTGTAGACATCACGGGCGTCGTTAATAGACCAATCACTCATGTTCTTTCCTCATACGGTGATTGGGTACATGCCAAATAAGCCATGTGCAGCGTGCTGCAAAGCGACGGCATATACCGAAAATTATGGAGATAACGATTGTGTTAACGCGAACGGTGTTCGCTGAGACGACTCATTGAGCGTGCATGTCTCGCGCTCACGGTAGCGTTGGATAGATCAGGAAATTCGCGTCATGGCGACGTGTCCGCCTCGATGCGGATTTTTTCCTGCGCGCCGTTGCCGAAAGGGGCTTGGGTTGATGTTGCGGTTGGACTGTAGCTGCGGAGTCGCAAAGGGTCATCAGGCTAAGTACCTGATCATCATGGTTTGCGAAAGGCTTCATTTTCATTCCCACACAGCCGTGCTGCAGACAGGCACGGTATGAAGAGACAGTGGCATGGATATGTGCGTTATTTCAATCGTTTAAGCACAGCGATCTGCCTGTATACACCTCGTCGGTATGATGGAACCCTTTGGGTGCATGGCGATTAGACAACCGTTTGGCAGTGGGCGCAAATAAATTAATTTGCGCGTTACGATGAGTAATTTTAATGATGAAAAGCAGGCAATAAAAAGCCCTCGTCCAATCAAGGTTGAGGGCATTCTCAGGGTGTTTAGGTATGGTGTTAAACGCGATCAGGCGTTAACGATTTGGCACAATTCGTTGCCACATAGGTGGTACTGACGTGGGCAGTTGCGCCACACTTGCAACATACGCTGGTATTTTGCCAGCATCGGCGTTTGGCTGTTGAAGTGGTGCGAACCTTTGTCGAATTGTGGGTAAAGGCCTTCGTTGTCTGTCAGGAAACGCACGTAGTGCATCAGGTGAGTTTCCGTAGCGGCATCAAAGCCCCAGAATTGCAGACGACGCTCATCCACATCGCATTCGCAGCGTGTGCCAGATTCCAACATGCGGAAAGACTCTTGCAGTGCGTGGTGCATTTCCATCACATCAACAACTTGGCGGCAAAGGTCTTCTGACATTTCGCCGAAGTTTTTGTCCAATTCACGCATTTGCAGGGCATAACCACGCTCTACAATGGTTTGTAGGCGTTGATACTTTTCTGCGTTTTGTGGATCAAGTTGCGACATCAAGGTGTACTGGTTAGAGAGGATAAGACGCTGAGCGTGTGTCATTTCCATGGTTGTTGCCTCAAAAAGATAAAAATTCTTTATCCAAACAGTCTCTTAGTTATACGTTTGAGGTGAGAAGTTTGGCAATTCATGTGCCACAGATTAACAGTTGGTGTGGTTCTATTTTTTGATCTGGACACAGGTTAGTTACGCTTTTTAACGTGAAATTTCACAAAATAGTCGACGTTTGAGAGCGAAAAATAACAGGGATTTTATGTTGTATTGGCAGGTATTTGGTTGGGCTGTTTTGCTGGTCATGCTTTGGCTTTGTTGGCCAAGGGATGGGTGGCAGAAAATGCGCCAAGACAAAGGCTATCAACACTTGGTGTTTGCCAGTGGCATTGTGTTGTTTTGCTTGTGGGCGCTGAAAGCCGGCATTCGCGAAGGGCTGGATATTCATTTTCTGGGGATGACGGTACTGACGCTCTGTCATGGCCCGAGGATCGCGGTATGGATTGCTATGATCCCGCTTGCCTTGATGGTGGGCTTTGGCCTGTTACCAGTGATGGATGTGGGGCTCTATGCCGTCACCACGGCGGTGATTCCGGCCTTTGTGAGTTACGCCATCTTCTGGCTTTCCTACCGTTACCTCAGCCGACATCTGTTTGTGTATATCTTCATTGCGGGCTTCTTTAATGCGGCGTTTACTATTGTGCTGCACTTGATAGTGGTGTCGGCGGGGTATTGGGTCTCTGGCCTGTATTCCTGGGAAACCATTACCCATAACTATTTGATGCTGGCGGTACTGATTTGGTTCCCGGAAGGCTTGCTCAACGGCATGGCGGTGACGCTGATGTCGGTTTATCGGCCGCACTGGCTACGCACCTTTTATGACAGGGAGTATTTGTCGCCGGATCGATAAGCCCGAATGCACCCGAATGATAGGCAGAAAAAAACCGACGTTACGTCGGTTTTTTTGGAGAGTGTCCCAATCAGTACATCACTGTTAAGCCGTAGCTTTCCAGAATGTTTTTCAGGTTTTCCATGGTTTCTTTCTTCGGTGGACTCACGTCTTTTAGCTCGTACTCGTAGCCCAGTGCTTCCCATTTGTGAGCACCTAGCTGGTGGTACGGCAGCATTTCGACTTTCTCAATGTTTTCCATGTCTTTGATGAATTCACCCAAGCGATGTGCTGAATCTTCATCGTCGGTGTAGCCCGGTACAACCACGTAGCGGATCCACGTTTTTTGGCCGCGCTGGTGAAGGTAACGTGCAAAGTCCAATACGCGTTTGTTTGGCACGCCTACCAGGTTCTGGTGCACTTCATCGTTGATCTGCTTTAGGTCGAGCATCACAAGATCGGTCACGTCCAACACTTCATCAATCACGTCAGTGTGTTTACGGATATAACCATTGGTGTCCAGACAGGTATGAATACCTTCTGCTTTGGCAGCACTGAAGAAATCGCGCACAAATTCAGGCTGAAGCATGGCTTCACCGCCAGACGCCGTGACACCGCCGCCAGATGCGTTGATGAAATGGCGGTAGGCAAGCACGTCTTTCATTAGCTCTTCAACGGTCACTTCTCGTCCGTCATCGAGATCCCATGTATCGCGGTTATGACAGTACTTACAGCGCATCAAACATCCTTGAAGGAACACGATAGAACGAATGCCCGGACCATCAACGGTGCCACAAGATTCAAAGGAGTGGATACGGCCATTTACCGACATGAGATTCTCCAAAACCACTGTAAAAAGTAAGGTGTTATTTTATTACAGTTCTGTGCGTATCTAAAGTGAATAAACGGAAAGAGGGTAAGGAATCTCAAGGTGTTGAAGGCGGAAGGTAAGATCAGAGAAAATCGCCATTTTTCGCGTCAAAATGAATGAGAATGGCTGTCATTTAGCCAGCGTAATGAAGGCTGAATAGTGCGGATAAAACGCGGTGTATTTTTAGAGAAACAGACATAAAAAAACACCTCC
The DNA here is from genome assembly GCF_900115495.1 of Enterovibrio norvegicus DSM 15893. GTDB lineage: Bacteria > Pseudomonadota > Gammaproteobacteria > Enterobacterales > Vibrionaceae > Enterovibrio > Enterovibrio norvegicus. Next base: position 108,159 of record NZ_FOWR01000010.1, on the reverse strand, counting down.
ACATGGGAGGTGTTTTTTATCACTCAGTGAATGCTCAGATTATAGAGATTCAGTGAATGTACGTGCGATAACGTCTTTTTGCTGTTCAGCAGTCAGAGAGTTGAAACGCACAGCGTAGCCCGATACACGGATAGTCAGCTGTGGGTATTTCTCTGGGTGCTTAACGGCGTCTTCCAGTGTTTCACGGTTCAGAACGTTCACGTTCAGGTGTTGACCACCCTCGATGCCTGATTCGTGGTGGAAGTAACCGTCCATTAGACCAGCAAGGTTCGCTTTCTGCGTGTCGCCATCTTTACCTAGTGCGTTAGGCACGATAGAGAAGGTGTAAGAGATACCGTCTTTTGCGTGAGCAAATGGCAGTTTACCTACAGACGTTAGAGATGCTACTGCACCTTTCTCGTCACGACCGTGCATTGGGTTTGCGCCCGGTGCGAATGGTGCGCCAGCACGACGACCGTCAGGGGTGTTACCTGTCTTCTTACCGTATACCACGTTTGACGTGATAGTCAGGATAGACTGAGTAGGTACCGCGTTACGGTAAGTCTTCAGCTTACGGATCTTGTTCATGAAGTTTTCAACAAGCTGACACGCCATGTCATCAACACGTGAGTCGTTGTTACCAAACTTCGGATAGTCGCCTTCGATTTCGAAATCGATAGCAATGCCGTCTTCGTCACGAACTGGTTTAACTTTCGCGTACTTGATAGCAGACAGTGAGTCAGCCGCGACAGATAGACCTGCGATACCACACGCCATAGTACGGTAAACGTCACGATCCATCAGCGCCATTAGCGATGCTTCGTAGCTGTACTTGTCGTGTGAGTAGTGGATCGCGTTCAGTGCGGTCACGTACTGTGTTGCCAACCAATCCATGAAGTTGTCTAGGCCAGCCCACACTTTGTCGAAATCTAGAACTTCATCAGCCATAGGCGCTTGCTTAGGACCTACTTGAAGTTTCAGCTTCTCATCCACACCACCGTTGATTACATACAATAGTGTTTTAGCAAGGTTTGCACGCGCGCCGAAGAACTGCATGTGCTTACCAATAACCTGTGGCGATACACAACAAGCGATAGCGTAGTCATCGTTGTCGAAATCTGGACGCATTAGGTCATCGTTTTCGTACTGGATTGAAGACGTATCGATAGATACTTTCGCACAGAACTTCTTGAAGCCTACAGGCAGTTGCTCAGACCAAAGTACAGTGATGTTTGGCTCTGGGCTTGGACCCATGGTGTAAAGCGTGTTCAGGAAGCGGAAGTTAGTACGGCTTACCAGTGTGCGACCGTCAACACCCATACCACCCATTGATTCTGTTGCCCAGATTGGGTCACCAGAGAACAGCTCATCGTACTCAGGCGTACGTAGGAAACGAACCATACGCAGCTTCATGACGAAGTGGTCGATCATTTCTTGAGCTTCAACTTCGGTGATCTTGCCTTCGGCAATGTCACGCTCGATGTACACGTCTAGGAACGTAGAAGTACGGCCTAGAGACATTGCAGCACCGTTTTGAGATTTCACTGCAGCTAGGTAGCCGAAGTAAACCCACTGAACCGCTTCTTGAGCTGTGGTTGCAGGACCAGAGATGTCTGCACCGTATTTCTTCGCCATCTCTTTGATTTGGCCTAGAGCACGGTATTGCTCTTGAATCTCTTCACGCAGTTGCATGGTCATTTGTAGATCGTCGCCAGCTTCCAGTTTCGCTTGTAGCGAATGGAATTGCTTAGCTTTGTCCTTCATCAGGAAATCTACACCGTAAAGTGCAACGCGACGGTAGTCACCGATGATGCGGCCACGGCCGTATGCATCAGGAAGACCGGTCAAAATACCAGACTTACGGCAGTTCATGATATCTGGCGTGTAGATATCGAAAACGCCTTGGTTGTGTGTCTTGCGGTATTCTGAGTAAATTTTAGAAACCATTGGGTCAAGCTCGCGATCATACGCTTTGCAAGAACCTTCGATCATGCGTACACCACCGTTAGGGATAAGTGCACGTTTCAGTGGCGCTTCAGTTTGCAGACCAACGATCTTTTCAAGATCTTTGATGATGTAACCAGCGTCATGAGCAGTAATAGTAGAGATAACTGAAGTATCGAAATCTACTGGCGCGTGAGTTGAGTTCTCAAGCTTGATGCCTTCCATTACTTTGTCCCAAAGCGCGTTAGTCGCTTCAGTACCTTCAGTAACTAGGAAAGACTCGTCGCCTTCGTATGGGGTGTAGTTCTTCTGGATGAAGTCACGAACGTTAACTTCAGTCTGCCAGTCGCCGGCTGCGAAGCCTTCCCACGCTTGAGTAAATTGCTCTGCCATGATGTACCTACCTGTTTAAATTCAGTAGAAAAGAAAAATAAGTGTTCGTGTCGAATACGCTGAGCTAGTGCTTAGCTATGAGCTTGTTCGCCACGTAGATGAATCAGCCAGTACGTCATGCCTACAAGTAGGCCACCACCAATGATGTTTCCGATGGTTACTGGAATTAAGTTGTTCAGGATAAAGTTGCTTACCGTCAAATCGGCGAAATCAGCTGCACTATATCCTGTTGCTGCCCAAAATTCAGGGCTCGCGAAATTGTTGATGACGATGCCCATTGGAACCATGAACATGTTGGCAATGCTGTGCTCAAAGCCCGCTGCGACAAACATAGCAACTGGAAGCATCATCACGAGAATCTTGTCTGAGACACTGCGACATGAATAGGTCATCCAGACAGCTAGACATACCATCAGGTTACAAAGCGTGCCCAGAATAACGGCTTGTAAGAAGGTGTGGTGCAACTTGTGTTGGGCAATCTTCATGGCATTGATGCCCCAGTCGCCGTTGCCCGCCATGTGCTGGCCAGCAAACCAAATCATTGCAACGAAAAAGAGTGCGCCGACCATGTTACCGAAATAGACCGTTACCCAGTTGCGACCCAGTTGAGTCCAAGTAATACGGTTATTGGCTTTTGCGACGGTTGTTAATACGGTAGAGGTAAAGAGTTCACCGCCACAAACAACAACCAGAATAAGGCCGAGGCTGAAGGCAATACCGCCAACAAATTTGACGAGACCCCAAGGCGCATCACTCGCACCAGCGGTCACTGTGGTGTAGAAAACGAAAGCAATAGAAATGAATACGCCAGCAGTGATGGCGAGGATAAAAGATTGGAAAGGCGCTTTAGTTGCCTTGTAAACCCCGACATCTTCAGCTTTTTGCGCCATGGCTGGCGGCATCAGTGCGTCAAAAGGGTTGGTTTGAGTCTTCACGATAGTACCCACTGGTCTCCAAATTTCGCTGAAAGAATAGTACCAGAGGGGTGTTCCATCAAAATTGATTTAGATCATTGTTGTGAAATTTTATAACATTTAAAACGGCTATTTTTGGCTTAAAATTTATATATTGTTGATTTTATTAAATATAAAAAATTTAAACATTCTCAAATAAAATTGAATTGTAATTAAATTACGTACTTTAAAGGAAGGAAACGTCGAGTTTTGGTTATCAATGTTGCGGGAAAGCATTGCAATCAACCGCTTATGAATGCCTCGGTGTGAGGCCATTCATAAGCGGAATGATTTGCTGATAGTTCTCTTATTAAGACAGTGTCGCCTTGGCGATTTGTAGCTTGTTATAAGAGCCAAGCAGCTTTTGGTGGGCGCCAAATGCCGTGAGATCGGCATCTGGTGCGGTTAAACCAAAGAAGCGAATGTCACCTGAGATAGAATCCCAAACGGCATCCGTGGTTTCTTCACCGTATATAAAGCCAAATGCCTGACGGTATTCCGCAGGATCACGGACATCGTCTTGTGCAAGCTCTAGGCTCGCAATGAGGCAGCGCATGAAGATGGCGCGCGGTTGGCTATAAATCGTGGCGTTGTAATCCAAGCTCCACACTGCGAAATCTTGTGCAGATTCCAAATCGCCCATAGCCAGTGCCAACAGACACTTCAACTCGCCAATGGTGAGGGATTTCCATGCGGTGTTTGCATCAGGGGCAATACCCATCAATTCACACACCATGTAACTGTCATCGAAATCCGCCATTTCGAGCACATCAAACAAGAACTCGACAGACTCATCGCTGTATTCAGACGCGAGCAGCATCGACAAGGCATCACGTAGATCCGTACCACGGTTGTTATTACACAGCTGAATTTCTTCTGGTGGGTAAATTTCTGACCAGCCCGGTACGATGACGCGACAACAATTCACATCAAGGTGGGTGTAATCGGCGATGTAAGCATCAGCATCTTCTGCATGCAGTTTGCCCAATAGCCAATCGCATTCTTCTTGTGACGTACCTTCGAAGTTCCAATCTGCAAATTCAATGTCAGCAGTGGCTTTGAACATGTCCCAAGAAACTGTGCCTGATGAGTCAATGAAGTGGGTTTCAAGGTTGTGGTGATCGGCCACATCTTCATCGTGGAAAGACGGTGCTTCGAACACATCGAGATCTTTTAGGCTGCGACCTTGAAGCAATTCTGTCACGGTACGCTCAAGCGCGACCTGAAAACGTGGGTGCGCACCCCAAGAGGTAAAGCAGGTGCCGTTGTTTGGGTTAAACAACGCAACGCAAATCACGGGGTATTTGCCACCCAGTGACGCGTCATAGGCAACAACAGGGAAACCTTCGGCAATCAATGCATCGATGGATGCTTGAACCGATGGGTAGCGCGCCATCACGTCTGCTGGGATTTCCGGCAAGCTAATGCGCTCTGCGATAATGCGGTTTTTGATCGCGCGCTCGAACACTTCAGACAGCGCTTGGCTGCGCGCTTCGGTTTGTGTGTTACCTGCTGACATGCCGTTCGACACATACAAGTTGCCAATCACATTCATTGGCACATACACGGTGTGTTGGTCGCGTTGACGCTCAAAAGGCAGGGCACAAATGCCGCGTTCTTCGTTGCCCGATTGCAGGTCAATCAGCTCGCTTGCAGCAAGTGTATCTTCTGGATCATAGAATGCCGACATGGCGTCATCCAGCAAACCTTCTGGCAAGCTGTCATCATCCGTCAGTGGAAACCATTTCTCGTTCGGGTAATGCACAAACGGTGCGTTGGCAACGTCATCACCCATGTAGAAATCGGCGTAGAAATAGTTACAAGACAGACGCTCAAAATACTCACCTAATGCAGAGGCTAATGCAGCTTTCTTGCTCGCACCTTTACCGTTGGTGAAGTTCATTGGCGCGTCTACATCGCGGATATGAACAGACCAAACATTGGGTACTGGGTTTAGCCAAGAAACAGGTTCAACGTGGAAGCCATGCGCGGTGAGTTTTTCTTCAAAGCGATTGATGGATTCTTCCAGTGCGGCATCTTTACCAGGGATATAGGTTTTCATGGGAGTCTCAGTCTCATAAGGGGATGGCGAGTATAGCCCGAATCAACGTGCTTCAGGAAAAATATCTTACGACACGCAACACAGTTGTTAGCCTTATGTGAAGGAAGAAAAGAAAGGACGGGCTTGGGGAATTCAAACAAAGGCATCACGCGGAATTGTTCACTTTTACGTCTATTTTTCTCCTGAAAATGAGGATTGTTGTTTCCTCGCAAAAAATCGACGTTAAAACGCACGGGTATTGACCAATCTGCGTTATAGTCGATTTATCAGATCGTTAACGGCTAAGGGATATGAAAGGGTTCGGTATTGCTATCCTCTTTATGAGCGCATCATTTTCGGTGGTTGCCAGCGATCCTGATTTAGCCCGTCATCTCACGCGTATCGAACAATTGCTGTCGAATGAGCAATATAAAGACGCGTCCAATTTAGCTAAGGCGCTTGTTCCTGATAACGATGAGCAAAAAGCCCTGCATCAACGTCTTCTTGGGTTTATCTACCTGCAAGAAGGCGACCTCGACCGTGCTTCTCTCGCCTATACCAATGCCGTGAAGTACAGCAAGTTGCCACCAAGCCTTCGGCAAGATGCTTTTGGTGCGTTAGTGTCGATTTCCATGAAGCGCAGCAGACCCGATATCGCGGTGCGATATGGTCAGCTTTATCTTGAAGAATTCCCGCCGTTCCAGCCTGTAGAGCAGCTGTATACCCGTGCTTTGTTTGCGGAACAGTATTATGACCGTGCGCTGGAACAAGCCAATGCGGTGATTGCGCGTTATGCCGATGCCCCAGAGTTTATGTGGCAGATAAAGGCATTGAGCGAAGAGCAGTTGTTTCAAGATCGCGCATTGATCAATACCACGCGAAACATTCAAGAGCGTTACGGCAATGATATTCGCTGGCAACGCAAGCAAGCTGGGGCGTATGCACGCTTGGGCCAATTGCGACAATCGCTGCGTTTGTATCAACAAGCCAAAGAACAAGGCATGGCGCTGACGGGGCAAGATTATCTGGATATGGCGCATATTTCTGCGCAACTGGGTAAAGCATCGCAAGCCGCGCAATGGCTATCAAAAGGCGTAACAGAAGATGTGGCGCTGAATGACAGAGAAACACAGAAGCGCCAATTGCAGTACTTGATGCAGGCTTCCCAATGGGGAGATGCATGGGTGATTGCCGCGCAATTGAATGAAGAGCCGGAATTGTCGCTGCTCAAAGCGCAATGCCGTATTGCCTCTCAATTACAGCAATGGCCAGATGCTGCAGATTTGGCGCAGCGTGCTATCGCCATGGGCGGCGAGGATGATCCTTTTTTGTGGGAGATTCTTGGTTACAGCGCAATGAAAATCAACCAATTCGATGTCGCTCGCAATGCGTATGAAACCCTCAAGCGCTTAGAGCCTGACGGTGATGCGGATGTGTGGCTGAAAACCCTAGAATTGTTGACCACAGAATAAAGCGAGTATCTTCTTTACTCACTTACTCACTTACTCACTTACTCACTTACTCGCTTACTCGCTTACTCGCTTACTCGCTTACTCGCTTACTCGCGTTTCGGTCGGGTACAGATCCAGCAACTGAATCAAACGCATTCTCTCTGTCGGCCAAATGGGCGGAACGGCAGGTTTCCCTCTTTCTGTGTGCCAGCCTTTATAGCGTGTTGACGTGTATTCCACGGTTTCAAGCTTGTAATAAAGCGGCACGGTGATTTGCTGTTCTGCAATGCGCAGGTGCAGCTTATTAACCACATCGCGCTGTGCACTGGGTGCTGTTTGAAGAAGAAAATCACTCAGCAAGTTATCGATCACTTCATCTTTATAAAAATGGTGCGCGAAACGCGGCGAACTTGGCGTTTGATAATCACTGTTGAAGGCTTCGTTCAAATAGAGAAATGGTGTGTTGCCCGACGGATAGTTAGTAATGCTAATGTCGTAGTTCGCCAGCGCCATGTCTTCGATGTATTTCGGGTAAGGCAATTCTTTTACCGACACCTTTAAGCCCGCCGTGCTCATCATTTCGCTGATCACATTGGCGGCTGACGTGAAATCACTCCACCCAGATGGGGCAATGATCGACAGCTCAAGGGGGTTGCCCGAGGGTAATTCACGGTAGCCATCGCCATTCGTATCAGCCAGTCCCATTTCATCGAGTAAGCGTTGTGCAACCTTGGTGTGTTTGCGAATGTAGTAAAGGTGTTGCTCGGCGGCTGACGGGGCAATCCAGTCTTCAAACCTCGACTCCACACCACTGGCAAACATGGCTTTTTGGCCCTGGCCAAAAACGGCAATATCAATGAGCAGTTCGCGAGACAAACTCATGGATACAGCGCGACGAAAACGCACATCATTAAACACCGCGTGGGTGTCGGGGTTTGCGTGTTTGAAGTTGAACAGCAAACTGACGATCGTTGAGGGCTGGTGGTAGTAGTGATAATCACGGGAGTAAGAGGCGTAATTACGTTCAATGTCTGGAATGAACGCGCTTGCCCAATCAAACTCACCGCTGCTGAGGCGAGAGATCAATTCATCGTTCGTTCTGACGGTGGGATAGCGAATGCAATCGACCTTCAATGCATCTTGCTGCCAGTAATGGGGGTTGCGGCATTGAACAATGTTATTGCTGCTAAAGGCTTTGATGGTGGTGAAAGGGCCTGTGCCAACAGGGTGTTGGTTTAGGTAACTTCCCTTGCCTTTGATGGTTTCCCATTTGTGTTTGGGCACAATGATGGCGTCTGCTAAACGTTCTGCGATTTGCGCGTTAGGCTGACTTAACGAGACGTATACCTCATTTTTACCACGTTTTTCGACACGTTCGACCCACTTACCCAGTGAATTGTAATCCAGTTCTGGTTGTTTATTCAGCAGAGACAAACTGTAGACGACATCATCGCTCGAGAATGGTGCACCATCAGACCAAGTGATCCCATCACGTAAATACAGGGTGATGCCTGTTAAATCAGGCGAGAGAACATAGCGTTCAGCCAAACGAAAATGGGGCGTGCCATTGTCGAATACCATGAGGGGTTCATAGACAAAGTCATGAGTCGTCGCCAACGTATCGCTGCGAAATGGGTTGTAGTTACGCACGAAACCATTTGAGAGCTCAGGGATGATTGTCAAAGTATTGGGCATTGCAGCGCTGATGGTAGGCACCAGCACGAAACATAAGGTTAAAAAGCGCAGCAACATGAATCTCTCAGTATTGAATTTAAAGAGTATTTTTCACCGAATACACCCTACACTAACCCTAACTATGCATCAATGTTATCGACGCAGTGCACAGAAATCGCTCTGAGTATTTATGCGATTTATATGACTTAAATTTTAATTTGTTGAAGGTTAACAAATTGTTGCTGCTGGAAGTGATGGATGTTATTTTCAAATAAATGGGCTTCCGCAGTGGAATGTGTTGTAACACGCGAGAAAGTTACAACATAGTCAATTTAGCGCGGACCCCAAAAGTGAATACACAAAATAACAACAACACACAGCCGAATGTGTGCACATTGAACGTGCAAAAAGAATGACAGGAGTCAGGCGCATGAGCGAAGCAGTAGCGCTGCAAATTAAAGACCTTCACAAAACATTTGGTCAACATGAAGTATTGAAAGGGATCTCTCTCGACGCGAATGGCGGCGATGTTATCTCTATTATCGGCTCTTCCGGTTCAGGTAAGAGTACGTTTCTTCGCTGCATCAATCTCCTCGAAACACCTACCAGCGGTGAAATTTGGGTCAATGGTGAATTGATCGAAATGAAGCCAGGGCGTGGCGGCATTGCTGTGCCAGTGAGCGAAAAGCAAGTGCAACGCATTCGCTCGCGTCTTGCAATGGTATTCCAAGGGTTCAACCTTTGGTCTCACATGACGGTGATGGAAAATGTCATCGAAGCCCCTATTCATGTTCTCGGCGTACCAAAAGCAGAAGCCATTGAACGCGCGGAAGCTTATTTGCAGCGTGTTGGTTTGTACGAGCGCCGTGACTATTACCCCGGTCATCTTTCAGGTGGTCAACAGCAGCGTGCCGCGATTGCGCGCGCATTGGCGGTTGAGCCAGAAGCTTTGCTGTTTGATGAGCCAACTTCTGCACTCGACCCTGAGTTGGTCGGTGAAGTTCTAAATGTAATGAAAATCCTTGCAGAAGAAGGGCGCACCATGTTGGTTGTGACACACGAAATGGCGTTTGCCCGTGATGTGTCTAACCATGTGATGTTCTTACACCAAGGCCTTGTTGAAGAACAAGGGCACCCTGAAAAGCTATTCAGCAACCCTGAGTCAGAGCGTTTACAGCAGTTTATATCGTCAATTTACTAATTATCCGTTTGTGTTTGCTAATACTAATAGAGAGCAATTCAACGCAAATGTGACAATTCGGCGGATGGCGATGGAGTTTTGCCGTTCGTGTTAAGTACCTAAGGAGACATCAAGATGAAAAAATGGTTAGTTGCAGCTGCAGTAACAGCAGCACTTGGCGCGACAGCAGTTCAAGCTAAAGATTGGACAGATGTTCGCATCGCTGTTGACGTTCCTTACGAACCATTCGAATACAAAGCGCCAGATGGCACCTTGACGGGTTTTGAGGTGGATTTGGGTAACGCTGTGTGTGAAAACGCCAAGCTCAACTGTAGCTGGGTCGTTCAGGCATGGGATGGCATCATTCCAGGTCTTAAAGCGCGTAAGTATGATGTTATTTTCTCTTCAATGTCGATCACCGAAGAGCGTGCGAAGCAGGTCGCTTTCACTAAGCCTTACTACAACACGCCAAGCGGTTACTTCGCACCAAAAGTATCAAACCTAAACCCAAGTGATGTTGCATCACTGAAAGGTAAGCGTATTGGTGTTCAGCGCGGTACGATCCAAGATAACCACGCAACGGATACCTTCGGTAAAGTGGCTGAGATCAAGCGTTACACAACCGGTGATGACTTGGTGCTGGATCTGCAAGGCGGTCGCCTTGACTTGGTTCTGATTGATTTCCCTGTGGGTGAAGCAGCGATTTTGGGTGCATCTGACGGTGCTAACTTCAAAACCGTTGGCGAGAACATCCAACTGGGTGGCGGTGTAGGTGCGGCAATGCGTAAGCGTGACAAAGACCTACTGGCTATCTTCAACAAGTCACTGGATGAAGTAAAATCAAACGGCAAGTACGAAGAGATCATGAACAAGTACTTCAAGTACGACATCAAAATGTAATGACTCTCTAATGTGGGCGAAGGTTCAACGAGAACGTTTGCCCACATGCTAAAGCAATACCCTGTATGTCAATGATATGCAGAATGTTCCAAAGGGAGCAGGACGTGCTCCCTTTTGACCGATTGGGTGTCTATCGGTTTTTTACGTGCAGGAGGAAAGGATGTTAGATCTGCATGGTTATGGCCCTTCCATATTTATGGGCGCAATTCTGACCGTTCAATTGGCGGTGTTATCAGCGGTGATCGCATTGTTGCTCGGTTTGATCACAGCAATGGCGCGTCTCTCAAAAAATCGCATAGCGCGTGGCGCAGCAACGTTATATTCCACCGTGGTTCGCGGCGTGCCTGACTTGGTACTGATGTTGCTGATCTTCTTCGGCGTTCAGATCATGCTCAACAACTTTTCTGATTGGCTTTATGACAGCTATGAAATCGACGTGTTCTTTAACGTTGATGAATTCACTGCGGGTGTGTCGACCATAGGTTTCATTTTCGGTGCGTACATGGCGGAAACCTTCCGCGGCGCATTCCTTGCGGTTGACCGCGGTCAGCTGGAAGCAGGCACTGCGTATGGCATGAGCAACTGGATGGTTTTCCGTCGCATCATGTTCCCTCAGATGATGCGCCATGCCTTACCCGGCATTGGTAACAACTGGCTCGTGTTAGTGAAAACCACGGCACTGGTTTCTGTGATTGGTCTGGCGGACATGACGCGCCTTGCGAAAGAGGCGGCGGGCGCGGTGAATGAACCGTTTAAATTCTTCATCCCGGTTGCCATCGTGTATCTGTTGATCACCTCGGTGTCGGAACTCGGCCTTAAGCGTCTGGAACGTAAGTTCAGTGCTGGTGTGGTAAGAGGCTAAGGAGAGCGGAATGTTAGAATCACTGTATGCCTTTCTCGATCAGAACGAGATTTTCACCTCAACCACCATTGTTCACTATTGGAGTGGTTTGACGGTGACGGTTCAATTGGTTGTGCTTTCCTTGTTTTTAGGCTTGATTTTATCTGTGCCTTTGGCGGTGGCAAGAACCTCTAAGAACCCTTGGATTAACCGCCCAGTGTGGGTTTACGTTTACATCTTCCGTGGCACCCCTTTGCTGCTCCAGCTGTATTTGATTTACTACGGCGTGGCGACCATCGAAGGCATTCAACAGTCCATGTTTTGGGCGGTGGTTGAAGACGCGTTTTACCCGTGCTTGCTGGCGTTTGTGCTTAATACCGCGGCTTACACCACGGAAATCCTGCGTGGCTCTATGATGGCGACGCCTCGCGGCGAAATTGAAGCAGGTATGGCCTATGGCATGTCACGCTTCACGATTTTGCGCCGTATCATCCTGCCATCGTCTTTCCGTCGCGCACTGCCTGCGTACAGCAACGAAGTCATCTTCATGCTGCACGCCAGCTCAATAGCCTCAGTCGTTACCATTATCGACCTCACAGGCGCAGCACGAGACATCTACGCGCGTTTCTACGCCCCGTTTGATGCCTTCCTGTTTGTGGCTGCGATTTACTTGTGTCTGACGTTTACGATTGTGTATGGCTTTAAGCGTTTGGAAAAACGCTGGCATAGACATTTGAGGCCGTTGGAGAGTTAACTGCAGATTGCGAGAATCGAGAAAGAGCAGTCTCGAGAAAGATCAAAAGAGCAGATAAAGAAAAAGCCAGCATGAGAGTGCTGGCTTTTTACGTTGAGGAGGCTGAATCGCTTCTCGCTTTAGGCTCTTACTCGCGACTCGACCCTGCTCTTTCTCGACCCTGAATTACTTAAATTCCGCCCAAATTGGCGCGTGGTCTGACGGCTTTTCAATGCCGCGCAGTTCGTAATCAATGCCGGTATCGATGCACTTCGCCGCGAGCGGGGCGGTAGCCAGTACCACATCAATGCGCAGGCCGCGGTTGTCGTCAAAGCCGCGTGAGCGGTAATCGAACCACGAGAATTTATCGTCTGCGTCTGGGAATTGCTGGCGGAAGGTGTCCACAAAGCCCCAATTCATCAAGGTCGCGAGCATTTCACGTTCTTCTGGCTGGAATGAACACTTACCAGTTTTCAGCCAGCGCTTGCGGTTGACGTCGCCGATACCGATATCAAGATCGATAGGGCTGATATTGATGTCGCCCATCACAATCACGTTTTCGTCATTGGTATGTGCGTCGTTAAGGTAGGTCATCAAATCTTTGTAGAACTTAATTTTGGCAGGGTACTTGGTCTCATGGGCAATGTTTTCGCCCTGCGGGAAGTAACCGTTTAACACCGTCACTTCACTGCCGTCATCTTGCTTGAAGGTTGCCATGATCATGCGGCGTTGTGCGTCTTCCTCGTCAGTTGGGAAGCCTTTTTGCACCTTGATAGGTTCTTCCTTACACAACATCGCGACACCGTAGTGGGCTTTTTGGCCGTGAAAATACACCTTGTAACCCATGGCTTCGACGTCTTCGAGCGGAAATGCTTCGTCGTGTACTTTGATTTCCTGCAAGCCAATCACATCCGGTTGGTGTTTTTCGATGAGGGCTTGAAGTTGATGAAGGCGGGCACGTAGGCCATTGATATTAAATGAGATGACTTTCATTCGCTTTTTCTTCTCTTTGTTTGTGAAATACGTCGAGCGATCCCCAGTGTACCGCATATAAACGCATTTGGGCTGAGAAAACAGTGAGTAAGACGAAGCTTCTGTGTCTACATAGAAGCAAAATCTCTTGGTTGCAACTATGCTGTAAGCAAAATCATGCGCTTAATAGAGATTGATTGGCAATCAACGCGTTACTCGCAAATTCTTTGTTGTGGTGTTTCACGACGTGAGGGAGGCAGTTAATGAGAATAGTGACCTTGTTTAAAGCCAGCTTGGTGGTGCTAGTGACAGCGATGTTGTCTGGCTGTGGTGAATTTGGCGACTTCACCACTGAGCAGATATGCAAAGCCAGTATTGCCGCGATCAAAAAGAAAAGCCCAACCGTGATGACTGTGGATAAAGTGGTCGTGGAAGCCGAGACCGAGCTCAACATTTATTACATGTCTTACCGACGTCCTGATGACGGTGGCAAATGGCACGTTCGCTGCAAGGTGAATAAGACCCGCGCAATATGGTCTCAAAATGAAGGTCGCTGGCGTGATCAAGCCCAAGATCCAACGATTCGCTTTGTGATTGATGGCGATGAAATCACCATCAACGAATCCTATCCTGATGGCAGTGCTGCCAGCAACGTGACATTCAATATTAGCTACCTTGGCGGTAAGCAAAAATAGACGCGTTGATCATTCCCCATCGGGCTGCATTTTTGCAGCCCGATGTGTTTCTGCCGCAATAAACTTCGTTGATGTGATTTCAGTGGGTGTGCAATTTGGCGATGCATCTTGTTCAAAAAACTAGAACAACACTAACAAGTTTGTCATGCCGACTTTTTATGCCTTACTTTTTATACTTTCCACCATCGTGTTGAAGGAGAAACATAATGGGTAAGTTAGTCGACGGCGTTTGGCATGATGTTTGGTATGACACCAAAGCGTCGAACGGGAAGTTTATTCGAGAAGACGCGGGTTTTCGTTCTTGGGTAACACCCAATGGCGAGGCTGGGCCTACGGGTGATGCAGGGTTTTCTGCTGAGTCTGGTCGATACCATCTTTATGTTTCTCTCGCGTGTCCTTGGGCGCACCGCACGCTGATTTTCCGCAAGCTCAAAGGGCTCGAATCACACATTGGTTTAAGCATCGTCAGTGCTGACATGCTGGAAAGCGGGTGGGCATTTGATGAACCAGAATCGCTCTACGGTTTTGATTTCATGCATCAGCTTTACACCAAAGCCAAAGGGGATTACACCGGGCGTGTCACCGTGCCAGTGCTTTGGGACAAAAAGACAGAGACCATCGTGAGCAATGAGTCGTCTGAAATCATTCGTATGTTCAACACTGCGTTCAATGATGTGACAGGGAATACCGATGATTATTACCCTGAGGCGCTACGCAACAGCATCGAAGAGTGGAATGCGCATGTTTATCCCAACGTGAATAATGGGGTATACCGCTGTGGATTTGCGACGACACAAGAGGCGTATGAAAGCGCGTTTGACCAACTCTTTGCTGCGCTAGATTGTCTTGATGCGCATTTGGCGACAAGTCGCTTCCTGACGGGCGGACGCATCACAGAAGCGGATTGGCGATTGTTCACCACGTTAGTGCGTTTCGACGCCGTGTATGTGGGTCATTTCAAGTGTAACCGTCAGCAAATTGCGGATTACTGCAATATCTTCAATTACATGAAAGAGTTGTATCAAGTGGAAGGCGTGGCAGACACCGTGAACATGGAACACATCAAGCGTCACTATTATTACAGCCACGGAACCATTAACCCAACGCGCATTGTGCCAAAAGGGCCTGAGCAGGATTTGTGGACGCCGCACGGCAGAGAGGCGTTAAGCGCGTAAATCACGTCAAGGCGATCTAACGCTAGGCAGGTAAGAAAGCCTAAACGCAAAAAAGCCAGCTCAATGAGCTGGCTTTTGCAAAGATGGTGGTGGGAGAAGGATTCGAACCTTCGAAGGCGGAGCCGTCAGATTTACAGTCTGATCCCTTTGGCCACTCGGGAATCCCACCACGAGTTT
>NZ_FOWR01000010.1:0-92726 GCF_900115495.1 Enterovibrio norvegicus DSM 15893 | reverse complement strand
GCGAATGATGGTGGTGGGAGAAGGATTCGAACCTTCGAAGGCGGAGCCGTCAGATTTACAGTCTGATCCCTTTGGCCACTCGGGAATCCCACCACAAGTGCGGGGCGCATATTATCAAACACGTCCGTGCTGTAAAGTATTTTCTCTAAAATACGATGCGTTTGCTGGTTTTTTCAACGCCATGACGAAAAGGCGAGCGAAGTGGTCAAATTTCTTTCCAATCTCGTAAGTTAATACATTCTGTCGATAGCAAAAACTTCCATGGATTTACATTTCTTTACCGCACGTAAAAGGTGCATCGAGTAGACTATGGCGAGTTGTTCTTCTTGGTTTATAAAATGAAAACAAAAGCCCTTATCACTGCCCTTGTTGTTATTGGTGCTGCCAGCGTCTTTGTTTGGCAAAAAAACTCCGAAGCGGCGGGTCAACCGTCTGGAAAACCGTCACGTCCTGCGATTGCGGTTGCGACGTCACAAGTGGAAGCCCACCCGGTTTCCCGCAGCCTTTCTTTGATTGGTAACCTCAAATCTGAACACTCTGTGGTAATTGCACCGGAAGTGGGTGGAAAGATTTCAGCAATCTACGTCAATGCGGGTGAACAAGTGGAAGAGGGCGCATCGCTTTTGACACTGGATACCGCAAAATCACAAGCGGCATTGGCCGAAGCGCAAGCCTTCCATAAAGACGAACTGCGTAAACTGCGCGAATACTCCAAACTGGTTCAGCGCGGCGCGTTAACCAAAACAGAGTTGGACGCGCAACAGGCAAGTGTTGATGTGGCGAAAGCCCGTCTGGATGCTGCTACCGCTGACTTCAACGACCATCATATTAAAGCACCATTTTCTGGCACCGTTGGCTTAGTCGATATTACTCGTGGGCAGCTGGTTTCTTCTGGTGAAGCGTTGTTGAACCTCGATGATCTTTCGTTGATGCAACTCGACATCAATGTGCCAGAGCAATACTTCAGCGATCTGAACAAAGACATCAAGGTCACGGCACGTTCGAAGGCGTGGCGTGACCAAGTGTTTAACGGCCAACTGACCGCGGTGGATTCGCGCGTCAACAATGACACGCTAAACCTTCGTGCTCGCATTAACATCGATAACCAAGCGGGCTTGCTGCGCCCTGGCATGATGATGGAAGCCTTGTTGGATTTCGCGCCACAGATTTCGTCAGTGATCCCTGTTCAAGCCATCGAGTATTCAGGCACGAAGCGCTTTGTTTACCTTGTCGGCGATGATGGCATTGCCAAGCGTACCGAAGTGAAATTGGGCGCGCGCGTCGATAACAAAGTCACCGTTGAAAATGGTCTAGCACTTGGTGATCGCATTGTTGTGCAAGGCCTTGTCAGCATGCGAGATGGCACAAAAGTGAATGATCTCACCGCAGCGAAAAGCGCAGAAAGCGGCGAGGGCAAATAAATGTGGCTCTCGGATGTCTCCGTTAAGCGACCGGTTGTCGCGATTGTTCTGAGTTTGCTGCTCTGTGTGTTCGGTATTGTGTCTTTTGAAAAATTGGCCGTGCGTGAATACCCAGATATTGATAGCCCTGTCGTCTCGGTGATGACCCGATATGCGGGTGCGTCAGCCAGCATCATGGAAAGCCAAATTACCCAAGCGCTCGAAGATGAACTGTCTGGCATCAGTGGGATTGAAGAAATCACCTCTGTGAGCCGCAACGGCATGTCTCGCATTACCGTTGAGTTCGATATCGATTGGGATCTCACCGAAGGCGTGAGTGATGTACGAGACGCGGTTGCCCGTGCGCAGCGTCGTTTGCCTGATGAAGCCGATGAACCGGTTGTGTCTAAATCTAATGGTTCAGGCGAAGCGTCTATCTACATCAACCTTGCCTCACCCGAAATGGACCGTACACAGCTCACTGAATACGCACAGCGCGTGTTGGAAGACAAATTCAGCCTGCTGACGGGCGTGAGTTCCGTTGAGCTTTATGGTGCGCTTTACAAAGTCATGTACGTGCGTCTCGATCCTGTCTTGATGGCAGGCCGTGGTGTGACGACAGATGACATTACGTCATCTTTGCGTCGTGAAAACTTGGAAAGTCCGGGTGGTGAAATCCGTAACGACATCACCAAGATGACGGTGCGTACAAAACGCTTGTACCAATCACCAGAAGATTTCGAATACCTTGTGGTGCGAACAGCGTCAGACGGCAGTCCGATTTACTTGCGTGATGTGGCAGATGTTTATATCGGTTCACAGAACGAAAATGCGACCTATAAAAACAACGGCGTCAACAACCTAAGCCTCGGCATTGTGGCGCAATCCGATGCGAACCCATTGGATGTTGCCGTCGGCGTGCGAGCGCTGGTGGAAGAGTTCCAACCGTTCCTGCCTGCGGGCGCAAGCTTGTGGGTGGATTACGACTCAACCGTGTTTATCGAGCGTTCGATTGACGAGGTTTACAGCACCTTGTTTGTCACTGGTGCGCTGGTGGTTCTGATCCTCTACATCTTTATTGGTCAGGCGCGAGCAACGTTGATCCCAGCGATCACTGTGCCCGTGTCTTTGGTGTCGGCATTCATCACCGCGTACTTCTTTGGTTTTTCGATCAACTTGCTGACCTTGATGGCGCTGATTCTGGCTATTGGTTTGGTGGTGGATGACGCCATCGTGGTGGTCGAGAACATGTTCCACCATATTGAAAAAGGCGACACGCCGCTGGTGGCAGCCTACAACGGCACGCGTGAAGTGGGCTTTGCAGTTGTGGCAACCACCGCTGTGCTGGTCATGGTGTTCCTGCCGATTTCTTTCATGGATGGCATGATCGGCAAACTCTTTACTGAGTTCGCAGTGTTGTTGGCGATGGCGGTGATTTTCTCATCCGTGATCGCGCTGACCCTGACCCCTGTAATGGGTAGCAAAATCCTGAAAGCCAACGTGAAACGCGGCAAATTCAACATCATGGTTGATAACTTTTTCAGCCGATTTGAAAACAGTTACCGCAATGCGTTGACCCTGGCTCTCCGTGCCCGTTTCGTTGCACCCATCGTGATTGCAGCCTGTTTGGGAGGGAGCTACTTCTTGATGAAAGCACTGCCCGCACAGCTTGTTCCGCAAGAAGACCGCGGTGTGTTGATGGCGTTTGTCAAAGGCGCAGAAGGCACGGCCTACAACCGCATGGTGGGCAACATGGAGCAAGTGGAACAGCGCTTGTTGCCATTGGTCGAAGAAGGGCTTCTTACGTCGATCAGCTTACAAGCCCCAGCATTTGGCGGCATGGCGGGAGACCAAACAGGCTTCGTGATCATGCAGCTAGAAGATTGGGACAACCGTGATCAATCCGCAGAACAAGTGCTAGGCCGAGTGCGTCAGGCATTGGGTGGCATTCCAGATATCTTCGTTCGTGCTTTCTTGCCGGGTTTCCGTGGCGGTTCGAGCGAGCCAGTCCAATTCGTGTTGGGCGGCCCTGATTACGACGAGCTGAACAAATGGGCGCAAGTGCTGTTGGACGAAGCGAAAGCCTCGCCCATTTTGCAAGGTGCGGATCTGGATTACGCAGAAACCACGCCAGAGTTGGTGGTGAACATTGACCGCCAGCGTGCGGCTGAATTGGGGATCAGTGTGGATGAAGTGTCTAACACCATGGAAGTGATGTTAGGCGGCCGCACTGAAACCACCTTTATCGATCGCGGTGAAGAGTTTGATGTTTACCTGCGTGGTGATGAATCGCGCTTCAACAGCAAAGACGACATCAGCCAAATCTACATGCGTACCCGCACCGGCGAATTGGTCAGTTTGGATACCTTGGCAGAAGTGGAAGAGGTCGCGTCTTCGCAAAGCCTTCGTCACTTCAACAAGCAAAAAGCCATCACGCTGAAAGCGAACTTGGGTGCAGGTTACACCTTGGGTGATGCGCTAACGCTGCTTGATGCGAAAGCCATTGAATTGCTGCCAGCGGATATCTCAATCAGCTATGCAGGGGAATCCGCAGACTTTAAAGACAACCAAAGCAGCATTCTGATTGTGTTTGGTTTGGCCTTGCTGGTGGCGTATTTGGTGCTGGCTGCACAGTTCGAAAGCTTCGTGAACCCCTTGGTGGTCATGCTGACCGTGCCGATGGGGATCTTCGGTGGTTTCGTGGGCTTGTGGATGACAGATCAAGGTCTGAACATTTACTCGCAGATCGGCATGATCATGTTGATCGGTATGGTGACCAAGAATGGCATCTTGATTGTTGAGTTCGCCAACCAGTTGCGTGACCGTGGTGAAGCGTTTGAGCAAGCCATTATCGATGCGTCTGTTCGTCGTCTTCGTCCTATCATGATGACCGCGTTCACCACCATCATTGGTGCCTTGCCGCTGATCTTCTCGACAGGTGCTGGCTATGAAAGCCGTGTTGCCGTAGGTACGGTTATTTTTGCGGGCATGACCTTCGCAACAGCGGTAACACTGTTCGTTATCCCTGCGATGTACCGTCTGCTGTCTGTGAAGACCCATTCACCGGGCTTCGTTGAAGCGCAGTTGAATGCAGAGCTTGAGCAGATCAAACCGCACCGCACCAGTCATGGGGATTTTTAAAAGCAGGTCCTAGGAAAACAAGGTTCTAGGAAAACAAGGTCCTAGGAAAACAAGCTCATAGGTTCCTGGGAAAAGCAGATTCAAGTCTCTAGAAAGATCAAAAGCCAGCAGAGATGCTGGCTTTTTTGTGTCTGCGGTAACGCACCGGTTGGGGGAGTTATCTCTAATTCGAAGGAAATTTTTGCTTATGGTGCAACACACGCATGACGCGGATGTGTGAGCCATCAATCCAATAGGACACGATCATCGAAACCTCAGGAATGATGAGAAGCCTTCCCTGAATACCGTCTCGCTGAACGCCCATTAAAGGCTGATCCAATAGGTTTTCGACCTTTTCCTCGATCAGTTCGTCGGTTTTCTCGGCCGCATCGGGGTTGAAGTCATAAAGGAATTCGAAAATCTTTTCGCGATCGTTAAGAGATTCTTCTTCCCAAAATATCATTGGCGACCCCGTTGACGAATTTTTGCTTTTCGTTCTGCCATCCGCGTTTTGGCTGTGTCATGTTCTATAAAAACTGCCTCGTTTGCGTCGAGTTTATCGAAAGCATGGTTTACTTGTTCTGTTAACCAAGCGTCATGAGACAAGGCCTTTCGTTGCTGTTCTGCCAATTGTTCCGTCAGCTCGCGGCATGCATCACTCAGTGTTCTGCCTTGGCTCTCAGCCATTTGCTGTGCCAAGCGCTTGGTCTCTTCATTGACACGAAATTGAATGCGAGTATCCATTTTAGGCTCCTGATACGATGTGTGTACAAATGTTAGCACTGGCGATCATTGCTATCAACTCTGCTTGATGTGAGTGAAGCGCGTATCTCACCCACCTTTCAACTTTCGCATTTTCCTTTTCTTCCCTTGCCCTGATTGTTATGTTCTTACCCATAACAACAGTTTTGCTTTCAAAAACGCATTTAAAGGATAAAAGCCATGTCGGACAAATTGACGCAACAACAGCAGGATGAACTCGATGCAGCCACGTTTCGCCGTTTTTTGTCGCACCTCGACAACAACAAAGACGTGCAGAACATTGATCTGATGATCCTTGCGGATTTCTGCCGTAACTGCCTTGGCAAATGGTACAAAGCCGAAGCGGATCAACGTGGCATTGACGTGAGTGATGACGACGCGCGTGAGCGCGTTTACGGCATGTCTTATGCAGACTGGAAAGCCAATCATCAGCTTCCAGCGACCGACGAGCAGATGGCGGCGTTTAAAAAGCGTCAAGATGCCAAAGCAGGCAAATAAGCGTTAACCGATGCATGAAAATGTCGTCGAATGAATAAAAGAAAAGCGCCGAACGGCGCTTTTTTTATGCGTGTTGCGCCTCGAGAATGGTTTCTCGAAGGTAGCGCACTGCACTGGGTTTTATCAGCCTTGGAAACGTTACCGCCAGTGCTTTGAGCTTTGGCAGGATTTTCGAGCCACAAAACGGCTTGGTAGGCTGACGCCAAAAGTAGTTTTGCACCGCTGATGGGTTGGGGTAAAACGCCACAAACGGTTTGGCTGTCGTGATGACAGGTGCATCATAATCTCTGGCGGCTAACGCGATGGCGCTCATAACTGCCGCATGTTGATCACTGCTGAGCGGGTACATGGCGCTTGGGTATCTTTCTCTCGCGCTGTGATTTGAGGTGCAAGAATGCGTGGAAAGGTGCACGCGAGCGATATCTTCCAGAGAAATGATCTTTTCATTGAACGCAAAGAACGCCGCTTCTACGTACTTTCCATCATGAGATTTTACAAAGCCTTGTTCGACGTTTGACACGCCGTTAAGCGCATTAAACACGGCTTCCATACACCAATAACAGGTGCCACTTACCGCAATGTACATGTTTCCTCCTCGTTAGGCCTACAAGAGAAGAACCGAGGTTTTCACCTTTGCATTTCATCAAATGCTAAAAAAGGCAGCCAAGCTGCCTTTTTACCTGTGTCCAATACCTGTGTATCGACTTAATGACGTTTACTGTCTAGCGACGCCATCACGTTATCTTTGTCGTTGATGTAGCTGTCTAGGCCTTTTTGGCGAAGGTCACAGGCAGGGCAATCACCACAGCCGCTTCCAATTACGCCGTTGTAGCAAGTGAGGGTGTTATCGCGAACATACTCAAGCTTACCGAATGTATCTGCCAGCGCCCACGTTTCTGCTTTGTTGAGCCACATCAAAGGGGTACGCAGCTCTAGCTCGCGATCCATGCCGAGTACCAGGGCTTTGTTCATTGCTTGCACGAAATCATTGCGACAATCTGGGTAGCCCGAAAAATCGGTTTCGCACACGCCCGTAATCACGGTTTCTGCACCCAATTGATACGCGTAAATGCCTGATAGTGTCAGGAACAAAATATTGCGCCCAGGCACGAAGGAGTTCGGTAAGCCGTTTTCCTGTAACTCATGAGAGACAGGAATGTTGTCGCGCGTCAGTGAACTGATCGCCAGTTCATTGAGCAAGCTGACATCCATCACCTTGTGCGAGGTTGCGCCGAGTGCTTTCGCGACATCTGCAGCCACTTCGATTTCTTGCTTATGGCGCTGACCATAATCAAAGGTAATACAATGCACTTCGTCAAACTCAGACAATGCTTGGATCAGACACGTGGTTGAATCCTGCCCGCCACTAAAGACAACAACCGCTTTTTTCATGGGTAACCCTTTCACTGATATCTAAATGCGTTCTATGGGCGAAGTGTAACGCAGAAGCGAAAGCAGCTCTATGCAGGGCGATGCTTTTCCTTATTTGGAAGACACATCCAAAAAGTAGTGGAAATAGGTGGTGTCTTTCACATAGCCCAGCGATTCATAGAGTTTTTGTGCGCCGATGTTATCGGGTGCAGTTTCTAATGCGAGCCCATTTGCACCGGTTTCAATCGCGAGGGTTTTGGCGGCGTTTAATAGGGCTTTCCCCATGCCTTTACCTCGCTCGGCATCGAGAACAAACACATCGTTCAGCACCCAACTGCGCTGTGCCGACACCGACGAGAAGGTCGGATAAAGTTGGGTGAAACCCACGGCGTCACCGCGTTCGTTTCTGGCGATAAACACAACCGATTCGTTGTTAGAGAGGCGCTCTTGAATAAAGCGTGTGGCCAGTTCGATATCGTCAGGTTTGCCATAAAACACACGATATTGGTTAAACAGGTTGGCAATGGCGGGGATATCACGGGTTGTTGCTTGAATGATGTTCATCTTGTATGTCCTCCTTGACTGCAGGGTCCGTCTTTTCGTTACGATGTTTTTTCTAACTGCCATGTTCCGTTGCAGACCGCGTTAGTGACTTTCCAATCACCGTCGATGCGATCGTCATTTGCTGTGCCTGTGAAACGGTATCCCCATTTCTGGCTATCGGCGTACAAAGCCAGTTCGCCTGTGTCACTGACAAAGCCTTCTAAATAGGTGTTGTTGTACATGAGGCGAAGCGACACTTTCCCTTCTTTAATTGTCCCAATAATGCGGGTTTGCAGGCAGATATTATCGCCACTGATATCCGTGCGTTTTCCTTCCCATTCGCCATCAAACTGGTTTGATACGCTGAAAGGTGCAGTAACGGGTAACGGCGTATTGAGTGGGGCTCTGTCGGAGCCGAACATGTCTTCAACCATCATCATGAAGAAAAAAGCGGCGCTGGCGGCGATAAGGTACTTTTTCATTAGGAGAGTCCCAAGCTAAAAATGAAGACAGTATCAAATTGAAATGATTGAGAAATATAACATGGGGCGACCCATGAAATGTGCTGATGGCATGTTCTGCGTGAGAGGTGTGTCGAGAAACGCTTTAGAGTTTGATGATGCCTAGACTGATGGCTTTCGCAACGGCTTGTGGGCGATTAACCACATTGAGCTTTCGAAAGACATGAGAGAAATGAAACTTCACTGTGCGTTCGGACAAGGTAAGAATCGCGGCAATCTCCCAGTTACTTTTTCCTTCTTTGGCCCATGCGAGCACTTCTTTCTCTCTTTTGGTGAGCTTTGGCGCGGAAGCGGTTTGACGATTGAAGTTACCTAAGCGGTTAAACATCTCGTGGATGTGCGGCGCAAGGTATTCCAAATGAGGGGTAAAATGTGTTGATTGCTTTTCAGCGTCGAGTGCCAGCGAAATAATGGTGAGGCCGCAGTCGCCAGCGACCTGAATAGATAAACCATCTCGCCCTAAATGCTTTTTGTAGCCATTACTGAAATTATCGCACTGCGAAAGGGGTTCGCAATCACGCCAAGACACCGCATGGTTAACGTGTTGAATGCGTTTAAGAACCGGATCGACGCGCCAGTACTCGAGGTGCTGATAGGCCTCCACCCAGCTCAATGGCGTATTCTTTCTCAATACTTGTGTACTCGATGTAAGAGAGAAAGCTTCACGATGATCGAGCGAAAGCATGGCGGAAGAATAAGGGATTACGTTCTGTAGACTATCTAGAACTTGATGCGTGTTGTCATTGTCGCTGTTAGAGGTAATACAGAGCTGAGAAATGTCCATCAGTTGCAATAAGGTTTTCTTGTTCGCATCCATGCTTACAACCGACCATTTAAAAGCGAGTGAGGTCCCAGCATATCCTTTTTCGTTGACCTGCCGTTTTGCGGAATGGTTTGTTTTTGAGTTACTTATCAATTTGTTATGCAATAATTATCAATTGCAACGATGTTGGTTTGATGGGGGCGTACTCGTTGCTAGTCAAGCCGAGCTTGTGGTGATTGTTTATAAAAGATAAACGGGCGGAGCAACAGAAAACAGTCGTCGTTTTAAATCAGATTTTTGAATTCAAAAACCGGCTGTTGACTGAAGGATTGAGGCCGCACTCCCGATGTGGCATGGGGAGACACATCGCGTAAAAAACGCGATAGCTCGGTGTCTAATTTTACTTGTTCGCTGATATTCAGCTTCCCATCTTTGAAGGCGTCATAAAAGCTTCCCAAGCTATACGAACCGACGACCTTTGCGCCTTGCAAGGGGAGGATTTTTTCCATGATGCTAAGGTTTGTAGCGCCACCGCTTTTATTGCGAGATGTGCTCATGATCAAAACGGGCTTATTGCCGAAAAGCGCGACTTCATTCTTACAGGCACATGCAAGCCAATCGAGTAAGTTTTTGAATGCGGCGGGCATGAGACCGTTATGTTCAGGGGTGGCAATAATATAGCCATCATAGTCGCGAATAGTGCTTTTGATCCCCGAGAGGCGATCAGGAAAACCCAATACACGTTGATTGTCTTCGTTGTAGAAAGGCAACAAAACGTAGCGCATATCCAGAGAATCGACGGCAATCCCTTTAATGTCTGATGTCGCGACCTCTAGCAGGCTTCGATTGATGGATAGTTCGTGACTACTCGCAGAAATGGCTAGTATTTTTTTCACGTCACAGCACATGTCAGGGAAAAGAATGACGCCCATCATAGTGTGTACCTGATAAATAACCACCTGTCCGCTCGTACAGGTGACATTGTTGATGTGCTATGCATTTTTTGGTGCGTGATGAAAACGAGAGAGCCCCCAAGGAAAGTACTGACTCATCAACGAAGGCTCGATTGGCTTGTGTTCCTTATTGACACAACAAAGGGCGCCATGAGTGCGCCCTTAATAAGATGACATGTGGATGGGATTAAACGCTGTATTTCTGCAGCGCTTCCAGCGTTGGCGTGATATCGCCGATGTTGGCTTTTATCCATTCATCGTTGTAGTAGCTGTCGAGGTAACGCTCGCCGCTATCGCAAAGCAATGTAACGAGGGAGCCGCGTTCGCCGCGTGCTTTCATCTCTTCAGCAAGCATCAGCACACCCATCAAGTTTGTTCCCGTTGAAGGGCCCGCTTTACGGCCAATAATGCTTTCAAGCCAGTGCGTCACAGCCACACTGTCAGCGTCTGCGATGGTTTCCATACGGTCAATCACGCCCGGAATGAAGCTTGGCTCAACGCGAGGACGGCCAATGCCTTCGATTTTACTGCCGCGATCCAGCGTTAAGGTTTTGTCGCCTGTTTTAAAGTAATCGTGGAAGACTGAATTTTCAGGATCGACCGCCATCAACTGTGTTGGGTGGCAGCGGTAACGAATAAAACGACCAATGGTTGCAGAGGTGCCGCCAGTGCCTGGGCTCATCACAATCCAACTTGGGATCGCGTAACGCTCGTACTTCATTTGCTCAAAAATGCTATTAGCAATGTTGTTATTGCTACGCCAGTCAGTGGCTCGCTCTGCGTAAGTGAACTGATCCATATAATGGCCGTTCAGCGCTTCGGCAAGGCGGTGTGATTCCGCGTAAATCTCATCAGAGCGCTCAACGAAGTGGGCTTCACCCCCGTAGAATTGGATCTGCTCGATTTTCTTTTTCGACGTGGTTTTTGGAACCACAGCGATAAAACGTAAACCCAACAGGCGCGCAAAATAGGCTTCAGAAATGGCGGTACTACCTGATGAAGATTCGATAATGGTGGTGTCTTGGTTGATCCAACCATTACACAGGGCATACAAGAAAAGAGAACGCGCAAGACGGTGCTTCAAGCTGCCTGTTGGATGCGTGCTTTCATCCTTCAAGTAGATATCGATATCATTGAAGTAGGGGATATCGAGCTTGATCAAATGGGTATCTGCAGAGCGCTGAACATCTGCTTCGATTTTACGGATGGCATCGCAGACCCAGTGGGACGGAGTGGCACAGCAAGGGGCGTCAGTCATTATTGGCAGTTCTCTTTGTTTTAATCGGTATAGGTAAACTTTAACTGCTTGTTCAGAGTATTGTTTTTCCATTTTGGTCGTAATATTCGATTGCGGTAGAAAAATATTCTACAATTGTCGCTCAGGTAAAAATAATTTCTCTCTTTGGCAGTTTGGTGAAACGATGACTGCTTAAATGGGCAAGAAGAGTAGTATATTGATGACTGTCACATTAGATAAAGTTGATCGCCAATTATTAGACTGTTTACAGCGAGACGCATCGCTGTCATTGGCTGATCTCGCAGAACATGTCAATCTCACGACCACGCCATGTTGGAAGCGATTGAAACGCCTCGAAGAAAGTGGTGTGTTGCGTAAGCGTGTGGCACTGCTTGATCCTGAAACGTTAGGCTTGTCCTTTACCGCGTTTGTGCACATCAAAACCTCTAACCACTCCGAAACTTGGTATCGTGCATTTGTGGATGCTGTGACGCCATTTCCCGAGGTGATGGAGTGCTACCGTATGGCGGGCGAATACGATTACATGATGAAGGTACAAGTGGCAGACATGGCTGCGTATGACCGTTTCTACAAGAAGCTGGTGAACAGCATCGAAGGGTTAACCAATGTGACGTCAACGTTCGCCATGGAGCCGTTGAAATACACCACGGCATTGCCGCTCGCTTAATGCGCGAAAAGTTTTTGTGCGTGAAAGGTTTTGTGCGCGAACGGTTTGCCCAGAACCCGATAAAAAATATAAAAACAAAGGATACCTGTCTCTGAATAACCACGCGCCTCAAAGCGCCAGGGGAGGAAGCAGGCAGGTTAAGGAAAGTGAATGCGAATATTCGTCGAACTCAGTTGGTATTTTCGACAGCAGTGGAAGCGCTATGCCGGCGCAATTGGCTTTCTCATGCTGGTGTCCCTGTTTGAATTGATCCCGCCTAAAGCCATTGGTTGGCTGGTGGATGGGGTAATGGCCGGCGATGTTAGCCGTAACACATTGCTGACCGCATTGGGTGGGATTGCCGCATTATGGGGGCTGGTGTACGTGTTACGCGTGGTGTGGCGTGTGTGGTTATTTGGTGCAGCCGCAGAGCTTGGCACTGTGCTGCGTGACAAACTGTATCGACACTTTACAACACATTCGCCGCGCTTCTTTGAGCGCTATCGCACCGGCGATCTCATGGCGCGTACCACCAATGATGTGAAAGCCGTGGTGATGACGGCAGGTGAAGGCGTGCTCACTGCCGCAGACTCCGCCATCATGGGGCTGGCCGTGTTGGTTGTGATGACGACCACCATCAGTTGGGAGCTGACCATCCTCGCGTTACTGCCTATGCCTGTTATGGCGATTCTGGTGAACCGATTCGGCACACAGCTGCACCATCGTTTCTCTGCCTCGCAAGCCGCGTTTTCGTCGTTGTCTGATGAAACCCAATCGTCGCTCAACGGTATCCGTATGATCCGTGCGTTTGGTTTAGAACAACAGCAAATCGAGCGTTTCAACGCCGTGGCAGATGACACCGGCGAAAAGAACATGGACGTCGCCAAAGTCGATGCCATGTTTGATCCGGTTATCTATCTCACCATTGGCGCGTCTTTTTTCTGTTCGATCAGTGGTGGCGGTTATTTGGTGGCAACGGGCGCGATGACCCTCGGCGAACTCACCGCATTTACCTTGTACCAAGGCTTGATGATTTGGCCGATGCTGGCGATCGCATGGCTGTTCAACATTATCGAACGTGGCTCAGCCGCGTGGATACGCATTAAAGAACTCTTGAACGAAACCCCTGATTTGGTGGATGGCGAAAAAGACTTGCCAGTAGAACGTGAAACCCTGTCTGTCGCGATTGACCAGTTCACTTGGCGTGGTCAAGCGGTGCCCGCGCTGCGAGATGTACACCTTGATTTACCCCCAGGAAAAATGCTCGGCATTGCAGGGCCGGTGGGCAGCGGGAAATCGACGTTATTGAGCTTGTTGCTGCGCTTTGAAGATCCCATCCAAGGCTTTGTGTCATACGGCGGCATCTACTTACCAGACTTTCGTTTGGGCGAGTGGCGCGCCAAAATGGCCGTTGTCACTCAAACCCCGTTCCTGTTTTCCCGCAGCATTGCTGACAACATAGCCCTAGGAAAGCCTGATGCCACACGCGAAGAGATCCGCACTGCCGCCGCGCTTGCATGTATTGATGACGACATTATGCAGTTTCCTGAAGGTTACGAGACGCAAGTGGGCGAGAAAGGCATTACCTTGTCGGGCGGGCAGAAGCAGCGTATTTCCATTGCGCGCGCACTCTTGCTCGATGCCGAAGTGCTGATTCTGGATGATGCTTTATCCGCCGTCGACGGCCGCACAGAGCACCACATACTGAAAAACCTGCATGACCGTGCCCAGCATCAAACCACGGTCGTGATTGCGCATCGGTTGTCGGCACTTGAAGCGGCGGATGAAATCATCGTGCTACAAAAAGGCCACATCGAAGAACGGGGCACCCATGCAGAGCTGTTGGATGCCAACGGATGGTACGCAGAAATGCAGCACTACCAACAACTCGAACAAGCATTGGAGGAGGCGTAATGAATAAGCGTGAGATACTAAAACGCCTGCTGAACTACTTGTTCGAAGACAAAAAAGGCTTTGCAATTGCCGCCGTGTTCTTGCTGATTGCGGCGGCGGCAGACGTGAGCGGCCCGTGGTTGATTCGCATCTTCCTTGATGATTATGTCTCGAAAGATCACTACCCCGCTATGATGTTGTGGGCGCTGGCGATTGGCTATATCACGGTCACGATATTGTCGGGTTTTCTGCATTACGCCTATGGCATTCGTTTCAGCCGCATCGCCGTGAGTATTGTGCAAACCATCCGCAAAAAGGTGTATGCCAGCATCATTAATCAGCCCTTGTCTGCGTTTGATTATGTGCCCGCGGGTAAGCTGGTTTCCCGCGTGACTAACGACACCGAATCGCTCAAAGAGCTTTATGTGCAGGTGGTGGCGAGCTTTTTGCAAAGCTTGGCACTGATTACCGCCATGCTCACCGCCATGTATTTGCTCAGTCCGACGCTGACTCTTGTGGTGGCTATTTTGCTGCCGTCTGTCGTGTTGGTCATGTACTACTACCAACGCCGATCATCCGATCCTTACCGCGAATCCCGTGATTTGCTGACCGATATCAACGGCGTGATGAGTGAGTCGATTCAAGGCATGAGCCTGATTCAATTGATGGGGCAAGAACAGCGTTTCTCTGAACGCTTTGCTTCGCTGAACGAACGCCACCTTGGCGCAGAAGTGCGCATCGTTAAAATCAACGGCATCTTTCTGCGCCCTTTGATTGATTTGCTTTCCGGCATCGCGCTGGTGTCTTTGGTCGCTATTTTTGGTTGGCAAGGCCATGAAGTGATTGGTGTCGGTGTGCTGTATGCCTTTATCAGTTATCTCGGCCGCGTGACAGAACCCTTGATCGAACTGATGCAGCGTTTGTCGTTGTTGCAACAAGCCATCATGGCTGGCGAGCGTTTGTTTGAATTGATGGATGCGAAACAGCACCAATACGGCGAGGATGACGCGCCCATTGCGCGCGGTGATATCAATGTCTCGGACGTGAATTTCAGTTACGACGGCACAACGCCTGTGCTGAACAACATTTCTGTGTCCGTGAAAGAGGGCGGTTTTCTTGCTTTGGTTGGGCACACAGGCAGCGGGAAAAGCACGCTGGCTTCCTTGCTCATGGGCTTTTATCCCCCAAGCTCAGGAGAGATACAGTTAGGCGGTCGCCCCATTGCCTCGCTCAGTCAAAACGCTCTGCGTAATGGCATTGCCTTGGTGCAACAAGACCCCCATGTGCTTCCGTCATCGTTTCGCGACAACGTCACACTGGGGCGAAATGTGTCAGACGAGGCAGTGTGGGACGCGCTCTTTTTGGTCGACATGGCCGATTACGTGCGTGAATTACCCAACGCGTTAAATACGTTACTGGGCACGGGCGATGTCAGCTTGTCCGCAGGTCAAAAGCAGCTGCTCGCGTTAGCGCGAGTGCTGGTGGATAAACCGCGCATCCTGATCCTTGATGAAGCGACAGCGAACATTGATTCCGGCACCGAAGAGCGCGTGCAACAAGCGCTGTCAGCTCTTCGCCATACCATGACCATTGTCGTGATTGCGCATCGCCTTTCTACCATCGCAGATGCAGACAACATCATGGTACTGCACCGAGGGCATGTGGAAGAACAAGGCACGCATCAAGCGCTACTCGCACAGCAAGGTCGTTATTGGCAGATGTATCAATTGCAGAAAACCCGGGCGCATTTGAAGGAGTTGGAAGAACAGGCGCGAGATTAGAGAGTGCGAGTGTGGGGGAGAGCAGGAAGAGCAGGACCTAGGACCTAGGAAGAGCAGGTAGAGCAGGAAGAGCAGAAAGAGCGGGTAGAGCAGATAGAGCGAAGAAAATGCTTGAAGTTG
This sequence comes from Enterovibrio norvegicus DSM 15893, assembly GCF_900115495.1. Lineage (GTDB taxonomy): Bacteria > Pseudomonadota > Gammaproteobacteria > Enterobacterales > Vibrionaceae > Enterovibrio > Enterovibrio norvegicus. The sequence goes on along the minus strand of NZ_FOWR01000010.1, from coordinate 77,097 downwards.
GGTTGGGGTGAACGGATTCTAGAAAACTCGAAACTCGAAACTCGAAACTCGAAACTCGAAACTCGAAACTCGAAACTCGAAACTCGAAACTCGAAACTCGAAACTCGAAACTCGAAACTCGAAACTCGAAACTCGAAACTCGACAAACACAGGGGACGCTGTGGGTATGAATGAAGGTAAGGTCATTGATGTTTGGCACGCTGCGCCAATGCACGCAGGCACCGTCTTTGTTGTGCCGGATGGTTGCCGTGATGTGATTGTTACAGGTAACAACTTTGGTGTTGTCGATGTTCATGTCTCTCCACTTTTTCACACTACCCTCGCCATTGATATTCAGCCGCATCAACAGCTCACGGGTTATCGGTTACAAGCGGGTACAGTGTTGGACGAAGACGCGTTGCTCGCCGCGTTAGCGGCAGATGAACATGATGTGGAAGGAAAAATAGCCACGTTTGCCTCAAGCAATGGGAACCTTACCGAAGCCTTGTCTTGCATGAGCCAACGCTTGGGCAGCGTGGCGAGTATTGCCGCTGAACTTGGCGTTAGTGAGCGAACCCTCCAGCGCCATGTTCAGCAACACAGTGGTAAGTCTCCGCTATTTTGGCTGAGATTGGCGCGAATCAGGCAAAGCGCGTTGGCGCTTGTTACTGGTAACAGCCTAGACAACACGCCGCGCTTGAGTGTGTGTGATATCGCCTTTGAGTTTGGTTTTTCCGATCAAGCCCACTTCTGTCGAGAGATAAAACACTGGTTCGGCGTGACGCCGGAGCAACTGAAAAACCGCCAAGATCTGATTGATCAACTTTACCAAGCAGGTTACTAACGCCTTCTTTGACGTGGTGGTTATTGCGTCTGAATTGGCGAGCAAATCTCGACCAAAAAACCATTGAGATCTTTCACATAGGCCGTTGTTTGTCCCCACGGCATATGTTCAACATCCTGCACCAATACTGCGCCTGCTGCGGTCGCTTTATTGAGTGACTTTTCCACCTCCTCCGTTTCAAATGCGATTTCAAAACAGGGTGCGCTTCCATCACCGCGCGATGGGTTTTTCCCCAATTGCGCCATCAATGCCAATGAAGAAAAAGAGAGTGTGGTGTCGCCAGAAGACAGTTCGCCGTAATCCCCACTTTCATGCAGCATTGCGGTTTTCATGCCAAAAGCGTTTTCGTAGAAAGCGAGCGTTGCCGCGACATCTTCCACGTACAAAATCGTGTATTTGAATTTCATGTTGAATCCTCTTCTAAGGGTTAAACACCAAAGTAACGCACACCGAAAAATAGGTATTGAAGATTCCCGACAGCATTTTGCAAGGCGGGCTTTGAGTGCTGAAACGAACGGGCAAAGCCCCTGTGAAAGACAAGAGAACTCAAGGTGAAAACTATCAATAAGTTACATCATGCTGCGAGCCATAACCGTAAGTCATCGAATTGAAATATAGATTCACACAAAACGTCATGGTTCAGTCACTTAACCTTCATTTTTTACGTCTAGTTTTGCCTCATCGAAACATAAGTAAGCAAAACACTCATTTAATAAGGACGTTAGAAAATGAAAAAGGCAGCACTTGCTTCAGCAATTCTTTGTGCGTTGGTATCAGCACCGACCTTGGCAGCAACCGTCTATGATGCCGATGGCACCACGCTGAAAGTTGGCGGTCGTGCGGAAGCGCGTTTCAATGTTTCAGACAACAACGAAAGCACTGAAAATAGCTCATTCAAAGATAAATCTCGTGCTCGTGTAAACCTGAAAGGTAAAACCGAAATTTCTGACGACTTTTACGGTTTTGGTAAGTACGAAGCTGAACTTTCTGATGCAGATAGCTTGAAAAACCGTTACTTCTTCGCGGGCTTCGGTATCTCTGCGGGTGAGTTTTCTTATGGCAAGCAAGACTCTGCTCAGGTTCAACTTACTGACATCACTGATGTAATGGCGACCTTCGGCGGTGACGCGGCAGACGTGGTTTCTGGAAACAAAGACAAGCGCGACAACAACTTCGTTTATGCGGGTGAGTTTAGCGACCTAACACTGCAAGCAAACTACATTGCCGCTGATGAAAAAGACGCAGACAGCATCGGTATCTCAGCGCTGTATAACTTTGGTACTTTTGCGCTAGGTGCTGGCTATGTGACGCAAGACGCGGGCACTGACAGCGATGACCAAGTTAACCTAGCGGCTCAGTTCAAAATTGACGCGTTTACCTTGGGTGCACTTTACACCATGGCGTCAAAGAGCAATGTAGATTACACCGGCTACGAAGTGTCTGCACAGTACAAAGCAAGCAAGAAACTGGCACTCGTTGGTGTGTACAACTTTGGTGAGTTCGACAACACCACCACAGAAGAAGCAAACAACTTTGCACTTGAAGCGGTTTACAAATTCAACGGTCACCTACGTACTTACGCAGGTTACAAATTTGAAGGCGTAACAGGCGAAGAAGACCAACTGCAAGCGGGTATCCGTTACGATTTCTAATCGCTAGTTCTCCTTTTAAAACTCCTCGAAAACAGCAAAGGCCAGTCTCCCTACTGGCCTTTTTTCGATCTCATATTTTGGCTTTGGCTTTGGCTTTGGCTTTGGCTCTGTTCTTGATCCCCTCAACGTTTCAAGGGGAGGGCGAGGGAGGGGTATTGCGCTAAGCGCGTTTTGTCGTGCTGCTGCGCATCAAGCCTTCTTGCACTGCAGAGGCCACCAATTCCCCTTTTTGGTTAAAGATTTCACCGCGCACAATGCCACGAGAACCGCTGGCTGACGGGCTGTCAATCACGAACAGCAGCCACTCATCCATGCGAAATTCACGGTGATACCACATGGAATGATCAATGGTTGCCACCTTCAATCCTGGTGTCATCAAACTCACGCCATGCGGTTGCAATGCCGTGGTCAAGAAACCCCAGTCTGATGCGTATGCCAATACATACTGATGAATGCGGAAATCGTCCGACATTTTGCCGTTCGCGCGGATCCAAAGGTACTGCTTTGGTTCAACAATATGTGGTGTGAGCGGGTTAATCACATGAACAGGGCGAACCTCGATAGGGCGCTCACCACCGAAGGTTTCAATCACCTTCTTCGGCAAATGCTCAGCGATTTCATCCACCAAGGCTTTTTCAGATTTCAATGTTTCAGGGCCAACCACATCCGGCATGGTCGATTGGTGCTCAAAACCCGGCTCGTGTTCCTGATACGATGCCGTGAGATAGAAAATCGGCTTACCAAATTGAATCGCCTTCACACGACGGGTGCTAAAACTCACGCCATCACGCAAGGTTTCGACATCATAAACAATCGGCTTTTCAGGGTTTCCAGGGCGAAGAAAATAGCTGTGGAAAGAATGCACAAAACGATCGCTGCTGACCGTACCCGTTGAAGCAGAAAGTGCCTGACCAATTACTTGGCCGCCATACACCTGCGGCAAACCCAAGTTTTCGCTTTGTCCGCGATACAAGCCTTCTTCGATCTGCTCGAGTTTCAGAAGGGACAGTAATTCGTCCAGTTTATCGCTCATAAATCCCCTAACGCGTTGTTTGCGAAGCAATTGACAGAAAAATGACAGAACTTTCTCAATTTACCGATAATTTCGAACTTTTCCAGAGGTTATGCTCTCTAACGCAACGCAGTGCTGATTAACAGAGTGTGATCTTAAATCCACAATTTAGACAGGGTTGCGTTCAAGCGCGTGTTACACTGTTGTTAGCACTGTCATTATTGGTTGTTTTGTTGGAGTTTGTACCATGAAAAAGGTGTTTTTTGGTTTCTTTGCAGCGTTAATCGCACTCGCGTTTACGGCATGCAGTGACATCATGGCAGAACAAGATATGGCAACCGTTGATGGCGAGGTGTTCTACCTCCAACGTATCGCATTACCAGACAATGCTAAATTGACCGTGACATTGGCAGACGTCTCGCTTGCAGACGCCCCAATGGAAGTGATTAGCAGCCAATCCTATGTGACAGAAGGCAAGCAAGTGCCACTGCCATTTAGCCTAAGCTACTCACCAAGCGAAATTAAGCCGGGTCATACTTATAACGTCAGCGCACGCATTGAAGTGAATGGCGAATTGGTGTTCATCAGCGACACTGCGCACTCAGTGATTAATGACCCAGCGGCGACACAGAACATCAAGGTTCAAGTGGTTAGCGCAGCGCGTTAATCCGACGTGACAACTGCCAGCAACTGCTAGGCAGGGTCACCATCCCATTTGAAACGGCGCAACGAAATTGCGCCGTTTTCTTTTACCTCAACCCCATCCTCTAACAGCAATTCGCGCTGATCGATAAAACGCGCACCCTTCAGCGAAATCATGCCTTTACCGTTGACCACGCGAAACCACGGCAAGCGACTTTCCTTCGGCAATCGCCCTAAAAGCTTTCCAACGTGACGCGCATGACGGGGGAACCCCGCAATTTTTGCGACATCACCGTAAGTTGTTACTTTTCCTTTCGGGATCTGCACGAGCACCGCATAGATTTGATCATCAAAATTGGGCATATTGGATTGAGATAACACAACATTAAGAAAACAGACAGTCCCCATCATAGCGCAAACAAAAATACCCAGTAGCATGATTTAACCATGGTTAACCCCAAGCAACTGAACACAACAGCGCTGACATAAAACCACCAACAAAAGGGGACTGGGTAATACAACGCATTTAGGGAATCGCTGGTCTCAACCAGCAAAATATCGACATACAAGCGCAAGGAGGTGCAGCTATGTGGTATTCAACAATGTTAATGGTCACCGCTGCCGTGACCGTCATCGGCGCCGCTTTTTCACTCGCCATCACCAACGGTGATATTCCGTTGTTGGCCTATGTCATCCCCGCACTTTTCCTCATCGGTAACGGTGGCGCAGCCGTGTGGTTACTTGTGATTGGCCTTGTAGGGTTCGGCGCCATGGTGCCCCTGCAGCCCGTCGCCATCTCTCTCAGCTTGTGGATGATATTACCTGCCCTTGTTCTCATGACAGGCGAGCGACGTAACTGGCAAGTGTCGATCCTTGTTGTGTCTGTGGTTATCGCCATGGAGTGCGGTATACTCGCACTGCAAGGAGATGAGAAGCTCGGCGGCTCAATGCGCTACACCTTGATGCAAATCTTCTGTGTCGTCCTTGTGTGGCTATCTGCGTACTTCTGGAAACCTGTTACCAAAATCAGCTGGTGGCCCGCCGCCTTGATCGTAGGCTTGCTCGCGGGTGGATTGCCCCAAGGCGCCATGCTCGCGTTTTGTGGCAGCGTGTTGGTGCTATCACTGCAAGAGCTACAACGCATCAGCGACGGTAACCGCGGCGACAAGCTCACCGTGATTTTACCCGCCATTGGTTTTGCCACCATCGTGGTGATCCCGCAATTCTCCGTGCCCAACCCCGTGTTCGTGGCGTGGCTGTTATCGCTGACCATTGCATGGCTGGGGGATTACCTGCTCAACGCAGAAAACGAAGAGGAAGAAGAGGAGTAGAGAGTAAGTCGCACGCTGAAATGGACGTAAGCGGACAAAATCTCAGCACTCACACCCTGAATGCCGGATAACCCCTTGCATTGGTGTCAGCCTTCTTACATAATGCGCCCGAACCGAAAGTTTCTTTTAAAAGAAAAGTTTGGTGTAACAAATCTATGGAGGCCCTATTGGTTCTCCCGCAACGCTATCTTGTGTAATGGGTCAGGTCCGGAAGGAAGCAGCCCCCGCTTGGGACGTGTGTGCCGGGATGTAGCTGGTAGGGCTTCCACCCAATCTAAGCGCCAAAAATTCCCCTCTTGCTTCACCCTTCCAACGTATTTCAATCACAAAAACAAACACCGTTTAAACACGTTCAAATCTCAGCCACGAAACCACACCTCATATCCAGCACCTGATCTCATCACTTTAAAACCGCATCGCTATTGCCTTAACGTCGCCCAACAATTCAGCAAATATATCTACACTAACATTGAAGAAGAACGCGCATTCCCAGAACAACAGGAAGGCAGTTGTGCACCTTGTGTTTGGTGGATGCATTCAAGCAAACCAAGAAGGAACGTAAGATGACAGACGGACAATGGGTATTTATTGGGTTTGGGCTTGTGTTGATAGCCGCTGCAGTCATTGTGCTCGTGCGTTCGACGAAGCAAAGAGGGGCCAGAGATCAGTGATGGCTTTTGATTCGTCGAATTTGCCTGAAGCGGTGTTTGTGGAAATGAAACAAGCCCCTGAATCTAGGTCTTGATAGCAAGCAGTGCGCCGAAAGCGACCAAGCCAATGCCGCATGCGTTTCATTCGCTTCTTACTAAATGTGCCTGTCCCAAGAAACTGCTATTTCGGTTCAAAGCGGTTGTTAAACCGGCGAGCAAAAAACGCACTTTTCCTCATTAAAAGTCATCACTTCTCTCTCACTCATTCACACCGAAAATACGCGTTGTTTTTGGCCGTTTAATCGTTAACCAGTCAGTTTTCCCTGCGATCAAAATCAAGTATCGCTTTATGCACTTCGTGGTACATTCCCGCCGAATAATGTAGACAGTGATGGCGTGTTGCGTGTCAGTAAGCGAAGGGCGGTAGCGTAAGTGGCTTTTGCCCCATTCGGTGTTGGCGAAAGCAACCGTCATAAACCTCTACCCACGGTTTCTAGATAGATTTTCTAATGACTATTCGTGAGGTGTAGAGATTCGACATTACAACGACTATAATCGCCCGCAATAATCCTACTGAATGCCCAAAATGAAAAAATCAATAAACCTGCTTTTAGCGCTCTATCTTCTTGTTCCTTCTTTTTCGTTTGCTGCCACCATTGATTTTGCTCCAGCCGAGAAGGTGATAAAGATGCAAGAAGAAACCCTCTCCGCCCGTATTGGTGTTGCTGTTTTGAATGTTGAAAGCGGAGCACTATATAGTTTTAGAGGTGACGAGCGCTTTCCATTGACTAGCACGTTTAAATCTATTGCCTGCGCAAAATTACTCTATGATGTTGATCAGAAAAGAACTGAACTAAACAATACAGTGGCGGTTAACAGCGATGACCTTGTTACTTATTCTCCAATACTAGAAGCATACGTCGAAAAGGAGATTACACTGGGCGATTCTTGCCAGGCCACGATGCTGACAAGTGATAACACAGCAGCAAATATTGTTATCGAGTCAGTCGGCGGTACAGAAAGTATTACAAGTTTTTTACGAGATATCGGCGATGTGAACACTCGTTTAGATCGTGTTGAACCAGAACTGAACGAAGCATTACCAGGCGATCCAAGGGATACGACAACACCTATTTCCATGACAAACACTTTAAATAAGTTGCTATTCGGAACGGTACTTTCTCAAGACAGTCGTGTGCAATTAATAGATTGGATGAAGAGAAATGAAGTAACGGGTAACTTACTGCGATCTGCATTACCTTCTGGCTGGGAAATAGGAGACCGCTCAGGTGCTGGTGGTTTCGGTGCGAGGAGTATTACTGCTGTAGTTTGGCGAGATAAACAGTCTCCGCTTATCGTTAGCATTTATGTCAGTCAGACTGATGCTTCAATGGATCAGCGAAATCTGGCAATAGTCGAAATCGGTAAATCGATTTTCGACCTCTTCACTGATAGCACGCAGCCATAGGTTATAGTCCTATCAGCCATAATCATAAACTCAGAGATTGGTTTTTGTTGTTGCCTATCTCTGTAGTAAAAAGACACTGAATCTGTTTACTTTAACAAACTTGATTTTTGCCCAAATCCAACTTATCCGAACCTAACGTTTTAGTGCTCTAGCTGTGATTGAGTGCTCTAACAGTAGCGATTGGTCTTCATCTAACTCGTTTATGCCCCATTTCGCGTTAGAGAAGGAAAATCCAACCAGTCTCACTTCAAGAGTTTTCGTTATGTTTTCAAATGCGAAACGAGAGGTAAGTGGAAACTATCTCATTGGATTTTCTTTTTCTTACTCTTTTGAGGTATTATTATATTAAATATAAAACAGATAGTTACGCTGAATCCCAGTATCGAGAGGATGAGTATAATTATAGAAACAACAGCTGCTGCGACGGCTGCATCTCTTGCCAATCTTATTCAAGAATGGTCAAAGCTTAGAGAGGCAAAGAAAGAGGAAGAGCTAAAGACACCTGAGTGGCAGCAGCTAGAAAAATCATACATAGAGCATCTAAAATGGCGTTTTGAATATCCCAAAAAAGTATTTGGCCAACAAATACTAGCCAATTGGATTATAACCTTTATTGTTCTTTCCCTTGTGGTATCGGGATTAGTATTTTCATTTATCCAACTTCAATATGCTATTACCTTAGGTGATATGTCAGTGTTAAGTTCTAATGTTAAAATAGAGACAGCCGGAAAAGTATCAATTAGTTCGTCGATATTAGGTGCTATAACATTAGTAATTTCACTTACTTTCTTTGCTCTATATTTGAAATGCGTTTTTCAAATCAAGCATACACACCCACCACATGTGAGTTTATCTGAAACTGATGCAGATTCAATTTTAAATAAAGTGAAGTCAAAAAAATCAGAACTTTCATCGGAAGCCATGAAAATCACAGGTATTAAAGTTGGGTAGCTATGGCTACCTCCGGTATTTAAAATAACACCTAAGTGTTGCAAATCCTCGTGAGTAGTTGGGGAGCCATGTAATTAGTTAGGCAAATTGGATGGAAAATGAGACCCGGTACAGTATCGAAAATCTTATGGCATTTCACAGGAGGCCCTCAATGGGACTCTGAATCAAATAAGCAGTTAAAAGAATTAAAGCCAGCCATGAATGGCTATGAAGCTATGAAATCCATTTTGTCTAGTGGAGAGCTTAGAACTGGGAATTATCATGAAATAGTGAAAGTAATCGTTCCTGAAAAACGTAAGTTCAATGACGAAACTATGTCTTTCGAATTGCTTAAAAATGTACCAGTGACAGTTAAATCAAATCCTGTTTGTTGTGTGGCTGATATACCACTCCAACATCTCGCTTATCATGCGCAGAGGTATGGTAAAATTGCTATTGGCTTCAGGAGAGAATCTATCATCAAAGCAGGTTTCAACCCTGTAATGTACACGATGGAAAACTCTTCACTATTAAATTCTATCTATACGGGCTACGATGCAATAGATGAGGTGGATCCCTCATGTATTGCAAATGAAATAGAGTCACTATCTAGAGATGTTGAACAAAAATTGGAAGAGCATAATATTGATGATTATGTTGACTTTTCAAGTCCAGAATATGAAATCAGTTACGCAGAAAAGGGGCATAAAAAACTTACGGGTAGTTACAGCAACTTCTTAGCCTACATTAAGACATTTGATGTAACAGAGTTTGACAGCATCTATTGTGAAAGAGAATGGAGGTCAACTCAGAATTTCAAATTTACAATTGATGACGTAGCAATGTTAATTTTACCTTCGGAGCAAGAAGGCTTCGAATTCTATGCTGACTTCTTGAGTAACTTTGATCTGCCTAGAAGAATTACGGTCGCTCGATGGGAAGATTTGGTGGAACACTAAATTTACCCAAAAACAACCATGGCTCATTAGCTAATCGATACATATACCCCATTTGATCATATTTTATCATTCCCACTTTTGGTGTGCTCCATGGTACCCTGATAAAAAATGTGGTTGCTAGATTCTGGTATTCATTAGATGTACGAGAAATCCCCACCAAAAAATGGGGGGGTATGAATGTCCCACTTTGGGAGCTAATGAATTGTTAGATTTTATTGACTTTTAACTGGTAATGATAGATGAAGAAAAATTTAGAAGCTTGGCAAAAGGCTCCTGTAAAAATAGTAAGTGAAGCTATACAGCACGCAAAAAAGAAAAATGAAGAAGATAATTTGATAGCCTTTCTCCTATTGGACGCTGGTGCTGAAATGTTGCTTAAAACCTATTTAGGGCTACCAAAAAAAATTACAGGAGCAACAACATCAGAAGATGATAGATATAATATAATTCGCAGAGGCTTTCATGATGTAGTCGAGGGAGTAAAAAATAGTAGGCAAGGAATTAATACTAAGGACCTTGCTAGAGTAGAGTTTTTTCATGGGATTAGAAATAAGCTCTACCATCAAGGGAATGGTTTGACAGTTCAACGTGTTCATTTAGAAGAATATAGCACAGTAATTAAAAGTCTTTTTAAACAATTATTAAAGATTGACTTAGACATCCAGCTTGAAAGCTCGAGATTAACGAAGGAAGAAGCAAAGCTTATTACTTTACTTAATGCAGAAATTAATAAGTCTTTAGAGTTTACAAAAAGTAAGATAAAGGAGCTTGAGTTCTCCTGTAATCTAGTAGTCGAAATGGTAGCCCCAAAATTACTCTTACCTTCGTTTACCAAAAAATTTGAGGATCTTATAGAAAAAGCTTTTAGTGAAGATGGTTATACACTAGAAGGAAATGATGTCATTACATATAAAATTCTACCTTATAGAACAGATGAACGTATGAAAATAGTTGAGTGGTTTGAGGGGCTTATTAAACCACTAGTTGAGAGTTCACCATATTTCGACGCACTATTTTGTCAAGTGGAAGCAGGTAGTAGACATCATATCGAAGCTTTAGGATGTCAACTTGGTATTAAAAATATTGAGCTTGAGAGGTATAAAGTTCCTCACATTGTTAATTTTATCTTCAACAACCACTTTGATCTTAATGATCTATATATTAATATTGTGGGGATTGTATTATTTGATGAATTCTACTTTAAGAATGACTTAGACTTTACAATTGTGGATATTAAAAACATATACCCACAATCAAACGAAGAATCTGATGTGGAGTATTGGGAGTCAGTCCTCAATACCGTAAGGTCTGAAAGTGAAAGGCTAGATACTTATATTAGTCGAATAAATCTATGGTTGGAAAGTGAAAGCAAAAAATAAAATATGTGAGCGTTTCTCTGGTCAATAGATAATATCATTCTTTTGGCTGCGCTAGCAGCCAATACTCTTAAACAACAAAGTTGTCTAATCCATTTACCTCAAACCAGTCTTATCCAAATCTCTTGGTTAGGAGCACCTACTCTAGCATTAATAAAGTGTATTCTGGCATGAACCTAACCACTTTGCTTTTGAAAAAATACGCATATAAATTCTAGCTTAACTTTGATTGGGGCTTATAAACTAACTAACTAACTTTATTGTGGAATATTCTAATTGCTATTTTACCTAAAAAAGTTAACTATGAGTATTTCTTTAAATCAATAACTTCCAATCTCTCTGTTAATTCTGCTAGCTTTCGATAATCTTTAGTATGCAAAATTTCTAGATTTCTAGAGTTAAAATATTCACCTTTCAATAATCTATCTGGCTCCCGATCTATAAATGTGCTTTGTATAACGCATCGAGAAAACTCCATAATCCCACGGATATTTAAAATAGAATCCTCAAATAATTCAATTAATTCATCAGTTTCAAAATTGTGTGGGGAGAGCTCAAACTCTCTACCACGGCTAGACTTATGAAACCTGTAACCTTGCTCATACTCCGTATGTAAAATACCATTAAATAAATTTATTATTTTAGTTGATTCATCATCTTGAGATATGATTTTTTTCATTTCATGATCTTTAATTTCTCTTGTGCTTAATTTCTTCTTTTCATCAATATAATGATTCCAGGCAAAACCATTGACTCCACCAATCATAAATTTGTATGAAAACCAAAAGCAATTTATAGAGGATCGAAAAAGATAACTATTCGCTGGAATATGATTATTCACTAGTAATGATAAGCATGAGTTTAACAACTCCATACCACGTGAGAGTTGTATCACGGAATCTACTAGCCAAGGACTCTTTTCATGGTCTATGTGTGTACTTTTGTTCCATATGTTCTCAACTGAATCTGAAAGATAGAAGAAAATTTTAAATGTGGTATTTAATTCTTTATCAAGTCGCTCATTGTTTCCGGCATAGCTTTCGAGATAATTGGTCTTATCTAGTCGTACGAATTTCTGAATATCTCTAAGCATAAGTGTATCTAAATACCAGTATATGATTTTATGTGATGTTAGTAATTTTTTGATGGCTTATCGGCATCAATTAGAATGAATTTTAAGCGAACTTGGCTAAATAGTAAATTGTTTAAGAATTTGTGAGCTTTGATAGTTCCCCGATTTGAAGGATGTGAATAGCCATCAACTCGGTAGTCATCATTGAGCCTCTTTTCGACCAAATTTAGCTTATTCGAACCACATAGCTTAGATAATCAAATCTAACCTTTTTTTGTCCAAAACCGAGCTAGCCACCCGCCTAGCTCGGCAGTGACAAATCACCCACTCCTCTCTCTCTCTCCTTCCTTACTCGCAATAAGATATGCAACCGGCTGCAATATTGGTGAATGCAATCTCCCTCGCAATGCCTTGCCGTTGAAGTCTTCACCATGGTGAAAAACTGACCAGCGAGGAACCATGAAGCAACGATTATTACTCCCCCTTATGTTGGTGCTGCTGTCTGCCTGCAGCGCGACGGTGCCGAAAGAAGTGGTGGAATTGTCCTACCGCATCGAGCAAGACCTCACCCACGTTCAAGAAAGCTATACCGATTTGGTGCATCAGCACATCAAAGTGCTTCGCAAACAGCGTGAAGATTACCTGCGCCATGAATGGATCCCGCAGTTTGTGAAAGGCTGGGTGAAAGACGGCCAATTGGTACAAATGGCTGAAGGGGATGTGATTTACGACGAAGCCAAAGGGGAATTTGTGAAAACCCGCTCGACAGACAGGGTGGGGCAGTTAAACAGCATCGTGCTGTGGGCAGACAGCGCAGTGACGGTGATTGAAGAGAAGCGCCACGCTTTGCTTGCGCCGTTGGACGAGGCCGAAAGAACCCTGATTGCGGACATTAACCAGAGCTTTGCACTCATTCAGCAAGGTCACCAGACCATTACTGCGCATCTGAACAGCATCCGAGAAGTGCAGGATGTGCAAAACGATTTGCTTGATAACACGGGGCTTGAGGCTGTGCGTGATCAAATCAACCAGCAACTCTCCGCCTTGTCTGAGAAGGCCACAGCAGGGCTCGATGACATCCGACAACTTGATAAGAAAGCCAACAAACTCTTGGAGTGAAAACAATGAGCATGCTTGATCGCGCAAGAAAAACCGCCGCAAAGACCGATCGCACCTTGTCCGAAAAAGAAGCCAACGTGCTGTTTGATACCCAACTAGACTTGGCGAAGCTCAGTCCTGAGATCACGGAACATGCGCTTTACCCTGCATTAATCGCCGCCATTCGGGAGGCATCGTCAAATAACCGCAATGTGGCATTGCTAACCTCCCGCGTCGAGGCGCTGAAAGAAGAAGGAAGCGCCTTGGTCAGTAAGGTGTTAGACGCACTTCGATAAGGGAACAAATGTATGCAAATTGATATGCACTACTACGGTGTGTTCGCCATTGCGCGGTCGGCAGGGCTGACGCGAGAGGCGGCGCGGATCATCGCCACGGCGTCGCAGTTCGTTGATGACAATGCACAAACGAACGGCATGGAATTTCCCAGTGCCGCCACCATGTCAACAGAGCCCACCGCGCACCATACAACCAGCGTGAAAAACATTGATGGTGAGTCTCAACGCAAGGTGTGGGTGCCTTTTCACTTCTTGCCGGGCAATGAGGGGGAATCGTTCACTGAACGTTTGGTCTGCCGACAAGACAGCAAAATTGCCCGTGCATTGCGTGCGCATCATCTAAGTCTCAGTGATAAAGCGTTCTATCTGGAATTGGTGGGGGTGTTAGCCCATGTGTATGCAGACACCTTTTCGCATTATGGCTTTTCTGGCGTGAGTTCTCGTACCAATAAGGTGGTGAACGACAGTTTTGAATACCGCGATTTGGAACCGGAAATTGAAGCCTACATCGAAAAGAAGAAGCAGCGATTTTTCGAGAAATATGGCACGGGGTGGGTGAGGAACATCAAATCGTTTCTTGCCGAGGCGGCATCGGGCGCATTGGGGCATGGTGCGGCAGTGACCTTGCCTGACAGGCCGTATTTGTCATGGCGATTTATGTATGAAAACGGTGAAGATTCAGGGTGGAGAGATAACCCTGCGACTTTCCTTGAAGCCTGTAAGCAACTTCATGCGGTGTTCAAGCTCGTGGCGGCGCAACGTCCTGATCTTGCTGATGTGGAACAACAGCGTGAGTGGGCTGATCTGGAAGAGACGGTAAAAGCCATTCTCGCCACGCAAGGTGATAAGCAGACGCGCATTCAAGCGTGGCAAGCGGCATGTGCCAATGGGGACATTTTGACCATCGCAGAAAGTATTCCCGATTATGTGGATTGGAACGCGGGCTTTGAGCACATCAATGAGTCTACGGCCCCTGAAGAGATGATGAGCCTACCGAGTTACCGTTTTTATCAAGCGGCGTCTTATCACCGCTGGTATGTGCTGCGTGAGCTTCTTCCTTCTTACGATTTAATGGTGGTGTAGAGGGTAAATGGGCAGCACGACGCTGCCCTTTTTCTTGCTGAATATGTTTTCTTTTTTCATCCAACGATATGCCAATCAAGTCGCCATGATTGAAAGAATGACGGAGGATGTGCTGGCGTTGCATCAACTCCGCATCGTAACGTCTCATTGATACTTTGATACTTTGATACTTTGATACATTGATAACCGCCGCATTTGCGGCGGTTTTTTTTTCGTCCTATTGCGCGGGGTTAAGACTGATCTCGACATCGCCAAAGCCGAGTGATTTCAATTCATCCCTATCGAGGTTTGTTTCAAGTTCTACTCCTCCCATACGAAGCGACGACTTTAGGCCTGATCTTGAACGAGACGTGTCAGAAATAGGTTTGGCCGCGCCAATGTCTATCGTGCCTGCATATTGGGACTCTGCATAAAAATCCCCAGATACCGTTGCCTTGAAAGGACGGAGGCTTTGGCTGGTGATGTTCTGCATTTTGGTGAGGCCATTTTCTTGAATTACCCAATTCCAATCCCACCACTGTGAGGCACCAGGAATGTTACGAATATTCCATTGGTGGCGAATATCCGCAGAGGATTCGCTGGCGCGTCCCATGGTAAAGGTATGTTTTTGGGTTGGGCGGTGAGTTGGGTGCGTGTGCCATGCGTTGCCACCCCAGCGAAGGAATCCGTTAAACTCAACATCGTAGCTGACGTCAGCACCGAATCGGTAAGGGTAGGAAATGCTGGAGCGGTAAAGCTCAACGCGGATTGGAATTTCTGAGTTGGCCGGTACCATAGGGCGTGCTTGTAGCGTGACCCCTTCAGAGGTTGAAGCGCCATTGGTGTTTGTCCAGCTTTGGTTTGCTTCCAGCTTTATTGTCAGTTCGGTTTCTCCAACCAGTGGCCATTTGAACGAATTTTTGGTTTGTACGGATTGGGAAAAACCATAGCTGTTGGTTTTGGACCAATTGGTGGATTCGTCCACTTTCAGGTCTATCACCACCTGTTGCGCAATATTGGTGCGGTTTCTTGCCGTGGCGTATACGGTTTTGACGAGCTGCTTGCCCGATTCGGTGACCTCGCCGTGCCAGAAATCATCGCTGTTTAAGGCGTAGTTGAAATTGCCAACCGTGATGGCGGTTTTCTCTTCACAGCGATATCCACTGCAGGACCCTCTGTTATTTCCCTGAATGCGCCATTTTTCTCCTTCTTGACGTACAGCCATGTCTTCGCCGACGTAATCGCTGCTGTTACCGCCTACCCAGGCATAGCCTAGATAGTGAGCAAGGTAGCTGAGGGGGCGAATAAATGCGTTTTGATCTGTGACCAAGCTGAACTGAATATCAACCTCTTCCCCTTCGGGTAACGTGTGCTTGGCAAGCTCGGGTATGCCTGTATCTCCTGCGTTGATGGGGTGGCACCATGTGCTGTAATTCGGCAAATCTCTTTTAATTCGGCCTTCGTCGGCGTATCCCATGTATCCCATGATGACCCAGTCATCTTTCAGGCCAGTAATTTGCCACTGGCCCATTTTCGACAGCAGATAATCACGGTGTAACGTCGCTTCATTTTTTGTTATCGGGCGATAGCCAGACCGACAAACGTCTTCTCCCCCTGTATCAACGACAAGCCGATCGGGATAAATATGGGCAAAGCTGGGTGCTGAAAAAGCGGAAAATAGGGATAGCGTAATGAGTGTTAGCGTGGCTTTCGGCATGTTTTTTCTCCATTGTTTTAGCGGTTGTTTTCTTCGCCATGGATGGCGAAGAATCAGCATGACACTCTGGTGTCTGGCTGCTAAATGAAAAACAATGAAAAATAATCAACAATAAAAACATGCAGTTACATTGGCCTTTTCAAGGTATTCCTTATTAGAGACGCGTGACGATTTGCGTATGCTCTGATCGATAATCCTTAATGATCAGAAATTCAGGGTCTTCGTAAACGACGCCGAGTTTTGCGTGACAACCTTCGTCTTCGAAAAACAAGTAGGACGATGCAAACAGAAAGTCGGATGTGTTGTCGAGGTGATCGACATAAACCAGTTCCACATCGCAACGAAGCAGATAATACGAATAGAGGGTGGATTTAAGGTATCCGGTTAAGCGCACTAAACTGGTCTGCTCCGAGAGGCTCTGTTTAATCGTGGCGACATGAATAATGGAATTACCATCGACTCGGGTTTGGCCTTTGGTTGTTGTTGTGCTGCCATCGTGGAGAACCTGAACCAGAAAATGTTGGTATTGTCCGGACATGAGGTGTTGTTGCCATGGCAGTGCGAGCACACCCATAAAGACGCTGATGCTGAAAACAAAGAAGGCAATCGTGACATTCATTTGCGTTCCTCGACAAACTGGGCGATTTGCGCTGCGGCAACGGGGAACTGGCTTGTTCTATACGTTAGGTTAATGGCGTCTTGTGCTCGACGGTGAAACCAAGCGAGGTCATTTTCATCGTCACCCATGCCCACAAAAACGATACAGTCGCATTGGTTTGATGCGAGTAAAGCGCGAAGGGGAAGGGACAGTCGCGCTGAGGAAGACTTCAAAAGAATCAATTCTCCAACGCGTTGCTGAGTGATTTCACCATCAGAATAGTAAGGATGCCAGTCAGTAACGTTGAACTTGTAGGAAAGAATGACGAGTGCAACCATGATCAACGTGATTGAGAGGGCGTTAAACGCGTTCAAAACGTGAGATGTCCCATTCTTCAAAAGCAGGGTTTTGATGTTTTCTTTCGCTGTATCAAGGTCGCCTAGGGGGCGAGGCTCGGCGGTTTGCTCTTGAACGGGAGACGCGGGAGATGGGGGGGATAGGGTTTCTTGCTTTTGAGTTTCCACGCATTCAATTCTATCTGGAAGTATGCGGTATCCTATCCTTGGTGCGGTAATGATCGGGCTTTCCTTTATGCCCAATTTCAAGAATGATTGTCTTAATGCGCTGATCGATTTTGCGAGTGATGTTTCGCCAACACAGACGTTCCCCCAAGCATGGGCGATGATGGTTTTTTTCTCAATGACATCGGGCGCGCGTTGTATGAGTAACGCGAGGATAAGCCCTTCTCGATGACTGATACCCACACATCGAGTATCAGTAAATAACTTATTCTCTACTGGGTCGAAATTTATCATTTTTATTCCCGATTGCATCGCGAGATTGGATAATGCGTAAGAAATAGACTCTGCCTTTTTATACCTATATGAGATTTTAAAAGATTAATAAAGTGGTTTTTCATGAGGGTTGGCGCGACTGTGTTTATTTTTAAATCTATCACTTTGATTTTTAATATATCAATGGGCTCAATTTTCGCTATGCGTTACTTTGCAGATTTTCTAGATTCGATTTTTATAGAAGATTGAATGTTGTGATGATATTTTTAATATTGACAGATTCATGACATATCGATGGCTTTTTTGATTATATCTCAGGTGAGGCGGTCATGTTCATTTCTTGGTTGTCCATTTATTGTCAGGGTTAGTGTTTTTCTTATATGTGTTTAGTTTCATTTGGTGGCGATTTTTTGGGGTAGTCAATTAGCAACAGACGCCTTCCATGCCATTATCGACATCGTTGCTAAAATTAGTCTATTACAATATACCCAAACAACCTGAAAATGCTCGATGTCAGAGGTCCTCAGAGTGGTCAATTTAAGGCAAATTCTTGTAGGAATAGTGATTCTATTTCACAGGGATTTAACGATGAAGTGGACGCTCTGAGGGCCTCCCTTCGGGCGAGTTTACTGACGCCATGCTCGGTGTTGTCCCTTTTTGATGGAGCGCACTACATCGGCAAAGGGACGCCTTGATCATAACATCAGTAAAGCTCGCTGAATCCTGCATCTTCACGTTGTTTGGGTATAATAATAAGCGGCTAACGGAGAGAAGTGATTTACCATCATGGAACAAAAAAAAAGTCAGCAACAAGCCCAAGACACTGATCAAGAAGAGGAAGAGCAAAAGCGCAGTTTCTTTCGTCTTCGTTATTTAGAACAGGACATGCCGTTTATTGTGTGTGGCAATAGCACCTTCAAAGTGTGTGAAGTGTCCGAACACGGTATCCGTATCTCAGTGAAAGACAAGGTTGAACCCGAAGAGCCTGTGGCTGGGACCATCCAATTTGAAAGTGGTGTATGGGAGATCCAAGGGCGCACCATCAGAAGAGAGGAAGATGAGTTGATTATCCAACTGTTTCAGCCGATAGAACTGAAGCTTATTAATGGAGAACAGCTGCGTCTTCGTCGCAAATACAGCCGAGATTGAGGTAACGCGGCATGGTGTGAGGTGGGCGCTCGCTCATTATCGACTTTCCACAAAACTGAAACGTCTTTTGTTGTTCATCCGCGTTATAGTCTTTTGAAGGTCAACCTCTTTTGGTTACCCAATCGGGCTGTGCGTTGCGCAGCCTAACCAGGCAGGATGCCTAACATCATAAAGAGATAGCAAACAAGGAAGTTGAGTGACATGGCGGTAGAACAGAGTTTTGTGGAAACCCTGAATGCAGTATGGGCGACGCCTTATGGCGTGGCGGCACAGTACATTTTTATTGGTGGGGTTGTGTTGCAGCTCGGTGTGATGGTCTCGCGCTATAAAATGTCTGTGGTAGATGCGCTGCTGGCAGTGATGGGTTTCAAGCGTGTTCAACACCGCGAAAAATGGTTTAACATTTTGCATATTTGTGTGATTGCCATTCCCCTTGGGTTGCTTGCGCTTGCAATGTAATACCGCCTTTCATTGAATACTTCGTTCGACCTATCAAAACGTCCCAGCATTGCGGCGTATTGAAGCGTTTCGTCGGTTAGTAACTCCTGTAAGCTGATCGCTGAACAAGGGGGATGGTAATGGATACGTGGAGTGACATATGGATGTTGGTTATTGGTTTGTTTTTTTAAGTGCGGCGGTGTTACTGACGTTATCACCAGGGCCAGATTTGATTTACATCCTTTCAAGAACCATTACCCAGGGTAAGAAAATCGGCTTTGCTTCGTCGTTGGGCGTGTGCAGTGGCGCGCTCTTTCATGTGGTTGCTGCGGCACTGGGTTTGTCGGCGATTCTAGCAACCTCTGCCATGGCATTTACTGTGGTCAAATACGTCGGTGCAGCCTACCTGATTTACTTAGGTTACAAAGCCCTTCGTTCGGCTGGGGAGAGTTTTGATACCGAATCCTCAGGCGAAAAAAATGTCTCCTTCTGGGATGCGTTCAAGCAAGGCGTGTTGATTGATGTGTTGAACCCCAAAGTGGCGGTGTTCTTCATGGCTTTCTTGCCGCAGTTTGTAAGGCCCAACGAAGGCAGCGTGACGGTGCAGCTTATTGTTCTTGGTGTCATTGTGATTGTTGTGGGGCTGACTATCGAGTTTCTCTTTGTGCTGTTGGCGGATAAAGCCACGCGGTTTTTGAGGAACAGCCGCCGGTTTTGTGCATGGTTAGATAGAGCACTCGGGACGATCCTTGTCGGCCTTGGTGTGCGATTGGCCCTGATGGAAAAGCCGTAAGTTTGATGAAATCAAAGCGAGGGAAGTGGTGACTATCTTGTGCTGCTTCCTTTTTATTCCCCAAAATGTGCGCTTTCTGCGCGCGAAAACGTGCTTGGGCTGAAACTGCTAATGTGGTTCAAATCGTCGACATGTGACGGTTTTTCATTCTGATTCTCTTCGCCAGTCCTACGAATAAAACAGTCAGTGTGTCGACCCTGTTTTGAATGCGTTTTAAGGTGGGGTTGTCTGGTTTTTGAAAGGGCAATGCATGATAAAGGAATATGGCGCGCTCTCTTGGGGTGCCCGTTACCACCTCAAGCGGGACGAGTCTGGCAATGACTATCTGGTTGGTGTGAAGCAGAAAAACTTCGCGATTTATGGTTTCATCACGCTGGTTCCTCTTGGTGTATGCTTAGTGATGGCTGCCCTTTCTTGGTTTAACGGGGACAACGCGCGTTATTTTTTCCTTCCTGCCGCCGTTCTGCTTGGTTTTCTCTGCGTGCTTTTTTTTTCCCGACGTGAGCGGTTTTCTTTTGACGCTGACAGAGTGCAGCACTTGATTGGCTGGAAAGGGCTAGGTGTAACTCTTGTTGATGACTGGTCAGTATCGGATTGCCGTTTAACTGTGATCCCTATTGCTGAGCATAAAGAAGGGTGCTGGCTTCAATTGTCCATCAATGGCAAGCAGGTATGGCGAAACAGTATTGGTAGCGTTGCGCAAACGGTCGAACTGGCACTTTTCATGTGTCATTACCATCAGATAGCGATTTTTGATGGCGTGACCGACTGGCCGGATTCAAAGCCCTTGATGGTGGTGCCGTCAGAGAAAGAAATGGCTGAGTTAGGTAATGTTGAACCTGAGGCTGTTGCTCACGATGTGACGCATCAGCCTGCTTCCTATCGACACTCGGAAACGCCGTTTCGTGTCGAAGGCTCGTTGTGGCGTTTGGTGTGGATTTTTCCTGTCATGCTTGTGCTTGGTGCTCTCCTTTTCATCGCATCGTTGTAACGGCCAAGGTGAAGGTGTGGTCAGGCAGATATGAAGATATGACGATATGAAGAAGACACATAGCGCGAACACTGGCGAAATAGTCATTACCTTTGGCGCGGGTGTTGTCAGAAAAGCAATCGGGTGCCTGTTTTTGGGGTTTACTTTCTATCAACTTGGGTTTGGCAACGTTGAGTCGCCGTCGTTTGTCTTTGTTTGGGCTTCTTTAGCGGCGTTTGGCTGGCACATGGTGTTCGCACGTCATTATGTGACCGTGAATCGACAAAAAGGTTTGATGTCGCGGGTGATTTCCAGTGTGTATCCCGTTTTCCGCTTTGAAGCGAACTTAGACGCTGTGCGTGGTTTTGTGGTGGCACGCGCCAAGCATCGACGCGATCAGCATGGCCTGAAGGTTCACCAAATATTTGTGTTGTTTGCCTCCGGTGAACGGCAACCGTTCTTAGCTGGCAATAAGGCGAAACTGATTGTTGAAGGTCGTGAAATCGCCGCCTTGTGCGATAAGCCTTTTTTTGTGGATGAAGAATCAACATAGTTTGATTTATCGTCGTTGTTCACGGGAGTCCCCCATGCGCTATTTTTCTGGTTCGTTCGCGTTTTTATGTCGTCTTTCTGCGGTTTTTCTCTGTTTTATTTTTCCCTTTTCCGTGGCGGCGGAGACGGACATTGAGCGAAACATGGCTGCCATTGAAAAGTTGCAAAACAACACGGCGCCTTTGATTGATGAAGCGTTGAGTAATGTGGGTGAATACGAGGTGCTGACGCAGAAACTGTCTGAGCGTTTTGAATCGACAGGCAGTGGCTTGATGGCGCTGCGTGTGGCGAAAATAGATACGCGTATTGCGCTGGCAAAAAGCAATTCCGCATTGGCGGAGCGCTACATTGAACAATACAAAACCTTTTTGAACGACGTTGACCCCGAATCGGCGTGTTATCGCCCTGAATTAGTGTCTGATTTCTATGATCGCATTCACGCGTTGGGCGATTCAAGCGCGACCATTTTGACCTTCAAAACCATCACTGAAGAAGACAAGGCCATGGCCGCTGTGGTGCAGTTGGGCATGCACGGCGTGGGTGTGGCGGAAGTGCCTGGCGCATTTGTTGTCGCGAATGCCTGTATTCTTGAAGATGCCGCGCCTGTGCTCGAAGCTTTCTTCGGTGACATGAGCGGCGAGGCGTTTTCTGATTTGGTAGAGCTTGCCGAAGGGCAGGGCGTGCTTGAACCTTTGCCTGATGACATGTGGCAGGATGAAGAGGCTGTGGGCGACGAAATGAATGAGCCTGCGCCACTTTCTCAACCCATTGAAGAGGTTGAATTTATCGATCCAGAGATGGCATCTTGCGTGTCGATGGCGGCACAGGTGAGTGAGGCGACACGCGTCAATGATCTGTCTACCCTGCTTTGCGATCTGCCGAAGAATGCCAAGATCCGTTTAGACGATCTCGCGAGCTTTCCGGGCTTGGCAGTGGTGACACTGAGCGGTGTTGATGTGGAATCTCTTGCGCCATTGAACGACATGCCTGCGTTATCTCAGGTACTGATTGAGCAAAGCACCATTTCTTCATTCGGTGACATGTCGAACGTGCAGGCTGATTTGGTGTTCTCTGAGGTTAATACGGAAGATTGGGGCGCACTTGCACACTCTGGCGCCGAGCGTATCTACATTGAACAACCATCGGATTGTCGAAGCCTTTCGTCGTTGGTGAATTCAGGTGCTGTCTCGGTGATTTTCAGTGATGGTGAAGGCCAATTGGATGCGCAAGGTATGATGAATGCGGATACTGTCGTCATTACCGATTGCACGCGAGACAGCGTGCATTGATCGCGCGTCAGGGTTTCACGGATGTTGATGACGGTATATCGACTTTATGCTTTGTCGTTTCAAAGCTGACGCCAATCACTTTGGTGGGTCTTCCCGACACATCGAAGTAGAGCTTTGCTTTTGATGTAAACCAGACCACGGCTTTATCTGAGGATTTTACTGAAAAATCCCAGACATGAGGCGCGTTTCTACCAAAGATGTCGATGAGTTCTTCGATGGTATTGTCAGTGTAAGGGAGCATGCAGTTAGGGAGCGCGTTTTCATCCACGTTGAAGAGGGTCGAGGCGTTCTTTGAACATTCAACAGAACCTGTCAATACATTCCATTCCCACGTCACAATATCAGCCATATCAAGCGCTTGGCGCATGCGATTTTCACTGTCCATGATTTGGTTTAGGTATTCTCTGCGTCTGCTTGTGGCTGCTGCGTCCTCTGTCTGCATCTGCTGAACGCTTTCTACCGCTTCATCGCCATATCGTAGCCAAATCCAATTAACCCCTAAGTAATCTGCAAGGCTTCTCAGGTTCTTGTATTCGATCTGCCCGCCCTTGGTCCATCGGTGCACAGAGGGTACTGAGGTGCCGATTGCAGTAGCGACATGGGCTTGGGTTTTCTTCTTTTGTTTTAGAAGGTGCTTTAGACGGTCGCTGAAGCCGCTTTGATCCATTTAGGGTTCCTAATTTGAATAGAAGAGCAGGTTAGTGAAATAAATCTTAGCACGAAGTATCGGAATTTAAAGGGGATTTCTTGTTGGGTAATTTATTACTTGACGGGTAATTTTTTAACTTCTATAGATCATTGTGCGCACAAAAAAACCTGCCGATATGTGTTTTTGCGCATAAATAATAAACCCAAAATGGAATGAAAAATGATGAAATTAAAATTGGTTACTCTGTTATGCCTCTGCGTATCTTCAACGTTTGTATTTTCACATGGCGTTCAAGTTTCTGCTGACAGTAAAAATCTACAGATATTCAAAAATGTACCCTCAATGTCTATTGCGTCTATGAATGAACCAGGCGTGAATGCCTATTTTGAGGATATCGTTGCATCATCCAGCCCAAGTGCGCCTATTGCATGCGGTATATTCAAAATTGAAAAGGGAAATCCGCTTGTTTACACCTATGACTACGATGACAGTAAAATTATTTTAGACGGGCATATTTATTTCTCTGATGGGACTCAGAAGGTGAAAGGCGAAGTGGGTGATGTGCTGTTTTTTCCAAAGGGCTCGACCATCACTTTCTCCACGGATGATGAAGGCTTAGCATTCGCATGTGGTCAGCGTAAGTTGTTTTAGTTCTTTGTATGTATATCACTGAACCTGTGATATCAGGGAGAGATAGTCATGGATATATCCCTATCGAAATCTGTATTCCCCTTTACCTTACTCTTGTTTCCATCACCGTACCTTTATGCAAATCAGAACCTTACAGACCTAACCCATAATGATCCTTTTTTCTATACCAGCGACCAGTCGGTCAGTGCTGATAATAATATAAAAGTGTTACTGGGTATTGGTCGACCTGATAGAACCCATTCTCAAATTCCTCACTTGCCCTTTTACATGGGCTATATGAACACCAACGCCACCTACCGGTTTGTCAGTATTGCTGAGCAAGTTTTTACCATGATTGGCGAAGGTAAACATGGTTTATGGCGTGTTCAAGAAAATGGGAATGTCAGACTGTACCGAAGAAGACAAGCAGAAGGCTTACCTGTTGGTACTGATTTATATTCACAAGACGTTATAAAGAAAATAGGAAATCAATATGGATATTATTTAGAAGATGAAAGTTGGTCTGGTTATAAATTCCCCGATGAGAGAGTAACGGAAAATAACACGTTGAATTATATCGATGTGCCAATAACGCATCCTTTTTTCAAAGGAAAATATGCAGACCACGAACCTGTAGATTTGGCGAATTGGTATTGCACCATGTCGGCAAATGATTACCCCTATGCGAAAAAAGCCATGAACTTTGCGTTCAGCCAACAGGCTGCCAATAAAGTAGGGCCATTAGGTAAACGAGCAGGGCTCGACATCAGAGAGAATTACCTCAATGTGTTGAGACTGGAACATTTCCCTGATGCAAAAACGTGGGTCAATGTAGGTCAACCCGGTAAAGATGCATTACATGTTGAATGGAAAGCAATCGATGCAGATAAAACCCAGACAGAGTATTACCTGGTTGAGCGAACGTTTTTTAATAAGCCTTACCTTTTCGTGACGGCAGTGTATGACAATCAAGATAACGATGATCATCGGTATGTGCGTCCTGATGGGGCCTATTTTTCGTCGCTTTCTCAGCCTGAGCAGTTAAAAACAGAAGTCACCTACCAACCCCGCTTTCATTTTCTTGGTGGTGAAGAAGAGAGGGCGGTTGGCCTGCCTGTCTATGGGGTGCATCACCCTAACCGAGCCGTCTATGGCGGTGGTGGCGCTTGCCCATTAAAAGGCGGCGATTGGGGGCGCTATCCTGACACCTCTGGTGGTGCGGGCTGGCCGACGCAATATGAGGAAGTCACCCCATTGTGTGATGCTGTGCTGGTGGACATTAAATTCTTCACCAACTTGGATAACCGCTCTTGGGAGGAACCCTCGAAATATCTTGCGAATGCGGGTTTTCGAAATACATCCGTAAGATACAAAATGCAGCCCGGTGAATACGGTGTATTCACTGACCCCTATAACACAGAAAAAGGCATTAAAAATCCGGACCGCCAGAACGTGCCTGAAGCGCTCACGTTAACCTACCCTTCGGTTTCAGAACCTGTCAGTTACGTTGAGCCACCTCAAATTGACGCGTCGTTAGGGATGGTGCCAACGGAAGACAGTACATGTCGACCTGTGTTAATGGCAAATGTGTCGAACTGACGTTTTCTTCATTGTGTCCCTTTCAATGCGCTGACAGTGCGTGGCTCATCGAAAGGGACAAGGGGACACATGGAGTGATGAGTTAACCGATCGCGTTTTCTAAGATCTCGCGGCTTTTTTCTAGCGTGATCGATTGGTTTTCACCCAGTGAGGTCAGACCGTGTTTTGTCAGTTGGTCGATCACGGCATTAATGGCGGTTTCCTTGTTGCCTGTGTGCTCCGTCAGTTTGGTTTCTAACCCCAATTGCTTGTAGAAGGCTTCAATCGCATCAATGGTGCGTTCTGCCAGATCATCGCTGTTCGCGAAGCCAAAGACATTACGGCCCATTTGTTCGAGCTTGGCGCGCTTGTAATCGATTTGGTTACGCAGCAGTGAAGGCTGAATGATGGTGAGCGAACGGGCGTGGTCGACGTGCCAAAGCGCAGTGAGTTCGTGGCCTATCATGTGCGTTGCCCAGTCTTGCGGTACGCCTTGTCCAATCAAACCTGAGAGGGCTTGGTTAGCACTCCACATCAGGTTGGCGCGCCATGCATCGTTATCGCGCACTGCAAACTGCTCGCCTAACGTTTTCAGATTGCGCAGCAAGGTTTCTGCATAGCCGTCTTGTACCGCCGCATTTGTTGGGCGAGTGATGTATTGCTCACAGGTATGTACCCACGCGTCGGCAATGCCGTTAACAAGCTGACGTTCTGGCAGTGTTTTCATGGCATCAGGGTCGAGCACGGCGAAAACAGGGCGAACACTTGGGTGCATGAACGGCAGTTTGTCTTGGGTTTCCGCTTTGGTGATGACCGCGGCCGGGTTTGATTCTGAACCCGTAGCTGGCAGCGTTAAGATCGCACCGATAGGCAGCGCACTTTCAATGGTGTATTTACCGGTCAGGATATCCCAGCCGTCGCCGTCGTATTTTGCTGCAGCAGCAACGTATTTCGAGCCATCAATCACTGACCCACCACCCACGGCCAAAATGAAATCAATCTGTTCTTGCTTGGCAATCGCGACGGCTTTGTCCAAGGTTTCTTTGGTGGGGTTCGGTTCAACGCCTGCAAAATCCAGCCAAGTGTGGTTTTTCAATGCGTCAGTCACTTGGTCGTAAACGCCGTTTTTCTTGATGGAACCGCCACCGTAAATCACCAATACTTTGCTTTGTGCTGGGATGACATCAGCAATGGCTGCAATTTGGCCTTGGCCAAAATGGATTTGCGTTGGGTTGGAATAGGTAAATTGCATGTGGACCTCGTGCTCTTTATGGCATGCCGCCAGATCGTTATCTTGCACACATAATAGTCCCGACAAGCCGTCTTGCGATAGGGCATTTCTCGCGACTTCTTGCCTGATCGTCCAACATTTTCAATCCCTGCTTTTGTAAAGGGTAGATAAGCGTGAAGTTCCAAAATGTTGATTATAGTTAGTACGGAAGAGAAGGCTCCATAAGCTAATAAAAAGCGTTATAGAGCCTTATTTACAATTTTAATCAGTACTATTTTGAGTTTATTAGAAGGTATAACCTAAGGATACAGTCCCCCAGCTATTGAATTGAGAATATCCTCCGAGATATTGGTTATATTCGAAGTTGGCAAAAACGTTTTCACTTAATGATGGGGCGGAGAACTGGAAACCTGTTGCAATATGTGGTCTAAATTCACTATCACGGATGACAGTGACCTTATTATTGGGTTCGTTAGCCGTACGCTTACTTTTATTGTACGCAGCGCCTAGTTTAAAGTATGGACGGAGATAGGGATTGGCATCGATCCCAAATACGGCATCAAAATGTCCAGTGCGGCTAACTTTAGTGTGGCCGAGTACGGAGTCTGCCGTGCTTTTGTTGTCACCATAGGCATAAGAGGTTTCGACCTAAGTATATTCATTAATGGTGTAACCAGAACCTAGCGAAAAGCCGCTCATGCCATCTTCACTCTTTCCGCCGACAAAAATATAAACGTCACCGTTACTAACACTTGCAAGTGTCGGCATTGTAATTGATGACACAATTAAAGCAATAATAATTCTTTCACGTTGTACTTCCTAATTTCAATTTTATTAAATGTTGAGGTCCTTGACGATTCATCCTGACTCAATCCGTGCAAAAGTTTGCCGCTAAAAGATTAGGACAAGGAAAGCATTGGCCCATTAATATAAAACACTGTGCAATTAAGGGTTAATTTAAAGTTTATTCTGTTTTTATTTCTATTCAACACCGATGAATGTTGGTTCGTAATCAATAAACCCAAACTTACCGTTAATATTATCCTCATGGATTAAATCAATGGGGTAGTCATAAACTGAGTAAATTTTCCCCTCTGAGGATTTGAATATCTTTGCAGACAAAAAATTAATATGGTCATATTCAAAATCCTGTAAGTCGATATCTATTTTTCTTGATATATCGATAGGTTTCTGCCACTTTTCTGAAACTAAATAGAGAAATATATCGCTACCCCAATAACCCCAAATATACTTTTTCGTGTATATTCTTCCTGATTTTTTCTGATGCACTACTGATGTCAATATGCCATCTATACATGCACCTTGAGACTTCAAGTTCTCCGATTCACTATTGAATTTGAACTTGCATCCGGTGCCATTTATGAAAGGCTTGATATTCCAGAGGAACATAAGTAAACC
Organism: Enterovibrio norvegicus DSM 15893; assembly: GCF_900115495.1. Taxonomy (GTDB): domain Bacteria; phylum Pseudomonadota; class Gammaproteobacteria; order Enterobacterales; family Vibrionaceae; genus Enterovibrio; species Enterovibrio norvegicus. Next base: position 48,919 of record NZ_FOWR01000010.1, on the reverse strand, counting down.
CAACACGATGAGAGCTGTAAGTACAGAATATTCTCTATTCGACTTTTTTAAATGATGCTTCAGCTTCGCCATTATAGTGTCCATATAGGTATTCACCATCTTCTAACCCTGAAATGTCCCCTATATCGCTACTTGTGGAACAAACAACTTTACCGTCAACAGTGATACATTCAAGCGATGCTTGATGGGATTGCAAAACAAAAGAAACAAAAAACGCCAATGCATAAATGAAGAATAACAACGTAATCAAGACTAATTTTGTTTTCTTATTATGAATTACATTTTCTTTTTTATGCGGTATTGATTTGAATTCTTCACCTTCATAAAAACGTGCAACGGGATCGTTATTCTCAGACACGGTTGGTTCAGCTGTCGCACTGTCTTTAACATTAGGCGCATCGCCTAATTTTTCATCTAAACTATCTTCTATAAAGCCAGAGTGAAGCATATACCCTTTACCGGGCAGCGTTTCTATTATTTCGCCTTTGTCTGAAAGTGACTGGCGAATAGTTTTTATTGCCATGGTCAAAGAGTTTGGACCTACCACTCGCATCGGCCAACCAGCAGCAATAAGATCTGATTTTTTGACCTCATTATCTTTATTTTCAATAAGATGAGAGAGTACCATTGATTCAGACATACTTAGCTTTGACACTTCTCCAGTGCTATTGTTAAAAATAGTTTTTTTCAACCTATCAAAAATGTAGCTGTGCATATTTTCTTCTCGAATCAATGAAGGCACTCTCTCTCCTACCTATTATAGATTACAACATGGGAATGGAAATCCACATTGGTCGTCCGAAACGCAATCAGGATTAAAACCACCAGTTGAGCCACCAGTTGAGCCACCAGTTGAGCCACCAGTTGAGCCACCAGTTGATGGTTTTTTTATGTCAAACTTCTCTACGAAATAGGTGGTTAGTGTTTTCTTTTCTCCACTACCTGAGATGGTTGAAAATTGGTTATCATATACATCTTGCTCTACTTCGAATAAAAAAAACACTTTATTTCCTATCGTGGCGGGACCAAAAGATAAGGTGTCATCCGAGTTGCATTCTCTATTTTCTATGTCGGGAGATATATTGCATGGGAGTTTGATATAAGCTAGTCCATTAATGTTTAGCGTACTCTGCCCTTGGAATTTGACCGACTTTATCCTAATGTTATCCGCTTCATTGTTTATTTCAAAATTTTTATGATGCAATCTTAATGTATATTTTTGACTATTATTAAATTCTTTTACTTCATGTGTAGAGTTGATGTCAGTTGCAACCACACTATTGCCTTTATCTATTACCATTTGATAAGGATATGGATTTTCCATCGCTGGCAGTACTACAGAACTTTCTATCTTGACTATTCTTGATGCGCAAAGACCATCCATTTTTTCGTAGCAATATGTTATTTCAAACTCACCTGGTTTCTTTGCTATGAGTTGTTGAGTTAAATCATTGAATTCAATACAGTCATTATCTTTGCATCCTGTAACACTCATTAGTGCTTTAGAAAAATGCACTTTATGCATGTAGCTACTGTTTTTGAAACCTACTAATGTCTCTATTTTTCTTTTCTGACCGACTAGCATTGGCGTTTCATCTACAAAAAGTAAGAGATTTGATGCTTGGTCGACTGAGACCATTATACGCTCTGTTGCAACATGTTGGTTGGACTTAAGTTTTGCCAGCAGAGAAAATTCTCCCTCACCAGTCGCTGTTAAATAAGAGTTATTTTGTTCAGTCACATTAATACTGTCACCATTATTCTCGATAACAAAGATCACATCCTCCACATAGCCGACAGAATCATCTGTATAGATACCAGAAACCGGAATTTTTGTTGTTATACCCGATGGGATTTTGATATCAGAGTTTTTGAAAAAGATCTTCTTGAGCTCTTTGTCTGCTACTTCTAATTTTATGGATTCGGACTCAAAGTTATTTAAAGCTGCAGAGATCTCCACTTCCCCTTTTCCTTTCTTTAATGCATAGATGTAGCCGTCCTCTATATTGATGATTTTATTCCAATCTTGCTCTTGATATCTCCACCCAACTAAACTAGTGACATCTGATTTCTTCTTATTATTGTATGTGGCGGTGACAGAAAATTTTGTTCTGCTTCCTTGGCTAAGTTTGACTTTATCTATATCTATCACTAATGCTTCTATTTCCGCATCAGATATATCAAATATAAACTCATCACTCTCTATCTCCTTCCAACCCACTTTAACAAAGGCCGGACCGTAATCTTTGAATTTTATATATCTTTGATCTAAATCTTTGCTATTTGTTCTAACGACTTCAATATTATCAGATGTATTCCAAAAAACTTGGGAGGTGACAATACTGGAACTCTCATCGCTAAATTTAGCAGTGGCTTGGATTTTTTTGCTCAAACCTACGATATACGAGTCAGTAGTCTGCTCGCTTTCATCAACCCAAGCTAACTTTATTGTTTGAAGCACTGCGTCTGTAACTTTAACTGAAATTTTTTGAGAAATAGCTCCATTTTCATAAGTTAAAATGATATTACCTGGTTTTTTAGATGAAAATAAAACGTTACCGCTACCGTCTTTCTTGATGATGACACCAGTGACACCAGTGACACCAGTGACACCAGTAACGTCTTGATACTCCGCCTTAATATGCTCTAGTTCAATATCGATATCATCTGTTACTCCATTTGTGTAGGTCCCTCTAACGCTAACTAATGTCTCGATACCCGCAGGAATACTTGGTTTATTCACGCTTAAGTTGACGCTTTGAAGCGTTGCTTCAGACACGTCTAACATGAAATAAAAGGAAACACACTTTTCCTCACATAAACTATCATTCGGTGTTTCACCGCTTGGAATTTTCTCGCCATAATACACAAGTACAGGCACTTTCGCCGCTTGGTTGATGTTAGTCAGATCCAAGTTATTATTTTCATCTAAAGAAACTGTTGGTGCGTCACCTACTGCGGACTGATTTTTAGCAATTTTAAGATGACCCTTATCAATGAGAGCAGACGACGTTTGAATGCGAGATCCATCGCTAAAGCTGATATCCATGTCAAAGGGCTTATTTACACCCGCTATCGCATGCTGATTCTCTACATTTACGGAAATTACCTGTTTTTCTAATACTTCTAAGTCATAGGTTGCATCGATAAGATTGTAGCCATCTAGTCTCGGATCTTTATATGTCGCTGTAATGACGGTATTACCAGGATTATATCCTTTTACTATGCCATTAGAACTGATGAATGCCACTTTTAGATCACTGGATGTCCAATTAATATATTGACTATTAGTGAGATCATCTGTCGATCCATCAGTAAAATATCCAGTCGCTGTAAAGTTATTTGAGAATCCTGATACTAATCCTGTTTTTGTATCACCTTTTATTTTTGTATTGTATTCGATTCTTAGTTCTTCAAGAAATGGCGCTTCCTCATTAGCGTCGTCAATAGCTTCTACATCTGCGGCTTGTTGTGCTACTGACGTCTTATCACCGTTACAGCCTGATACTAATAAAACAAACAATGTTATACATAGTGCGGATATTATTAACCTGATTTTTTCTTTGTTATCTTTTACTTCTTGCTTCATGGTTTTTACTCATCTTTCCACATTGGTTAAAAGTGAGTCTGATGATAGTTGCATTACTATTTTTTTCATCCAATAAAAGATAATAAATAATATAAACCATGTAAAACAATGGTTTGGTGGATTTTTGTGATGCTTTTGATCGATTTTTATATTATCAACTTAAGCTGGTTTTTCTCTGTTATTCTTTATTATTTTTTATTACTTCTGGTTTGTTTTTTTTGTTTTATATTCCTCGGTGAATTTTGTTTGTTGAGGTATTACAATGTTTGCTACTAAGAAATCTGCGAATTTAGTCCGTAATTACAAGCTGGATGACTTTCATTTTTTTAACGTTAATAATACTATCCAGATCGGGGCGATCAACAATATTGAAAGTTGGGTTGTAAGGTTTAGTGTTGTTAGTCAGCCTATAGTTAGGCGATTCGGCCATTTCGAAAAAAAAGCGAGAGAGTTACTCTTTAGACCACATAATATTGATGATGTGGACGCTTTTTATGATGGTTTATCGCGAGAGAGAAAGAGAAACCTTGCTGAGGCGCAAATCAAATTCCTAACATCACAGGTTAGGAAGAAAAACATTAACCTCGATGAAGGTGAACTGATATTTGTCAATATGGAACCTGAGGTGTTATCGTTTCTAACCGTGGAGGTTTATGAACTTTACCAAGCGCTTTTTTACGCTGGCGCGAATTTGGTTATTGAAATTACGGAACGAAATATTGAACTACTCGATATTAAAAGTGTATATAGGCTGTTTGATCTTGGTGTTGAGTTTGCGCTTGACGATTTCGATCTAATGGGGCAACACTTGGACTTCTCGCTTGTGGCGAATGAGTGTTTTCGTTTTATAAAGATTGAGCTTGATATGGCGTTACAATATAAAAACACTGTATCTGAAATAAGAGAAAGTTTTGGTAAAGAAGTGATCGTTGAACGTGTTGAATTTCAAGAGTCTATGTTAGAGGTTATGACGTTACATTGTGACTACCTACAAGGATATTTATTGGCTGATCCACAGTTACTTTAATGGAACTAACGGTGAGCTAAGTACAGTCTCCTCGTCTGTACTTAGTTTTTCTCTGCGTTGATGGGCACCCGTTTGATGTTTTTATTTCAGGTGATTCGCTTCTCTAGGTTTTATAAGAAACTTTTTTTGCCTTGCTACAACCACGGAGGACGTGCTTCAAGGGATTAGTCCATGGTAATGGTTGGCCAGCCTTGTACGGTTTTCCCTCCATGAGCGCAGCTATCTCCCATTCGAACAACGGCTTTACCGTTTATTTTTACCAGTGGTGAACCAGAGGTAAGATCATCGGGCATGCCGACACCTGTGCACAGTGCTTTTCCTCCCACAACGGCCATTGGAATACCATTCACCGTGACAAGGTTCTGCCCAGCATCAATGATTGGCCCGCCAACGTGTGGCACAGGGCCCGGTTCCACTTTAGGGCAGAGATGCATATTACCGAGTAAACAAACAGGTTTCCCCATGGTGTTCTCCTTAGTGGTAGGCTGAAAGGTTTGGGTTGACGTCAATAATGAAAAATTGGCCAGGATCAGATCCTGCAACCACATCAACGAACAGGTGCGCGAGGACGTCGGTGGGCGGCCAATCCTTTATATTTCGCCACCAAGCAGCGATCACTTCAATATGTTGTGCTTGAAAATCGTTTCTGCGTCGATAGCATCGAACATGCGTTAGCTCACCGTAAGACACGGCCAATCGATACTCTGAACGCTTGCTAAAGTCGAGATAAGGAAATAAGTAAAAAGTGGGTGTTTCTTCCGTTACGCGATAAGCATGGAGCACCATTGCCATGCGATCTGACACATTGTTGAGCCAACACGTCAGGGTGGTATTTTGTGCGCTTGGGAGCAGAAGCGCTTTAGGTAGCATGTCCATGCCGATGCAATCTTTCCAGCTTACTACCCCCAATTTGGGTAGGTAATCCTGTTGCTGAATACTGGGCTGAGTGCTGAGAGAGACATTGCGGGGAGAAAGCCCATATTGGCGGCGATAACGCAGGTTGCGAGAAAGTACTGACGTGAGTTGTTGCTTATTGAGTGCAATGGCGACAGCGGGTGGCGTTAAATAGTATGACACGATCGATGAGGGAAGATGGCGATATTCAGTGGCAACAACGGCTGCTGCATGTTGCTCGATCCGAATAAGCGCTGAGGTGTCCATGTTAGACTATCTTGTCATCACTGCTAAAGTTGAAATCGATGTCGCTAGGTGAGGTGTTTTTGATGATTTTTGACGAGAGATCGCTAAAAGAATTGGCGACAAGCACTAAACCATCTGCGCGCTCAGCGTTCATCATTCGCCATTTAGCATCGTGATGCCTGAACCAAACTTTCCCGTAGTGTTCTGAAGAAACATCCAGTAGAAAATTGTCTCGAGAAATCGAGTCAGAAATGATGAGTAGGTTAGCAGGGATTTGTAAGTCGCCATCATCGTCTTTTTCTGACGCCATTTTTGTAAACGTTAATACATCGACAGCGTCTCTAAACCAGTCTAAACATGAAAGCGAAACACCATTGAGCTTCATATGAATACGATCATCATTGAAGAATCGTCGGCCAATATTTTTCATAAACCAGACGTAATCATCTGGAAGCTCTGCGCCTAAATACTGCTTAAGTGCTGTTAACTCTTTATCAGAAGAGAGGTACATCTGTTCGGTCATGCCACCGTCTGAGGCTATTGGCTCCCATTTGATTTGTGTGCTGAGTATCTCGATCTCCTCTTTGTTCGTCATATCAGCAAATCATGTCATCAGGAATGTTGAAGTCGGATTCTGTTGGGTCATCGTTATGGACGATTCTAGACATAAGATCAGTAAAAGAGTCTGCCAGCAATACCATATAATCCTCGTCTTCAAAGGCTCCCCAAGACGTTAAGTTACTGATGAAAAAAAGCTGCCCGTAATGATCATCATTCAGATTCATAATCACGAGGTCATCAGAAATTGAATCTGCAATGATCAGTGTTTTGGGCGGAATACGGGGGCTTTCATTTTTGCTATCAGACCACATTTTGGTTCCAATCAGCGCATCGTCCGCGGCGGAAAACATGCCAAGAAATGACATTGATATACCATTCAGATTGAGGTTAACGCGCTCGTCTTCAATGATTCTCATCCCATAGTGTGTCATAAACCATTTGTAGTCGTCGGGCAATTGGACCCCTAGAAATGATTCAATATCAGAAAGTTGTTCATCACTTGAACAATAGATTTCGGTACTTTCTCCATCGTCTACGTCGATAGGACGCCAAATGATCTGCTTACAAAGTTGTTCTATCGCTTTCATTCGCCACCTCTTGTTTGCACTATTTTTTCTGCCTCTTCACAACTTTTTAAGTCATCGAGCCATTGTTCAAAGCTATCAGCAATTCGAATTATTGCGTTGTTATCTTCACTTCCCCAAGCGTCTTGGATAAATCGCCAATGCCATAGTGAGCCATAGTGGTCATTTGATAGATTCATAAGCAGATATCCGTTATCAGATGACAAGCTATCTCCGATGGGAATCATCTGAGATGGAATCAATGGGGCGTTTGTGCCCCAATAGTCAGGAAGGGCGTTATTTAAGTTGTGCAGCTCCTTTTCAATCTGAGACAAATTACGAATGTAGTTATGCATTACATAATCTAGGTACTTCTTTTCGCCGATATCTATTGTGTACACACTGCATTTCCAATCTATGTCGTTAAAACTGGCGATGCCACATTCCAAAAGATATGTCTTAAAGAAGTTCGGGAGTTTTAGCGAAAAATGAGATTCAAAGTCCTCTATTTCTTCCTGCGTTGACAAGCGAGGGATGTCACTCTTTTCTCGTTGTGACTGTTCTCGCCAGTAACGCAGCAATTGATTTTTTTGAGAGTCGTTCATTCTCAGAAGGCCTCCGTTTTCATGATTGAGCGGGATCCTGCGTGACTTGATGCATTATGTAAATCGGTGGGTACATAGCCCACAGCACCGTCTTCAAAGTGATGCAGCGTCCAACCATCTCCCGGATGTTTAACACCTGCTGCGGTAAGCGCTTGAGTATCTTTTTTCACATTATTGGTCACGTCCGCTAAATACCGTTTACCTTTTACATGTGAGGAGTTAAAAACAGGGAAGCCTTTATCGTATTTTATTGATTTTGCATACCCTCCAGGCCCTTCAGGGGGATCCGGCAACTTGATCTTCTTATTGAACGTAAATTCGCCTTTCCCGAAATTAGAGCTGTTGGGATCGTTAGCACCCTTGGGTTTCCATGTGCCATGCTCTGTTGTTGGCATTCGATGCTTACGCTTAAACTGCTCGCATTTTTTGCACTTGAATGCTCTCTTACGAGCGGCAACCATTTGCTCTCTCGCTTTTTTCAGGGCTTGCATTCTCGCTTGTACGATCTGCTTTTTTGACAACACACTGGCATAAGATTTGGTCATAGAGGCAACGTTGTCGAACTTCTTAAACATTAGCCCGACCAAACCTTGAACCTTGCTGCCATATTTGGCGAATTTCGCGGGCTTGGCGAGGGCATCGCCGGCATAAGGGATCATGGACACCAGAGATAAGCCTGCGCCGAGCCAATCACCTTTGGCGACAGAAATAATGGTTGAAATTCCGTCACTTGCGGGGGTGGGATCGAATATCCCTGTAATATCTGTGATGATCTGCGGGTTGTTTTTGGCGATCTCGCCAGCTTCTTCCCAGAGCTTTTTGTCTCGTGCCTCTTCGAGTAGACGGCCGTATTCGTTACTCATTGTGTTGCCCCTTCTTCTGGCCACCATTCGCTGTATTTCTCTGCCCCTGCTCTCACCCAAGTTTCTTCAAATTCATCGGATAATAAGGTGTCGAATTTTGTCTCTGTTGGCACGGATTCAGATAAAACGTGGTGAATGATAGGTTGAAGGTGAAATTGTGGGTTAATTGTCCACATGATATTGATGAACAAACGAATATGGGCGAGATCCAGAATGCTGTAGTGGAAACAATGCTCGATGCCTTGGTTGATCATGGCGCGCAGAAATCCTTTGGGATAGAAATGGATGGAATCGATTTCTTCATATTCGAGGTATTCGATCAGGTCATCAATCAATTCGTCGCGATGGGTGAGCAGTGGAAACTGTAATTGCTCTTCACTGAAGAACCACGGCAGTTCGGGATCGTATTCTTCGGTTTGAATTCCTGGGAGTGGGTAGATACCTGCCTCTTTAATTTCCCCATGCGCCGCCCAATAGAGGCTTGCATCGTGATTGAGCGAATATTGGAAGAATCCGTTTTCCCCTTCTTCGGCAAAGAGGGTGGTGACAGAGGAAAAAAATTCACGACGCTGCCCTTCTGACAAGACAGGTAGGTAGCGGTTCAGGGTACTGCCGTCGTAAAAACGAAAATAGATTAATTCACCACTGGGCTCGACGATCTCTTTCATTCGCTGAAACGCCGTAAACAGGGCATCTATTCCCTCGTGGCTAACAATGTAAATCGCTTGCTGTTGACCAAAGGTTTCTTGCAACAACCAATCGAGTAAGGGTTCTTCTGGGTTAAGTGTTGCTATCCAAGGGGATTCTTCTTCAAACTCGTCATAGTCTTCTCCCTCAAACAAGCAGCGATGTGAACTCGACATGCCTTGCACTGCAGCAATAAGTTGCTCGTTGTGAGAGGGATCGAGCAGGGCAAAGATCCGCAAACGGACGGTGCTGTCGTGCGAATCTTGATCATTGTTGATGAGACAAGCGTTGAGTAGCTGTTCACGCAATTGTTCGTGTGGCGTCATTTGCCCCCCTTAGCATTACATTTTTCTTTGAAGGGCTTGTTTTCTTTGTCACCGCCGCCTGCGCTTGAGAAGTCGATGGTGCTTCCTTTGATTTTAACTTTGGTGCCCTTGATGGTGATGCCAGAGGCATCCATTTCAATCATCGCGCCTTTGGTACTGAGTACGATTTTCTCGGCTTGTACCACGTATTTCTTGGTGTTCGAATGGATGGATTTGCCTGCCACGATGGATTTTATGGTGCCGACTTGTTCTGCACTCACAAGGGCAACAGATTCGTTTTTAGCCGCACCAACAGTGACTTGATAGGCCCCTCCGACCGTCAGTGTGCTGGCAACGCCGACCATTTCTGTTAGGAATCGATTCACTTTTATATGCTGGTCATTGCCGACGCTCACCGATTGTGTGTCGCCGATTTTCACGGTTTCATTGTTTTTCACGTCTCGGTGTCTGTCGTTTCCGACGACGTCACTTTCATTGTTTTCAATTGTGCGGTTCACGTCTTTTTGGGCGTGAACATAAATCTCTTCTTGATCTGCTTCGTCTTCAAACCGCAGTTCGTTGAAGCCATCACCTTTGTGGGTTTGTGTTCTTAATACGGTTTGGGTTTTGTTGGCGGGCAGGGCTTGCGGCACCAAATTGGCCGCATGGTAAGTACGACCAGTGATAATGGGCTGGTCAGGATCGCCTTCGAGAAAACTGACGATCACTTCATGCCCAATACGTGGCACGCTAACGGCGCCATAACTTGCGCCAGCCCAACCTTGGGCGACGCGCACCCAGCAACTTGAGTTTTCATTCCATTCACCGACGCGATCCCAAGGAAATTGCACTTTTACACGGCCGTATTCATCGCAAAATATTTCTTCACTGGCAGGGCCGACAACCAGGGCGATTTGGGGGCCATCAACGCGGGGTTTCACATTGGGTTTGGGTCGCCAGTGACGCGAACTGGGAATGACAAAGGCATCATTGTTGTAGGTGGTTTGTCCCTCGCCACCAAATTCTGCAGCAGCCTGTGGCTGTGTACCCACGTGGTTGACGCGAATACCAAGCCACTCTTGGCTGATATCGCTCACATCTTCAGGGCCTTCCACGGTGAACTTAACGCCAGGTGAAAGGGCGGGAATGTTACTTTTGAGCTCTGCGTAAATGCTCTCTGCGCGCAGTGATTCGAGGCGATACCGTGTGAAGGGTTTTCCTGAACCGTCATCTTTGTATCGTCCTGGGTAATCGTAGTGCTCATAGGTAGCGCGCTGAAACGCGAGTTCCGTCCCTGTATGGGTATGAAGAAACCCATATCCTGGTTTTTTAAAACTGTAATCTTTTAGCGTGGCGCTGGATGACGCCATTTTGCTAGAAGGTCGGAAACTTCTAATGTAGGGAGATTCTGCAACGCCACCGATATTGGGTTCATAGATTAATGGCGTTGTGATGCTGGAAAGGGTTGAGGGGTCATCGGCAAATATTAGGGTATGCTTCCCCTCTGATTGCTCAAAGAAATAAAACAGGCCTTCTTCTGCAGCCAAGCGTTCAACAAAGGCTAAATCTGACTCACGGTATTGCACACAATATTCTCTGGTTGCAGGGGCATGCACCAGTGAGAACGCGAAATTATCGACGCCCATTTCTTCAAGCAATGTAGCGATGATTTGCGTGATATCGGCACATTGAAAAATACGGCTATTTTGTCTTAGTGACAGCCGTTGTAGTGCGGGCACCAGTTCAAGCGTGTAGTAGGTTTGTGCGTGACCGGTATCCCCGCGGGTGAAGCGGCTGACGATGCCGTGGAATTGCCGGTAAAGTATGCCGTCTATCCATATACAGAGCAGGCCATCTTTGTCTACGATGCTGTCAGGCGAGACGCCAGCGTCACGGCTGATGAGTTCAACGTTGACCAAAAAAGGGGTGGAGAGCCCTTCTTCGATAGAAAACGCGAGCACCCCAAACAAGGAAGGTTCGAGGTTGCTGGTTTGAAAGGTGAACTGTAGCCCTGTCGCACTCGCCATGATGGTGTTATCCCTAGCAACTGTTGCGTCGTGAGTGGCTATGTTGAGATAGCTGACGCCGTATTATGTTGTGACATCGATGTTTTAGCCTTCAATCGGTGCTCGCCAGTCATCGGCGCCTGAGGTACCTGCCACTGTGTGTTCCCAATCGATTTTTCGATACGCAACGGACACGGTGACCAACTGGGTAAACTCTTTCTTCTCGTTGTCCTGACAGTGCGGCATTTTGCAGTCGATATCGATAATGGTGGCGTCAGTCAGTACGGTGGAGAAAAAGTGTTCTTGCTTACCTTCTACTGAGGTGCGATACCAATTTAAGGTAATGGTTGGCAGCATTTCGCCTGACGCGAGAGAGTTGTACATCAAGGGGACCGCTTTATTGAGGGCGACAGTGAACTTGAAGGGTTTATGCACCCGTTGCCCGGATGGCTGACCACTTTGAGGGTCGGTGGGAACGGTCACAATGTGGTCAAAGGCTTGGACGAGCATTTCGTCTTCATGGCCTTCTACATAGATGTTACCCACCGAATCTGCCGTAAAAGCACCTGCGGTGATGTTGCCCTGTGTTTTGCCTTCAATTGAGATATAGCATGGAGTTGGCATGGCGTTGTCCTTGTCTATGAATGATCGCTGTTCAATTATTGAGCAGCATGAACAATGCCAACTGTATCTATAAATCAATACAGTCAGTTAGGGCGTTGAACTCCTCTGGTTGAGCAACATTTTGCTCAAAGGTTGGCGATAATTTGCTCGGTGGGCGAATTTTGTCCCGCTCAGAAAGGGGAAGTATCCCTCACGTCGTTTAGGATTAAACGCAGTTGCGAGGTTATCGATAAAGTGAGTGTGGCAAGCACAAATGATGACTGACTAGTGATATGAGTTGTTGAGAGAGCAAGCGCGGGAGTCTCGCTCTCTTATTTACCCCTCTATATCTGCATGAAGACAAAGAGGGGCGAAGACAGGGTTTGTTTGTCGGTCACATTAGGTTTCAATAGACACGTTTGTTTTCGCCTTGCTGCAGCAACTGAGGATATAGCCTTCTTCTTCCTCTTCTTCGCTTATCCCGCCGTTGTGCTCCATGGTGACTTCACCAGACAGCAATCTCACTTTGCATGACCCGCAAATGCCCATGCCGCAGGCTTTGGGTACATGTACACCCAGTTTTGTGCTGGCAGTGTGAATGGTTTCATTTTCACTGACGGTGACAGACATGCCTTCATCAACGAATTCGACGGTGAATCCGGGGACGGGGATTTCGTCGGTGATCAGTGCCTGTTCTGCGGATTCTTCCGCGTCTTCCTGCACTTCTATCGGTGTCGCGCCGAAGCTTTCTTCATGGTATTGGCGCATGTCGAAGCCGATTTCCATCAGCATTTTTCGCACAGCAGCCATGTAAGGTTCTGGCCCACAGCAATAGACTTCGCGTTGAAGTGCATCGGGCGCGATCAGCAACAAGACTTCTTTGGTGAGAAAGCCCCTGTAACCGTGCCAGCTTTGTCCGGGGTCGTAGCGCTCACAAATGATGCTGAGATCGAAGTTATCAATGCGTGCGTTCATCAATTCCAGTTCTTTGAGGAAGATGATGTCTCGCGGGGTTTGGGCGCTGTGCACGAATTTGATGTCCACTGCACCATTGGTGTCATACCACCATCGCGCCATGGAAATCACTGGCGTGATGCCGACACCGCCAGAAAGGAGCAGTGCTTTATCGGTGGGGTTGTCGATACAGTTGAAGTTGCCGACAGGGCCGTGAACCGCAATTTCGTCATCGATATTGAGGTTGTCATGTAGCCAGTTCGACACTAAGCCATTTTTGAGTCGTTTTACCGTGATGGAAAAGCTGTAAGGCACGGAAGGCGAAGAGGACATGGTGTAACTGCGCATGACTTGCTCGCCACCAATGTTTAGCTCAAGCGTGACGAATTGCCCTGGCTTGAAGAAATACATGATGGGGGTTTGACTCATGAAGCAGAAGGTTTTCACGTCATGCGTTTCACGGATCACTTTCACACAGCGCACAAGGTGTCGCCCATTGACCCAGGTTTGTGTATTAACGGGGTTGAGGCTGTTGTCGGGTATCACTTCTACGTCATTCATTGTTTCGTTCCCCAAGCAGTGAGCGCACTATTATTCTGATAGCCAACGTATTTTTGTTCGTGTTTTCGGTATGAAAACCATGCACTTTTCTTGGATTTTGTTGCCATTTGCGTTTCACGATTTATGCAAATACGACATGCACATACCAAAACGCACCAACACTTACCCGAGGTTGGCTTCTAGCTGTTCGCAGTACCAGTTAACAAAGTTGATTACGCCGAACTCATACGTCTTGGAATATGGGCCTGGTTGATAGGCTTTGGAGTTCACGCCCAGTTGGTTGGTTTCAGCGAGCGTACGGTCTTGGGCATTCGTTGCCATCCATACGTGAATTAGGTTTTCAACGTCGTAGTCCACCCCTTCAACAGCATCTTTGTGCACGATCCAACGTGTGATAACTTTGGTTTCTTGCGGGCTCACAGGCAGGATTTGGAATGCGATGAGGTTGTCGCCGCCACCGTGATTCCACGAGTTCGGTAAGTGCAGAATCCTTAGCACGCCAAGATCGGGGGTGTCGATGCGGCCCATGAGCTTTTTGCTGGCGGCTTTGCCGTCCATGGTCATGGCGTGGGTGCCTTCTTTGAGTGGCGTGCGCACCATGCGGTTTCGAAGGCCATACGCGCCTTTGAATTTGAAGGGGATGTCATGCCCTGACCAGAGCTTTTGCTGTTTTTCTACTAAAGCAATGAATTCTGGTGTCGCGCGTGGGTCATTGTTGTCATCCCACTCAAGCAAGGTATGCAGTAATTCGGGGTGGGAGCCATCACAGTGGTAACACTCGCGATTGTTTTCGACCACGAGTTTCCAGTTTGCTTTTTCGATGATGGTGCTTTCGAAGGCAACTTTGGTGTTCGCCATGTCGTAGGGTTCGAGGTAGTGATTCAGATCATCGAGAAATTCTTGGATTGGCGGCGGTGTATCTGCAAGGCAAACGAAGATGTAGCCGCCTGCATTTTCACAATGCACGGGATGCAGGCTATACAGCGATTTATCAAAATCGTCGCCCATGTCGACGCCGGCAAAGACCAATGAGCCATCGAGGTCATAGGTCCATTGGTGGTAAGGGCAGACGAGCTTGGCGGATTTGCCTTTTTGCGTTGTGCAGATTTTGGAGCCACGGTGACGACAAACATTGTGGAAGGCGCGAATTTGGTCTTTGTTATCGCGAACGATAATGATGGGATTACCGCCCACATCGAGCGTGGTGAAGCTACCGCGCTTTGGAAACTCGCAGGTCATGCCTGCAAATATCCATTCTTTGCCGAAGATTTCTTCCATGTCGATGCGGAAGATCTCCGGGCTGTTGTAGAAGGGTTGTTCAAGCGTAAAGTCTGGAATGCGTCGCTCGAGCATGGTTTTGACAGCGTGTTTATCAATGACATCGCTGTCGATGTGTTTAATCGGCACTTGGTTCATCTTGCTTCCTTCCCTTCGTCTTGCCCACGACATGCATTTTGTACTCTCAAATGGCAATCCTTTGTCGACATTCTGAACAACAAACACGCCTACGCGCGCGTGTTTAAACCGCTTTCTTTGCGGCATTTGAGAGGTCTACATTTGGATAATGGCTCTTTTTGTTTGGGGGTAATTATTTATTTACGACGTGATACGCGCTTTTTTACGACGGAAAGAGAACCGTGCTGCGCATTCGTTTAATGCGGAAAGATGGTGAAATATTTTATTTATCAATAAGAAAGGCGCTTTACGCTTGGCATTTCTCCATCAGGAGAGGGGAAAGGGTTTGAGCGGGAGGGTTTGGGAAAGATGAGCAGTGCGGCGCGCCACGATGATGAGCGAATATCATGGGCTTTTTGCCCGATCATGGCTGACAGAAATAAAGAAAACGTCAGTGCCGAGCAAGGCAGTGGTTTGCTCGTCACCGACGTTTAAAGTTGTGCTTTTCTTCACGCAGTTTGCGTTACTTCAGCAATGCGACCATGGCTTCACCCACTCCGTGTGCACTTGCTGGGTTTTGGCCTGTTACAAGACGCTCGTCAACGATGACATGCACGCCCCAAGGCTGGATTTTGCTAAATTTCGCGGCTTTACGTGTTAGCGATTCTTCCAGCAGGAAAGGAATGTCGTTGATGGTGCCGAAATCCACTTCTTCTTCACGCGTAAAACCCGTCACGTTCTTATCGGCGATCAATGGCTGTCCATTACTCAGAGTGATAGGAAGCAGACCCGCAGGGCCATGACACACGGAACCGATCACGCCGCCTTTTTCGTAATGCGATGCCGCTAGGCTTGCTGTTAGGGCATGATCTGCCAAATCAGACAGCAGGCCGAACCCACCAGGGTAGAAAATGGCATCGTAATCGTCGATGTTGAGCTGGTTAACGGGAATGGTGTTGTTCACGCGAGACTGGAACTCTGCATCGTTAAAAATACGCGTATTAACGTCATCGCCTTCCATGTCTTCACCGTAGAAAGGCACTGCGCCGCCATTGATAGAAGCAACGTCGTAGCTGAAACCCGCCTGCAAGAATGCATCCAACGCGTGAGTCATCTCAGGGGCGTACGTACCGTTCGCCTGATCGGTTGTGCCAAGCGTGGCATGATTCGTAACGATGATTAGAACCTTTTTCATAACGTCATCCTTTTGATGAGAGTGGGCGTGGCTACGCCATTTTTGGACAGAGCTAAGCCGTTTGATGTCGACCATTCTATGCTTTCGCTATATAGGTGATAATCCGCTAAAATGAAAAACCGTCTTTGCTATATAACAATAATCAAATGAACCTAAACGCACTCAGTTTTGATGGCATTGTTGAATTCGTGACAGTGGCAGACGCCAAGGGCTTCAGTGAAGCTGCCCGTCGTTTGAATTGCTCGGTCAGCCACGTTTCTCGCCAAGTGTCGCGACTAGAACAACGCCTTGGCACGGCGCTCTTTGCGCGATCTACACGCTCGGTGAAACTCACAGAAACGGGTCAGCAGTATTATCTACAATGCCAAGAGTTGGTGAGCGGGCTCGATCAAGCCAATGAGATGGTGACGGGCGCGCAGGTTGATTTGCAAGGCACGCTCCGCATCAGTATGGCTGGGTCGTTTGCCGAACAATTCATTGCCCCTGCGCTGGTGGAGTTTGCCAAACAACATCCTAAATTGACGGTTGAAGTGGATTTCAGTAGCCGCCACGTCAACTTCGTGGAAGACGGTATCGATTTCGCTATCCGTTATGGACGATTGCAAGATTCAGGGTTGGTCGCCAGAAAGCTCGCTGACCGCAGTTTGATTGCGGTTGCGTCGCCTGATTACCTTTTGGAACATGGTGAGCCGAACCATCCCAAAGCGTTAGCGCAGCATTCTTGCTTGATCACTAACAACGATACATGGCTGTTTGAGCAGGCGGGGAAAGAGATACCTGTGAAAGTGTCAGGGCGTTTTCGTTGTAATAACGCCAATGCTTTGGTGGAGGCATGCAAAGGCGGGTTAGGGATTGGTTACATGCCCAAAAGCAGTTTCCAACAAGCGGTTCAGGACGGTGACTTGGTTCCGGTGCTCGCCCCTTTTTGGACGCAGAAAATTACCTCATGGGTGGTGTATCAAAACCGCAAGTTCTTACCCCTCAAAGCGCGCCTTGCTATCGATCATTTGTTGACGCACTTTGAGGGATGGAAAGAGTAACTAGTGTGAAGCACAGGTGAGTGCATTTGTTGAATAGGTGAGCTGATTGTTGGTGGTTTTTAAAATCATCCTCACTTCACCGCCAGCTTTCACAAAGCCTCTTTTTGCGGCTGGTTTGCCACACACTTCTCTTTCTAATGTTTTCAAGCTGGCCGCTCGGATTTTCTGTCGCTGAACATTGGTGCCATCCAAGACATAATCAAATTCAGGTAAATAGGCATACTCAAGGGTCAGCACTTTTCCGGCAGATGACACCTTATCTAAGATGACGGTATCTTGAATCTTGTAGAGGTCTTTTTTCTGTGTGAGTAATGCTTCTTCTTCCGCATAGGCACATAAATCAATGGCGATGAATTTGCTGTAGCAACTGTCGCCAGCGGCAAAGCCTGTGTTATCGAGTGTATTGATGACCACCGTGTTGGTGTCGCCTGAGGTAAAATCGATCTGAAAGGAAAACTTGAACCCTTCAACGTCGTTCCAGTGTTTTTTGCCTTCGATAATGTTTTCGAGCATGCCGGGGTGGAGGCCATCGAACAGGGTCAATTGACCTTTAGGTGAATTGAAGGCTTCGACCTTTTCTGCTCGGTTATTTCCTTCCATATCAGGATAAATGAGCAGATCGTCATCAATCTCAATCACCATATTAATATGGCATGAAAAGTCGTCATTGATGATATCGAGGCGCTTGGCTGTCAGCCCTGTGGCGAGTTTTCGAGGCAAAATATTGCGTGGATTTCGGGCTTCTTTTTCCCATTCACTACATACATTGTGATGCGTGTAGCTTTTCTCTATGTTATTCGAACGCGTGTTATTGTCGGTGTTCGCACATCCGACCAAGAACAGCAAACATCCCCATCCCCATAACTTCATACACGTTTCCTTGTGCAACAACTGGTTTTATCTAAGGCGAGATTAGCAGTTCGGCTGCGAAGGGTTGGGTGTTTTTAATGAGACCCAGTGTGTAATGCGCGTTAGCGTAAATCGTATTTTCGCTCATACCTTGGCAGCATACTTTCGTTGCCTAAAATGCCACCTTGGTGAATATAGAGCAGTTGTTTGTCAGCGTTCTGTGGGTACCAAGTCTGTAAACATCGCCACATCATCGGGTCGTACAACAAATCAAACTCGATGTGGGTTTGTTCAAGCAAGGATTGCCACACGCGATAATCTTGTTCGTACAGCTTTCCAAAGTGATGTTTCTGATCGCGCGTCAAAATGGTGGGATGGCGGGTTTCGGCCAGCTCTTCAAATTGTGAAACAAGGTAACTTTCCCCACCAACACAAGGGCAGGTAAGCACCTCGATGCCGTGCGGGTGTAAATGCTTGTGCAAATACAGCGCCGTGGTACCTGTGCCAGCAGGTAACGCGACGGCCAATGGCTTTTCTTGATGGAAGTGTGACCACGCGAGAATTTCGTCCGCAAGGGTTTTGACGCCTTCTTCTGCAATCGGTGATCGACCACCTTCAGGCACAAGCAGGTGATTTTCATCTTGTCGGTGCTTGTGAATGAAATCGGCAGGGTGGGTAGATTCGGCGCAGATGTCTGTCATCGCAATGACTTTCGCGCCCAGATCTAATGCTCCACGATAATTCCCAATCGGGCTTTCTTTTAGCCAACTTGGAATGCGATCAACGTAAAACTCTAACTGCCAACCTTTGATGGACGCGAGCGCCGCAAGGGATAACAAGGAGTTGGCCTGCGGTGAACCATAACCAATCAAATGGGTGATCTTAGGATCATCGTAAGCAAGAAGCGACATCAGCTTGCGGGCTTTGTTTCCCGAAAAGTGACCGTGAAGTTGGTCGTCACGCTTGAGGAAAAAAGGAATACCGTCGAAGACGTGTTGTGTAACGGGACTGTTGGCGAGCTTCATATGCAGGCTTGGATTGAAATAACCGCAGGCAGTATAAACACGATGTGGGTGCAGAGGGGAGTAAAAGGTGCTGGCGAATGGGAAGCTGAGTGAGAAACCAAACAAAAAATACAGGCGCTTCTACAACCCAGAAAAGCGCCTGCTTGCTATCGGCTTGGTTTAAGAGCCGCTGTTATCGTCTTTCACTTGGCACTCTGGAGCTTCTGACCCTTCTGGGCACTTATTGCCCCCATCGGTCGAGGTAGCCAGTGCTGAACCTGTAAAGAAAACCGCTAGAGCTAACATCAGTGTTTTTAGCATTGTCATCGCTTACTCTCCTTTTCCTGTGGAGTCATTGGGTAGTGTTTTGCTGCAGCACCTTTACTGTCGTTCAAAACAAGTGAACCAATGTTAGGTGTACGTAATGGTTGTGTTAGGGCACCATTTTGTACGGAGAGTAAGACAAAGCACCTTTACACTTGTTGATTGTGTGCAGGTTCCTAGGTGTTCAATCAGTGGCTGATGGCATCGCGTACCATGACGATTTGGTCAGGCACAGAGGCTTCAAATCCGTAAAACTCGCCGTACTTCGGACGTAAGGTGTCCATGGCTTTTGCTGTGATGGCATCGTAATAGGCTTTTGCTGATGCTTGGTGGTTGTTGTATTTCGCCACAAAGTAATCGCCAGGATTCACGCTGCCGAGCGCGTCGCCCGTGGCGGCTTTCAGATCAGCCACGTATTCCTGCATGAACGTGAAATCGTCTTTGCTGCCAATGTTCCCATGCCCGCCTGAGAAATACTTCCACTCTTTGGCTTTGATAAACGCAAGGTTATCTTCATAGCCTTCGAAGGTGTCTGAACCACCAAAGTTCAGGTACGGCATTTGGTCTGGGTTAACCACATCTGGGATATGCGCAATTTTTGCGTTTTCCAATATCCAAAGTGCACTGTCGTAAGTGTGCGCAGAATCTGCAAGCCCATAGACGGTGATGGTCTCATCACCAAACGTGAAGCTGTCTCCGCTGAACTTGAGTTCTTTGGTTGCGGGCGTCACCTCACTCCCGTGCGCTTTCATGCCTTTTGCGGTGGCATCTGTCGCAATGATTTCAAGCTTCACGCCGGCGTCTTTTGCCGCTTTCTCGAACACGGAAATATCACCAATGTGGTCTTCATGGTGGTGTGAATAGACCACGGCGGTGACAGGTTTGTCGGTGACATCTGCAATTGCAGCAAGCACTGCTTCACCGCTGCCATAGGCCAGTGGGTCCATCAAGAGCACACCGTCATCACCGACAAGAAACACGGTGTTGTAAAAGCCTATTTGAACCCAATAGGCATTGTCCGTCAGCTTTTGAACGATCACGTCACCGTTAAAGTTTCGTTGGGTCAGGTTTCCAATTTTGTCACCCACGTTAAGGGCTGTTTTTGCGCTAGGCGCTACAAAGGTGGCGTCGGTGGTTGATGGGTATCCGCCGTCTGGTAGGTAGGTAAAAGATCTTGTTTCTTCTGCGAAGACTGCAGTGGTAAACAGGGTGGCAAACCCAGCGGCAATTAGGCTTACTTTAAATGCTTTCATGTCGTATCTCTCGTGCGTTGTTGTTATGGATTCATCGGCTGATTGGCATTGTTTCGTGCCGTTGATGAGCACTATAAAGCGCGCTATTTGTTCGATAAATGCCGTAACGAGAAACAGATTGTTAACCAAATCGGTCAAATAAAATGTGAGTCATTTGAGGCATTGTGTTGTCGAGTGACCTAGCATTATTAATAGGAGTATTAGGGATAGCGTGATCGTAAAGCGCTGAATTGAAAGCCATCAGAAAGGGTCAATAAAAATGGAAATAAAAGAACCTTTATCAAAGCATCATGTTAAACGTTGCCTAATAGGTGTGGCTGCTGCACTGGTTATTGGGGCGTCTAGCCTCGCGACAGCGGCTGACATCAAGCTTAGAATGTCTGCGCCAGCGTCTGCTACCGATCAACGTGCGGTCGCGATGACGGCAGTGTTTGGTGAGGCGGTCGCGCCATTTGCTGACTTTGAAGGACATTGGAACAGTTCTTTGTTTAAGCAGGGGACGGATCTGGAAGCCATTGCGCGTGGCAACCTAGACATGACGATCACTTCTGCTCAGGAATTGGCAGAGTTCATCCCTGAGTTTTCAATTTTCTCTGCAGGTTATGTTCACCGTGATGCGGAACATCAGCAGCGGGTGTTTGATGCCGATTTTATGGCGCCATTAAAAGAAAAAACCGAAGCCTTATTGGACGTGAAGCTGTTGAGTGTGATGTACCTTGGGCGACGTCATCTGAACCTGCGGACGGAGCAAGAGGTGAAAACACCTGAGGATTTGAAAGGGGTGAAATTACGCATGCCGGGCAGTGACGCATGGCAATTCCTTGGCCGTGCTTTGGGTGCGAGCCCAACCCCCATGGCATTTTCAGAGGTGTATACGGGTTTGCAAACCGGCACTGTGGATGGTCAAGACAACCCATTACCAACCAGTAAAGATGCGAAGTTTTATGAAGTCACCAAACAAATCGTGCTGACAGGGCACTTGGTCGATTTGAACTATATCGCTATCTCTAAAAAAGTATTTGATAGGCTGACAGTCGACCAGCAAGTGATTGTTCAAAAGGCGGCTGACGATGCGGCTGAATCAGCGCGTCAGAAGCAACTTACGTTAGAAGCAAAACTGGCGCAGTTTTTTATCGATAAGGGAATGAACGTGTATGAGCCCGATTTGGACGCATTCCAAAGCACGGTTCAAGCGGCCTATTTAGAGTCTGATTACGCCAAGCAATGGCCAGATGGTTTGCTTGAGAAAATCAACGCACTGTAAATCGCTTAATACCTCTTTCAACCGCTGCCCTGATGTTGTCCAACACTCAGTGTGGCGGTGTTAACTTTTTGGGCACCGCGACCACGAAAAATCGCCCTGTGCTTGGCCGAATTCCCCTCGAAAAATGCGCAATATACTCATTGATGATGTCAGCGTTATTGAGGGGGCCGGACACCTTGAGAAATTGTCTGAACGCCTTTAAAAATGTGGGCAGGTCGTAAATGAGATCTCCATCCCATAAAGGGTTGTTTTTTTCAATGTGACGGCGCGTTGTGTAAGCCTGCGAAAAAATGTATTGAACCATCTTATCTCTGGTACAGATCGCCATACCTTATTGATTAAAAAAGCACCAATCGGAATTGATGAAAGAAGTAGTAGGTCACGATCCGTCCAGTTAACGTGAAAAAGTGAAAATAACCCTTTACTAATCTCTCGGCTACGGTATTATTCGCCTCGCTCTGTATGTTCAGATTTATTAATGGAACTTCAAGCCAAAGTAAAACCTCAAGATTTCTTCGTAACCGTGGTAATCCTTAGTGTTTCCCTTAGCTTCATCGTCACATTCAATAATTCAAGCGCCAGTGCCTCGCATTATCGCGAAAATTTATTATCAACTAAATATTAAGGGACACATTATGTCTAAGACTACTGGTATCGTTAAGTGGTTCAACGAAGAGAAAGGTTTCGGTTTCATTACTCAAGACAACGGCGGTGCTGACGTATTCGTTCACTTCCGTGCTATCGCTTCTGAAGGCTTCAAAACTTTGGCTGAAGGCCAAAAAGTATCTTTCGAAGTTGAGCAAGGCCAAAAAGGCCCACAAGCTGCTAACGTAGTAGCTCTGTAATTTCGAAAGGCGGCGTAGGTAGCTTGCTACTTACGCCTCTTTTTTATCTAGCGTTTCACTCCTCGTAACACGCTTTAGTTTTACCCATTCCATCAGCGACACCCCCATTATTTTTATCGTCTTCTAGCAAAAATTATTAACTCCCCAAATATCTCTTTTCCATATTTGTCTTCCAGTTACATATTTCTCAGCTATATTTCTATAAATAACAATGAAAATCATGACGTTGCCATGCAGTGTTCACGATAAAAAAACAGCACATAGCTTGGTTTTATGCTGATCAGAAACAGTAAGGAAGAATATGTCACGTTCAACAGGTCGAAAACGATTTTGGTTCCAACAAACCCGTGAAGACAACGCGATCAAAACCTTTAAATCACGTTCGAAAAAGTAAGCCCTGGGCGTTTCCTCCCATTCAAGTAAACGCCTTCATTGCTGCAATGCTTTGCTCACTCTCTAAGTCTTCCCCCATTCACCAACAGCACAGGATCGTCGTATTGGGTTTCCCAATGCATCCTTGCGCGACCTTCATCACCTATCGATTGTTTGATGTCACCCATTAAGCGTTTTGTTGATTCGCCCCTAATTTCTTGTCACTCACAGGCCTTCCACACCGCGATTTTCTCAAATTAAGCTACTCTTTTAACTGCAAATCCTTGAAATGGTATCTGAGATTTAGAGATTGGAAGCGAAGCTGCGAAAGACCCTCACTGCAGTCAATCGACATTGGCATGCAGAACTTATTGGCACTGATATGTTTTGGTGCGACATTCTTGTGGATGCTAAATTTTCCGCAGAAAGCGAGCAGCTCAGCCAATACGTTGTCGATTACCGCGCCAACTTGAAACACCACATTGAAGATGTGTTGGGCGAAGCTCGTCTTTATCTGATGTGCGTGCGTGAAAAAGTGCGCTTCAATTCCTTCAAAAAACCGAGCTACAACCCGTTTACACGAAAGATGAAGTTTCACTTTTTGGTGGGAGAGGCTCGCCGAAGAGTGTCATTGAAGGTGGATGTTCGAAAGCACTTCTTTCCTGACTTAGCCCATCCCAAAGTCTTCCTTGAATCCAAATTTATTACGCTACTGAAAAACGAAAAAGACAACATCACGTTGTCGGTGCATGATTTCTTGTCTGCAATCGGTGCAGACCTTGGGTTGGATAGCCGAGTCGTGTCATCGGGCTACAGCTGTTCCCCTTATTGGGGGGGAGAAGAAGGGGCGTTAGTCATGCTGCAGCGCCAAGCTGCAAGGTTTACCAGCGACGACAAAGATCTCGTGGTTTATATCAATGAATACAACATGTCGCTCTTCAGCAACAAGACACGCGCTTTGGATCAGTCAGGCCGCAACATTACTGAATTTTCTGATGAATCAATAGACATGTCATTCATGATGCTTTCACGCAGTTTTAGCTTGTACTTTTTGGGCTGTGATGCGGAAGCCTCTGTGGAGGTGAAAAATGCGATGGCTAACATCTCACGATATTTAACCCGTAATCAGATCCACCGCATCACGGTGGACCATGCGTATGAACAAGACGGCGAGTACCTAAGGTTGTGCTCACAGGAAGTAGAAACGTCTCCAAGCCATGTGTTCACTGTATTGATGGAGCACGGGAAAGTGGTGCTGGATCGCGGCGAGATCTACGATTAAGCGTGTGAGAAAGTGGTGGTTAAGTGTTCGCCCAATGCTGTTAAAACTCGTGTACTTAAAACAATTTCAATCAAAAAGGCAGCCCTTCGTGGCTGCCTTTTTTAGTCTTGTTCACTGGTGTCATTGTTATGCAAACACGGGGCGATATTCCTGCAAGGTTTTCTCTAACATGGCAACACCTCTAGGGAGGTTTGCTTCACCGCCAAGCGCTTGTATTGTCGAGCCTAAAGCATGAATGGTTCGGAATATGTTGTGCACGCGACATTGTTCGCCCATTTGCCCAATACGAATAATGTTTAGGCCAAATGAGCCCGAAATTTCAACGCGAAACTCACGGGAAATGTGGCTCAATATGTCTTTCTGATTTAACCCTTTTGGTACATGAATACCGACGACGGAATTCAATCGTGATGCCTTATCAACACAGAGGTCTAGCCCCAAACCTTCAATGCCTGCTTGAAGCGCTAATGCGCATTTCAAGTGGCGATCAAAGCGCGCTTGTAGCGTTTCTTCGCAGATCAGACGCAATGCTTCATGAATCGCCATGATGCCGGATACTGGCGCGGTGTAATGGTAAGAGCTTTGGTACCAGAATTTGTCGGCAAGTTTGGCGTCCAAGCACCAGTGGCGGAGGGTGTCTTCTCGGGTGGTGATTTTTTCCCATGCGTTATCTGAGAAGGCCACCAGTGAAACGCCGGGGATACAACTTAATCCTTTCTGACCGCCTGTAATCACTGCATCAACGCCCCATTCATCCATGTCTAATGGCATGGTGCTGAGTGTGCACACCGCATCAACGATGACGAGACAATTCGCCGCTTTCGCTGCACGACAAATCGCGGGCAGGTCGTGGTTATAGACGGTATTCGATGTCTCACCTTGTACGATGGTCAGGACTTTGGGTTGGTGCGTGGCTATGGCGGTTGCCACGGTGTCAGGATCTGCGGCTATTCCTTCTTCGACAATAAGGCGCGTTACATTGCCGCCGACACGGTCTGACATTTCAGCAAGGCGACCACTGAAGAACCCATTACTGACCGATAGCACTGCATCGCCAGGGGCGACTAAGTTGGCTACGGCCATTTCCATGGCAGCGGAGCCTGGGCCTGCAACGCCCATAATGTGTGTTGAGTCGGTTTGAAACACGTAGCGAGACATGGCTTTTACCTGCTCGATAATACGTGACATGGTTTCACCAAGGTGATTGATCACGATGCCATTGGCGGCGGCCACTTTGGCTGGAATCGGCACAGGGCCTGCACCCATCATTAGTAAAGGTTCATCTGGCAATATGGTGTCTAATGATTCAACGATTGGGGCAGATATGCGCACGCGATACTCCTGTTTACCGGACAGCGTGACCTCATGAGGGTCTATTGCACTATCTCGGTGATGTTCATGTTCCCCACACACATTAAAAATGCAGCGCTTCCCGCATGTAAAGTTTGTCTGGGTATTTTTAAATGGTTTCAAATTCCAACGACTGTCTTGGCATCTTAGAGCAGACAGGTTGTTATTCCTATCCCTCTGTTGTCTCAAGTCCCCGATCTTGTAAGGAATTCTGCTAACCGGTGCGTCACTGTTGATTGACTATGGACTATTGCAGAGAGGTTTCGGTGCTCAGGAACCTTTCTTGAGTCTCTTTGATCGAACACGTGTCCAAGACATCGCGTCTTACACTTTTTTAAACGCAACTGACGACTAGAGTAACTATCCACCAGAGTAACGGTTCACGAGAGCAGCTAGGTTGCACACGAATAACGAGGTTCCATGTGAATAACGAGGTTTCACGGGAACAGCTAGTTTCACGGGAACCGCGAGTTTCATGGGAACTGCGAGTTTCACACGAACTATGCCGTTGAAATACACAGCGCCGTTGAAATATAAAGCGCCGTTGAAATACAAAACGGAAACCATAAACCAGCCTCAATACGAACGAGGAGGCAAGATGTTGGATGTATGGAGTGATTTTCTGATGGGTGGCGCTTGGGGCGCTTGGCTCGCGTTTTACTTAGAGCGGCTGTATGCGAGGCAGGTAACCTTCATTAATTTGAGCGTGTTTGTCCTCTGGGGTCGAAGCTACAAAGCGAACTGGCGCTTAGCGAAAGTGCTCAATGTTGTTTTGCTGTCAGTCTTTCTGTTTGCTGCTTCTGCGGTGATTGGGATGTGGGTCGGCCATTGGGGATATTTCATTCTTGGCTGGTGTTTGGCGCATGGTGTGTATGCATTGGCACGATTGAGTGCTTCTCGGTATAAGATTCAGCATCAACATCAACATCAACAAGAGCAAGAACGACACGATAAAACCCGTTTCCATCGCCGACACAAAGCGCATAAATAGCGTATTCTCACGCAGCATAAAAATGCCCAGTCTGTCTGGGCATTTTTATGCCACGAAAGGGCGGCAATGTTGGGACGTCGGTGTGAACGGATAGCATTGAGTGAACAAATTAAACCCAAAGCCACCGTTAGGGCGCATACCCATGTAAAATTGTGTCGTTAACCCTTGACCGCATCGGCTTTTTGCCCGATAACGCATCTTAATATTTTTTATGGTTTTAGAGCTGAGATGGATACAGATTTACTGCGCACATTTTTAGAAGTGAACAAGACTCGTCATTTTGGCCGAGCTGCGACAAACTTGTATTTAACCCAATCTGCGGTGAGTTTTCGTATCCGTCAGCTTGAGATCAAACTCGGTACGCCCGTCTTTACCCGTAAACGTGGCGATTTACGCCTGACAGCCGCGGGTGAGCGCTTTGTACCGTATGCAGAAAGCATTCTCCAAACGTGGGGACGTGCACGTCAGGATGTGGCGCTGACGGACAGCTACCAGCAGCAATTGACGGTTGGTGCGACCTCGCTGATTTGGGAAATCGACAACAGCAGCGAATGGCTAGAGCAAGTAGAAGCGATTCAGCCGGAATGGGCGTTGCGTACGGAGTCTCTAAGCCGTCAGCAAATCTCCAATGCATTACTTGAAAAACAAGTCGATGTAGTGCTGACCAGTGAGCCGCCGAAATTGGCAGACTTACAGCAAGTTCGTTTGACGGATTTCAGCTTGGTGCTGGTCTCAAGCGAGCCAGAGCAAACCATGGAAACCATTGGCGCCTTGCCGTTGGTTTACCTTGATTGGGGCACTCGTTTCTCTGTGGAGCATAGCCGCATTCCTTCGTTGCAAAGAACCCCTGTGCTGCATAGCCACGGCTGCCAACCTGCGACCAAGTTTTTGCTTAACCGTGGTGGTGTTGGGTACTTGCCATCCACCATCGCTCAGCCTTGGATTGATGCGGGTAAACTGCACCTCGTGGAAGACAGTCCAGCCATGGAAAACGAGCTCTTCATGGTGTGGTTGTCTGTGAACGAAAAACACGAAGACATTAACTCACTTGTTGATGCGTTTACTGAACAAGCCGTGCACGATTTCGGATAAATTGACGCGACATTTCTCATTAAAAATAGCGCCCATTAGAGGCGCTTTTTTTGTGCTCAAATAACAAACGCGCTGTCCTTTGTTTACGTCCCAGCGTTGCTTGCTTAAACAATCACCATCCTGATGCGATCGCCATTGGTTTTAGTGCATTGAATGGCAGCTTAAACGTGGTTAAAACAACGACGGCACTCGGAAAATGCGTTGTATTTGTCTGGTTTGTTGGATGTTTTTAGTTGGGCCTGTTTGCTGTAAATACCTTTTCATCGTTGGTTTTATGGAATGGATTGTCGACGAATCTAAGCATACGAACAGCAAGGTTTTTTTGACACTGTAGCCATGCATTTGACGATCGAACATGCAGTTCAAAATAAATCCAAATAAACGTATTCTCCCTATTGGAATTGAGTGATCTAGGTCGCATAATGCGCTCGATTTTTAATGAGTGGTTCGCGGGAAGATTAAACAAATGTCACTTAACAATATTTCTATTCGGCATCAGATTCTGATCCCGATCCTCCTTTTAGTACTGAGTGTCTCTGCGGTTTTAATTCTTGCAAAAAGTGAAGTGGAAACTTCGTTGGTTGCAACGAGCCAAACAGCCCGTCAGGTTGTTAAAGATAAAGATGTGATTGCAAAACTCGCAGACCTTGCGTGGGCAATGCGTGTTGAAGCGATTTACGGCATTTACGATGCTGATCGTGCGAAAAACATGGATCGCAACGTGGCAGATTTGGCGAATGA
Source organism: Enterovibrio norvegicus DSM 15893 (assembly GCF_900115495.1). Taxonomy (GTDB): domain Bacteria; phylum Pseudomonadota; class Gammaproteobacteria; order Enterobacterales; family Vibrionaceae; genus Enterovibrio; species Enterovibrio norvegicus. The sequence goes on along the minus strand of NZ_FOWR01000010.1, from coordinate 20,458 downwards.
GGCATTGACCACATTACGCAACATGGGTCACTCAGATCAGCTTCGCCAAGTGTCGCAAGACCTTGAACGCAGCATCAGCGATTACACGCGTTACACCAACGTAAAAGCGCAACCAACCATTGAAGCGTACTTTAACGCGCAGGTGGATGATAAAAGCTATCAAGACATGGTCAGTGAATATCGCGTGATGGGCGCAGACATGATGAAAGCCGTGAGTGAGATGTCTGCATTCATCAATCCGTTGGTGGAAAACGACCTCAAAATGTCGGATGAAAACAGCGAGAACATGGTGATCACCACGGGTTCTGTGCTGATGATGGCAATGTTGGTCGCGATGATCATTGGCTGGTGGTTGTCTGGCGTTATCGTGAAACCACTGTCTGAATTACAACATGTGATGCGTAAGTTGTCGCAAGGCGACTTGAATGCAAAAGCATCAGATGAAGGCACTAATGAGTTAGCGCGCTTGGGACGTGATACGAACCAGACCGTTGACCAACTGCGTCGTACTGTCACGACGTTGTTCAGTATCAGCGATGACGTGGCTGCTGCATCAACAGAGTTGGCGACGGTTATGACGCAATCGAGCGTGAATGCACAGCAAGAGCAAGGCGAAATTGAACAAGTAGCCTCTGCGGTCACTGAGCTTTCGAGCACGGCTGACAATGTGTCTGATAACGCGGTGAATGCCGATCATGCTGCGCGTCAAACTGATGAACTGGCGTCTCAAGGGTTGTCGATTTTCGAGCAAAGCTCACAAGCTGCTGTGCAAATGGCGGAATCCATTGAGAACACGGCAACCGTCGTAACGACGCTGCGCGAGCAATCTGTGCGCATTAGCCACGTGGTAGAAGTGATCCGTGGTATTTCTGAGCAGACTAATTTGTTGGCACTGAACGCGGCGATTGAAGCGGCGCGCGCTGGACACTCTGGTCGTGGCTTTGCGGTGGTAGCTGATGAAGTACGCATGCTGGCTGCGCGTACTGAAGCGTCGACCAAAGAGATTCAACAAATCATCGAAGGTCTTCAACATCAAGCGGCACAAGCGGGCGACAGCATGGGCACATGTATGGATGTGCTGGCGCGCACGCAAGAGCTAAGCCAAGAAGCGAATGAAGCGCTGAATGGCATTACGCGTTCTGTGGCACAAATTACAGACATGAACACCTTGGTGGCAACCGCAGCGGAACAGCAGTCGGCAGTGACGCAAGACATTCACCGTAATATCACCAACATGTCGAGCATCATCACGCAAAATGTTACGGGTATCAGCCAGAGTGCACAGGCCAGCCAAGACTTGTCTAAGCTGGCGGAAAGCCAAAAACAAGAATTGTCGTTCTTCCGCGTTTAATTCGCTTTTTGTGCGCGTCTTTGCGGACTCATAGTGCGTGGATGCACGTAACGAATACGCGCATATGTTGAGTGATACACCAAGCCGCCCTGATGGAAACATCAGGGCGGTTTTTTTGGTTGAGAAGCGCTACTGTATCGCCTGTTCAATGAGTGCGATGACGGGCTCGTAACGTTGTGGCAATGCGCGATGGCGTTTTTGCGCCAAATAGACGGTCTGCGATATGGGTTTTTCTAGCGCAAAACAGGCAAGCGCTTTCGGTGCTGAGAAGCCATCAATGACACCGGTGGGGAGCACAGTGAACCCGAGTCCTTTGGAGACAGGCAATAAAATCTGCGCGAGTTGGTTTACATAACCGCTGATTTTCATTGACTCCAAACCACGGTATTGCGCGGCGAAATTGGCGGTAAACACCAAGTCAGCATAATGCTGCCCGTCTGGATGATTGATATAGCCCAGTGCAATCAAGCCTGCATAGTCATTGCTTTCGATATTCGCGGTAACAGGCACGACAATACTGAGGTCTTCCTCTCCGAGAGGTTTTTCCATAATGGAAGGGTGATCAATGCGTTGGGTACTGATCCCAATATCGATAAGGTTCTCCATGAGGTAATGACGAATACGTTCAGCAGGTGCGGCCTCGAGGTGAATCGACAAATCAGGATGTTGCTTTTGATGTGCAAGCAAGAGCGGATAAAGCGTCATCGCCATGGTGCCAGAACAAGCAATACGAATGCTGCCTTGATGAGGACTGTCCGCTTTTAGCCGAACGAGGAAATCATTTTGCTGCTGTTTTTGCTCTGCTACAAATGCCATCAACATCATGCCGGCTTGGGTCAGCTCAAATTGTTTGCCTTCTCGATAGATCAGCACTTCGCCTAATTCGGCTTCCAATTTTTTAATGTGCTGACTGACCCCAGGTTGTGTCATAAAAAGACGCTCAGCCGTTTGTGTAAAGCTGCTCGTCTCCGCCAAGGTTTCAAACGTATTGAGCCATTTAGGGTTCAGCATGTTCCACCATAAATTAAAATTATCGATATAAGAATAAACCATAATTTTAAAGCCGTGAATGGGGTAAGTAGACTGAGTGTATTCAATAAGAAGAGAGGACACTCACATGCAAATGCCTTACCCACGTACTTTTTCACACATTGGTATTTCCGTGCCGGATCTTGAAGCGGCCGTGAAGTTTTACACGGAAGTACTTGGTTGGTATCTCATCATGGAGCCAACAGAGATCGTTGAAGACGACTCTGCGATTGGCGAAATGTGTACCGATGTTTTTGGCTCTGGCTGGGAATCATTCCGCATTGCGCATCTTTCGACAGGTGACCGTATTGGCGTCGAGCTTTTTCAATTTAAGAATCAAGAAAACCCTAAAGATAACTTCGAGTACTGGAAAACAGGGGTGTTCCACTTCTGTGTGCAAGACCCAAATGTTGAAGAATTGGCGGAGAAAATTGTGGCGGCTGGCGGAAAGAAGCGCATGAAAGCGCCACGTTATTACTACCCAGGTGAAAAGCCTTACCGCATGATCTACATGGAAGACCCGTTCGGTAATATCCTAGAAATCTATAGCCACAGCTATGAACTGCATTACGCGGCGGGTGCTTACAAGTAAATCGATCAATCCGCTATAGATTGCCCTGTTGAGAGCACAATGTTCAGTGGGGCGTTTTTGTCTTTGCTTTCTTTTCTCAGCACGTCACGCTTTCTCGCTTCTCGCTTCTCGCTTCTCGCTTCTCGCTTCTCAAGATCGAGCAATCTATTCAAAACAAAGTTGCAATTTCTAACTTTTAAATTATATTGATAATCATTCTCATTAAGATTTAAAGGTTAAGGCCAAGAATGACAACACTTGTCTCTAAATATCTTTTGCCCATCGTAAAACAGCAAAACTGGACGCTAAAAAATCGTCGCTTGGTATTTCCTGTGGTTTTGATGGCTTTGCTGATGGCGGCGCCTACCCGTGCATTAAGTTTGAGTGTGTTGTCTGATGCTTTTTGGCAAGTTGCCGCGTATGTGGCGGCGACCTTAGCGCTGTTTCACTATTTAACCGACAAATTTGACCGTCAAGGGACATGGACGAAACAACTCTCAACGCGGAGCTCGCTGCAAGTCTTGTTCGCCGCATTTATGGGGGCGCTCCCTGGGTGCGGCGGCGCGATTGTGGTGATTACCCAATATGTTCGCGGTAACTTGAGTTTTGGTGCCGTCGTGGCTGTGTTGACTGCCACCATGGGGGATGCGGCATTCTTGTTGCTCGCGACCCGCCCCATGGACGGTTTTATGATGGTGGGATTGGGCTTTGTGGTTGGCCTGATATCAGGTGTGGTTGTTGATCGTATCCACGGGGGCGATTTTCTTCGTCCAAAGGTCGCGCGCAGCAAACACCTAGATTCCAGTGATGAATCAGAGGCAGCGCTATCTGAACATGGGTTTATTAATGCGCAAGGTCGGTTTTGGCAGTGGCTTGTTTTACCTGCCATGGTGATGGCGTTGCTCGGCTCATTTCAATTGGATACGGATAGTGTGTTCCGCCTGCCAGCCGGGACATCTGAAATGCTAGGGGCGGCATTGGCGGTGATTACCGTGACGTTTTGGTCGTTGCAACGGGAAGTGAATACCTACGAATCTGTGGTGGGTGAAGATCCCAAATGCCGTCAATCGCACTTGTTCCAGCGTGTTGCTCAAGACACTAACTTTGTCACTGTATGGGTGATTGCTGCTTTCCTTGCATTTGAATTGACGATATTGGGGCTCGACATTGAACTGTCAAACGTCTTTGGCGGCTGGGGCGCACTGATGCCGTTCATGGGGGTTGCGGTTGGGTTATTGCCGGGGTGTGGCCCTCAAATCTTAGTGACCAGCTTGTACATCAGCGGGGCAGTGCCGATGTCTGCGCAAGTCGGAAACGCGATTTCGAATGACGGTGATGCGCTATTTCCCGCCATTGCGCTCGCACCCAAAGCGGCGATGATGGCAACGCTGTATTCAACAGTGCCTGCACTCATTGCGGCGTACAGCTACTTTTTCCTTTTTGAATAGTCTTTTCTGAATCGTCCTTTTGGATGGGCGTCACGCCCCGATTTGGCCGTCGATTGATTATCCAGAGAGAGGGGGACCTCTCTCTTTTTTTGTCCAAATGTTCACTTCTCTTTCATGCCCGTCTTCAGTGCGGCTCGCCACCATTGCTGTCTCTTTCACTGGCGACGAGTGCATGTTCCTTTTTGCGTTACCTTCATGCTGATGCTTTGCCCTTGTGTGACCGCTAGGAAGGGGGGGTGATGACGTGTCTAAATCTTTGAACATTCAGCGAGATTAAAAAACACACAGACTTACGCAGTTATTGTTATTTCTTTGTTTTCAATGTGTTGCTCGCCCCTGCCAAATGTGTGACGTGGCGCAAAAATGGTGATCGAGACCAAAAAAAGGACTTCATGCTATATGCAAAGACACTGCTACTCTCTTGGCAAAATATTGTGATAAGAAAGTAAATTTTAGAGAGGAGTATTCTGGGATGAATACGGAAACAAAAAAGATGTCCTTAACGACTCGCGTTCTTGTGGGCATGGTAATGGGTATTGTTACCGGGTTTGCGATTCGCTTTCTGTTTGCTGATGAAGGCTTCGTAAATAGCTACATCGTCAATGGATTATTCGATGTTGGTGGCCAGATTTTTGTTGCCAGTTTGAAGATGCTGGTTGTGCCATTGGTGTTTGTTTCGTTGGTTTGTGGTACCAGTGCACTGAAAGACATCGCGACCCTAGGCCGTTTGGGTGGCAAAACCCTGACTTTCTACTTGGGCACCACGGCGTTGGCGATCACATTCGCGATGAGCTTGGCGCTATTGGTTGGTCCGGGCAAAGGGGCTGACCTTTCCGCTGCATCAAGTTTCCAAGCCGCTGAAGCGCCGTCGTTGGGTGAAGTCATTGTTGGCATGTTCCCAACAAACCCAATCAGTTCTATGGCAGAAGGCAACACACTACAAATCATTATTTTCGCCCTATTGTTCGGCATCGCGATCAGTGCATCGGGTAAACCGGGTGAGCGTGTGGCGGCTTTCTTCCGTGATCTGAATGAAGTGATCTTGAAGCTGGTGGCGCTGTTGATGAACCTAGCGCCTTACGGTGTGTTTTGTTTGATGGCAAAGCTGTTCACGTCACTGGGTCTCTCTGCCATTTTAAGTTTGGCAGAATACTTCTTGGTGCTAAGCAGTGCGCTGATTTTGCACGCCTTGGTCACATACACCACCTTGTTGAAAGTGTTCAGTGGCCTAAGCCCAATTACCTTCTTGAAGAAGATGGAAGATGCCATCATGTTCGCCTTCTCGACGGCGTCTTCAAACGCAACCATTCCTGTGTCTATGGAAACCACCACGCGCCGCATGGGGGCAGATAACAAGATTGCCTCGTTCACGATCCCACTAGGTGCAACCATCAACATGGACGGTACGGCGATGATGCAGGGTGTGGCGACCGTGTTTATCGCGCAAGCTTTCAACGTGGATTTGTCTTTAGCCGATTACGTGACGGTAATTTTGACCGCGACACTGGCGTCTGTCGGTACTGCGGGTGTGCCGGGCGTTGGCTTGGTGATGTTGGCGATGGTATTGAACCAAGTGGGTCTGCCGCTTGAAGGCATCGCACTGATCATGGGTGTCGACCGTCTGCTGGACATGATTCGCACCGCCGTGAACATCACCGGTGACTGTGCCGTGACCTGTATTGTGGCGAAGAGTGAAGGTGCTATTGACCTTGATCGCTACAACGACATGAAAGCGGGTGAAGAAGACGAACGTATTGTATTCAAACCGTCTACTCAGTCGTAATTGCTCTTTTTGATGCGCGATGAATGGGTGATACCCCGTTTTCTCGTGACCCCAAAACGCCGTTTATCACGGCGTTTTTTTGTGCACTCGAACGTGAATTCGTGGATTTCTCGGGGTGAACCGATTGAGATCAAAGAAGTCATCGGTCGAGATGCGCAGAATGCGCCATCCCATTGACTGTGAATGTTTTGTAGCTGACTTTGATGAAAAAGTTTGATGCTAATGAGCATTTAGTTTCATTTTACGTAGCAAATATGAAGCGGCATAGTTTCTGGTCCAAAGAAAGCACAAGAGGGTGCTTTCTCTGCAATAGCAAAAATACAAAAATTGGAGTTGAGTTGTGAGTGATAAAAGCCATGACGAGTTGATGGCGCCGGATGGTGCAGTGACCCCTATCGATACCGACTACCAAGTGGGTCAAGATAACATTGCATTGAAGATCGGCCCATTTGGCCTAGACATTCATAACCGAGTGTTTGTGGTTTCGGGATCCTTAATCGCGCTGTTTGTTGCGGTTACTTTGCTGTTCCGAAACTCAGTAGGACCGGTATTTAGCGAGCTGCGTAACACGCTGACCTCGCAAATGGATTGGTTCTTCATTTCTGCGGGTAACGTGTTTGTGTTGCTCTGCTTAGTCTTAATCGTGACGCCTTTGGGCCGAGTTCGCCTTGGTGGTACAGAAGCGAAACCTGACTACACCTACGTAGGCTGGTTTTCAATGCTGTTTGCCGCTGGCATGGGTATCGGTTTGATGTTCTACGGCGTTTCTGAGCCCTTGTCCCACTATGCTGCCTCACTGGGCGGTGTGAATGTGGTTGATGGTGTGCGTACCGACTGGGCCCCATTGGGTGCTGCGTTAGGAAGCACAGAAGCGGCGAAAGATTTGGGTATGGCTGCCACGATTTTCCACTGGGGTCTTCACCCATGGGCGATTTACGCGCTGCTTGCGTTGTCTTTGGCACTGTTCTCGTTTAACAAAGGTTTGCCACTGACTATGCGCTCTGTGTTCTACCCGCTGTTTGGTGAACGCATTTGGGGCTGGCCAGGTCACATCATCGACATCACTGCGGTTGTCGCTACCTTGTTTGGTTTGGCGACGTCATTAGGTTTCGGTGCGTCTCAGGCTGCGGCGGGTTTGAACTTCTTGTTTGGCATTCCTAATGGCACGCCAACACAAATCATCTTGATCATTGGTATCACGGGTTTGGCGTTGAGTTCTGTTGTCGCAGGTTTGGACTCGGGTGTTAAACGCTTGTCTGAAATCAACATGGGTCTGGCAACTTTGCTGATGTTGTTCGTGATTGCTGTGGGTCCAACGATGGCTATTTTCAGCAGCATCTTCACCAACATGGTGGCGTACTTCGAAAACCTGCCTGCGCTGTCTATGCCGTTTGATCGCCAAGATGCGAACTATTCACAAGGTTGGACTGCGTTCTACTGGGCGTGGTGGATGTCTTGGTCTCCGTTCGTAGGTATGTTTATCGCGCGTGTTTCGCGTGGTCGCACCGTGCGTGAGTTCATCGTCTGTGTGTTGCTGATTCCAACGTCAGTGTGCGTGATTTGGATGACAACATTCGGTACAACGGCGATTGAACAACTGAACGACGGTTACCGTGCTGTGGTTGATGCGGCATTGCCACTGCAATTGTTCACCATGCTAGATGGTTTGCCTTTGTCGAGCATTACCTCGCTGCTGGGTATCGTGCTGGTGGTGATTTTCTTCGTGACGTCTTCGGATTCAGGTTCGCTAGTTATCGATACGATTTCTGCGGGCGGTAAAGTGGATGCCCCGATCCCACAACGCATCTTCTGGTGTACGTTTGTTGGTTTGGTGGCGATTTCACTCTTGCTGGGCGGCGGTTTATCTGCACTTCAAGCGATGGTGGTATCAACGGGTTTGCCATTCTGTATCGTACTGCTTCTCTGTGCGTTCTCACTGGTAAAAGGCTTGATGTCTGAACCACGCGCGTAATGAAACATAAAAATCCGGGTGCTTGTCGCCCGGTTTTTTTCCTCTTTTTTCTTTCCGTCTTTATTTTTTATTTTTCGTGTCGGATTTTTCTGCACTGCCTTATTCTGACCGCAAGAAAATGTGAACAAAGAAGAGAGTTTGGGTGCATAACTTGACGGGCACCTTGGCTTAAATTGGATCGATGCGGACGCATACACGCAACTTCTAAATGTGCTAACGCATAGGATGCTCTATGGACTACCTAGTATTTAGAGTTCAATGGTTGTGGTCAGGCGTCGCGGTGCTTATTGAGTAAAAAAAGAGCAATAATCACTGGAAATGTAGCGAAAGCTAGAATCAAAGTCGATCAATCTCTCACTATTGAAGCATTGAACTCTAAGGATATGTTACAGTGTTTAGTTGGTCAGTGAGCGTTCAATCTGCTTCTTGTTGATACGATTTTTATCGACATCGTCTCGAATATATCGCGCGAAAAGTGTGCACGTATTCGCAACAGGGTCACGGCATAAAGCCTATTGAACGACATTGACTTGCTTAACTCGCAAAACGGACAAAGGAGTTTACTGTGAGCGATAAAAGTCACGAAGAGTTGATGAAACCTGATGGTGAGGTCAACCCGATTGATACCGACTACCAGGTCGGACAAGATAACATTGCGCTTAAAATTGGTCCGTTCGGACTCGATATCCATAACCGTGTTTTCTTGATTTCAGGGCTCTTCATTACCCTGTTTGTGTTTGTCACCCTCGCTTTTCAAGAAGATGTCGCCCCGATGTTTGGTGAAATGCGTGGTTGGTTAACATCAAATCTAGATTGGTTCTTCCTCTCTGCTGGCGATATTTTTGTTGCGGTGTGTTTGTTCCTGATCGTAAGCCCTCTGGGTAAAGTCCGTTTAGGCGGTACAGAGGCAACGCCTGACTACACCTACGCTGGCTGGTTCTCCATGCTGTTCGCAGCAGGGATGGGCATCGGTCTTATGTTTTATGGCGTATCAGAACCGCTCTCCCATTATGCATCCTCTTTTGGCGGTACTGCTGTTGAAAATGGCGTGCGCACAGACTGGGCGCCGTTAGGTGCAGCAGCTGGCAACGCAGAAGAAGCGCGCAAGCTTGGTATGGCTGCGACGATTTACCACTGGGGCTTGCACCCATGGGCAATCTACGCGGTATTGGCCTTAGGCTTGGCGCTGTTTTCGTTTAACAAGGGCCTGCCCTTGACCATGCGCTCGGTGTTCTACCCATTGTTTGGTGAGCGTGTTTGGGGTTGGGTTGGTCATGTGATCGACATCCTGGCGGTTGTCGCGACCTTGTTTGGTTTGGCAACGTCGTTGGGCTTTGGTGCTTCGCAAGCTGCATCCGGTCTTAACTTCCTCTTTGGCACTCCACTGGGTACGACGACTGAAATTATTCTGGTGGTGTTAATCACCATGTTAGCGTTGGTTTCCGTGGTTGCGGGTTTGGACGCGGGTGTAAAACGTCTGTCTGAAATCAACATGATGCTGGCCATCTTGTTGCTGCTGTTCGTGATTGTGGCTGGGCCGACAATTGCCATCATGACGGGCTTCTTCAGCAACCTTGGTGCGTATCTTGAGAATCTCCCCGCGTTGGCAATGCCCTTTGGGCGGGAAGATGTCAACTTTACCCAAGGCTGGACAGCCTTCTATTGGGCGTGGTGGATATCTTGGTCGCCGTTTGTCGGCATGTTTATCGCCCGTGTATCCCGCGGTCGTACCGTGCGTGAGTTCATCATCTGCGTATTGCTTATTCCATCAGCGGCGTGTGTGCTTTGGATGACCGCCTTTGGTGGTACAGCGATCGACCAAGTGGTGAATGATGGCTATACGGCTGTCACAGAAGCGGCATTGCCACTGCAATTGTTCGCGATGCTTGATGCACTGCCGTTTGCTCAAATCACGTCGTTCATTGGTATCGTGTTGGTGGTGGTGTTCTTTGTGACTTCATCTGACTCCGGTTCTTTGGTTATCGATACGATTTCTGCGGGCGGTAAAGTAGATGCACCCGTACCACAGCGTGTATTCTGGTGTACGTTCGAAGGATTGGTCGCGATTGTATTGCTGATGGGGGGCGGATTGGTTGCCCTGCAAGCAATGGCTGTCTCGACAGGCTTCCCATTCACCATTGTGCTTTTGGTGTCCTGTGTGTCGTTGATCAAAGGTTTGATGTCTGAACCGAGAGATTAACGTCGAAGGTGACCATAAACATAGGTGACCATAGACGTAGCGAAACAGGTCTTTGTACTTGACGCTATAGAAAATGGGGCAGGCCAAGTGCCTGCCCCATTTTGTTGGTTTTGTTTAACTATGTTGCCGTCGATTAACAGCGGCTTTCTAACACTGAGATTGAGAATTAATGGAAGCGGAACAAATAGAAATCGCAGCGTTTCTCAAACAGTATGCGCCTTTTAATGAAATGGTTGAGGAAACGGTAGATGCGATTGCCAAGCAAATTGACATCTCTTATTACCGTGCAGGCACGCAGATTTTTGAATACGGTGAGCCGCTGAATGATTTGTGCGTTGTACGCAGCGGCGCGGTCGAGATCTTTCGTCGAAAAGGGGAGTTATTCAACCGTTTGACGGAAGGGGGGATCTTCGGTCAGTGGGGCTTGATGATGAACCGCCGCGTTCGCTTCCCCGCAAAGGCCATTGAAGACAGCCTGGTGTACTTTATTCCTGCGGATCTGTTTGACGATCTGTGTGAAAACAACGAAACCTTCGGCGATTTCATGGAGATCGAAGATGGCTCTCGTTTGCGTCAAGCCGTTGAGAATCATAAAGACAGCAATGATCTGACGACATCGAAAGTCACGGATTTGATTTTGCGTGACCCTGTGACAGTTGGATGTGAAGCCACCGCGCAGGAAGCCGCACAGATCATGACGGAAGAAGGGGTTTCTTCGTTGCTCGTGATGTCGATAGATATCGAAGAAGACGAGCGTGAACAGCAGCGTATTTTAGGCATTCTTACCGACCGTGATTTACGGTCGCGCATTCTTGCCCAAGGCATGCCGTATGACACCCAAGTGTCTGAGATCTTAACGCCGCAAGTGATCACCCTTGATCACAATGCCTATGTTTTTGAAGCCATGTTGCTGATGCTGCGAAACAATCTGCATCATCTGCCGATTTTACGTCACCAAAAGCCCATTGGCGTGATTGCGCTCTCTGACATCGTGCGTTACGAATCTCAAAGCAGCTTAGTGATCGTGAACAGTATTTTCCGTCAGCAATCTATCGAAGATTTGGAAGTCTTGTCGAAAGACGTGCCTGCGTGTTTCTCGCGCATGGTGCAAGAAGACGCTAACTCACACATGATTGGCTCTGCAATGGCGGTGATTGGGCGCAGCTTTAAACAACGTTTGTTGGAGCTTGGCGAAGAAGAATTTGGTCCGCCACCGGTGGGATATTGCTTCTTAGCGTTGGGCTCGATGGCGCGTGATGAGCAGCTGATCGTGACAGATCAAGACAATGCGATGATCTTGGACGACAAATACGACCCCGCAGAGCACGAACCGTATTTTGCGAACTTGGCGAAGTTCGTCAGTGATGGCCTTGCGCGCTGTGGTTACAGCTATTGTACCGGTAACATCATGGCGACGAACCCTGAATGGCGTAAAACCCGCACCGAGTGGGAAGCCACGTTTGCGGAATGGATTGATCAACCGAATCCAAAGTCTTTGCTCAACAGTAACATCTTCTTTGACTTGGATGGTGTGTACGGTGCGACCAACTGGGCAGAACAACTTAAAGCCTTTGTAGGACGTCGGGCACGTCGTAATAATCGTTTTCTTGCATGCATGGCGCGAAATGCGCTGAACCGCACGCCACCATTGGGTTTCTTTAAAGACTTCGTGTTGGAACAAGATGGCCGTCATAAGAATTCGATGAACCTGAAACGTCGCGGCACCGCGCCGTTGGCGGATTTGATTCGTGTTCACGCGTTGGCGGTGGATTCACGTTCACAAAACTCCTTTGAACGTTTAGATGACATCATTGAAGCGGGTATTTTGCCGAAAGGACGGGGTACGGATTTACGCGATGCAATGGAGTTTATTTCCACGGTGCGCATTCGTCACCAAGCTTTGGATGTGGCGGGTGAGCAAGAGCCTGATAACAACATTGAACCTGAAAACCTGTCCGACTTTGAGCGTCGAAATCTGAAGGATGCATTCCAAATCCTCAGCAATGCGCAGAAGTTTTTGAAATACCGTTATCAACCCAGCCGCAGTAATTAGGTGACCCGTGCTATTTCTTGAACCCAACAAAGGGGCACCGCTTGTGCAAGCGGGCCCGGATTGGCCAACCGTCATCAAACGCTTGAAAGAGCGGGCGAAGGTGCCATTGCTGGAACGCTTCTATGACGCGGGCGTGGTCAGTGGCGATACGCCGCTGTCGGACGTGAAATTTGTGGCGCTGGATCTTGAAACCACAGGGCTCGATCCACAGAACAACGACATTGTGAGCATTGGTCTGGTGCCGTTTACCTTGTCGCGAATTCATTGCCGAGAAGCCAAACATTGGATTGTTAAGCCGCGTAAACCGTTGGAAGAAGATTCCGTATGTTTCCACGGTATCACGCATTCTGATGTGAGCGATGCCCCCGATTTCCAACGTGTGCTAGAAGAAGTGTTGTCTCACCTCGAAGGTAAAATAGTGGTGGTGCATTATCGCCGCATTGAGCGCGAGTTTTTAGATACCGCTGTGAAACAACGCCTAGGTGAGGGGTTGCTGTTTCCTGTGATTGATACCTTGGAAGTGGAATCATGGTATTACCGAAAACCAAGCAACAAATTCTGGTCTTGGTTGTTGAAAAAACCACTGACATCAATTCGTCTTGCAGACAGTCGTCGTCGTTATAACTTGCCTTTCTATCAAGGGCACAACGCGCTGACAGATGCGGTCGCAACCGCAGAATTACTGCAAGCGCAAGTGGCACATCGTTTCCGTCCTGATTACCCCGTCAAAGCGTTGTGGCGATAAGCTGACACGCCAATACCCCGATGACGCTCTTTGTTTCGAAGGGCGTCATAGACTTCTGAATATCCTTACATTTAACCGCTTGAATCGCGCAAGTTCACGTTTTTTTCATTCAATCGGCGTAGATTAGGCTGTTGAAACGCTGCAAGTAAGTCGCTGTGTTAGAGTCAAAGTATTCCCGCAGAGGGATGACCAGTATCTGTCAGGTCGTTCAGATATATACATTCGCTGCCGATAAAGGATGGCAAGATGATTGAAGAAAACAAAGTCGTAAAAATTGATTACACCGTCAAGGACGAAACAGGTCAGGTAATCGATACGTCTGAAGGTAAAGAGCCACTCGCATACCTTGCTGGCGCGGGCAACATTATCCCTGGTCTGGAAAAAGCCCTTGTAGGTAAAGCGGAAGGTGACGCATTCCAAGCGGAAGTGCACCCTGAAGATGCTTACGGAGATCGTAACGAAGCACTGATTCAAACCGTTGAGAAGAGTGTCTTCCAAGGTGTTGAAGAACTTGAAGTTGGCATGGTGTTCAACGCTCAAGGTCCACAGGGCAACATTCAAGTGACTATCGTTGAAATCGAGGGTGAAGATGTGACCATTGATGGCAACCACCCACTTGCTGGTTTGGTTTTGCATTTTGAAGGCGTTGTGCGCGAAGTTCGCGACGCGACGGCAGAAGAGTTAGAGCACGGCCACGTGCATTAATCGTTTAACGGTTAACATCCTTATTTGAAAGCGAGCCATTGGCTCGCTTTTTTCGTTTTAGCATTAAGTTTGTGTTGAAACGTTATTCGGAAGGGGTTTCTTGTCGGTCGCTGGTGGTCAGAATTGCGTTGAATATCCTTGCATCATCAAAATGGCGTTCGCCAATAAAGGCGATGGCGTGTTGCCCTTGTTGCCGCATTGCCCCCGGATTTCTTACCCCAAATGGCCACAAAAACCACCGTTCGCCTCGGGCGCTTTCTGCCAGAACACCATGTTGGTTGAAGGGGCTAAGGACATTGCCGTTTGATGCTTTTAACGTAAGCAAGGCATCCAGTGGTTGCGTATTGAGGCCAATAGCTGCAGGTATGTTACTGGTAAAATGTAAATCAGTGATCATGTGTCTGCCGCCGGACAGCGATACATGCAAACGGTCTGATGGTTGCGGTTTCGCGAGGTGCTGTTGAATCGGTTTCTCGTGTTCACTCTCGATGAAAGAGAGTGCCGGGCTAAGTGCATACACCATGTGAAAGCAACCACATTGATGAATGGCATCCACGATCAAAGGCGTCCCCTGTTCATCCAACGTTATGCGGATATTCACTGCATCAAATGCACCGCTATACGGGTCAAATGTGCTTTCTGCGGGCCTTGCTGAGAACCACAAGACGTAATTGAGTTGAAGTAGGGTGTCGCCATTGAACTGGGTATAGCTGATGTCTTGATACAGCGTAGGTGTGTTTGTGTTGATGGTAGGCGAGGCATCATCGTCGAGTTCAAGGGCTCCCGGCAAGTCTGCCTTTGACAGGGTTTCAACCGTAAAGACGGGCGCATAGTGGCTAAGAAGTTGGTCTGCTTCTGGCTCAGAGAGCATAGGCCAATTCAGCGCGGACTCTTTACGTGCTTGTTCCATCATTTTTTGAATGGTGAGGTGCGCATCGTTGCGCGCGTTCTCGGCATTCACGAGTACGTCATAGTGAAAAGGATGGGCTAGTGGGCGTGTGAATTCACGTTGGATATGTGCCTGCTCTTCTTCTATTTGGCCTTTCACGACCAGACTCGCAATGGGGTAGAGGCCGAATACGCGCTTCCACGGTTGGTACGCGGATGGAATAACGACAGGCATTTCGTCGACTTGGGTCCAAAACAACTCGCTCTCAATGCTTGATTGCGCCAATTGTTCTTGGCATTGCTGGAGAGATTCGCGACGTTGTGGGGTAAGGCCGTTTTGCCATGCCAAGGCGGTGTGAAGTTGCTTTTCACCTAAACCATGTACATAGGCGAGCCATTGGCTTTTGCCTTCTTGGGTTGTTAACGCCGCGGGTAAAGAAGTGCTGAAGCGATCAAATGCTAGGTGAGGAAAGCGCGCATCGTAGTCGAAAGGTAAGAGGGAGGCGTGCGTGGTCTTAACTTCTTGATAGAAGGCTTGAAGCTGTTTTTCACACTGCTGCGAGGGGATGTCGTTGTAGAGCGATGGCGGCGTTGATACACAGCCTGATAATACGCTTAATAAACAGAGGGTTATGAACCTTGATCCCACTTTGATTCTCCAGCTTAGGGTAATGTGCGACGTATTCAGTGTGACGAAAAAATGAGTAAATATGAAAACGGAAAAGCAAAAAATGCTAAGTGGCGAGCTATATCGTGCAAGCGATCCGGAATTGGTGGCTGACAAAACACGTTGCCGTGAAGCGATGCGACGTTTTAACCAAAGCTTGCCAGATACTGATGAGTGGAGGATCGCCAAGCGCGATTTGTTGCCGAATGCCTGCGAAACACTCTATGCCGAACCGCCTTTTTATTGTGATTACGGCCAGCACATCACCGTGGGTAAAGGCGTGTTCATGAACTTTAGCTGCACCATTTTGGATGTTGCGCCTGTGACCATTGGTGACAATGTCATGATGGCGAATAACGTTCAACTGCTGACCGCAACGCACCCATTGGATGTGCAGCGCCGCGTGGGCAATTTGGAAGAGTACGGTTTACCGATCACCATTGGTAAGAACAGCTGGATTGGTGGCGGGGTGATTGTTTTACCCGGCGTCACGATCGGAAAGAACTGCGTGATTGGCGCGGGCAGTGTAGTGAACAAAAGCATTCCAGACAACAGCGTTGCGGTGGGGAATCCGTGTCGCGTGGTGAAAACCTTGTTGGAAGACGAAGTGGCGTTGAAAACCGCGGAATAGCGTTTTATCCGCGTTGTAGAGCGCTTACTGGATATTAAAAGGTAAGCGTTTCTAGTTCGATCAAAACTGTCATTGCGTGGGCGTTGGTCACGCCGCAAATCTCTCTATCTGCTTTGAATTGGCTGCATACCGCGGGACGGTCTGGTTGGCCAAAAATCTTACACAGATTTTCTTCGTTCAATTGAATGCAGCGTTCACCAGCCGCTTTGCCGTTTGGCATACCCGGAATGGGCGATGAAATGCTTGGCGCGATGCAACAGGCTCCGCAGCCGAGTCGACATTCTACTTCTTGCTCTTTCATCCATTCCACTCAACACTCAAAAGAAGGCGCGCACATTATCACTCGTTAGTGACTAACACAAAAGGTTGCCGTCACTCACACGTAACTTATTGATCTTGTCTGATAGGCCTTGCACTTTCGTTAGTGGGTGGTATAAACACCGCCTCATGGCTACATCGTTATAGCTTCATCATTTTCTGGCAGGACACGTAATAATGACAACACCCTTCTGGCAACAAAAGACACTGACCGACATGACGGACACTGAGTGGGAATCACTCTGTGATGGTTGTGGTAAGTGCTGCCTTCACAAGCTGATTGATGAAGAGACAGAAGAGTTGTACTACACCAACGTCGCTTGCAGCCTGCTGGATGATAAAACCTGTTCGTGCAAAGACTATACGAACCGTTTCAGCTATGACGAAGATTGTTTGAAGCTATCTCGTGAGAAAATCGAAGAATTTTACTGGCTACCCGACACGTGCGCATACCGCTTACTGGCTGAAAAAAAGCCACTTCCAGAATGGCACCCGCTCATTACGGGCTCAAAGGATGCCATGCACGCGGCGGATGAATCTGTGCGTGAAAAAGTCGTGTACGAAATTGACGTGATCGACTGGGAAGACCACATCCTGAACCATCCGCGCAAGGGCAACTAGACGTGAAACTCGTTCTTGGCCCGATGGAAGGTGTGCTTGATGCGTTGATGCGTCAAATGCTCACTGAAATTAATGGTTACGATCTCTGTGTGACAGAGTTTGTACGCGTTGTTGATGCGTTGCTTCCTCCGCGTGTATATCACCGGATGAGCCCTGAGCTTGCTGCGGGTGGTAAAACGGCATCGGGTACGCCGGTGCGTATTCAATTGTTGGGGCAATCGCCACAGTATATGGCTGAAAACGCGGCGCAGGTCATTGAGCTTGGCTCTGCGGGTGTCGATATCAACTTTGGTTGCCCTTCAAAAATGGTGAATGGCAGCAACGGTGGTGCGGCGCTGTTGAAAAACCCTGAGTTAATGTATCAAGTGGTGAAAGCCGTTCGTGACGCTGTGCCTAGTGATGCGGTTGTCAGTGCAAAAGTGCGCTTGGGCTTTGATGATTGTTCGCCTTACCGTGAAATTGTGGATGCCGTGCAGTCCGCGGGTGCGAATGAAATCGTGGTACATGGTCGAAGCAAGGCGGATGCCTATAAACCGGGCACGGTGCGTTGGGATTTGATTGGCGACATCGCTGATCGCCTCACCATTCCTGTTACGGCAAACGGTGATATTTGGGGACAAGACGACGCCATTCGTTGCCAAGAGGTGACAGGTTGCAACACCTTAATGGTGTGCCGTGGCGCGTTGAATATTCCTAACCTTGGTGCCCACATTAAAATGGGGCAAGCGCTGATGACATGGCATGAAGTGCTGATTTTATTGGTGCGATACTCAGAGTTTGAGATCCGTGGCGACAAGGGCTTGTACTACGCAAACCGTGTGAAGCAATGGTTCCGGTATCTCAAAGATCAGTATCCAGAAGCTCATCCTGTGTTCATGGAACTGCGCCAATACAACGACAAATTCAAAGTGCTTTCCATCATCGTTGATGCGCTTAACAAGCTCGAGAAGAAACCCGTTTTAGTAGGCGTGTGCTAAACGCTGCTGCGTGATTGATCTCGTCAGTAATGTCGCGATGTAGACAGTAAAAAGGCAGACCCTAGGTCTGCCTTTTTCGTTCATGTCGATCTTTGTCAGTGATAATGGCGTGATCAGGAAAGCGTCAATACGCGGCCTGGGAGGATGCGCATGTCTAACCTTCCCGGCCAGTTTTGCTCCGTTAACGCATGGATCATACCGCGAGCGACTCTGACCGCTTCAACGGGTTCAACATCCGCAAATGGCCCTGCGAGGAAAGGTTTGAAGATTGGCATGATGCGTTGAAGCATTTGCTCGTCTTTTCTTTCAACATCACGCTGTCCAAGCAGAGGCCCTGGTCTTGCGACAAGCAGGCGCTCAAATCCCATTTCAGAGAGCGCGCGTTCCATTTTCCCTTTACAACGTAGGTAGTGAGAGGGTGACCAAGGGTGGGCGAACATGCTAGACACGACAGAAACGTGTTTTACGCCCATCACTGCCATCATGCGTGCGACTTTCACCACTAAGTGCAGATCAATATCTTCTAAGGCTTTGTTGGAACCCGCGATTTTTTTCGTGGTGCCAAGGGCGATATAGCCCTGCAGTGGAACAGCCCATTCAGGTTGCCAATGTGTCACCGTAAGATCCTGACTTTGATGAACAATGATCTTCGGTGAACTAACAGCGATAGGGCGGCGCGTGACCACGTGTATTTGTGTAACGTCAGGTTCGCCAAGCAGTTGATGGAGAATTTCGTCGCCCACCAAGCCAGTTGCGCCTGCCAAAATGACACTTCGAGACGATGGCACTAATAAGTCCTTTTAAATAAGTGACAACACAACGAGGCTATCATGAAGTGAGGAAAAGTGATCATATTGATGATGTGGATATTCGAGACAAATCGTCGTCTGTTTTGCTGAAAAATAGCATAAGCGATGTAGAATGCGCTTTAGCGAAATGATCGTAATCAGACAATCATCAAGAGAAAAGCGTAAGAATCTGTAACGGCTCTTTTGCTACTATCACATTCGCTGATTTATCGTCCTCTGTGCTTGTTATCAGTAACGCGCGAGGGGCGACTACTTTCTAATTTTGAACCTTGAGATCCGTAATGACCAAACTTGTTGAACTGCATGACGATTGGGCAGGTATGCCAGCCTCGTTTATTGAAGGCGCACTCTTGGCGGCAAATCTATCGCCAGCACCACTAGACCCAGACATGTGGCTTCCTTTGCTCATTACAGGCGGTGTTGAAGAAGACGATGTTGAGCCGCTGAGCGCAGAACAAAAGCGCAACATCATGCTACGTTTCGAGCAGCAATATGTGTTGCTCATGAAGCACGAATACGCGTTGCCTTCTGAGCTTTCATTGGAATCAGCCCGCACCGAAACGCACCAAGCGTTTGCAGAAGGCTTCTTGGCGGTATGGCCTCACATTGAACCTGCGTGGCAGGAAGTGACGGTATCAGACGGTAGCCGTCGTATGTTGTCAGCGTTAATGACCACCATGCTGTTTTTGCACGACGAAAAGGGCACGCTGGCACAAATGGAAGAAGCGGGCCTTTCGTCTCTGCCATCGCCAGAAAAATACTATCAGCAGCTTCCTCTCATGATTAACGAAGTGGCGCTGGCGGCGGATGAAGTGCAACAAGGATCGGGCGCACGTGCCGTGAATCCTTACAAATCGGTTGGCCGCAACGATCCTTGCCCATGCGGTAGCGGTAAGAAATTCAAAAAGTGCTGCGGCAAGTAAGCGAGAGCGGTAACTAATCATGATGGAAAAGCCACTGTGGGTGGTTGCAGGTGTGGTGACTGACGGTGAGCGTGTACTCATTACCCAGCGCCATGATACCGAAGATGCAAAAGGGTTATGGGAGTTTCCTGGTGGCAAGGTCGAAGCAGGAGAAACTGAACCTGAAGCCTTGTCGCGTGAGCTGAAAGAAGAACTCGATGTTACTGTTGAGGTCGGAGAATTTCTCACCGAAACGTTACATCACTATCCGACTAAATCGGTATTGCTACGCAGCTACCGTTGTCGATGCGAAGCGGGGGAAATTACCTTGCATTGCCATCAGGCGATGGCGTGGGTAACACCGTCAGAGCTTGCGGAATATGTTTTCAGTGATGCCGACAAGCCTTTGGTCTCTTTGCTGCGTGAACAGCGCTGATTCGCTTACCCTGCACCCATAAAAAATCCCTGCCTTGGCATAAGGCCACTCGCTTAAGAGCGAGTGGCTTTTTTCTCTCTGGTTCTGGTTGGATATTTTGCGGGTCTTTTCAACACTGCCCGAGGGTACGCTTTCCTCTTTCTCTTGTTAGGTAATATCAGCCGTTTGCCATTTTCTCTAAGCATTTTTAGTGCATTTGGGATTGCACCAGGACTTCTGCCACTCGCCCAGATAAACTCATCTTGGATGAGATATAGCGCATTGAGGAAGCTTATCCTAAGCGGCTCAACTTTGTGCTCTTTCGCCATCGCTGCCATTTCTAAACGGACGATATTGTAAGACGTCAGGATCC
>NZ_FOWR01000005.1 GCF_900115495.1 Enterovibrio norvegicus DSM 15893 | reverse complement strand
CTCTCTGTCTATGACTTGTTCGGTATGCTCAGTGTCGGAGGGGCTATCGTGATGGTGGAGGAAGACAGCCGCCGTGATGCCAGTGCTTGGCTTTCGTTGATCCAGCACCATCACGTTACCGTCTGGAACTCTGTGCCTGTCTTGCTTGATATGCTCATGGTGGTGGCAGAAAGTGTTCATGCATCTCTGCCTTTCGAACAAGTGCTGCTCTCCGGGGATTGGATTGGTCTGGACATTCCTGAGCGTCTGTTTGCACTTAACGGCCATCAGGTTCGTCTTGCGGCCATGGGCGGAGCAACGGAAGCGGCCATTTGGTCAAATACCTATGACGCTTTCGACCCCGATGCCCCACTCCCAGCCCATTGGACCTCCATCCCGTATGGCAAGCCTCTGGCTAATCAGGTTTATCGTGTGGTTGATGCGCAAGGCCGAGACTGCCCTGATTGGGTGCCCGGTGAATTGTGGATTGGCGGCGATGGCGTCGCGACGGGCTACCGTGGAGATGAAAGCCTCACCCATGCCCGCTTTGTGGAAGCCTCGTCTGACACGGTGCCTGATGCGTCTGTCATGCGCTGGTATCGTACGGGCGACCAAGGGCGGTATTGGCCGGACGGGAATTTAGAATTTCTTGGTCGACTTGATCATCAAGTCAAAGTACGTGGGCATCGCATTGAGCTGGGTGAAGTAGAAAGTGCCTTGATCCGCCTCGAGGGTATCGCACGGGCTGTTGCTGTGGTGCTGACGCCATCTGGCCAACCCGCCTCTTTGGCCGCTGCGATCGTCTTGTCGGCATCCACCGACGATACTCCCTTCGCGCATACAGACATCACAGACCCACTCCGCGCATTGCTGCCTGATTATATGGTGCCTTCAACGCTGGCCGTTGTTGATGACATCCCCCTCAGCGCTAATGGCAAAGTGGATAGAAAGTCTTTGTCTCATCAATTACAGCGGCAATCAGACACTCACTATGAAGCGCCAATTGGACCCATTGAAGAGCAGGTTGCAGAAATTTGGGAAGCTGAACTCGCGATAGATCGGCTTTCGCGCCATGACAATTTCTTCATGATTGGTGGAGACAGCTTAGCAGCAACGAGGATTGTGCAAACCATGCAACAACAACGCATTAGCCCTAACGCTATTCCCCTTTCACTGTTGTTTACGGCACCAAGCATTGCTGAGTTTGCACAGGAAGTATCAGCACAATGGCAAAACCTCGCAGAGGGGCAAACGGAAGGTTCAGATATTTTTGAGGAGGGTTCGCTATGAAGATGTTTACTAAAGGGATGGAGGTTTCAGCCTTCGTTGAGGCGTTAAGAAACCGTGGCGTTCAACTTTGGGTTGAAGGAGAAGCACTTAAGTTCAAAGCACCCAAGGGTGTGATGACAGCAGAACTTAAATCGATATTATTGGCAAAAAAATCCGAGGTCATCGGTTTTCTTAACCATGTTCCGGACGAGGTTACATTAACGGCTTACCCAGAGGATCGTTACGAACCTTTCCCGCTCACTGATTTACAACTGGCGTATATTGTCGGGAGAAGAAATAACTATGAGTTGGGAGGCGTAGGCTGCCATTCCTATATCGAGCTTGACATGCCACGGCTGGATCATGCGCGCCTAGAAAATGCATGGCACAAACTCATCCTTCGTCATGAGATGCTTCGTGCTGTTATTGGTACTGATGGTAAACAGCAGATTTTAAAGCATGTCACTCTCCCCGAGGTTATATGCCATGACACTAAAGGCTTATCCGCTAGTGCTTTCGAAACCGCCATCATCCAGGCTCGAAATGAAATGGCATATCGCCGCTATGACTCTACATGTTGGCCACTGTATGAATTACGGCTAACGCAACATGATGATCGTTCAATACTTCACCACTCCACCGATCTATTGATCGCCGACTTTGCCAGTATCCAAATCCTTTTGGCCGAATTGGGGGAGTTGTATCAACACCCAGAAAAAGAACTCGACGCAATAAATGTGTCTTTCCGTGACATTGTGCTCTACCAGCAAGCGTGTCATTCGCAGCAAGAAAGTGATTCAAAATACCAAGTGGATCGTCAATATTGGCAACAGCGTATCCCGTCGTTACCTGGTGCCCCTGAATTACCCATTCATCAGAACATCCATCCACCAGCTCACCCAATACCTGACGGCGAGCCAAGTTTTGAAAGGCTGTCGTTAGAGGTATCTCCCCCTGAGTGGCAAGCGTTATGTCAAATCGCTACGTCACATCACATCACGCCATCTGGTGCAGTGATGAATGCCTTCGCGGAGGTGTTACAACGTTGGTCTAGAAACGATGACTTTTGCATCAACCTGACATTACTCAACCGCAAAGCGCCGCATCCAGACGTGAATCGTATTGTCGGCGATTTTATTGCAGTGAATGTGTTGGAAATAGCACACGACCGCGGCGGTGACTTTAAAGAAAGGGCTGTTGCCCTTCAGCATCAACTTTGGAAGGACCTCGAGCACGACAGTTACACTGGTATTGATGTTCTGCGTGATATGACCAAGGACAGAAAAAGTAATACGCTCATTCCCGTTGTTTATACCAGCACTGTCGGCGTCAGTGGTGAAGCCTTACCCAACAATGCCTTTATGCATGATGCAAAATTGAATTTTGGGATTACGCAAACACCTCAGGTTTGGCTGGATTGCCAAGCCACAGAACGAAAAGGCGCATTGTGCGTAGATTGGGATATCCGAAAAGGTGTATTCCTACCGGGCGTCATAGAACAAGCCTTTGATGCGTTCAAAACCCTACTCCTTTCTTTGTCTAAGTCAAAAGGGCACTGGAACAGTCGCATGCCTGTTTCCTTAAATTCAGACTGTATTGCGTTGCGTAAGAAACTCAATACAGAAAGAAACGCGCCGCTTCCAGAAGGTTTTCTTCATGCGTCGTTTTGCCATCATGCCATCACATCACCGGATAAAGTGGCACTGATTCATGATGCGCAGACACCCATCACCTTCACCTATCGCGATATGGCCGAATGGTCTCTTTCTATTGCCGATACGCTTCTCGACAAGGGGCTTCAGCCTGGCGAGCCCGTTGCCATATTCTTGGATAAAGGACCTCAGCAAATAGCTGCCATCATGGGCATACTTCTTGCTGGCGGGGCTTACGTGCCTATTGATGTCATCCAACCTGAAAAGAGACGAAACACAATTCTTCACGATGCTTGCATCCGATTAATATTGACTGCTCAAACTGACGCTAACCTAAACTGGCCAGCTGATATCAGAACCATGGTGATCGCTGAACCCCCAACGCTAGAGAGAAATGATCTGGCATTGAAACAACGATTATCACGCATTATTGATCAAGGTTTACAATCAGATACCCGTAACCAATTAGCTTATATCCTGTACACATCAGGCACGACTGGGCGTCCTAAGGGCGTCATGCTGACGCATGAAGGTGTTGGTAATACCATTGCAGGCTTTAATGCAGAATTCGGTATAGAAAGTGACGACAAAACGCTTGCTTTGGTTAATTACAGTTTCGATCTTTCTGTATTGGATATCTTTTGTACGTTGAGTGCGGGCGCAACATTGGTACTTCCTGGCGATGGATGGAGGAATAACCCCGAAGTGTGGGCAAAAACAATCCAACATCAGAGAGTTACCATATGGAACTCTGTCCCCGCCCACATGCAAATGCTTATGTCATTATGTGAGAACAGCCGTTCAATGGATCTTTCTACCTTAAGACTTGCCTTTATCTCCGGTGATTGGATCCCCGTGTCGCTGCCGCCAAAAATTCATGAAATGTTACCGACGTTATCACTCAACAGTCTGGGTGGCCCCACAGAAATATCTGTCACTTGTATTGCCAACCAGATAAAGGACGTGCCCGAAGGAGCCACGAGTATTCCCTACGGCCTGCCATTGAGAAATCACAGACTGTATATCCAAAACAACCAGTATGAAGATTGTCCCGACTGGGTGCCGGGCGAAATGCTGGTAGGTGGTCCAGGAGTTGCGAAAGGGTTCATTAACGATCCGAAAAGAACGCGTGAGCGCTTCATTCTTCATCCTGTTTCTGGTGAACGAATGTACAAAACAGGCGATATTTGCAGGTACCGCCCCGATGGTGTTATTGAAATTCTTGGGCGCCAAGATAATCAAGTCAAAATTCGAGGTCATCGAATTGAGTTGGGTGAGGTCGAAGCGGCATTGAATGAGCTTAGCTATGTGCAACAAGCCGTTGCCTTAGTTAGGTCTGGCCCTGCTGAATTGGTCTGTGCCCTTGTCTTCAATACCGAGGTATTGCATGGCGAAGACAAGGTTGAAGAAGCAACAGATGACATGATTCATCGTGTACAAAATGATCTTGCAGCGTTACTGCCGGGCTACATGATCCCTTCAAATGTAATAACGATGTCCTCGATACCTCTGAGCAACAACGGAAAAGTTGATCGTATATCGCTAAAAGCTTGTTTCGACACACTCATTGTGAACAAGCACACAGAAGAGCTACCGCTTGAAACGCCGCTGGAATTAAAACTCGCTGAGATATGGAAAGCCTTGTTAAAAACAGATCATATCTATCGCTCTGACGACTTTTTCCTCAAAGGAGGATCGAGTCTGACTGCGGTTGAGTTATTAAACCGTCTGTCTGAAGCTGGTTTTATTGTCAATATTGACATGATTTTTAATAACGCAGTCTTTGAAAAGATGGTAGACGTATTGGAAGCGTCAGAAGATGCGGAAGAGGCGTTCCGACAATCCATCGACCTCGACAGTCTGTGCGCAAATGCCTTGAGAAATTTCCCAAATGCAACGCCATTAGAGAAGCAGAGAGCTCAGTCAGGAAACGTATTTATGACTGGCGCAACCGGCTATCTGGGGGTCTATATTCTCAAAATGCTACTCGATAAAACCGACGATACACTCTATTGTTTAGTGCGCTGTCGAGATGAAAGTGAGGGTTACAACCGTATCCGAAAAGTGATCGCCGATCAGGGCTTAGATTGGGAGATCGATACTAAAAGAATAAACATCATTCCCGGAGACTTAACGAAAGAAAGATACGGCCTTGACGACGCGCAATATCAATCACTTTCTCAGAACATCGATAAAGTCTTGCATATTGCAGCATTGATCAGCCTTATTGCGCCGCTCTCCGAGCTTTACCCCATTAACGTTAAAGGCTCTGCCAACGCAATTGAACTCGCGACAACTGGCAAAATTAAACCCATTCACTACATGTCGACTATCGGTGTGCATTATCGCCTTCCCTACGAGGAAAATGAGCCGCCTGTACTCGAATCTGTTGCCCCTGATGGGCCATGGCACAAACCTGAACTCACGTATGAACATACAAAATACATGGCTGAACAAATTTTCTATCGCGCGAGAGAGAAAGGCGTCCCTGTGAATATTTATCGTTCAGGTGCCATTACATGGGATAACACGCTCGAAGCCCCATTCATTAACGATGACGCCTTTGTGAAATTCTTCAGGACATGTTTGAGCATTGCGGCTTACCCGGAGTCGCGCATTTTGATTAGCACAACACCCGTCAATATCGTTGCAGACGCTATCGTTGAAATTAGTCAAATGTACATTCAAGGCAAAGGCGAAAATTATCATGTTGTCTCGCGTCATAGCCACACTGGCGAGCAAATCTATTGTTGGCTCAATGAATTGGGATGCCATTTCAAATCGGTAGATTTTGCGACATGGGATAAGCAGCTCGCTGATAGTTTCGGTAGAGGCTTCATTAATCGCTATTTTAAACATGGCATGGAGCAAGGTGGTCACCATCAGTACCGTATCGACAATACGGAATCCGCATTGGCTACTCTCGACAAAACGCCCTTTGTGATAACAAAGGAATACTTTGAGCCTTTGGTTGCGCACTATAAAGAAGCCATCAACCGCGTATTCGTTGAAAAAGTCGATAGCGTAAAGGCAAGCAAACAAAAAGAGGGAGCATAACGTTGAATAACGTCAAACAACTCAATGCGCACCGTGGGTCAAAAACCGGCGTTAAAACGCCTTGGTTTAGAGTGATTAAAACCGGAGAAAGTATTCGTCAGCGCATATTTTGTCTTCCTCATGCTGGCGGATCAGCCGGTTACTTTAGGCAGTGGCGAGATGCTGTTCCAGCGCACACTGAGCTTATCGCCGTTCAATACCCAGGAAGAGAGGAAAGGCTAAACCACCTCTGTATCGACAATATGGAAGACATGGTTTCTGCCCTCTTTACGCAATTCCTTGAGAATCCGTCACTACTCAGAGAGCCTTTCGTTATTTTTGGCCATAGCATGGGCGCTTCTATTGCGTATGAGCTAACGCTAAAGTTACTTGATGCGGGATTTAAGCTCCCGAAAACACTCATTGCATCTGCGACGGATGCACCTGGCCACGCGAATCCAACGCATTTCCATATCAGTTCTGATGGTTCCCTTATTCAAGAAATAGTGAGGCTTAACCCCTCTCTCTCTTTCTTACAAGAGCATGAAGACCTGTTGCAGATGATCCTTCCATCACTGAGAGCTGACTACAAGCTCATTGAAAGCTATGGGAAGCGAAACGCAAAGCGCCCTCCACTTCCTTTACCCATTATCAAACTCATCGGTGAAGATGATGACGAGTTGAGCAGAAAAGATGCACTGCTTTGGCGTAATCAAACTTCAACGGCGTTTTCGTTACGTGTTTTTCAAGGCGGCCATTTTTACCTCGCAGAACACTATCAGGGAGTAATGAGAACCATTATGGAAGCTTTTGACGATAACGTGGTGTTCCCTCCAACAACACCTTATCACCTGCCGTAACCCTCCTGCCTGATTGGATGCCCCGCACGTTTGCGGGGTATTCAATCCCGATTCGGGTAGTATGAATATATTTGGATGTTTACCATCTTTCTTACTTGAAATCTCACTCCCTGAATTAGATTGGAAGACAACACTATGCGCGGCTCATGGATGAAAGCGATCCCATTAGGTTCTGGTACAACCTCGGCGCTTAAAGACAAGATATATACTGCTATTTGGGTTTTAACGGCAACACTGCTCAGCCAGAAGATACATGCTGAAAGCGCTTATCCCGTTACCGTGACAGATGATAGAGGGAAAGTGGTGACGCTTTCTTCCCCCCCTGACTCTGTGGCGTCTATATCTACGTTTGGCGCTGACACACTAAAAGCACTCGGGGAACAGGCAACAGGGCTATCAACACTTCAACATCGCAAATCTCTTTTTCTAGGCGAACAGGTCAATGATGTCATTAACCTGGGCGAAGTGCATGAACCGGACATGGAACAACTTACCAAGTTAAACCCCGACCTGATCGTTGGCTTACAGCAATATGCAGAACCGTTTGCAGGTCAATTTGAAAAGATTGCGCCTTTGCTTACCTTCGATCTCGTGACATTAGAAGATTCCCACCGTTCCATCGCGGCTCTGGCAGATGCACTGGGCAAGCACAGCGCGGGAACGCAAATAAACGCTGCGTTCGAGAACACATTGAGTGCCTATAACAGAAAAGCCCCTGGCGGGGTAAGCGTCGTCTTCCTATGGCATTGGGCTGATACGATTTATGCCTTTTATGACCACCATATTACCACGCATATCATGCGCGAACTCCGAGGCGATTACACCATGGGACCCACCCCAACACCGGAGTTAAAAAAACCGGATGCGACCGTGTTATCCATGGAGAAACTCCTCACATTAAATCCAGATGTGATCATTTCATTTACGGGGGATGACAAGCCCATCAGCTACCACCCTGTTTGGCAAAGACTCGACGCAGTGAAAACATCCCGTGCCTATCGAGTGGGCGATCAGTATGTAATGACCCATGGCCCTATCGCTAGAGAAATGGTGTTAAAGGAGCTCGCCTACCTTCTTTACCCAACGACCTTCAGTGAGCCAAGTGACATCCCAGACGCCGCGAGAGCAAAACCACTCGTTTTTTCTGAAAGGTAACGTATTGAATGAGTCATCCAACATCAACGTTACCGAAAGGGATGTCGCATCCTCTACGAATGTTTCGGCGTCGTCAGTTTCTTGTAGTGACGGTATGCTTTGCCTTAATTTTTTTCTCGGGCTTGGCGTCGCTGATGACTGGGGAAGTCTATTTTTCAGCATCACAGGTCGCCACAGCGTTTCTGCAACCGTCTGATTCATTGTCAACATTTCTGGTGATCGAACTGAGGCTCCCGCGGTTCCTTATCGCACTCTTTGTTGGAGCAACACTCGGAATGGCGGGTAATATTGTGCAATCCATTACCCGTAATCCCCTGGGTTCGCCCGATCTTATGGGTGTCAGTGCCGGTGCTTCATTCGCCATTGTTGTTTGTATGGCTTGGTCGACGCTTCCTCCTTTGGCGCTCTTGTCAGTAGGCACAATCGGCGGGTTTTCTGCCGGTTTCGTGACGTTTCTTATTGCATGGAAGACGCGACTAGACCCTTTGCATCTCACGCTTTCAGGTATGTGTATTTCGCTTTTTTTTAATGCAGCAATCGTGGTTGTTCTCATTACCGCGAAAGCGGATGCAAACGGTATCTATTTTTGGTTGACCGGCAGTTTGATGGACCGCACTTGGCAACATGCCGTTTTACTGATCCCGTTTGCCTTCATAGGGTTGTTATTGGGTGTCGTATTTTCAAAACCCTTGAATCTACTCATGTTAGAAGACATCACATGTGAATCATTAGGATTTCCTGTTCACGTATGGAGGGTTACCTTGGGATTTATCGCTGTTGTGCTTACTGCAGCAACGGTTTCAGTTGCGGGCCCTATCTCTTTTGTAGGACTCATTGCGCCCCATATCACACGGCTAACGCTACATAACAAACGACATATTCAGTGTGTTGACCATAGGCAAAGACTTCCCATTTCAGCACTGATAGGGGCCGCGCTTGTTTGCGTTGCCGACACCCTTGCAAAACTTCACAATGTGCCTGTGGGTATTCTTTGTGTGTTGGTTGGGGGTCCTCTTTTTGTCTACCTGATAAAGAAAAAAGTGGAATAGAAAATGACAATGGCTTCCCTAGAAAGCACACAAGATATGGCGACGAACCGGCCTACATCCGGCAAGCATTATCGGCGAGTGTTGTTCTCGCTTTGGTTCGTCACTCTGCTACTGATCTTGCTGTCTCTGATGTCTGGCTCGATCCACCTTTCTCCTTCTGAAGTGTTAAACGCACTGATGTTTAATACGCCAGCTACGACGGCACATGAGGTGACATGGAACCTTCGCCTACCTCGCACCCTGCTTGCATTACTGGTTGGCTTTCATTTCGCGCTATCAGGGCTCATTCTCCAAGCCGTGACACGAAATCCGCTTGCAGACCCAAGCATCGTTGGTATTTCAAGTGGCGCTAGTTTAGCCATTGTGATTTTTTTACTTTTGGCTGATTACCTCAACGCAGTCCTGTTTTTTAACAGCCCTTTTAACTTGTCCTTAACCTGGCTTCCCTTCGCTGCACTCGTGGGAGGCGCACTGTCTACACTTTTCGTTGTATTGCTGTCGCTTAAAACAAGACTTCGGCCTATCACGCTGACGCTCAATGGGTTTGCTGTAGGTGCGATAACCAATGCCATTGTCATGTGGCTAGTGATCGTCTGGGGCGGAGGGAGAACAGAGACCACCGTTCTATGGTTGGCTGGGAGTCTCTACGCCAGAGACTTTTCCCACATCATGATTGTGTTGCCATGGACACTCATAGGAGTGTGTATCGTGCCTTTCTTAACATCACCCATGTCAATACTTCGCTTTAATGAGCAACAAGCTCAAACAATGGGCGTAAATGTTTTGGCTTGGCGAATCGCATGTATAGCTATTGCTGTCGTCTTCGCTGCCAGTGCAATTGCTGTGAGTGGACCCATCGGTTTTGTAGGCTTGATTGTTCCCCATGTTGCCAAACTGCTTGTACGCGGTGATATTAAAAAACAATTTTGGGTCAGTGCACTGCTAGGCGCTTGCCTGACTCTTGCTGCTGATATCTTAGCGAGAACTATCGTCAGCCCCATTGAACTGCCAGCGGGAGCCATAACAACCCTACTGGGAATACCCATTTTACTCTTCCTTTTACAACAACAGATTGGACGACGCTCATGACGTTATCTGCATACCAGCTTACGCTTGGTTATCAATCGAACATTATTATCCCTTCAGTCTCTCTGACACTGCATGCTGGAGAGATCACTTGCCTAGTCGGCGCAAACGGATGCGGCAAATCTACGTTGTTAAAAGCCTTGGCTGGTGTCCTTAAGCCAAGACAAGGGACAATTACGTTGAACGAGAAGCCGCTAAAAGACTGGTCTAAAAAAGCCCTCGCTAAAGAGATTGCTTTTCTACCTCAAGATCCAATGGCACCAGACGATATCTCCGTCTACCAGTTGGTATCCCATGGCCGCTTCGCTTACCAAGGGCTTCTGGGTAAAGTCACTCAAAAAGACGTGGATGCCATAGAGAACGCGCTAAAACTCACGGGTATGACAAAGTACAAACATCGTTCATTTAATCATCTTTCAGGTGGCGAAAGGCAGCGAGGTTGGCTTGCCTTATGTATTGCACAACAAGCGAAATTATTGTTACTTGATGAGCCCACCACTTATCTAGATATTGGCCATCAGTATGAAATCCTTTCTCTTTTAAGGGCGTTAAATCAGCAACAACAACTCACCATTGCCATGGTGTTGCATGATATCAACCAAGCAAGCCAATTTGCTGATCGCATAGTCACTCTGCAACATGGAAATATCATTACCGATGACACGCCAATAAACGCGGTTAACGAAAAAATGATGATGAAGGTCTTTGGCATTGATGTTGAGATGCAAACTCGGCGAGACGGAAATAAAATTTACCCGCTAGCCATTCCTCTCGGTGCACGTTAAAACCTCAACGTGCACAAATAATGTTGTGAATATTGAACTTATTCGGGTAATAGAAACCGTATCGGGTAGCAGCGCAATGCTTGTCAATGCAAACTAGATGATTATGAGAATCATTCCCATGAAAATCTAACCTTTGACAAGGAGTATAACGTCATGCGGGTTACCCCCTTAACGCCAGAACAACCACGACCCTCAAATAAAACCAAGTCCATGCCCATGCAAACCAGCGATAAAACTGGTATGAAAATAGGTTGGCCTCTCTTAGGTTTATGTCTGTTCCATTTCGCTTCTTCAGGCTATGCAAGTGAGCAAGATGTTCTTGACGTCATTACCGTCACTGCAGATAAACGAAGTGAAAATATGATGTATGTTCCTTCGAGTCTATCGGTTAAAACAGACCTAGATCTGAAAGATGCTGAAATTACAACAATATCCGAGCTGGCTCAGCACACCCCCAATCTTCATATTTTCACATGGGGCGGTAGCAGAGAGAGTAACATCTTTATTCGTGGGATTGGGCCAGGTCTATTTACTGATCCTACCGTCGGGTTTTATGTTGATGGTGTGAACTACACGAACAACGGTATGTTCGATCTTGATTTGATCGATATCGAACGCATTGAGGTTTTACGAGGGCCTCAGGGAACATTATACGGCGGTAATTCTCTAGCAGGGATCATCAATGTTGTTACCAACAAACCCGACAACTTCACGGAAGGACGCGCATCACTTTCCGCTGACAGCTTAAATGAGAGAAAGCTCAGCGCCACTGTATATACCCCTATTGTTGAAGATCGTCTTTTTGCGGGCTTAAGTGTCGCCGGCGTGCAAAGTGATGGACATATAGAAAATATTTTTGATGGTTCGGACTATGGTAAAAAAGACGATTTTTTTGCCAGAACGACGCTGAGATGGCTTCCATCAGATTCTATCGAGGTTAATTTAGCCGTCGACTATCAACGCCTTAGAGATGATTCCTACGCCCTAGGTCTGGCTGACTTTATCAAAAACAATCCGGAAAAGATCAATAACGACTTCAAAGGTAAAGATAATAGAGACTCGATTGGTGCCTCTCTGTCTCTTACGAAAAATTATGACACCATCGATTTTACATCAATCACGGGATGGAGAGATTGGGAGAATAATAGTTCTGCCGATCAGGATGCAAACAGCAGTGCCCTCTTTGTTTTCCACTCAAGTTCAGATGAAAAACAAACACAGTTATCTCAAGAGTTTCGTTGGGCATCGACTAGCCCTTCTGATCTCCAATGGCTCGCTGGGCTTTATGCCTATGCCAGTGATTACAAGGTACGCGGTCGAAACGACCTCGATTACACAGGTATTGGTTATGGCGGACCTTACGTAGATAGATCAAATGTAAAGAAAACCAATTCCGGCTACGCAGCGTTTGGGCAGCTAGACTACAACATTACGCCAGCATTGGTGATAACAGGTGGTCTACGACTTGATCGAGAGAAACGAAAAGCTGACATAAAATTCAATAACCAAAGTACCTCTAACGTCTCGATAGCTGGTACCAAAGATTTTGATATATGGCTTCCTAAGATTGGTGTTACTTACACATTCGGCGACAGCTCGATGGTGTACTCATCAGTCAGTCGTGGTTACCGAGCTGGTGGCTTCGATCACCTTTACCCGAGCCAGAATGACCCCGCCTACGACGAAGAAACGACGACAAACTATGAATTAGGCTATAAAACAACACAACTCGACAATAAGCTCGACCTTTCTGCTGCCATTTTTCTTATCGACATAAAAGATCAACAGGTTCAACAACTCGTAAAGGCCACCAATCAAGTACTCACCGATAATGCTGGTCGAGCTAGAAGCCAAGGCCTCGAATTCGAAGCGAGATACATCCCCGCCAACAACTGGCTCATCGAGCTGGGGGGAAGTATCACCAATGCCGAGTACCGCAAATATGATAATTGTGATTTGTTGGGTTCAACAAAAAACTGCAACGGTAAGAAGATGGTGAATACACCCAACTTCACCGCCAATCTTGCTGTTCAGCATAGAATCCCGCTGACAGACGACTGGGATCTTTTTAGCCGTATCGATACCACACATATTGGTGAGTATTACTTCAACAGCTTAAATACCCTCAAACAGGAACCTTACCAATTGATCAATGCCAAAGTCGGCTTAGAAGCTTCATCATGGGATGCATATCTATGGGTGAAAAATGCACTCGACGAGCACTACTCAACCGTACAGTATGATTTTGGTACCGGCCCCACCGCTGAAGCAGCAGATCCCCTTAGCGTAGGCATCACATTGACCAGCCATTTTTGACCTTAGTGTAGATGAAACCTGCGTGTCAGCGCGACAGGTTTCATCCTAAACATTCATCAGATCTTTTTAAGTCGCGTCATAGGGGGGCGCCATATTCATGAATGCTCAACAACAAAAATCCGGTATTTTAGTTCTAGGGGGCAAAGGGCAAGTGGGTCATGAGGTTGTCCAATATCTCTTAGACAAAACATCTCACATGATCGTGGTTGCATCTCGCTCTGCCACTCCGGCTGATTTTCCAAAGCGAGATGGGATTCAAAGAGTGTCCACAAAACACATTGATGTGATGGACGAACCTTCGCTCCATTCTCATTGCAAACAGTACTCTCTTGTTATCTCTTGTGTGGGCCCGTCAGGCATCATCGGTGACCGGGTAGCAAAAGCATGTAAAACATCTGGCACGGCTTTTATAGATGCGGGCGGTTACGATCCTGTCTTCCAAGGTCTGAAGAAAGATGAAAAGCGCGTGCCTTCGAGCGTTCCACTCATCATTAACGTAGGTCTACTGCCCGGCTTATCGGGTCTGTTTCCAAAATACGTATTAGAACAGTCATATGACGTATCAGCGATTGACGAGATTGAGATGCAGTATGTCGGGCGCGACGCATGGTCATTTAATTCTGCCTGGGACATTATCAACAGCTTAGGTGGGTTTGGTATAGATCGAGGGTTTGCCTACTTTGAAAACAACATCTTGTTAAAAGCCCCCTTCCGCCAAGCAAAAAGCGCTGTCAACTTTCCTGCGCTCGACACACCAGCAAACACCATGTTGGTGTATTCAGAGGAAGCACTAGAGCTTGTAAAAGAGTGTGATATTCATAATTTACGAACGTATGGAACCAATATTGGCCCTCGTGCAATGAAAGTTTGTATTTTGGCCAAGTTATTAGGGCTATATAAATTCCGCTTCACAAACAACTTCGCCGCCAGACTACTTGAAAAAGCGTCCAGAAAAGATCTTGAATCTCTCAGCCCCTTCTATGGCATTCAAGTCACTTTACTCAAAGGCAAAGAGATCCAGTCTAACGCCCAACTAACACTGACAAACACTTACCAAGCAACGGGTAAAACCATTGGTATCGCTGCCAGATGCGTTCTAGAGGGTAAATGCACGAAGGCGGGTGTACTTATGCTGCACCAAGCTATCGCTTCATCAACATTTTTGTCTTACCTCGAAGAAGAAAACATTGCCGAATGGTCAATCGAACAAAACGTCAAAAAACACATCATTGAGGAGAAAATCGCATGACGTCGCCAGTAAATAAAAAGAGAGTCATTGTCATTGGAGGTAGCGGAGAAACTGGGCGTCGAATTATTCGTTTTCTTACCGCTATGCATCCTCATTTAGACCTCGTCGGCACATCTCGCCAGTCTGGTGGCCAATCTCTTAACAAGGTCCCATTTGTCCATTTTGATCTTGATGATCCCGACAGCGCAGTTGATACCCTCTCATCCTTTGATCTCGCGATTATTGCACTGGGGCCAATGGAAACAATCCAAGCAAAAACCCATCTTCTTTGTTTAAAAGCCTGCGTTGATTGTATTGATATAAACGACAGCCTTTCTGCAGCAGATAGTATTTTCTCACTAAATGAAGCGGCCAAAAGCAGTCACCTTTTGATGTTAACTGGAATGGGCTTCATGCCAGGCTTATCCACATTAATGCTATCTAAGATTGCAGAAGAAAATCGGTCAGAAGATAAAAACTACGCAATAAGAGCTTATATGGGTGCCGCCTATGGCGGAGGAAAAGCGAGCCCTTATGCCATTCTTGCTAGCTTCAGTCGTTATGTGCTTTGGTTTATTGATGGAAAAAGAAAAAAAATAAAAACACCATGGTGTGATGGAAAAGAAGCATTCACCTTTCTCGGCCACACTACAAAAAACCTTCTCATTCCCTACTCCTCGGTAGAAAGTGCAGGCCTTGAAGCAAAGCGTGGTGACCTCTATCAACATATTGAAGGCTTAGATGCTCGCTACAGTATTCAATATCTAAAACAGAGCGTTGCTAAGTTTTTTGCTTTCATATCTCCCAATGAGCGGCGCAATAATCAACTGGCCGAAAAGTTTTACAAAAGTGGCCAGCAAATGAAGGACAAAAAAGACGCCGACCCAGATACCATTCTTTGGTGCTACCCCGACAATGAACCAGAAAAAGGCCTACTCCTCCACGGTATGATTTCGTCTTATGATCTTACTGCTCTCGTCGCTGCATGCTGCGCTGAACTTTACCTCAGTGATCAAATGACAGATATGAGTGGCGTATTTGGCATCGAAAATATCAGTGAGCATCATCGAACATTGCTACTGAAATTGCTCAACACGCAAGGAGTCACTTTTAAGGAAGCCAACACTGATGCGTTAAAGATGTCTGGCCTTTATTTTGGCTGGGTGGAGTGCCCCGAAAAATCTGTCAAGGACATGAAGCACTACTACCAAAACTGGTATACCGCACCGAAACAGCACCCAAGAATGATCCCTTTGCAAAAGGAGTTTTTGCTTCAGTCAGAGATCTGGAAAGCGCTAAAAAGCAGACTAAGTCCGCTCTCTTTTGCAGGGTTTATTGGTAAAACACTTTTTAGATGGCGAGCACATCAAAAACAGCTAAGCGACTTCTCATCCGAGACACCGTTACCCCAAAAAGAGATCTGGGATAAAGCCGTTAAAGATATCAGCATGTTTACCTCGGGATACTCATGCGCACGTGATGTTTTAGGTCAAGAAACTGCGTTTTTACTTTACCGAAAAATGTTTCTTGAAACAGGAAAAATGGAAATGCGATGGCTATGGCCGGATACCCAATTGTTCTCACTATTAGAAGACCCATGCCAAGGAGCAACAGATTATTGGATCGCGTATCTTAGGAGCTATCAACACTTAAATATCCTTTCAGTCAGCCTCGATATCAGTACTTCACGGAAGATTAGCTTTACTATAAATGATTGTTTATACGCTAAGTTATTTACAAATTTAGGGTGCCCAGAGCTCTCTCACTTGATACGTGAAATGGAACGCGAAGCATTGGAATATATATTACTTCCCAACGGAGGATCAGTGACATGGGAATTGTTCGACCAGGGTGATGTTCAAGCGTTGATCACGCTAGCTTCGCCGAGTACAGTGCATAAAGAAGCTGACAGGAAGATTGAAAAGCTTGTTGGATAGATATCATGAGGAAATCTTTAACAAGTAAGGTTGTCTTTGTTTCAACCAATATCTCTTATGACAACGAATACTTATATCGCATGTCTTCCATTGGGATACGTTTACCGTCTCAGATGGTTAGTGAGGCGGTACTAAAACGCAAGTGTGAATTTGCTGCAGGTCGTTATTGCGCTTTTGAAGCTCTACAAAGCCTTGGGATTTCAAAACCAATAGACATCCCTATTGGACCAAACCGCGAGCCGGTTTGGCCTGCTAATACCATAGGATCAATTTCTCACTGCCAAGGTATCGCCGTCGCAGTGGCTGCGTATTGTTCAGATGTGACATATTTAGGGGTAGATATTGAACCTTTGATCTCACCCGAAATATGCAATCAGATCTGGCATTGCGTTGTCTGTGAAAAGGAGTCGAAATACAGCAAAGAGTTTAGCAGCAGAGAAACGTTTCTTACTGTCGTGTTCTCAGCAAAAGAAGCACTCTACAAAGCACTCTTTCCGAGAATCAAACAGGTTGTGGGTTTTGATGCTGTAAAGGTGTCAGGTTTGGAGGCAAAGAAGCAAATAATGTCTCTTTCTTTGAATTTCCGTTTTGACGATTCGCTGACGTTTGATCAAACGTTTTTAGTGCACTATCAGGCGTATTCAGACCAAACAATCCTAACCTTTCTCCATCAGGAAAGAGAGAAATGATTAGGAAAGAGTAAACCTCTCCAAACACACAAATGAGAATGATTATCGATGCAATTAACTGTAGTATATGATTGCTGAATAAGTTGGCGTTGACTGAACAACTACAGGTGTTTACCTGATAGTAGCCCTTGCCCAAAAAAAGGATTGAAATGTGTGCTGCAGCCTATCTCCCTAAGGGAAAGGAAGAGTTAGACAATGATAGCGTTAATGCTCAAGAGCGCGTTGATTATGTTCAAATTCAACAAGGGCTCTCGGTATGTATATCTCGTTCCGAAGCAAGCCTAAAACCTTGCTCATTTCCTGGAGATAATGAGTATATTCACTTAAATTGCCTTTTACAGGGTGAATTTGAAGCGAAAATTCGAAACATCAATATTCATCTCCGAGAGGGAGAAGTTAATATCGGTTTTTCTGATGGGGAAGAATTTTACATGCCCCGCTCAACCGAATTTTGTAATCTCGCCGTCATGATCACACCTAAATTATTGATGGAAATAGCAGGCGAAGAGCTGCTGCAAGAACATTGGTACAGTGACGTTTCATTTTTTGTCAAAAATGTAGGTAAAAGCCCTAAGGCGGTATCAGCTGCTTTGAACTTAGCAACCTTGATGAATGAATCCCCCCAGCGAAAAATATTACTTCATGCTGCGGTACTTAATTACATCCATTGGAGTCTTGAGGACAGCAGCGAGCAATCATGCAAATGTAATATCAGCGCGAGGGAAAAACACCGTTTAGAAGCTGCAAAACGCTACTTATTGAAAGATCTGAGCGAACCACCAACAATATCCGAAATTGCCGAGGTCGTTGGACTTAATCAGTGCAAACTGAAAAGAGGCTTTAAAATTCTCTACAACTGCAGTATTTACGCTTATTTTCAAGAAAAAAGAATGAAGAAAGCGCTAGACCTTCTGCGGCAAAACAACGTAACAGAAACCGCAATGATACTTGGCTACAGTAATGTTAGTCACTTCAGTGCGGCATTCAAAAAACAGTTCAACATTTTGCCTAAAGATGCGCGGCGAGAACTTATAGCCAGTGTGGAATATAATAGAACGCCATGATCAAAATGAGTGGACCTGCCTGAAGGTAGGAAAACGTTCAAACAGTGCCTATTTGAAACCCACTGAGTTACACCATGGCTTCATGCTGATTGACTCACTTTTGAATGAGGATAATAAACTACCGCCACCAGGTAGGGTCTTCATATATTTCTGCTGAATGAAGGCGTTCATGACGCAAATAAAAAGTGCTTACTATTCATTTTCCTTGTCTTTAAAGCACATAAATAAGAGCACATCGTCGCTTATCGATGTGCTCTTATTATGATGAGCAATATGAAAGGATGCGTTCTTTCTATTCGTCCTTTTTGTGCTTTGAGTGACGTTGTAACGTTTGTTTTAACACCACCGCACGGATTGGTTTGGTAACAAAGTCGTCCATGCCAGCATCTAGGCACTTCTCTTTATCTTCATTCATGGCGTTCGCCGTCAATGCGATGATGGGGAGTTCATACCCGTGAGCGCGCAAATACTTCGTCGCTTCAATACCGCATAGTACGGGCATAGACATATCCATCAAAATTAGATCAAACGGTTCGCGTTTCTCCTCAATAATATCGATCGCTTCTTGGCCATTATTAGCAACAACAACCAGATGCCCTGCTTTTTCAAGCATGAGTTTCACCACCATCTGGTTAGCTTTGCTGTCTTCGGCGACCAATACTTTGAGTGGCAGAATCACGTCATCACTCGGTTTGTCTTTTTTCACCAACTCATTGGCTGCAGGTTTAATTAACGGAATGTTAATTCTAAAACGGGTACCCACGTCAGGCTCACTTTCAAATGCTATTGTGCCATTCATCATGGACACGAGTTTCTTACAGATAGATAGCCCTAAGCCTGTTCCACCATATTTTCTTGTAATGCTTCCATCCGCTTGCGTAAACGGTTGGAATATGTCTTTTTGACGATCTGGATGAATACCAATGCCGGTGTCTTCAACGGCAAGCTCCAACCAATCGCCATTCGTCCACATCGAGACTTCGACGCGTCCCGACTCTGTAAATTTCACGGAATTTCCGACCAGATTTAGTAGTATCTGAGTGAATCGATTTCCGTCTTGGTAAATCAGGTCTGGCACATTTTCCGCAATGTCTGTACGCAGCTCAATGTCTTTTTTCGAGGCGTTTTCTTTTAATTGGTTGAATACAATTGTGACACTGTCACGTGGGTTGATGTTTTCAGGCGATAGCGAAAAACGCTCAGACTCAATACGAGAAATATCAAGTACATCGTTGATGATGGTCAGCAACAACTGTGCGGATTTATCCATCTGCAAAACCCAAGACTCTTGCTCGCTGTCGAGGGGTGACTGCTCCAAGGTATCAAGCAAACCCATCACGGCATTCAGGGGTGTTCTGATTTCATGGCTCATCATTGCCAAAAATTGGGATTTGGCTGCGTTTGCTGATTCCGCCTGTTGTCTGGCTTGTTGCAGTTCCTGCAGTCTTTGCTTACGCGTTGTGATGTCCTTTGCTGTTCCTCGAAAGCCCAAACAATTGCCGCGCTTATCGTAATAAGGACGCCCAGATAAGCTGATCCACTTCACTTTGCTATCGCGTGAAATCTGCCATTCAACTTCAGAAAAGGTTTCTTCAAGTTGGATTAAGTCGAGCAGTTTATGCTTCACCTCGGGTTGTTTATTGAGGTGAGCAATAATGGCGCTTGGCTCAGTCGATAAGTCTTCATTAGACGGTGAAGACAGATAGGTAAATTGAAGGTTGTTGTCGATCTCCCAGAACCAATCCCCCGCTGTTTTAGCAAAATCGCGAAAGCGTTGGCGGCTCGCCGTGAGCTCTTGGGTTTTGACGGAGACTAAACACTGGAGGCGCTCGCGGTAATCGATGTCGATAATCGTGCGTTCGATCAAAGGGCGAAAACGTTCGATAACTTGCTGTGCTTTGGTATCGAAGCCGCCTTTGCTTGCTGAGAACAGCATGAGAATGGATTCACTCGCATTGACTGTCATGCCTGTTATCAATGCGGAATGGCAGCTTTTAAAATCAATGTTATTCAACAAAGAGAATTCACTGACGCGCTCTGGCGCATACAGGATGACGGTTTGCCCATTCACGCAACGTGAAAATGTTTTCCCGTCTTTCCATTGCAGATCTTCAACTTGTTGGGATGTGGAGACTAAACAAGAAAACTTCTCTTCTGTGTCCTTGTTTCGTATCAGTACGAGTGCATCATCAAAAGAGACATAGCGTTCGATAACTTTAAGCAGCGTATTGAAGACTTCAATTTTGTTGCTCGCGCCAGACATAGCCGAAATCGCTGACAAAATAGCGCGGTTTTCTTCCTTGAACTTCTGCTCGCGTTCTTCAACACGATTAAGTTCGAACAACGTTTCCTGAAGTTTCTCTGAAACCGCGTTTGTCATAGCTCTTCCTTGTGGAACAAAACAGCAGAGATCATGAGGTTACCGTGGGCGATTTCTCCGCCCAAAAACTGACCTTGTTCACCAAAGGTAAACGGGCAAATAAACGGTGCGTCATGCATCGAGCGGCTCATGTTTATTGCCACGTCATGCAAAGACGGTTTTACGTGCAGCATACAACCCGCACAATAGATTGCTATACCGCCTACAGGTACATCAGCATTCTTGTCATGTTCATTGGCGGAGTTAACGACTCGCCCTGCTCGCGATACAAGCATTTCTGTAGTGCCGGACATGAAATGCACGGTCTCGCCTTCGAAGATGCTACAAAACATTTGAATGCCACCGTCATCTGACACCTTTGATGGGTGCGAAAGACTGTAATAAGGCATGCCATGAATTTCACCGGTTTGACGCCCGAGCGGGAACAAGGTGGATTGAGCAAATAATTGTGCAGGGTCGATGTCTAATCCTGTGGCGTCATGATACCAGCGGGAATAAACCTTCGCCGCGGGCTCACCGTTCAATTCAACTAGCGTGCGCCCTTTCACTTTGGTGGCAATAGCATGTGGTCCCATCGCGGCATATCCGCTATGGAATGAATAACTGATGCGGCCTGATGGGAAATACACTGCCATGCCAATGCCGTCAGCCGTGATTCTTTCGCGGTCGAACAAAGACCAGTTACCACAAATTTCATCATCCGCGGCTGTACCGCCGATAATAGGGACATTGACACCAAGCTCGCTGCGGATGGCACGAAGCACTGTTTCTTCATGGCCCGGTGTTGTGTGGAGTGTTATAAGCGCAGGCAGTTCCCCTGGACGGCCACTGTCGTCAATGGCCTTTTGCAACACGGTTTTGGCTTGCGTGAGCACATCTAAACCAGGGTCGAGTCGGACGACTGCACTACCATATGCGCCCTCTTTGTCTTGGATTGACCAAACCGCGAGGTTATGCCCGTTCACATACCCTTTGTCCGTCATCGTACCTTGGCAAGAAGAGCAACCGAGCACATGTGAATTGGGGAAATGTTTTCTAAGTTCGCTTTTGATGACGTCAACATCTTGCGTTTCTGTGTAGTACGCCAAAATAAGATCAGGCGACGAGTTGGTCGCGCAGATTTCCACCGCAATTTCTTCAACGGCGGTGATGGCGTTAGAATTTGATGACGAAGATGTTGCTATTCTCATTAGCGTTTGGCTATCGAATTTACTGCATGGACCTCAATAATAGCGTTCTCTCTTTATCAAACTCCAGTGTTTAGCCGTTTTCTTTACGTTTAATCACTGAATTCTCTATTGATAGACGATAGAATCATCACATTCGAGATGAATTTACCGCTTGCCATGGATAGCCAGCTTTATATTGTCATACCCTCTCTAGAGCCTTTAAGTCAGATCATCAGTAAGCATCTGGCAGAAAAAGGAAACTCCATTGTCTACTTAACCGACAACGAATCGGAAGGCTATGCCATTGCAGCAGAAGAACCACGCGTTCGTTATCGCTTCTGCTCACCTCATGATCTCAATGCCATCGAACACGAGCTTTATTGGGTTGAAAGGAACATTTCTCCAATTAATAGCGTAGTGGTAATGGTCAATGAAGAAGATATCGAACAGGAAAGAATGCCTATCTCAGAGGATATTTTTTCGTTATATGCATCCCGTCTTAACGAAAATCAACCTCAGCTGTCACTGACCTATGTGATCACCCCTAAATCCAAAGAAAAATCATCAGATTCATTGGCGGATCTCCATTTAAAGCTATGTGAATTGGCGCACAAAGACCAAAACGGATCAGGGATAAAAATCAATCACGTTGTTCTGTCCCCTGGTCATGAACCCCTTGAAGGTGTATGTGCCAGTATTGCGAGGGATGCTTCTGATTTGATTCACTTCCTGTCAACTAATCGTGCCAAAGCGATGCAACAACAAGCCTTCTATTTTTCTAACTGAACCATGAAAATTCCAGTAAAAAAGCAGCCTAGGGCTGCTTTTTTATTGAATTATTCAGTTTCATGCGCAATTTATTCTCAAACGTTAAAATGTTAATGCCTTTCGCATAAATATTAATTTAAAGTTAAAAGTTAATTGCTATTTGATCTTGATCAAAGAAGAGGATCAGTTTCTGGTTTGGCCCTGTTTTAACACTCTCAGGCAAAACATAAATATAAGTCGTCTCGGAATTATCCCGCACTATTTCTTGTTGCAGTAAGACGTTATTTTCCCGCTCTGAATCAACACGTAAATTGAGGGGTTTAACACGGGAGGTGACAGCAAGGCTCTCTTCTCCATCTTCTTGTTTTAAAAGATGTATAGCGACAGTGGAACGCTCTAAAGACACACTGCATGCCCCTACTGATATTTGACAAATCAAGGCGGTCTCATTTGAAGAGTAATTCATTGTTCGCCAAATAAAAGCTGTGATAAGTACAGACATAACGACTAATATTTGTACAAGTCGACCTGTGGTTAATTTTTCTGCTG
Organism: Enterovibrio norvegicus DSM 15893; assembly: GCF_900115495.1. Classification (GTDB taxonomy): domain Bacteria; phylum Pseudomonadota; class Gammaproteobacteria; order Enterobacterales; family Vibrionaceae; genus Enterovibrio; species Enterovibrio norvegicus. Next base: position 172,302 of record NZ_FOWR01000005.1, on the reverse strand, counting down.
CCATAATTTACTCGGTATTCCCGTGTTACAGAGCTCAAAGTTTTAGTAGAAATGTTACTCGAGGGTAAACCGTCTGTGGTTAGAACCCTGTATTTCACTGTTTAAGTGAAGTATCATCGATGCCGAAAATGCCACTTTTACAATGAAATAGCAATGGAATGCATTAAGTGGACAGAAAACAAGCACTATTCGCATTGCATTGCTTCTGGGTGGCATTGTGACATTTTTGTCACTATGTATACGTGAGTGTAGTAATCAAAAAAAGTGGAAGCATGCAATATGAGCCAAGATAAGCAGCTTGAACTGGACTACAACTACCGCGTTGTCCGTCAATTTACCCTAGTAACAATCTTGTGGGGCATTGTGGGCATGGGTGTTGGAGTTCTAATTGCCGCTCAGTTGGTTTGGCCCGCACTAAACTTCGATATTCCTTATCTGACTTATAGCCGACTAAGACCACTGCATACAAATGCCGTGATCTTTGGTTTCGGTACAAGTGCGCTTTACGCAACGTCTTATTACGTTGTGCAGCGTACTTGTCAGACGCGTCTATTCGGGGGCAAGCTGGCTGAATTTACCTTCTGGGGATGGCAAGCAGTTATTCTTTCTGCAGCGATTTCTTTGCCGTTGGGTTATACCACCAGTAAAGAATACGCAGAGTTGGAATGGCCAATTGATATCGCAATCGCCGTAGTGTGGGTAGCTTATGCCGTGGTGTTCTTTGGAACCATGATTAAGCGAAAGACCTCCCATATCTATGTCGCAAACTGGTTCTTTGGAGCCTTCATTCTTACTGTCGCCGTTCTTCATATCGTCAACAGCATGGCAATACCTGTTAGTGGAATGAAGTCATACTCCATTTATGCTGGTGCCATCGATGCGATGATTCAGTGGTGGTATGGGCATAACGCCGTAGGTTTCCTTTTGACCGCAGGGTTCTTGGGTATGATGTATTACTTCGTACCAAAGCAAGCGGGTCGTCCGGTTTACTCTTACCGTTTGTCTATTGTTCACTTCTGGGCGCTGGTTTCCCTCTATATCTGGGCGGGTCCACACCACCTCCACTACACTGCACTTCCTGATTGGACGCAGTCTCTGGGTATGGTGATGTCGATTGTTCTGTTCGCACCTTCTTGGGGCGGTATGATCAACGGTATCATGACCTTGTCAGGTGCATGGCACAAACTACGCTATGACCCAATCCTACGATTCCTGATTGTTTCTTTGTCCTTCTACGGTATGTCGACGTTTGAAGGCCCAATGATGGCAATCAAAACGGTTAACGCCCTCTCCCACTATACAGACTGGACAATCGGTCACGTTCACTCAGGTGCACTTGGCTGGGTTGCGATGGTTTCTATCGGTGCGGTTTATCACTTGATTCCGAAATTATTTGGTCAAGAACGCATGTACTCTCTGCGTTTGATCAACATCCACTTCTGGCTGGCAACAGTTGGCGTTGTGCTTTACATCGTCGCAATGTGGATTTCAGGTGTTATGCAAGGCCTGATGTGGCGCGCGGTAAACACAGACGGTACGTTAACGTACAGCTTTGTTGAGTCTCTTGAAGCCTCTTACCCGTTCTACTTCGTTCGCTTTGTTGGTGGCGCAATCTTCCTGTCGGGCATGCTTTTGTTGGCGTACAACGCTTACAAAACGATCTCTGCACCGAAGGCAAGTCTGAAAGCCATTGAACAAGCAGCATAAGGAGACCAACTAATGAGTTCTAGTCGTCATGAAATTGTAGAGAAGAACGTTGGTCTTTTTGCAATCTTAACGGTCATTGCGATCAGTCTTGGAGCCTTAGTGGAAATCACGCCACTGTTGTTCCAAAAACAAACAACGGAACCCGTCGATAATCTTCGCCCTTACACGGCGTTGGAGATGGAAGGACGTGATATCTACATCCGTGAGGGGTGTAACGTATGTCACAGCCAAATGATTCGCCCGTTCCGTGCTGAAACTGAACGTTATGGTCACTACTCAGTCGCTGGTGAAAGCGTATGGGAACACCCATTCTTGTGGGGTTCTAAGCGTACTGGTCCTGATTTGGCGCGTGTTGGCGGTCGTTATTCTGATGAATGGCACCGTGTGCACCTTATCGACCCTCGTGCCGTTGTTCCTGAATCAAACATGCCTGGCTTCCCTTGGTTGGCAGAGAATGTTTTGGATGGCCGAGACACTGAGAAGAAGCTAACGATTTTCAGAGATATGTTTGGCGTACCTTACACCGATGAACAAATTGCAAATGCAAAAACGGACGTGGAAGGTAAAACTGAGATTGAAGCGCTTATTGCATACCTGCAATCTCTCGGCCATGCAATGAAGTAAGGGACTGTTATGGAAATTGTATCGTTCCACAGTATCTGGACACTCGTTATTTTTGTGTGCTTCATTGTTATTGCGCTTTGGGCTTACAGCGGTCGTCGTAAAAAGGATTTCGATGAAGCTGCAAACCTTGTCTTTGCCGATGAGGATAAGAGCCAAGTTAAGACAGGAGAAGATAATAAATGACTACGTTTTGGAGTCTATTCATCACTGTCATTACCCTCGGAACCCTCGCTGGTTGTGCTGCACTTGTAATCTGGTGTAGCAAGGATCTGAAAGGCATTTCTGATGGTGAAGATATGGGTCACGAATACGATGGTATCCGTGAGCTGAACAACCCACTGCCAAAGTGGTGGTCCTATATGTTCTGGGCAACCATTGTTTTTAGCTTGCTTTACTTGGCGCTCTACCCTGGCCTTGGTAACTTTAAAGGCCTGTTTGGATGGCAAAGTTCAGCACAGAACATCAGTAACGTTGAAGATTCACGCCAGCAGTTTGGTGATGATTCAGGGATTAACCAATATGCACGTGAGTTGGCGCAAGCCAATGCCATTTTTGGTGAAACCTTCCGTAAGCTTGCTTACAAGCCTGGTTCGGACGAACTTCTGGATATTCCAGAAATCGCGAAGAACCCTGAGGCGGTAAAAGTGGGTCAGCGTCTCTTCATTCAAAACTGTGCTCAGTGCCACGGCTCAGATGCGCGTGGTCAAGCTGGCTTCCCGAACCTGACCGACAAGGCATGGTTATACGGTGGCGAGCCTGACACCATTAAGGCAACCCTCCTTCACGGTCGTGTCGGTAACATGCCAGCATGGTTAGATGCACTTGGCGAAGATGGCGTTAAAGAAGTGACAACCTATGCATTGAGCCTGTCTGGCCGTAAAGTGAACGCACAAGAGGCAGCGAAAGGGAAAACCCGTTTCGTTGTTTGTGCGGCATGTCATGGTACGGATGGTAAAGGTAACCCTGCATTTGGTGCACCTGATTTGACGGATAACGTTTGGCTGTTTGGCGGTTCGAGAAAGGCTGTTGAACAAACCATTCTTTATGGTCGTCAAGGGGTGATGCCTGCTTGGAAAGATATTTTGGACGAAGATAAGATCCAACTTCTTTCTGCTTATGTTTGGCAGCTAAGCGAAACAGAAAATCAATAATTAGTTAGTAAGACTTAAGCCCCTGCCTTGCAGGGGCTTTTTTACCCAAGAACTCTGTAAAAACAGGAAAGCAAAATGAACAAACCTTGGTATAAGCAGTTCTGGCCTTGGTTCCTGATTGCCCTGCCTGGCTCGGTCGTAGTAGCCAGCTTCTTCACCGTCAGCCTATTATCTGAAAATAAGGTTTCCTTAGTTTCTGAAGACTATTACAAAGACGGCAAAGGCATTAATCAGGACTTTTCCCGCCTTCGCAAAGCAGATGAACTGTCCGTATCTGCCATGCTTTCTGCTTCTGACGACACAGCGATGTTTACGCTAGAGAAAGGTAAACTTCCCCAGTTTCCAACCCTGAACATTACGTTTCAGCACCGTACACTTCCAGACAAAGACATTGAGACCATTGTTAATGCCGACGCTAATGGGCGTTACCGCATTGCCCTTGTAGAGCCTTTACAAGGTCCATGGTATGTTGAGGTGAATGCATTCGATGGTAGTTGGGCGCTAAACCGCAAGATCAACTTCCCTTCATCTGACCCAGTTAAGTTGTATGGCAAGAGCAAGGAATGACAAGAGAAGATTGTTACCACTGTGGAGAGCCAGTTCTCACTGGCGACTCCTTTCACGTTGAGATCCTTGGCGAAGAAAGAACAATGTGTTGTCCGGGCTGTGAAGCCGTCGCAACCACCATCGTCGCTAGCGGCCTAACCTCTTATTACGAATATCGCACCGCCCCAGCAGAAAAAGCCTCGCTCATTCCCGATGAACTTCAATCCCTTTCGCTCTATGACAACGATGACATTCAGCAAGAGTTCGTTCGCCATGAAGGTGGAATAGACGAAGTCGTATTGTCTGTTGATGGCGTATCTTGCGCCGCGTGTGCATGGCTGATCGAAAAGCAACTTGGCAAAGAAGCTGGTGTTTCCCGCATTCAAGTGAATACGACAACCAACCGCGCCACACTGCGTTGGGACCCTTCAGCAACGAAGCTCAGTATTCTGCTGAGTCGCATTCACGCCCTGGGTTACAAAGCTGCACCTTTCGAAGCGGACAGCCAAGAACACCAATACCACCAAACCATGAAACAATACCTCTATAAATTGGGGATAGCAGGTTTGGCGACCATGCAAGTGATGATGCTTGCTGTGGCCATGTATTTCGAAGTATTCGGAGACATGGATGAATCATTTCGAGATTACTTTCGCTGGGTGAGCTTAATCTTTGCCACGCCAGTACTGCTCTATTCCGCGATGCCTTTCTATATTAACGCATGGCGTAATTTGAAAGCACGAACGTTAGGTATGGATGTTCCTGTGTCTATCGCGCTGTTGTTTGCATACTTCGCGAGCTTGTACGCCACAGTAACTGGCGTTGGTGAAGTGTTTTTCGAATCGATCGCGATGTTCACGTTTTTCCTTCTTCTAGGGCGTTTCCTCGAAATGCGCGCGAGACGAACGGCAGCCGCAGCCAGCGCAAACTTGCTTAAATTGATTCCCCGCTTAGCAACGTTGCAATCGGGAGAGCAAATCCCTGCGAAATCTCTCACCGTGGGTCACATAGTGCGCGTCCTTCCTGGTGAACCCTTTCCGGCGGATGGCATGATATTGGAAGGTATCACCACGGTAGATGAATCCATGCTGACGGGCGAATCCATGCCTGAATCACGCAACGTTGATGACGTTGTTTATGCAGGTACCATAAACATCGATGGTAATGTCGATGTGCACGTAACGGCAGAGAAAAAAGACTCGCTTATTGCGCACATCGTTCAGCTGCAAGATGCTGCACAATTGGCAAAACCGCGTGTTGCTGAAATTGCAGATATCGTGGCGAGATACTTTGTGTCAGCCATTTTGATCATCTCGGCGCTCACATGGTGGTATTGGCAAAGTCATCGCCCTGATGATGCATTTTGGATCATGCTGTCTGTATTGGTAGCAACGTGTCCGTGTGCCTTATCTTTGGCGACGCCTACTGCCCTAACCTGTTCAACGACGACATTCGGACGCCTTGGCATTTTGCTTCGACGTGGTCATGTTTTCGAAGCCATTACCAAAATCAATCGACTGATCATCGATAAGACGGGCACGTTAACGGAAGGAAACATCTCGCTTAAGGAAACCAGTACGTATGCGTCGTACTCTGAGAAAGATGTTTTATCGATTGCAGCCGCACTTGAATCTTATGCAAACCACCCTATTGCAGAGGCATTCGGTGAATGTGATAAAATGCAGGGTATTACCAACGTCGAGAATGTCATCGGTGAAGGTCTGAAAGGCCAATATCAAGGCGCCGCGTGGCGAATTGGTAAACCTGCATTTGCGCTTGATGACCCTTCAGACATTGGCGAGTCTCTTCACCAAATCTGGTTGTCGCGAAATGGCGAAAAAATTGCCTCATTTCGCTTGATCGATCCTATTCGTGAAAGCAGCCAAGCGCTTGTTGACCAGTTCCATCAAGCGGGCATTAAAGTCACCATGCTGACGGGCGATAATTTCCACTCAGCACAGGCTGTTGCGAATCACCTAGGCATCGACGACGTCGTGTCGGATGTGTCTCCGAAAGGAAAGCTTGAGTATCTACAATCTCGTCCGAGTGATGAAGTTACCATGATGATTGGGGATGGCGTTAACGATGCACCGGTTTTGGCTGGCGCTCACCTTTCTGTCGCAATGGGCAGTGGAACCGATGTAGCAAAAGCGTCTGCGGATATGGTGTTACTTGGTGATGATTTGAGTAAATTACTAGAAGCACGCAAGCTCGCCGCATTTACGCAAAAAATCATTCGGCAGAACCTGGCCTGGGCGCTAGGATACAACCTCATTATTTTACCGCTCGCGGTCATGGGTTTTGTTGCGCCGTACATTGCAGTAGCTGGTATGTCAGGCAGCTCTGTTATCGTGGTAACCAACTCTCTGCGCCTGTTTAAGAAAGACGTCATTGAAAAACTAAGGGATGCCTAATCATGGAAAGTCTCTATATCCTCATCCCTATTGCCATTGGTCTCGTGTGTATTGCGGTTGGCGTGTTTATTTGGGCGGTAAAATCCGAACAGTTTGAAGATCTAGAACGTCAGGGAATGAACATATTGCTTGATGACGATGAGAAACCGTCAACACAAGGCAAATCTGCATCATCAGATAAAACGGAAGAGTAATCATGTTGTCGGCTGAAGTGTTTGCCGCGTTTACGGTTGGCCTGCTCGGAGCAGGCCATTGCTTAGGCATGTGTGGTGGCGTTGCGGCTGCCGTTTCATTGAGTACCCCTCAACATCAAAAGAAATGGCCATTCTTACTCTTTTATAATGGTGGCCGACTCCTTTCCTATACCCTTATCGGCGGTATTGCTGGCGGCATCGTCTCTGGTCTCACTGACATAGCACAAGTTTCTCAAGGCTTATTATGGTTACGGTTGTTCGCTGCAATCATGATGATTCTTTTAGCGCTATATATAGGCAGGTTCTGGAATGGATTGGCGCATATCGAGCGAATCGGACATGTGCTTTGGAAAAGAATATCTCCGCTAAGTACTTCATTACTGCCACTAAAACACCCAATCGCAGCATTGCCTTTTGGCATGCTTTGGGGGTGGCTACCTTGTGGTCTAGTTTACTCGGCATTGACCTGGTCAGCCGTCGCTGGAGACGCCATAAATGGAATGTTGATAATGCTCGCATTTGGTTTAGGAACTATGCCGGCAATGTTACTGATTGGTAGCGCCGCCGAGTCCATGAAGCATTTTCTTAACAATCTGATTTTTCGACGCTTATCTTCGGCAATTATTTTACTGTACGGATTAGTTACCGCTTATTCTGTATACAATCAGTTCTAACAAAGCTCGATTTCTACGTTAGAAATGGTAAAATATTGACTCAAATCAATTTGGTTAAGCAGGCTCATGATTCAAGACAAAATCATCACCAAACGCGTTCAATCAGGCGGTTGTGCAATTCACTGTCAAGATTGCAGTATCAGTCAGCTTTGTATTCCTTTTACGTTGAGCGAGAGTGAGCTGAATCAGCTTGATCAAATCATTGAGCGTAAGAAACCAATTCAAAAAGGTCAGCCTCTTTTTCAAGCGGGTGATCAACTGCGTTCTTTGTATGCCATTCGTTCTGGCACCATTAAGAGCTACACCATCACCGAGCAAGGTGATGAGCAAATCACAGCCTTCCACCTCGCGGGTGACTTAGTCGGGTTTGATGCCATCAACCAAATGTCCCACCCGAGTTTTGCGCAAGCGCTCGAAACGTCAATGGTGTGTGAGATTCCGTTTGAAACCTTAGATGACCTTTCCGGTAAAATGCCAAAACTTCGCCAGCAAATCATGCGCCTTATGAGCAATGAGATTAAAGGCGACCAAGAAATGATTCTTCTTTTGTCGAAGAAAAATGCTGAAGAACGTCTTGCTGCCTTCCTACACAGTCTTTCTACTCGCTTTTCTCAGCGCGGTTTTTCTCCAAAAGAATTTCGTCTAACCATGACACGTGGTGACATTGGTAACTACCTTGGCCTTACCGTTGAAACCATCAGCCGTTTGCTTGGCCGTTTCCAGAAAAGCGGTATGCTCAGTGTGAAGGGCAAATACATTACTATTCTTGACCATCTAGAACTGAGCCGTCTTGCTGGTGTGAGTAAGTAACTTACCGTCCGAAACCTCATCCAAAGAAATGGCGCTTTACGCGCTATTTCTCTTTTTTTACATCTATCTGTCTGAAATTATCGCACCATCCCGCAAGATTGCGTTACATTAAAGTATCAGCAACACATAGCTGGAGGTTGTTATGAACAGATATACAAACTTGCTCGTCGCAATCGATCCCGACCATGAAGATCAACCTGCATTTACGCGGGCACTTGATATTGCGCATAAGTCGAGCGCATCGGTCAAAATCACACTCTTCCTTGCCATTTACGATTTCTCCTATGAAATGACATCCATGCTTTCCGCTGAAGAACGTCAAGCCATGCGCGCTGGCGTATTGCGACAGCGAGAAGAATGGATTGCCTCTTTGGTGGCTCTGCACGACACCACTGACGTGGAAATAGTGAAGCACGTTGTTTGGCACAACCGTCCATACGAAAGTATGATTGCTCAAGTATTCGACGGTGCGCATGATCTCCTGATCAAAGCCACGCACAAACACGATAAATTAGGTTCGGTTATTTTCACCCCGACTGATTGGCATTTGCTGCGCAAGTGCCCTTGTCCTGTATTGCTGGTTAAGCAGCACGGTTGGCCTGAAAACGGAAAGATCCTCACTGCAGTGAATGTGTCTTCCGAAAACGAAGAGCACATTCCTTTAAACGACAAGTTGATTGATGAAGCGAAAGCAATGAGCAAGTTGCTTAACGCCGAAGTGAATTTGGTTAACGCCTACCCTGCGACACCGGTCAATGTAACGATTGAGTTGCCTGAGTTCGATCCCGCGTCTTATACAGATGCCGTTCGAGGTCATCACCTGCTTGCAATGAAAGCACTGCGTCAGAAACACACCATTGATGAAGCACAAACCTATTGCAGCGAAGGGTTACCTGAAGATGTCATCCCTGCCGTTTCGAAAGAGCTGGATGCTGAGCTTGTGATACTGGGTACAACAGGTCGTGTTGGTTTGTCTGCTATTTTCATCGGCAACACAGCTGAACACACCATCGACCAGTTAGATTGCGATGTACTGGCCATTAAACCTGATGGTTACGTGAGTCCGTTAGCCCCAAACTCGAATTAACCGTCAACACGTCGTTAACCATAAACACGTCGTTAAGCAGCAACGCGAACTGTAATTGACATGCTAGATAGAAGCGCCTTCTCGGCGCTTTTCTTTTTTCTGGATGATAAAACAACCGCGCGAAGTGAAAATCTGCCGATATTGACGCTGTTTGGCACAGAGAGAAGTGCGTCTTTCTTTGTTCGAGACTAGCATCCTGCCGCGAAATCCGTATCATACGCGCCAAACCTTCGCATCGAGGATCGATGTGCTAGATACGCCAACAAATGCTGAAAGCGAAAACATCGCAAATAGCTGGGTATTTAAGAGTCGCCATCGATTGGCATTGATTGCGTTGAGAAATTTCAGAGGCACCAAATAGAAACATGTCGAATCAAGAACTGACCAAATCACAAAAGTACAACCTGAATAAGTTGCAAAAGCGCATTCGCCGTAACACTGGCCAAGCAATTGCAGATTTCAATATGATCGAAGATGGCGACCGCATCATGGTTTGCCTCAGCGGTGGTAAAGACAGCTACACCATGCTGGAAATCTTGCAAAGCCTTCGAAAGAGCGCGCCTATTTCTTTTGAACTGATTGCGGTAAACCTCGATCAGAAACAACCAGGTTTCCCTGAGCATATTCTGCCAGAGTACTTAGATAAGTTAGGTGTTCAATACAAGATTGTAGAAGAAGACACCTACTCTATCGTGAAAGACAAAGTGCCAGAAGGTAAAACGACATGTTCACTTTGCTCTCGCCTGCGCCGTGGTATTTTGTACCGTACGGCAAAAGAGCTAGGTGCAACAAAGATTGCACTGGGTCACCACCGCGATGACATTCTAGAAACCATGTTTTTGAACATGTTTTATGGCGGCAAACTAAAAGGTATGCCACCTAAGTTGGTTTCTGATAATGGCGAACACGTTGTTATCCGCCCGCTTGCTTACTGCCGTGAAAAAGACATTGAGCGTTATGCAGAAGCATCCGATTTCCCGATCATCCCATGTAACTTGTGTGGGTCACAGCCGAACCTTCAACGTCAGGTGATCAAAGAAATGCTGCGTGATTGGGATAAGCGTTTCCCTGGCCGTATTGAAACCATGTTTACCGCCATGCAGAACGTTGTGCCTTCACACCTGGCTGACTTTGAATTGTTTGATTTCAAAAACATTGATAAAGACTCTGGCGTGATCAATGGCGGTGATACAGCCTTTGATAAAGAACAGTTTGTAGATGTTACGCCGTCACAAGACGACGTTGTAGAAGTCGACCCTGCACTTGCTTTGAACGTGGTTCAAGTTAGCTAACTGGTCAGAAGACAGCATCAAAAATACCAAAAAGCCCGCTGTTTATCAGCGGGCTTTTTTTGGTTTCATCTGTCTATCAGAACCCAATAGAAGGTTAGCTTTGCGGTATCCAAGGCGTCACTTTCAGTGGTTGAGACGCCCAGAAAACACGCTCACCTTTTTTCAAATCAGCAAGGCGAAGTGTGGCAACACTGTTCTCAACAGGAATCGAGCGCCCTTCTGACGTCGATAACGAAGAGACCGGCTGTTCAAAATGCACCATCACGCCTTCAACATCTGGCATGAACCAAGAGGCGAACATGCCACCAAGGTCTTGCATCATTGCCGACATTTGCGGCACTAAGACGGCAACAGAATCGGTAGATATTTCGGTCTCAAAGTCTTTTTTAGCCAGTACTTGGAATGAAATGTCACATACGTCGTCACCGGCAGTCTGAATAAACACATCCGGATTCACTTTGCGTAAATTGCTATCCAGTGGCAATGGAAGCTCTTGAGACGCTGGAATAACAAACTCTTCGTAATTCTTCTTTTTTGCCATCCATGCTTTGGTTATCTTGCAGGTTTTTCCCGTCGTAGGTGAAACCATAAAGTATCCAATTTTAACGTCAGGGTGACTTTCCCCGGCGTTATGCTTCAACTGGCTATAAAGTTTGCTGTAAGTAAATTCAACCTGCGCAGCGGCAGCAGGCATTGAAATTACAGCTGCCATCAGGGCAGCCGTAAGTCCTTTGATCATCCTTGGCTCCAATATTTCTCGTTAAAACGAATCATGCTTTGCACTTCATCGACATAGGGTTGCCCGCGCTCAGAGTAACTGAGGAGTCCTTTCGCGAGGGCTTCGCCTGTAATAGGTTGTCCAGACTTTCTCAGTGCTGCTCGAATGTTTCGCAAATCTGCATAAGCAGCATTGCGGTTTACATTCAAGAAGTAAGCGCGGATCGCTTGGAAAGCATCTTTGAATGCAGCAACTTCATGCGTCTGTCCTTTGCCTCGTGCGCTAGGCACCAAGCCACAGCCAGGAGTGTAACACCACTGCCCAAAGTAGTTATTCCCTTCACGAGCGAAGCGTGATGTGCCCCACCCAGATTCTTTTGCAGCTTGGGTCAGTACTAGATCTGGGGGAACAATATCAACGCGCTTTAAGGCTTCATTGAACCATTTGGCATCCGCGCCTGCTTCTGGCAGTGGCAACTTGAACAACTCAGCCACCTTTGCCAAAAACACTTCGTCATCAGAGGTCATGGCTGTTGTCGAAGACAGCGTTTTTAAGCGGGTACGCGCATTAAGGATCAAGTCATTAATGTACGTCACGCCAGGTTTTAGAAAAGAGACAAACGCCTTTTTCTTTTCATCAACGATTTTATAAGAGGCGAAATCCGGCACTTGCTCCATGGAAGGCGGAGGCGATGCCGGTTGAAGTTGACTCACATTGGTGGTGGATTGTGGTGCATCGCTACACGCTGAAAGAAAAAGAGCCGAAGCCAGTACTACACGGGAAAGCTTCATTACGCGTTGAAAACCTCATTATTACCGCCACCAGAAGAAGAATCATCATCCCCCTCTTCAGCCACGGTTACTTCTATACCTACACCGAACATCTCGCGGTACAAGACCCCTTTTACGTTAAACATAAAAGGCAGTGCCCAAATAAGCGCGATACCAGCTGTTGCGTAAGAGAACACAAATAGCACGGCGATGACGATGTAAACCAGCAATAATGGTATCAGCTTTTTTGTGATCGCTCTAAAAGAAACAACCATGGCCTCAACGGGCCTCAAGCGCTTTTCGCAAATCAACAGCGGAGTCATCGAAAAGGTAATGCCGAGAAACATACCGAGTAACGGCAGGATTTGGTTGCCGATGCTTTGCAGTGCCGACACAAAACACATGCCGAGCGTGACTGCCATCGCAAAGGCCATGCCTTTCACTATGTGTCTCGGCTTTGTTCTAAAGCCAATGGCATGGCTTAACCCCATCAAGCTTGCCCCAGCGTAAATAGGCGCGCTTAACACCGTGGAAGCAAACAGCGCAATACGACCTGACGCGAGCAGATCGTCAGTCATGACCGTTTTCCCCACAAACGCATCCATCAGTTCTCTGGGAGAATCCAGTAAGACCGAGAGCACGACCATAAAGAGTGCGACGTTCACGGCGGCAAGAAACAAGACAGCGGGCAAAAAACTCCAGAAGTTCTTCTTTGTTAACTGCATGGCTTCTTCGACGACGCTGGTCGCATTTAACGTATATTTGCCGGTAAGCGCATTTTCTAATGTACCGCCGACATGAAGGGCATTATTTAATTGTTGTTTATTCATATCTAAGTAACTTTTGTCTTTTGGCTGCGAAATTTCCCCATAAATAAAGTTATAGGTGATATTTTTTGCGCACGTCTCAAAGAGGCGTATTTTTAGCCAACAAATAAAGGGTCTATACTGATCGGCGCTCGTTTGTCGAACACGGGAACAAGCGAGGCTGGCTGCGGAATCCAACGCCGATTTCCGCCCTCATCGTCATCAAGTGGTTTTCTGATGAAAATAAGCCATTAAAAAGGAAAAAAACGCTTTAACTTCATGGTTCGCACGTCTATCATGCGCCGTCTACTTTTTAGGGGAATTTTCTAGCTAATCGCCCGTGGTGTAAGGAGTGAGAGTAGAATTGAACGCAACACAGCCAAACAAGAAACCCGTTGTTCAACTTAAAGGTCTTTGTAAGAGCTTTGACGGTAAAGAGATCATTTCTAAATTTGATCTTGAGATTAACAACGGCGAGTTTTTGACAATCCTAGGCCCGTCAGGTTGTGGCAAGACCACAGTACTTCGCTTGATCGCTGGTCTTGAAGATGCAGACGATGGCCAAATTATCCTCGATGAGCAAGATGTCACTGCTATCCCCGCAGAGCATCGTCACGTCAATACCGTATTCCAAAGCTATGCGCTTTTCCCACACATGACGGTTTTCGAAAACGTTGCATTTGGCCTGCGTATGCAGAAGGTCAATGAAAGCGAGATCGAGCCGCGCGTGATGGAAGCATTGCGTATGGTACAACTTGAGAAGTTCGCTCCGCGCAAGCCGCATCAACTGTCTGGTGGTCAACAACAACGTGTCGCAATCGCACGCGCAGTTGTTAACAAGCCAAAAGTCCTGTTACTTGATGAGTCTCTCTCAGCGTTGGATTACAAGCTACGTAAGCAAATGCAAATGGAGCTAAAACAGCTTCAACGTAAGCTTGGTATTACGTTCATCTTCGTTACTCACGATCAGGAAGAAGCCTTGTCGATGTCAGATCGCATCATCGTGATGCAATCAGGCAATGTTGTGCAAGACGGAACGCCGCGTGAAATCTATGAAGAACCAGCAAACTTGTTTGTTGCGCGCTTCATCGGTGAAATCAACGTGTTCGATGCAGATGTGATTGCTCGTATTGACGAACAACGCATCACAGCGACTGTTGAAAGCCGTGAATGTCAGGTTTATTGCAAACTTGATGTAGCGAAAGGTGACCGCATTAAAGTTCTTCTTCGTCCTGAAGATCTTCGTATTGAAGAAATTAACAGCAGTGAATCTGTCAACAGCGCTGGCGAAACCGTAAACGGTATCGTGGGTTACGTTCGTGAACGTAACTACAAAGGCATGACGCTGGATTCTGTGCTTGAGCTTGAATCTGGCAAATCTGTCATGGTGAGCGAATTCTTCAACGAAGACGATCCAGACGTTGACCACTCATTGGATCAGAAAGTTGCAATTACCTGGGTTGAAAGCTGGGAAGTGGTACTGCCTGATGAAGAAGCTTAATCTCCAAAACGCCATTATTGGCGTCATTGTGAGTTGGTTGCTGTTGTTCGTGTTCATTCCGAACTTGATGATTATCATCACCAGCTTTCTGACTCGCGATGATGCAAACTTGATTGAGATGACCTTCACCTTGAGCAACTATGCCAAGCTGTTGGACCCTCTCTATGCAAAAGTGGTTTGGCACTCGTTCTACATGGCTGCCATCGCCACCCTGCTCTGTTTGTTGATTGGTTATCCGTTCGCTTACGTTATCGCGCGTATGCCGGAGAGGATGCGTCCGTTCATGCTGTTCATGGTGATTGTTCCGTTTTGGACTAACTCCTTGATCCGTACATATGGCTTGAAAATCTTCCTCGGGACGCGGGGGCTGTTGAACGAAGGATTACTAACGCTGGGTTTGATCGAGAAACCTCTGCGCATTATGTACACCGAATATGCAGTCATGATTGGCTTGGTTTATATCCTACTGCCGTTCATGATCCTGCCGTTGTACTCAAGCATAGAGAAACTTGATAACAGCTACCTAGAAGCAGCAAAAGACCTCGGCGCGAGCAAGTTCCAATCGTTTGTGAAGGTCATTCTTCCACTGACAACACCGGGTATTATCGCGGGTTGTTTGTTGGTGCTATTGCCTGCACTGGGCATGTTCTATGTGTCTGACCTATTGGGCGGCGCGAAGAACCTGCTGATTGGTAATGTGATTAAGAGCCAAATCCTCAACGTACGCGACTGGCCATTCGGTTCAGCAGCGAGTATATCGTTGACGGTGTTAATGGGTCTGATGCTCTTTGCCTATTGGCGTGTTGGTAAGCTGATTAACAAGAAGGTGGAGCTGGAATGAGTCGTTTTTTCAAGACTGGCTTCATGTCGCTGGTCTATGCGTTCTTATACATCCCTATCATCATTCTTATCGTTAACTCGTTTAACGAAAGTAAATTCGGTATGGAATGGAAAGGGTTTACCACGAAGTGGTACACCCAACTTCTAAGTAACGACAGTTTGGTACAAGCGGCCGGTAACTCGCTAACCATTGCTGTCTTCTCAGCAACCGCAGCAGCAGTTATTGGTAGCCTGACAGCGGTCGCGCTTTATCGCTACCGTTTCCGTGGCAAAGGCTTTGTGAATGGCATGCTATTCGTAGTTATGATGTCTCCCGACATCGTCATGGCGATTTCATTGCTGGCACTGTTTGTGTTGTTGGGCGCGCAATTGGGTTTCCTTACCCTTCTGCTTTCTCACATCACCTTCTGTCTGCCGTTTGTTGTGGTGACCGTATACAGCCGTTTGAATGGCTTTGACCTTCGCATGCTTGAAGCAGCGAAAGACTTGGCCGCAAACGAATGGGTAATTCTGACAAAAATCATTCTGCCTTTGGCAGCCCCTGCGGTTGCTGCGGGATGGTTATTGAGCTTTACCCTTTCTCTTGATGACGTGATCGTCAGTTCGTTTGTGACTGGACCAAGCTATGAAATTTTACCGTTGAAAATCTACTCAATGGTAAAAGTCGGTGTTTCTCCAGAAGTGAACGCACTCGCAACCCTCATGTTGGTCGTCTCTCTTGCGCTAGTAATTTGTTCGCAATTGCTGGCTCGCGATAAGGTGCGCTAACAACGACTGAACCTCAAGATTCAGCATTGTTTTTGCATTTTTCAGTCACGGGTGGAGTTTTCCACCCGTTATTCTTGTTAATCAATCCAAAGTAAAACTGCAGGAGTTATCGATGAAACCCTGGTCTAAGTTTGTGCTAGGAAGCTCTCTGGCCGTTTCCCTCTTCTCTGGTGCTGCATCTGCTGCAGACAATGAGCTGTATTTCTATAACTGGTCAGAGTACATCCCTACCGAAGTGCTCGAAGAATTCACCGAAGAAACAGGCATCAAAGTCATTTACTCAACCTATGAGTCAAATGAAAGCATGTATGCCAAGCTCAAAACCCACCCTGAAGGCTATGACCTTGTTGTACCTTCAACCTACTACGTTGCGAAAATGCGCAAAGAAGGCATGCTTCAGAAAGTTGATAAGACGAAGCTAAGCCACTTTGATGGTCTTGATCCCAACAACCTGAACAAGCCTTTTGATCCAAACAACGAATACTCAATCCCTTATATCTGGGGCGCGACGGGTATCGGCGTAAATACTGACGTGATGGAAAAAAGCAGCGTGCACGCGTGGGCTGATCTTTGGAATCCGGAGTATGAAGGCCAGTTGCTGATGATGGATGATGCGCGTGAGTTCTTCCATATCGCGTTAACCAAGCTGGGCTACTCTGCGAACACCACTGATCCGAAAGAAATTGAAGCGGCATACAAAGAGCTCCAAAAAATCATGCCGAACGTGCTTGTATTCAACTCTGATTTCCCAGCTAACCCTTACATGGCGGGTGAAGTAGCACTCGGTATGTTGTGGAATGGTTCTGCTTATATTGCACGCAGCGAAGGTGCACCAGTCGACATCGTTTGGCCTGAAGAAGGCGCGATTTTCTGGATGGACAACCTTGCGATTCCAGCAAACGCAGAAAACGCTGAAGCGGCACACAAGATGATCGACTTCTTGTTGCGCCCAGAGAACGCAGCAAAACTTGCGATTGAAATTGGTTACCCAACACCCGTGAAAGCCGCATACCCTCTGCTGCCAAAATCGTTCAAAGACGATCCAAGCGTTTACCCACCACAAGACGTGATGGAAAAAGGCGAATGGCAAAGCTCTGTAGGTGAAGCGAACGTGCTTTATGAAGAGTATTTCCAAAAACTAAAAGCCGGTCAGTAATCTCATTACGCCACCAGCAAAATAGAAAAAGCGGCTTTTAAGCCGCTTTTTTTGTTGTTTGAAGTTTGCCAAACACGAACACGTTAATGTAAATCCTACGCTCAATCACTCAATGCAAGCAGTTCTTCCACCAGCGCAGGAACAAGCACACTTGCCTTTCCGTAGCGTTTTTCATCAAATTCGCTTTCTACCGCACTTGGTTCAAGATTGATTTCTATGGTTCTCGCGCCGTTAATCGCCGCTTCATGAACAAACCCTGCTGCGGGGTACACTGCCCCTGACGTACCAATGGAAATGAACAGATCAGCCTGTACCAGTGCTGTGTGAATACGATCCATCGCAATAGGCATTTCACCAAACCAAACAACATGAGGGCGAATCGGTGAAGGCATCTGACAACAATGACACATTTCGTCTGTTGCGATGTCTCCTACCCAATCCAAGACTTGATTCGAGTGGCTACAGCGGGCTTTTAGCAACTCACCATGCATGTGGATCACGTTCTCACTGCCGCCACGTTCGTGGAGGTTATCGATGTTCTGCGTCACGATCGTAACGCTACCATCAAGCTCTCTTTCGAGTTTTGCGAGTGCTTCATGGGCAGGATTTGGCGATACGCCTGACTGCAATTGCTTACGACGTTGGTTGTAGAAGTCTTGAACCAAAGCGGGATCACGCGCAAACCCTTCCGGCGTCGCCACGTCTTCAATTCTATGCTCTTCCCATAACCCATCTTGCGCGCGAAACGTTCGAATGCCTGATTCCGCTGAAATCCCCGCTCCTGTTAACACCACAATGTTTCGATGTGGAAATTGCATCTTGAGCTTCCTTTCTCGTTATCGTTTAAAACCTTTATAACATTGTTAGATTTAGCAAAACAGGATCTAGACGCTAGACCATAGTCGAACATTAAAACGCACAGTGAATTAACGAGAAAAAATCGAAAAATGTCTTATATTTAAAAAATGTATCAAATTCGATAAATCCTTTATGCCGAGCCGAAAACGCCTACTCACATTGCCATGTTTTGCACTTGCAGGATTGCTAGTAGCACCTGTTGTTGCGAAAGACGCTGTGCGCGTGAGTGGATTTGGTACGGTGAGTGTGATTGACTCTGGCACCGATAACTTTGGCCTCAAATATGACCTCTCCAAAGAAGGCTTGTATAGAGAGTCAAGTTTGAAGCCTGGCTCTGCGCTCGGTCTGCAAATCAACGCAACAATTACAGACAACATTGACGCAGTTGTGCAAGGCGTTCTGCAAGATCGCATTGAAAATGATATCGATAAATCAATCTCATGGGCGTTTCTTCGTTACAAGTTCTCACCCAATGTTTCTTTTCGTGTGGGCAGAATAGCAACGCCTATCTACATGCTCTCAGAATACCGAGATGTGGGCTTTGCATATTTATGGACAAAGCCCGTCACAGATTTCTATTCCGCAATTCCTATTGCATCCATGGATGGTGCAGACATTGCTTTTCGTTATTCACTTGGCGATGGCATATTGGAAGCCCGCTTTTTTGGAGGGCAATCCAACGTAACCATAGAAACCATTAATGACCCCTACGAAGTGACCTTGGGTCCTTTGTTCGGCACAAAATTAACGTATGAAGTTGATAATTGGCTTTTCTCTGGTTCTGCAACCACAACAAAAGTGAAAGAAGGCGATCCTTCATTATCCATCACTTCCAACCTTTCAGCCCTTCCACAGTTTCTATGGCCAAGCCTTCCTTCCACATTGGAAGACTTTAGGTTCGTAGACACACGCATTACGTATTACTCACTTGGAACGTCCTATGAGTCAGGAGATTGGAACGTACAAGCAGAGTTGAGTTACACCGACACAGACTGGCCATTCTTCCCCGATTTGGCGGCGGGTTATACCAGTGTCGGTCGAGTATTTGATAGCTTTACCGTGTTTGGTTTTTTATCCAAAGCGAAATCCGTCGGCGGATATTACGAACTTACCTCTCCCCCAACTACGTCACTCGCCATCCCTGATATCGCTACTGGGTTTAACCTTATTGATCAAAACCTAAAAGCACGAATTGTTAATCAAGAAACGCTGGGATTTGGTATGCGTTACGACGTAAACGCAAACGTGGCTTTGAAAGGACAAATTGAAAGAACATGGTTGATCGACAACCGCATTGGTGGGTGGTCTACAACAGCGAGTGGATTAACCGCTTCTGTGCCTGACTTCATTGATACTTACTCTGTTAGCCTGAGCTTTGTGTTCTGATATGAAGAAATATCTAATAGCACTACTCACAATATATTGGCTAGCGTGGCTTCCATCAGCACACGCAGGGTTAGTTGTGGTTGTTAATAAAGACAATCCCGTTGCATCGCTTTCAACACGACAAGTCATCGATCTTTACATGGGAAGATATACCTCTTATCCAGACGGTCGCGTCGTCAATACCACAGATCTCCCTGACAATAGCCCTGAACGTGAAGATTTTTACCGACAATTGGTGGGCAAGTCAGTCGCGCAAATCAATGCGTACTGGGCAAGGTTGTTATTTACCGGCAAAGCTGAGCCTCCTTCGGCGAAATCTTCTTCAGAAGATGTAGTGATGTATGTGGAAGGAAATTCCAACGCCATCGCTTACTTGCATGAAAACAGCGTCACGCCAGGACTTAAAGTGGTATACAGATTTGACGATCCTCAATAAGAAAATTCACATACGCGTTGCAGCAGGTGTTGCTAGCGGCGCAATGATATTTGCCGTGATTGCCTCGGTGCTTTGGTTCTATCTCTCTTATCATCAAGAGGTTGACCGTTCCCGTAGCCAAATTCGACAAATCATTACAACGGTAGAACAAACCGCTTCTATCGCGCTCTATCTTGGAAACAGGGAACTTGCAGAAGAAGTGCTTCGAGGCCTTGAGGCGAATGACATTATTTCAGCGGCACGGTTAACGAGCCAAGACGGACTGTCAGCGTCATTTGAAGATCCAGTAACAAAATCTCACACAGAAACGGCCGTCATTTTTCCTATTATGTCCCCCTTCGACTCGACAGACGTTGTTGGTGATTTACTTGTATACCCAAATCAAGATTACATCGAAGACAACGCCGTCTCTCTGGCAAATATTCAAGCAACAGTGTTGGTCGTTTACTCCGTGTTGATTGCGCTTCTTACCTTGGTTATCGTCAACCGCATTTTGACGGAACCTATGAAGAACATTGCAAATCGATTTCACCAGATCACGCCAGGCGATTCCTGCCGAATTGACGTCCCTTCCGCGCACAAGCGAAACGAAATTGGTGCGTTGGTCGATGACATTAACGTGCTGTTAGATGCCGTGAACAACCAGATCGACAATGAGAGAGAACTTCGCGCAGAAACAGAGAACCTTTCTAAGAAGTTTCGTTTTATCTTTGAGCGTGCGAGTGCAGGTATTGGCTTACTCAATGCTAACAACCAACTCATTGTCGCGAACCCCGCGTTGCTGAGATTGTTGGGACAGACCTTTATTGTTGATACCGACAGATTCACAAAAACAGATTTCACCACCTACTTCAATGACCCCCAGGAAATTCAGGAGTTCATTGAAGAGTTCTGGGTGAAACCGGGCAATCAATTCTCCGCCATTGATATCCAGCTAAGACATAAAGTACGCGCCGCCGATCGTTGGGTGCATTGCTTGTTCTCGAAAGTGGAAGACATTAATAATCCCGATGACAGTTTGGTCGAGATCGTTTTATATGACATTACAGAACGCGCTGAGCGTGAACAGAACATAATTTACGAAGCTGAGCATGACCCTATTACCCAATTGCTTAACCGTCGCGCAGGCATGACCAAACTCGAAAACTCTTTGATTGATGCCGATAAGAAAAAACGGTACTTCGCAATACTCATGATTGACCTTGATGGCTTCAAACGTGTGAATGACACCTATGGCCACGATGCCGGTGACAAAGTCATTATTGAGGTGGCTAACCGCATTAAACAGTTCTTTAGAGGGTCTGACGTTGTGGCACGTTGGGGCGGCGATGAGTTCTTGATCGGATTCTCTTATAACCCAACGTATGAGACGGCAGTGAGTGATGTTGCCTCTGACTTACAACAACAAGTTCAATTGCCTATCGATATTGGCCATGAGCAAACCACATCCGTCGGGTCTAGTATCGGCATTAGCTTGTACCCTCAAAATGAACAAGCGGTAGGCGCCCTGATTGAACAAGCAGACGAATCCATGTACTACGTGAAGAACAACGGTAAAAACTTCTATCGCTTCTACCAGAAAGAAGAGAGTACCGCTTCACTAAGTAAATAGTAGCCCTGTTAGCCTTCATCGATTCGGGTTATAGCGCCACTAACAGATTCTGTGCCGCTGCTCCACTTCAAAGTCTTGCTCCTCCGTTAATAGCAGAAACGGCTAATTAGATCTCACCTTTCTATCTGCTTATCTACCTTTCTATCTAGCGAAAGACCTTTTCATCTTTCGTCCGCCTCAAACGTGGCCGACGTTTAGATGCGCTGTTTAACAAAGGGATTGCCTTCTCTTTCATTTGGTCTGGAATGGTTCTTGTGTAACAGTAAGGACAAGGTACACATGCAATAGAAAGGACTCATGGATGAAATCACTGCGGGTATCGGTCAGAGCCGTTTGCTATCAAGACGATAAAATTCTATTGGCAGAACATAGAGATGAACGCGGCCTTTGGTACATCATTCCTGGTGGCGGTATTCAACATAATGAAACGCTGGATCAGGCGTTTGCGCGCGAACTTCTTGAGGAAACAGGCGGTACAGCCACAATGGGGGATATTCTCTTTGTACGAGAGGTCATTGCTGACAAACTGGAGACAACCTATCTGCCAGAGCATCTACATCAAATAGAATTGTTTGTGGAAGCAAACGGATTCCAAACAATAGAAACGCCGTCTCAATTAGACAAAGATCAGATAGGCAGTGTTTGGATGCCTTTAGACCAGCTTCAAGACCTGTTATTTTTCCCTCAATCCATGGTGCCTGCTTTCCAGAAGAGGGCATTTAATGGGATATACCAAGGCCATATTCTTTAGCTGACGCTTACAACGCATATCAAGTCTTACAATATGTACAGATTTATAACGATAATGCCGTCAGCCTATAGGTATCCGTAACTGGCTAGACCATTCATGTCTTATCACTCAGTTACAATGCCCGACAAGATTAACAAAGGAAGATTTAATTTCTTTATCATGCAGCTAACTAACTATTACAACTTAGAAAACGGTCAATTTGTTTTCACTCGCCGTCAAGCAAGCCATTTCGCCAAATTGGTTGCGGGTGACTTCAACCCTATCCACGACGAAGAATCAAAACGCTTCTGTGTCCCGGGTGATTTGCTGTTTTCTGTATTACTCGCGAAGGCGGGTATTAGTCAGAATATGCACATTTCGTTTGCAGGCATGATTTCAGATAACCTCGGCCTTGAAATTAAAGAAGGCGAAAGCGGAAACCTGTCAGTGGTTGATTGTAATGACAAATGTTATCTCACCATGGCACGTTCTGGCGAAAACATTAAAAACGAAGCACTTGCTGCGAAGGTTGCCGAGAACTACGTGAAGTTTTCTGGCATGAACTTCCCTCACATCATGGTGCCTTTGATGGAAGCGTCAGGCATGATGATTAACCCTGATCGCCCGCTCGTGATTTACGAGAGCATGGAACTGAGTTTCCACCATCTTGATTTCCAATCTCCAACGGTTGAGTTGACCGACTCTCGTATGGACGTAGCGGGAAAGCGCGGCACTGTCACCCTGTCTTTTTGTTTTAAAGAAAATGGTGAAGTCATTGGCGAAGGCAAGAAAAAAATGGTGTGTAGCGGATTAAAAGCGTTTGAAACTGGAGCCGTTGAGGATTTAGTCGAGAAATTTAACAGCCGCAAATCAGAGTTCCTCTCAGCACTTCCTGCCTAAGTATTTGTTTTAACGTATTGAACCCCGTATACCACGGGGTTTTGTTTACTGTTCAATGTCTTACTTTTGAATTGTGGCTAACATTTCTGAGACGATGTTCTATATTTAACTTAAGTTACCCGCGCTGGAGTTGAATATGTCTAACCAATCGTTACTTGCCCATGTAGATAAGCTTCCAAAAATCCCCAAAGTCGTTCAAGAATTAATGAATTTGGTGAACAGCGAAAGCTCAGATCTTAACCAGATCGCTCAAAAAATTTCTCTCGAACAAGTCATTAGTGCCAGAGTACTAAGAATGTCTAATTCGGCCCACTTTGGACGAGGCAGAACAGTGTCATCAGTCGACGATGCGGTTGTTCGATTAGGGCTTGGTCCCATCCGCACATTGGTAACGGCATCTGCGTTGATGAGTGCCTTCCCTAAAATTGAGGGTCTCGACCCCAATAGTTTCTGGAGCACGACATTTGAAGTGGCTACCCTGAGTAAAGTCATTGCTAAAGAACTAAAAATTGACCAAAACGAAGCATTTACCGCGGGTATGTTACATAACATCGGTGATCTCCTGATATATACCGTTTACCCCGACAAAGCGCAGAAAGTTGAACTGCACATGGAAGCGGGTAAAACCAAGCCAGAGGCGCAACAAATCGTGCTCGATACCGACAGCGCTCAACTTGGCGGTCAACTTGCCAAGACCTGGAAGTTTTCAGATGTTTTGATAGATGCCATTGAAAATCAATTTGGTGCCGTACAGGGCGATAATTTTTCACAACTTGCCGCCATCATTAACCTTTGTCGTAAAACCGACCAAGAGTGGGATGATCTCGCGGAAGGTGATGACAAACGCACATGGCTTAATCACCAGCTTGAATACAGCATGCTTGGGTTGAATGAGGACTTAATTGAGCTCATTAATAATAATCGTGGCATCGGTAAAGACATGGCGAATCAATTGCTTTAGAGATTCAGTCACGCACTTGTTGCCGACCATTAAAAAACCGCCTTGTTGGCGGTTTTTTAATGGTGTTTTTCGCTTAACGGCGTGATGTGATCATAAGAAGTAATGCGACATAGATTGGTATTTGTCGCGAACATGTTCAATCAGCATTTTTACCTTGTTGGAAGGATGGCGCGTAAACGGGTAAATGGCATAAATCCCTAGCCGCTTGGCAACGAGTGACGGGAAAATATCGATCAAGCCGCTGTTGAGTAAATCGTGGTACACCAAACACCTTGGCACATAGACTATGCCATACCCCGCCAGCGCCGCTTTGCGTAACGCAGCCGCGTTATTTGTGGAGAAGTTACCGGACACCCTAACAATACGCTTCTCTTTGCCCTGACCTTTATAAGTGGGCTGAGAGACGATGTTATCCATTTTATCGTCAGAGAAGAATTCCCAATCCGCTGCGCCCGTAGATTGATAGGTGTAATGCAGACAATTATGATCCACCAGCGCATCAGGGCTTGATGGCTGTCCGCACCGTTCCAAATACGTGGGTGACGCGCATACAATCCATTGCGAATCGATAAGGTGACGCGCGATCAAACTGGAATCTTCGAGATAGCCCGTTCGAATGGCAAGGTCGAACCCTTCATCGATCAAATCCACAAACCGATTACTCAAAGTCACATCAATGTTCAGCCCTGGATGTTGATGGCAAAAATCAGCAATACATTCCGCCAAGAGTAAATCACCAGAAATGGTGGGCACTGAGACCTGTAAGTGCCCTTTCATTGTCTCGCGTATCGTTGATACGGATTGAACAGCATCTTGTGTGAGGAGTGCCATCTGCTTTGCGGTTGGAAGCAGTGAAACACCCGCTTCAGTGAGAGAAAGTTTCCGGGTCGTTCGGTGCAATAACTGGACGTTCAGATCATCTTCCAATCGACGAATACGCTTACTGACAACGGAATACGCCAAATCGTATTTTTCAGCTGCCAACTTGAATGAGCCAAGCTCGGCAACGTTGGCAAACAAAATCACATCATCTGCTTTCATTTATTATTCGCTTTTTGGAAAGAATTAATTCATTTAATGCCATTTATTCGCCAATGCCAATCTTCTAAGCTGAATTGATCGTATGAAGCCGCGCTCTGTCACAGTACGTAACTATCAAACATGAACAATAAAGGTTCAGGCTGTTTGGGTATAAATGTTTAGATGTATAAGGATGATACATGCACATTTCTCGGATCTATCCGCATAAACCTAACAAGGTCTATCTCTACGCAACATGTCTTGTTGATATGTTTGACCCCGAAACAGGGATTGATGCCGTTGCACTGCTTGAGCAGTTAGGCATTGAGGTGGAATATGTGCCTAAACAAACCTGTTGTGGTCAGCCTGCTTACACGTCAGGTTATACCGAAGAAGCACGCACTGTCGCTGAGCATCAAATGTCGTTGTTTCCCGAGCCGATTCCTATCGTCATCCTTTCTGGCTCATGTGGCGGAATGATGGTGCATCATTACCCGAGGATCTTTCGTGATCATCCCCTGCACCAGCACGCTCTCGCTTTTTCAGAGCGTGTCTTTGAATTTACCGAGTTCCTTACCAGCGTATGCCATGTTCAATTAGCGGATAAAGGCGACGCCACATCTGTTGTTGTGCATACCTCTTGCGCAGCGCGGCGTGAAATGAACGTTCACACGCATACAGCACATTTACTCAGTCAACTCTCTAACGTGAACGTGACGTCGGCAGATTATGAAGAAGAATGCTGCGGATTTGGTGGTACGTTTTCTATCAAGCACCCCAATATCAGTGAAGCCATGGTGGATGATAAAACCCGACATATTCTCAACACGGGTGCAGAGCAACTTGTTAGTGCTGATTGGGGATGCATGTTGAACATCAACGGCGCGCTCGAATACCAGAGACAACCATTCAAAGGGAAACACATCGCCCGCTTTCTCGCTGAGCGATTAAAAAGCCATGAAGCTTCATCAGAGGCATACAGCCAGAACGCAAAACACCGTGGAGTGAACGCATGAGTCATTCCCAACCTGAGATGTTTCACCCACAAGCACAAGATGCCCTCGCCGATAAGGAACTGCGTCTAAACTTCCATGGAGCGATGGATTACCTTCGACATAAACGCAAAGACGCGTTCCCTGATGCTGACGAAGAAAAAGCGGTGCGCGATCTCGCCGAATCGATTCGACAACGTTGTCTGAAAAAGCTGCCTGAGCTGTTGGAACAACTTGAAGCCAACTGCATTCGAAATGGTATTCAGGTGCATTGGGCAGAAAATGCAGAGCAAGCAAATCATATCTTTGCGGAAATAGCCCAAGAACAATGCGCGCAATTGCTCGTAAAAGGAAAATCCATGGTGAGTGAGGAAATTGGCCTTAATCATGACATGGAAAAACGTGGCATCCGCTGCTTAGAAAGCGACATGGGCGAATACATTGTCCAACTCGATGGCGATACGCCTTCACATATCATCATGCCTGCCATCCATAAAAACAAACAACAAGTATCAGACACGTTCGAACACAATATTGATGGTTTTGCTCCCACGACAGACGTTGATTCTCTGATCCAAACGGGACGAGAAATGCTTCGTAATGCCTTCGAAGACGCTGAAATTGGCGTGTCAGGCGTTAACTTTGCTGTCGCTGAAACCGGCACACTGTGTTTAGTCGAAAATGAAGGCAATGGAAGAATGTGTACCACGATTCCTGACGTTCATATCGCTATCACAGGTATTGAGAAGGTCGTGGAGTGTCTGAGTGACATTCCCCCGCTCTACAGCGCATTAACACGTTCCGCGACGGGGCAAGCCATCACGACCTATTTCAATATGATCAGTGGGCCCCGTAAACATCACGAGCACGATGGGCCTAAGCAGGTACATTTGGTGTTGCTTGATAATGGTCGCTCTCAGGCCTATCAAGACGAGGAATTGCGTAAAACCCTGCAATGTATCCGTTGCGGCGCGTGCATGAATCATTGTCCCGTGTATACGCGCATTGGCGGCCACGCATATGGGACTGTGTATCCGGGCCCGATTGGCAAGATCATCTCTCCACATCTGATAGGCATCAAAGAAACCCAGTCTTTGATTACCGCATCCAGCCTTTGCGGTGCATGTGAAGAAGTGTGTCCTGTTCGTATTCCTATCCCTGCATTGTTACAACGGTTACGTCAGGAATCGAAAAACAAAGCCCAAGCGAACCACGCGCCGCTGAAAGGACAAGACGCAGGGAAGAACGCCATAGAGAAAGCGGCCATAAAGGGCTTTGCATTTGCTGCGACGCACCCTTCCGTTTATCACGGCGCATTAGATACAGCCCGTCACATGAATGGCTTGATTCCTCATCACATCGGGAACTGGACGCAATGCCGTGTGAAGCCAACACTCGCTAAAACCTCATTGAAAACCTTGCTTGCGCAAAAGGCAAAAGCGAAAGATGAAGGAGACACGCAATGAGTTCGTCAGCATCCTCTAAATCAGCACCTATCGCATCAGAATCTATTGCATCAGAATCAACGGCGCGTGCACGTATCTTTTCTCGTTTAAATGCCAGCAAGTCAGCCTTCATCGATAAGCCTACTGACGGAGCCTCCCAATGCGCGGAACAATCTATCAACTGGCAACCTTGGCATTCAGACAATCGTGACATGTTAAGCGCGCGCTTGAGAGATACAATCGCTGCTAGCCATGCTGAAGTACATCACATTGAAGCGAACGCATTAGAATCTGCGCTCGTTGACTGTTTGAATGCAGAATCGGTGTCTCGATTGGTGGTAGGGAAAACAAATTCATTGGCCAGTGCCCTCAATGCGGCTTGTCCTACCATGACTGTGACGAAATATGACCAAGACATAGAGACCTTTAAATCGGCGTTATTTCATGACATCGAAGCAGGTTTGTCTGTGTGCCCAGACGCGATTGCAGACACAGGTACCTTGGTATTGTTAACGGGCGAAGAAGAACCGAGAGCTTTATCACTGGTTCCGCCTATGCACATTGCTATCATCCGTGAGCGCGACATCGTCGCAAATTTTGGCGCACTGATGGAAACCGCCACTTGGACAAGGGCAAACTGGTCAGAAGATCCATTGACCAACCTTTTACTGATTTCTGGGCCATCAAAAACAGCAGACATACAACAAACGCTGGCCTACGGCGCACACGGACCCAAGCGCCTCATTGTTTTTGTGGTGAAGGAGCAACCATGAGTAACACGCGAGAATCGCAAAAAGAACAAGAACAACAAAGCAAACGTGCCCTCGCACCCTTGCTCACCACGTTACGACAACGCTTACCTGAATCTCGTGTCATTACAGATGAAGCAAAGCGATTAGCGTATGGCACAGATGCGAGCTTTTATCGATTAATCCCACAGGTGATTGTCCAAGCTGACGATCTTGGTGACATTCTGTTTATCATCAAAACCTGCAGCGACTTTGCCTTTCCTTTTACTTTTCGCGCTGCGGGAACAAGCCTGTCAGGCCAAGCTGTCACAGATTCTGTATTAATTACACTGACGGATAACTGGCGACATCATGACATTCTCAATAACGGGGAGCAGATTCGTTTACAGCCAGGCGTAATCGGGGCAGACGCGAACCGCTACCTCGCCCCTTTCCAACGCAAGATCGGCCCTGATCCTGCGTCCATCAACAGTTGCAAAATTGGTGGCATCGCCGCCAACAATGCCAGTGGTATGTGTTGCGGCACGGCGCAAAATACGTATAGAACCGTCGAAGCAATGAAGATCGTATTTCAAGACGGTACGCTGTTGGACACGGAAAACCCCGACTCTATCGACGCATTCAAGACATCTCATGCCCATTTGATTGATGGCGTTCGGCAACTGTGTACGGACGTATCAAACAACCCAGAATTGAAAGCCCGTATTGCACACAAATACAGACTAAAAAACACAACAGGCTATGCGTTAAATGCACTGATTGATTTCAGCGACCCGATCGACGTGTTAACCCATTTAATGGTCGGTTCTGAGGGAACACTCGGGTTTATCGCTGACATTACTTACAACACCGTGATTGAGCATCCGAACAAAGCGTCCGCGCTAATGGTGTTTGAAGATATTGAAAGTGCCTCTCGCGCCGTGACAGCCTTATCGCAATGCCCCGTCTCTTCCGTCGAAATGATGGATGGGCGCGCCCTTCGATCAGTCGCCGATAAAGCCGGCATGCCTGACTTCATGCCGCTGTTGAATCTAGAGCATTGCGCCCTGTTGATTGAATCGCGCGCCAGCGATGAAAACACGCTGAAGACGCAATGCGAGCACATCATGGATGTATTGACGGCATATAGCATTCCCTATCAAGTGGCGTTTACGTCGGATGCGCATACGGTTGGCACGCTTTGGGGGATCCGAAAAGGCATGTTCCCTGCCGTCGGTGCTGTAAGAGAAGCCGGTACCACCGTCATCATTGAAGATGTGGCCTTTCCCGTTGAACACCTTGCAAACGGAATACGTGAGCTACAAACCTTGTTTGACGACTTTGAATACCATGAAGCCATCATTTTTGGTCATGCGCTTGAAGGGAATTTGCACTTTGTGTTTACCCAGGGGTTTGATGAGCAACGTGAAATAACACGCTACGGTAATTTCATGGATGCAGTGGCACAACTTGTCGCTGTGAAATACCAAGGCTCTCTAAAAGCAGAGCATGGCACTGGGCGCAATATGGCACCCTATGTGGAGTTAGAATGGGGCTCAGATGCTTACGGCTTAATGAAACGGATTAAGGCACTGTTTGACCCTCATGGCTTGCTGAATCCAGGCGTGATCATCAATGACGATCCGAACGCCCACATCACACACTTAAAACCCATGCCCAAGGCCGATGACTTAATTGACCGCTGCATCGAATGTGGTTTCTGTGAAGCGGTTTGCCCCTCAAGAACCTTGTCCTTGTCACCGAGACAACGCATTGTGCTGTATCGCGAGCTACAGCGGCTCGAAAACACCCCGAATGCAGACGAAGCCAAAAAAGCAGAGTTGAAAAAGACGTTTGATTATTTGGGTGTCGATACCTGTGCCGCAACGGGTTTGTGCGCAGAGCGCTGTCCGGTAGGCATAAACACCGGGGATTTAATTAAACAGATCCGCACCGAAAAATACCAAAGCTACCAGCCGATAGCGCGTTGGACTGCAAAGCATTTCTCAACGGTTACATCCTTGACCAAGATAAGCCTAAAAACCAATCAGCTGCTTCAAAATACACTGGGTGAGAAAGCGTTAGACAGGACTGTGAATGGTCTGAGAAACCTGACAAACCAACGCACGCCAGAATGGCACGCTGCCTTTCCGTCACCCAATGCATATCGATTGAAAGCGAGCCCGGAGCGTCGACAAAAGAAAGTGGTGTATTTCCCCTCTTGCGCCAGTCGCAGTATGGGCAATGAAGTTGGCAGCAAGGAAGAAAGAAGCCTTACCGAAGTGACCGTGTCACTACTAGAGCGCGCGGGCTATCAAGTGGTTCTGCCTAAACAGGTTAACAACCTTTGCTGCGGCATGCCGTATGACAGCAAAGGCATGATAGATATCAGTAAAGACAAACGCTACCGACTTGAAGCTGCACTGTGGCAAGCCAGCGAATTGGGTAAATGGCCAATCCTAATGGATACCAGTCCCTGTAAAAAACTGACCCTTGAAGGGCTGACTTTCCCCCTAGACGTGTTCGAGCCGTCAGAGTTCATCATGCAGTATTTGTTTGATGATTTGGATATTACGCCGATCGATGACACCGTCATGCTGCACATTACCTGCAGCACGCGCCGTATGGGGTTGGCGGAAAACTTTGAAAAAGTCGCCAAGCGATGCGCGAAACATGTCGTTGTGCCTGAACACATTGAATGCTGTGGCTTTGCAGGCGATAAAGGCTTTTTTACCCCGGAGTTGAATGCATCAGCAACCGCACCGTTGAAAGAACAAATACCCGAAGGCTGCACCAAAGGTTTTAGCAACAGCCGAACCTGTGAAATTGGCCTGACGCGACACAGCGGTATTCCCTACCGCTCAATTCTCTATTTGCTCGATGCAACGACGACTGGCGTCACCTCTATCAGCCGTAAAAAGCAGAAAGAACGAGAAGCATTAGAAGAAAATATGTAAGTCTCCGTTTGACATCGATTAAACAAATTCAGGGAGAAGGCTTTCTCCCTCATCCAACTCAAATTCAAGCGGTGCCGTTCGGTGCGGTACGCCTTGTATTTGCGCAAGTAAAGAGAGCATGGCTTTTTCACCGGTTTGGCGGTCGGGTGTCACAATACTGGCTAATCGCGGCATCATGGATTGGCCGATGTCGAGTGCATGTACGCCAGCAATACCGATGTCTTCAGGCACGTTGATGGATTGTCGCTGACACTCAAGCAGCACCCCCGCCGCGATCTCATCGTCCGTACAGAAAAACGCATCCGTTTCTGGGTAGCGCTCAAGCACTTTTCGTGTCATCTGGCGCGCGAGAAAGACCGATGACATCGATTTGGCTGCCAAACTGCGAGGCGTGAGCGAATGGCTCTCCATGGCGTCGACATAGCCTTGTGTTTTCTCTCGGGTGAATATGCCCTTTTTCGCACTCAAGCAAACGATATGCTTATAACCACGTTCAATCATCATAGTGACCATAGAGCGTGCGGCGAACGTGTTATCGACGCCTACAGACGGTTTAGAGGAGGTTTCGCTTGCGTCCATCATCTCAACCACGGGCACACCGGCGGTTTTGAGCATTTTCTGGCTTCTCGCCGAGTGGTCTGATCCTGCTAAAATCAAACCATCCACATTGAAAGCCAACAGTGTCTCAATCCGCTTTTCTTCAACGGCTTGATCATAGTCGTATTGGGCATACATCAACTGATACCCAGATTCTTCCGCCACACTCTCGATTCCACGAATCACACCTTGGAATACGGGATGGCTTAACGACGGCAGAATAACCCCCAAGGTTTGGCTGCATTGGTTAGAGAGTATATTTGGCAGGCAATTAGGGATGTAACCGATCTCTTCCAACGCGGCGGCAATTTTCTCGCCAGTCTTAGGTGCCACCTTTTCAGGCGAACGCAGGTATCGACTGACTGTAATTTTGGTCACGCCAACGTGGTCCGCAATGTCTTGCATGGTGGGACGACGAGGTTTTTGCATTCGACCTACTCCTTGTACACGCGCTTCTTCAATGCTTACTGCTTTAAGTTTCTGAACAGATAGCCGCTTTCGCCACAAACAATGATGGAAGTGTGACGGGTAACGTAGAGAGAAACGCGCTCGCTTAAATGCCAACAAGTGTCGATGGATAAAACACGCCGCAATGAAGCGAGATAAAGGTATTAGGTAGCGAGTTACTGCTTGGTTTTATCAATGCGTACAAATCGTGCAAACTTTGGAATGCCGTACTTGGTGTACCCGTTATAGCGATATGTGACTTTGCTGCCTACTGATGGTGGCGTTTCCCGTTGTTTGTCGCTAAACCCAGAACCAATTTTGAAGGTTTTCCCATTTGCCATACGAACAATGATTGCACCCATCATGTTGGTGTATTTCCCTTTTCCCTCAACGTAGCCGATGACTTCTGCTTCGGCATCTTGGGCAATCTTTACTTTAAGCAGGCTGACATCCCTGCCTTGAATATAGATTTCATCAGCATTGCGCAGCATGATGCCTTCTGCGCCCTGAGCATGAAGATTGCTCAGCGCCGCTTGAATGTTCGCATCGCTTATCGCGGGAAAATGAGGAATCAATGCAACGTGCCCATGCGCTTTCTCGAGTAGCGCAGGCACAGCGTTCAAATACTGTTCAATAGCCTGGGTGCGTTGTGAGAAATTTCCTTGGTGATTTGGAGCATCAAATAACATAAAACGTAGGGTTTTCCACTCTAACTCGTTGGGTGTGTCATCCATCACCACAGACAGCGTATGCTCGAACTTGCCTCGACCAGCCCACAGTTCGCCTTCGACAGGAAATGGTGGCAGCACTTCAACAAACCATTGAGGCGCATGAATCTCATTTCCTTTGCGCGTCACCAGACGCTCCCCTGTCCAGTAAGCGCGAATACCATCAAGCTTTTCACTGTAGACGAACTGAGACCAGTTCCTCGTCTCATTCTGCTCGTAATCCATCGCGAGCAATGGCAGGTAAGATTGTTCACTGACGGTTTCAACTGCGTGAACATGGCTCGCACTCAATAACGCTGCGCTCAACACATTTATGCTAACACCTTGCTTCATGGGTATTTTCCCTCCTCACTGATCTAGACAAACACACCAACACCTATCGAAAGGCAATGTTATCTTCAAGCGGGACAGACTCTAGTTAGGGCGGCAGGATTGGGATTGTCTTTGAAGCACAACAAGGCTGGTTGCATTTCTATACAGAAAAAAGGCGCGTTCTCTCGATACGCGCCTTTCTCATGTGTGGGGTAACTGCTTGTTTCTATGTTTTTTTCTATGCTTATCTCTTTAAGCTTATCTCTCTATATTAGCGTCTAGGCATAAGCATAGATGAGAGTCCCGTCTTTAATGACGTTAATCACTTTCTTCGATAAGTAACTCGGCAAAGCGGGACACCCCCAACTACGTCCAAGCTGGCCTGTTTTCGATATCACCTTTGGGTTCGCATAGGCAGCACCATGGATCACGATAGCGCGGCGTCTCGCGTTGTCGTTCACCCCTTTCGACAGCCCATCTAACCGCAAAGAGTACCCGTGCTTGCCATAGTAGGTCTCGCTGGTGCGGAAGACACCTATCGAGGTTTGATGCGAATTCACGCGGTTTGAAAACTTCTTCGCGTAGAGATGACCACTGTTTTTCCCGTGAGAGACATACGAGGAGAACAGGGTTTTACGTTTTGCCACATCAAACACCCAAAAGCGTTTCTCTGAAGATGGCTTACCGTAGTCGATCAGTGTAAACACCGGTCTCGCGCTTTTACTGAACTTGAAATGGTTATAAGCGTCGGCAAATTTATCAAACGACAGTTCATGTTTAATGCCGAGTTGGTTGTACATGCTATAAGCATCAGACAATGGGCTTGCTGCCGCGGCGCCTGAATAGATCAAGGTAGAAAATGCGATTAACGTCAGCGCACAAAAAGCGTTTAATGCCCTAAACATGGTATTCCCTTAAAAAATGATACTAAACCCAACAAAGCAATGCCTTTACCCGATATGGTTTGGGATTGCCGCTTTGTTGTAATAAGTACCAAAATCCGTGCCAGAACAGCGCTTAAGCAATGTATGACATGAATTACATATAAAAATTCAATGAATTAGATACTGAAGGGAGATCCATTCTTCTCTGCGCATTGGACACCAAACACAAGAAAACAACGTGAACGGCTTGTCTTTGCCGCCTTGCTTCTTGTGAATGCGGAATCTTGCCACAGAGGGAATACGTGAAAAAGCCAGCGCGGGCGCTGGCTTTCTATTTATTAATAATCGTGACTCATATTTAATACATGAGTGTAAAGTAATCAGATTTGGTTAATGGCATTCTTGATGCGCTTATCTGAAATTGGGTAAGGCGTACCGAGTTGCTGAGCGAAGAAACTCACACGAAGCTCCTCAATCATCCAGCGAATGTCTTTCACTACTGTTGGCACTTTTTGCCCTTTCGGGATCTTGTTTAACAGCTCTTTGTAATCACCGCTGACAGATTCAATTTTCAGCATATGTAAACGATCTCGATTAGGATCGACAGGCAGCTTATCGAGTCGACGCTCAACCGCATTTAAGTAGCGCTGAATGTCAGGCAAGCGTTTCCAACCGCATTCAGTCGCAAAGCCTTTAAAGATCAATCCATCGACTTGCGCCTTAATATCAGACATCGCAAATGCCATGGTAAAGTCGATTTTGCCTTTCAACTTCTTGTTGATGTTGAACGCTGTCGTCAGGATCTGTTCCACTTGCTTAGCGATATCCACCACGGTGTCACCCAATTCGCCGCGAACGACTTCTTTGAGTGCGTTGAAGTCTTCAGATTGCCACTTCAACCCGCCCTGCGATTCAACAAGTTTATCCACACCGCAAGCAATGCAATCATCGATCAAATCCAACACGCGCCCGTATGGATTAAAGTACAAACCAAGTTTCGATTTGTTCGGCAAGTTGTCGTGAAGATATTTAATCGGAGACGGCACGTTCAACAAGATCAATCGGCGTTGACCTTGCGCCATCACTTGCTGTTGTTCATCTTCCGTTTCGAAAAGCTTGATACCCACCGAGTCTTTGTTATCAACAATCGCTGGGAAGGCTTTCACTTCAAAGCCACCGCGCTTTTGCGTGTACATTTGAGGCAATGCACCGAAGCTCCACGTCGTTAAGCCTTGTTGTTCAATATCATCATCAGCGACTTGAGAAAGGGTTTCTTGCACCTTCTCTTTCAAGCTGTCTTTCAATGCATAGAGATCTTGGTTTTCTTTTAGCTTACGGTTCTTATGGTCTACCGCGCGGAACGAAATCTTTAAGTGCTCAGGAAGTTGATGGGGTTGCCAGTTTTCGCGCAGCACTGTCACACCGGTCATGCGTTTCAACTCTCGTTCCAACGCATCAAGCAGCGGCATTTCCATTGGCGTAACACGCTGTAGGAAGGCAGACGCATAGTTTGGCGCGGGCACAAAGTTACGTCGTAACGTTTTTGGTAGCGACTTAATCAACGCAACAATCAACTCATGGCGTAATCCTGGAATTTGCCAATCAAACCCTTCTGGAGCAACTTGGTTGAGCACGGGCAATGGCACATGCACAGTCACGCCATCATGATCTTCGCCGGGTTCGAACTGATAACTCAAACGCAGCTTCAGGTTGCCTTGGAACCAAAAGTTCGGGTAGTCCAACTCGGTGACATGGCTAGCATCACCGGCCAGCAGCATGTTCTTTTCGAAGTTCAGCTTTTCAGGTTCGTTCTTACTGACCTTCTTCCACCATGCATCGAAATGACGGCCTGACACGACGGTATGGTCAATACGTTGATCGTAAAAACCATAAAGCGTGTCATCATCCACCAAAATATCGCGGCGACGAGATTTAAGTTCTAGCTCTTCCACTTCCGCCAATAACTTACGGTTTTGGTGGTAAAACTTATGCTTAGTCTCCCAGTCCCCTTCTACAAGTGCAGAACGGATGAAGATTTCGCGACTAAGTACAGCATCAATGTGGCTGTAATTCACCTTGCGCTTTGGCACGATGGGAATGCCGTACAACATGACTTTTTCATGCGCAAAGACGGCCGCTTGTTTTTTCTCCCAATGTGGTTCGCTATAGCTTCGCTTGATCAAATGCTTGGCTAATGGCTCGACCCACTCAGGTTGAATTTTGGCAGCAACACGGCCCCACAACTTAGAGGTTTCAACCAGCTCTGCAACCATCACCCACTTCGGCTGCTTTTTGAAAAGGCCGGAACCTGGGAAAACACCGAAGCGTGCGTTTCGTGCGCCTTGGTATTCGTTCTTCTCTTGGTCTTTCAAGCCAATATGAGAAAGCAAACCAGCCATCAAGGCAGTATGAACCGCTTGGTAATCTGCGGGCTCTTGGTTGATTTTAAAACCAAGCTCATGCACGACCTGACGAATTTGGAAGTGCACGTCTTGCCACTCGCGTACACGCAGATAGTTCAAATATTCTTTCTTGCACTGACGACGGAATTGATTACCTGACAGTGCTTTTTGTTGCTCGGCAATGTAGTCCCACATGTTCACGAACGCGACGAAGTCTGATTCTTTATCGTTAAATCGGCTGTGCTTCTCGTCAGAGGCTTGTTTCTTGTCTGATGGGCGCTCACGCGGATCTTGAATCGACAACGCAGACGCAATCACCATCACTTCTTTCAACGCACCCAAACGTGCGGATTCCAGCACCATTCGCGCTAAACGCGGATCGATCGGCAAGCGCGCCAAAGCACGCCCTGTGTCCGTCAGGCGTTTTGCGTCTTCTTTATTTCCACCTTCTTTTAGTGCACCAAGCTCTTCAAGAAGACGCACACCGTCTTGAATATTACGACTATCCGGTGGCTGAACAAACGGGAAAGCGGCGATGTCACCAAGGCCTATGGCCGTCATTTGTAAAATTACGGACGCCAAGTTAGTACGTAGAATTTCAGGATCGGTAAATTCTGGGCGAGAAAGGAAATCCTCCT
This sequence comes from Enterovibrio norvegicus DSM 15893, assembly GCF_900115495.1. GTDB lineage: Bacteria > Pseudomonadota > Gammaproteobacteria > Enterobacterales > Vibrionaceae > Enterovibrio > Enterovibrio norvegicus. Next base: position 135,211 of record NZ_FOWR01000005.1, on the reverse strand, counting down.
CGGAAAACAAACGAATACAAATGCCGTCTGATACACGACCACAACGGCCTTTACGCTGATTCGCACTCGCTTGCGAGATGGCTTCAATCGGTAAGCGTTGTACTTTGGTGCGGTAGCTGTAACGTGAAATACGCGCAGTACCTGGGTCGATCACGTATTTGATGCCCGGCACGGTTAACGAGGTTTCCGCGACGTTTGTTGCCAAAACAATGCGACGACCACCGTGCGTTTGGAACACACGATTTTGTTCCGCTGAGGACAAACGCGCATACAAGGGCAGAATTTCCGTACCGCGCAAGTTACGCTTGGTCAACGCATCAGCGGTATCGCGGATTTCCCGCTCGCCATTCATGAAAATCAGAATGTCGCCGGGGCCTTCTGCATGAAGTTCGTCCACGGCATCAAAAATGGCCTGTAACTGATCGCGATCGGTGTCGTCACTGTCATCCACAATGGGACGGTAACGCACATCTACCGGATATGTACGACCTGATACTTCAATGATTGGCGCACCACGGAAGTGGTTTGAGAAACGCTCAGGGTCGATGGTGGCTGATGTGATAACCAGTTTTAGATCGGGGCGTTTCGGCAGTAACTGTTTGAGGTAGCCAAGAATGAAGTCGATATTCAAGCTGCGTTCGTGGGCTTCATCGATGATGATGCAGTCATACTGATTTAAGAAACGATCATGCTGAATTTCTGCCAGCAAGATACCGTCTGTCATCAGCTTCACTCTCGATTCGTCAGACACTTGGTCATTAAATCGAACCTTGTAACCGACGGTTTTACCTAACTCGGTTTCAAGTTCTTCCGCGATACGCGTTGCGACAGTGCGCGCTGCAAGTCGACGTGGCTGAGTATGACCAATCACGCCCGATATCCCTAAACCAAGCTCCATACAGATTTTAGGTAGCTGGGTGGTTTTACCTGAACCTGTTTCACCCGCAACAATAACCACTTGGTTGTTGGCAATGGCTTCCGCGATGTCATCTTTTTTCTGACTAACGGGCAATAATTCAGGGTAGGAAATCTTTGGTGTAGCAGATTGGCGTCGCAGTTTTACTTGCATTGAACGCGCAATATCAATGGCGATTTCTTCAAAGACGGCCTGACGGGCTTCGTCTTTATTAATGCGTTGCGCCCCTTTGATACGCTTGCTCAGACGAAATCTGTCTTTGATCATGCAGTCGTCTAGCGCGGAGAACAGAGTTTTTGCGTTATTTTGATGATTTGAACCGGTCAAAACGTTGTCCAAGAAATGCTGAAATGGATGAATAGCTGAGGATGGTATGTTTTCGGCAATAATGAATGCTGAGATACCATGTCAAAATTGGCTCAATTCTATCACAGTCCACGATAAACGCCCCACCATTCTGATTTTGCCCCTTCCTTGCACGCCTAGGGCTTAAACCCAAGCATTGGTCTTATAGAAACCTCATTTTTATCAATAATTTCTCAACCGTATAACAGTAAAGAATTTCTATGCTCCACGTAAATATCTCTTCTGTTGTGAACCGAATAGAAAAGCCACATAGTTATGCTGTGAACGCCATTCAGCACCATCATGCAAATGTCTACGTGTGCTGTTTGCGGTTCAATCAGTTGGTTACGTTAAAAATACGAATTTGAAAAAAGGAATGAATTATGCCAGTTCAACATGCGAGTGCAGTTTGGGAAGGAACATTAAAAAACGGTAATGGTGTCATGAAGTATGGCGATGTCACGGGCCCATTCACTTTCGCGTCACGATTCGAAACAGGTAAAGGCACAAACCCAGAAGAGTTGCTTGGTGCTGCCCATTCAGGTTGCTATTCCATGTTTCTTTCTGCGTTGTTATCAGAGAAAAATTACTCTCCTACGATCAGCACGTCGGCAAAGGTGCATCTCGGCGACGATGATGGACCAAAAATAACGCTGATTGAATTGACCTCTGAGGTATCAGCAGAGGGTTTGTCCAATGAAGAACTTCAGGAATTAGGTGCTATTGCTAAAGAAAAGTGCCCTGTTTCACGTCTGTTTGCAGGCACAGACATCACCTTATCTTTGTCTTTAAAATAGCTTTCCATCCCCCATGCAACGCCTTTTCTGATGATGAGCTTCAACTTTTGCTCTATTTAATCGTTAGTATTTTTGTGCTGTTTACTCACTAAGCAGCACTTTTTTAGTTTTATGGTCAGGTTAACAGGCATTCACTGTTTACACGGAAAAACGACGATGAGCATCTGCGTAGACAAAACAGGTTGGCTCATTTTCTTCCACTGCGCAAAGCGTGTGAACACCTTCATACCAAGGTCTAACGTCCATTAACATTTGCTCATATTCTCAACCATGAGCATTAGTCACATAAAAATTGTGAATATCATTCTAGCCAGTTAGAACCTGGTTTTTTCATTTCTTCAGTTTCTAATTTATCCATATAAAACTGTTCATTATGCAGCCATTTTTATTGTCAGCCCTGTTGACTGTATGTCACGTCATACATTTTGCGTTGTAAACGGATCAAGGAGAAGGAAATGGAAAGCCCAAAAAGAAGGCAATTTGTAAAATCCACCATCGGTGTTTCAGTCGCCGCCGCCGTTGCGCTATATTCCCGCGAGACGAAAGCCCTTACTTCCCTCTTTCCGATCAATTATCGATTATTGGTGCCTGAATTATTCAATACGCCGCCAAGGCTCTCTTATCATTATCCTGTCTTGATCATTGGTAGCGGCTTTGGTGGTGCAGTGAGTGCGCTCAGGCTTGGTCAGGCTGGAATCAAAGCCGCCATTATCGAACGCGGTAACCGCTGGCCGTTGAGCAAGCACCGGAAAATCTTTGCTTACGACATGATTGCTGATGGCCGTATGTTTTGGCATCGAGAAACCACAACGTTCCCGGCACTCACTTACCAACTTCCCTTTTTTAATGCCATTCAAACCAAAAGCATTGATAAATTTTGTGGCGTGCTCGATATCATTGATCGTCAGGGCCAAAACTACCGTGGCGGATCGGATATTTTACTCGGCACTGCCGTGGGCGGCGGCTCTGTTATCTATACCGGCGTAAAGGCAGTTCCTAAACAAGCGTATTTTGAGCGACTGTTCCCTGCAGACATTACCTTTAACGAAATGGTGAATACCTATTACCCGCGCGTGAAGTCGGTCCTGAATTACAGCCAAATGCCAAATGACATCTACAACAGCCTTTCCTTTAAACACTGTCGAGATTGGGACAGAGAAGCCGCCAAAACTGGCTATCACTCTTACAAAATCGACGGTAACTGGGATTGGAATGTCGTTCGAGAAGAAATGACAGGGCACTCTCTCCCTTCGAGCACCTTAGGTCTAACCAATTTCGGGAACAGTAATGGTTGCAAACAGAGCCTAGATCAGAACTACATTCCCATGGCGGAAGCCACCGGCAACGTGACGGTTCACCATAATCATGAAGTGAAAGAAATCTCACGTAATGGTGATTTGTATGAACTGGATATTGTTAAATACGACCCGTATGGCGAGATCATTCATCAAAAAACCGTTACCTGCGACAAGCTCATCATGGCGGCAGGTGCATACCACACCCCACGTATGCTGGTTCGTGCTAAAGCAAAAGGCACGCTCCCTGAGCTCAATGAATTTGTTGGTAAAAACTGGGGCGATAACGGAAACCGTATGGCCTTTAGGCAGTCACTGTTTGGGCTGCCACAAGGAGGCCCTCAAGCATCGCCCTCGCCGTCAGCCATCTACGTGAAAGATCACGGCGAGAGCCCGATTGTTGCCGAGAATTGGGCCAATGCTGCCATCGCCGAAGTTGGCGTTTCCATGTCGTTAGCCGTCACTGCGGATTTCAACAATCGTGGATACTTCTATTACGATGGCGCAAAAGACGACGCTGTTTTGCATTACCCGAAGGCACTCGAAGCGGATGCAACGAACTCAATGCGAAAAGTGAACACCAATATGGCCATAAGAAATTGGCAGCGGTTGGGCGCGCCGGGATTTGATGATGTTATTTTTACGGGTGCTCACCCTGTTGGTGGTATGGAAATTGGCAAAGCAACAGATATGTATGGCCGCGTAAAAGGGCTACCTAACATGTATGTCATGGATGGCGCCTTGATTCCTGGTAACACGGGTGGCGCCAACCCCTCATTGACCATTGCGGCACTGGCGGAAAGAAACATAGAGAAAGTGATTCAAGAAGATTTCTAGCTTCTTGCCTAGAGACTAAACCACACCAAAGCCGAGTCCGTCTCGGCTTTTCTTTACCCACCCATCGCAATGTTTATTCGTTAGATCTTGAGTACGTCTTTACGATTTTGTGTATCGTAATAACCACACTTTTGTTGCATGTTTATAGTGGCGTCCATCAGTTACACTATTACTCGTTAATTAAACCTGCAGTGAAAGGAAACCGTGTGAGTCAGTTTGTAATTTGTGCGTTGTATAAATTTGTTGAATTAAAGGACTATAAAAACATTCAAGCGCCACTGACGGCGTTGATGGATGAACATGAAGTTCGAGGTACATTATTGCTCGCACAAGAAGGCATCAATGGCACAGTGGCAGCGAAGCGCGAGAGCATTGATACCTTACTCGCTTATTTAAATGCTGACCCACGACTGGCAGGCATTAACTTCAAAGAATCCTTCTCTGATGAACAACCGTTCAATCGCACCAAGGTCAAACTGAAAAAAGAAATCGTCACCATGGGCGTTGAAGGCATTGATCCTCGTCATGTGGTCGGTACCTACGTAAAGCCTTCTGAGTGGAATGCACTGATTTCTGATCCTGAGGTTTTCGTGGTGGATACACGTAATGACTACGAGATTGAACTCGGCACATTTGAAGGTGCGGTTAACCCAAACACAGAAACGTTCCGTGAGTTTCCAGATTACGTAAAAGAAAACATGGATCCAACGAAGCACAAAAAAGTTGCGATGTTTTGTACCGGCGGCATTCGTTGTGAAAAATCGACGGCCTACATGAAAGAGCAAGGGTTTGATGAGGTGTATCACCTAGAGGGCGGCATACTTAAATACCTTGAAGACGTGCCTGAAGAAAATAGCCTTTGGAATGGCGACTGCTACGTGTTCGATGGCCGCGTTGCCGTGAACCACCAGCTAGAGCAGAGTGATTACAGTTTGTGTAACGCGTGTCGTTTACCGATTACGGAAGAAGACAAGCAATCGCCGCAGTTTGAGCAAGGCGTGAGCTGTCCGAAGTGTTTTGGCACACACACAGAAGAACAATTGGCGAACTTCCGTGAGCGAGAAAAGCAGGTTCAACTTGCGGCGGCACGTGGTGAAACGCATGTGGGCGCAGATGCAATAAAACAAAAAGAGGCGCGCCGCGCAGAAAAGTTAGCGTTAAAAACACAACAACGCGCGAGAAAATAACGCGCATTCGCAGTATTGGTTAGCCAATAAACATTAAAAAGAAACCGAGCATTACGCTCGGTTTCTTTCTTTTATCGATAGCCCAAACGTGTTTAGTAGAGCTCGACAACGTTCCAGACTAAACGGTGGTCTGACGAAATGTCCTTACCATCTCCATACTGTCCTACCCGCTCGTCGTTCATCAGCAAACGCCCTTCTTCACCCGTCGCCGGCCAATACACACCTGATTCAATAACGTTTAAGCCTGCGGACGGAATAACATGATCAACGCGCAAACCAAAGGTGCTGGTAACACGCTCAGGGTACTGCCCTGTGTTATTGGCCTCCAATGCCCCCGTGCTGGTGGGGGTTAAATCACCTTCAGTCGCATCGTGATTCACGCGGGGATGCGATAACAATGCACCGATGGTTTCTTGAAATCCGTCACCTTCTAAAGGATCAGCATTAAGATCGCCCATCACCACGAAATGCGCTTTCTTAGAAAGCCCGCCAACCTTGCCTTTGTCGTCATAAATGAAGTCTGCATTGTCGATATAATCAATCCAAAACTGAATTTCATCGCGATTACGCAATTTGTTATTTTCAGTCACTGTGTCAAAAACAGGCGGCGTGGGGTGTGAAAGCAACAAATGCACGACTTCTTCGCCAAACGGCGTTGAAATCTTAATGGGCACATCAACGTGGTTCTTGGAAGAAAGGCGCATGCGTTGCCATTCTTGGTCGGAATACCATGCATCACCACATGCCAACCCTTCAGGAATGGGGTTGTTCGGATCATTGCAATTCACCACCCTCGGGTTCTCTGCATTTTGGAGGTTTTTCCATTTAAAGGTTTGAAATGTTCGGGTACGTTTCTTATCGATATCGAACTTGGACATCAACGCAAATGCATATTGCCCATGATAAAAACCAAATCCCCATGCATCCCCAGGTAATTGACCCGCTTCGCCGTTATTGTCTAAATCCAGCCCACTGTTCAGGCCGGTATTGGTGGCGTAGGTTTCTTTAAAGGGATATTTAATGGGTTTTAGCTTGTCTCCACCATCAATACTGTTGGGGCTTTGACCATGAGACAGGTAGTTTTTCTGAAAACCTTTTAACGCCTTTAGCTTAATGCCGTTACCGTCGTTGTTAAACTCACCCATCATGAGAATATCGGGACGTGAGGTTTGAATGATCGCTGCAACATTACGGATCTGAATGATTTTCTCTGCACGTTCTCTGTCTTCGTCGCTCATGCCATCCTTGTCACTCACATACGCATCAACCAATACAGTTTGCTTCTTCCTCGATGTTTTCATTTCATCGACGAGTTGCTCAAACGATCCACGATCAAAGGAAAGATTGAACGACGCGACCGTCACTTCCTCGTTTTTGCAGCCCATCAGCGTTAACGCACTCAACAGCAATGCAATCCCCCACTTTCCCATCTTCATTATCATTACCTCGACTTGATTTATCTTCACTTCCCAAGCCTTATGCTAAGCATGGATATTTGTGTACGAATAAACATCGTCTTTTTCAGCGTTGCACGGGCTCTTTTTTCTAAGAACACGCAGGATTAGCAGATGCGGAAAACACATCAGCCCACCAAGGTCATGCATCAAAAAGCACCTATCGGTTAAGCAACACTCAAATTTAGGCACTCAACGTATCAAGAAACTGTCTGTTCAGCGCAAAGCGATGGTGATCAGGGTATAAAGAGGACTAAGATGAAAGTGATTTATGGAATGTGCGGTCTACTTTACGCAAACAATTAGACCCAATCTCTCAGATGTATAAGGATTATTCATGCCAAACTTAGAACTTCTTAGCCTTTACCACAAAGACTACTGCCCATACTGCTTAAAAGTACGTGCGGCAATGACATACATGGGTGTCGACATCAAATTGGTGAATGTGGGTACAGATTCAGATGCGCGCGATCGCCTCATCTCTGAAGGTGGCAAAAGCATGGTTCCGTGTTTGCGCATCGAGAGCACAGATGGCTCAGTTGAATGGATGTATGAATCCGATGATATTATCGAGTATTTAAAAGAAAACGTTGCCAGCTAGCATTAAAAAGGCCCTTTACGGGCCTTTTTTTGTGCATGTTTTTCTCACGCGCGCACACCTGACAGCATTGTATTACCACCAGCAAATATGCACATTATTGATCAATCTTATCCATCATTTTTTGACCTTTCATGAAGGTCAGGTAATCAATGATAGCGCTAAGCTCGGCGTCGGACAGATGGTCGAACATCAACATACGAGACTTAGCACGGTAAGAGTTCGGATTTTTAATGAACGCCATTAAGTATTCCGTGTCTCGATACTCTGTAATGTTCTGAGGAATGTTGAGTTCAGGACCAATATCCCCGCCCTCCAAGTTGACAGAGTGGCAAGAGATACAAAGGTTATTGAAAGTAGTGTAACCCGACATCACGGTTGAGCCTTCGTCTGCGCCAACAGGGAAGTAATCAGATGTTGGTTTTTCGTAGTTAAATTCAATTTTGTAAACCTGGAAAGGCCATGTCCACTTCTTGTATTCACTGGGCTCTGTCGTCATGACGTAAAATGGGCCTGGGTTTAATACCTGTTTACCTTCTCCGATATCGGTAAACAGTGCCTCATTCCCCTCTTCGCCAGTGACAACGACTAATGGGCTTTCAGTCACCCCTTTTGACCACGTGGCAATGAATCCGTCCAGTGCATGGAATTTGATTTCTTCAACTTTAGCAAAGTCGATGCCAGCAAACGTTGCCACGTCAATGAAGTCCATACCGTTGTAAACCATATCTTGGTGGTAAACAGGTGATGTAAAGGACAACGTATGATTTTTCGATGCCTTATCCAACTCAGCTATCTTAAGTGTTTTATCAAATATAACCGTGTCACCTTGCTTTAATACAAACACCAGCTTTCTATCATCTGCTAACCCAACCAACGAATAACAACTAAGAACAAGAAAAAGTATACATCTCAACATTGGAATCCCTTTTTATTAATTGCGAGTCACATCTTTGACTTAAATACTGTCTTTCCTTACGCCTCAAACATCCACCATGAAAAAACACAGGTCATTTCAAATATTGAAGGGGTAAGTCAGAAGATACATCACTAAACTCTCAACTCATTGACTAAGAAAGGTTTAAATGACACACCATCGTAAATCGAGTATAGGACTAAATTCAAAGGCTGAAAGATGTTTACGTTGATCTAGCGCATAAATGAGAAATTAATCATGCGGTATTAAGCGTGAAGATGAAACGTGTTTTATATATAAATTAAATCTCATATTCATATGCGAAAGAATGCTTACACGTTACCATCCATAATATGCATTTCAATACACTCATCAGCCCTGACGATTATTTTCCACACATACAAATTGCAAATTGCCATACTTTTTAACTTCTATATCCACATATTCAGACTGGTGATCTAATAAATCAGTCATCCATTCAAGCGGCCAACTATACACCAGCCCCAAATCGATTCAGTCAAATGGCCTAGTGCTGTCCGGTCACACTGCGAGATTACGTTGCCACTCGTATCAATTCTCATAAAAAAGACGGCATATTTGTCAGGTATTTTTACACTTTTAATGGTGCGCTTTGCCAGAAAGGAATGTTAAGACAAGTCTTATTCGTGTTCGGATAAACCCTTTCTTTTTTTGCTTGATATGGTTACTGAGTGATTTTTGAGTGCTGATTGCAATCAAAAATATCCATGCTTCTACGTGATTGTGTCTCTACATTCTCGTCTACGTGTTAAGAGCAAGTAGACACCTACATTTCAGCAAGCACGTGGTCGTGAACTTTAAGGCAGTACTTGTGTAATTCATGAAGACTGAGTGAGTAATAGCCAACGAGGACATTAACGTTACGTTGACCTACTCAGCCAAGTGACGTATCCACCCGTGATGAAGGAACGAAACGATGAGCGATGACAAAATCGAAGAACTTAGGGCGCTAATTAATGCGCCCACTCCCCAATCAGATAGCGCTGCCACTCAGCGAAGTGCTCGATTCATAAGTACGCCACAATGCTACGCAGGGTTCGATCTCTTTGGTCTGATCGAGGACGGTGGTCCCCCTCTTGGATTGGGCGGTGTTGAAAATGAGGTCGCCCCTTACCCTTACGTTTCCTTACCTCAATATGACAACGCGACATTAGATGACAGGCAACAAGCACTGGTCCAAGCAAAACTCGATAACGTGTTCGACTACGCGAAATTACGCGGCGCAGTTGTTCACGGTAATGTCAGATGTGATGACGTACAAAATGCAAAAGATTGGCGATATCGCGGAGGATTGGAAGAACAAGAATACAACTTTAATGTTGATGATGCTGATGCTGATTTTGTTGGTGTTCGCTTGTTTGAAGGCACCATCGCCTATCTTGGTAAAAACTTTGTAGCCATCGTTCTTTCTCAGAACATTGCTCAGAAATTCCTTGATTTGCTTGCGGTTGTTTACAGTAGTGTGGCTGATAACAATTTTGAGCGGATTTCGATAGAAATCATCGATCCCATCCTATTAACCTTCCCCAATCGAAAATGTAATAGTGTTGAGGAACTCGATTTCTACCCTGATTTCTGTCCATCGCACCCAGAGTACGATGCAAGGATTAAACAATGGCCTAAAGCGCCTTATGACAATGACTTCCGTTCTGATGATCTGGTCGGCTGGTTGATGACAGCAGCACCAACACCGGTGTTTAACTATCTAAAACCCTTCACAGACCACATGAAAAACTTCCCCATGACCAATGACAAGTTTAAGCGCGTGCCTGGGTTTGAGGCAGACGATTTAGACCAAGCAATGGCGGAAGGAAGGCTATTTATTCTCGATTTCAAAGATTTCCAAGAAGAAACCGTGGCTGCGCGTAATTGGGATAACTTTGGTGCCAGACTGCATGCTGGTATCGCGTTGTTTGCCCTGCCCACGAACAGCAACACATTAAAAACTGTCGCCATCCAACCGACACAGCACCCTATCGGAAATTCTTTTTGGGATGGCATCGGTTGGACGCTCGCAAACATCTTTGGGTATGGCGGGAATACCCAGCCTCCATCCAAAATAGTCACGCCTGCGGATAACTATTGGGCATGGCAAATGGCGAAGAATGCCATTACAACCATGACGTCCATGGCGGCGGTTGTAGACCACTTATCAACCCACGTTTACCTCGGCCCAATACCTGTGGCTTACTTCCGCAACATTCCGAATCAACACCCTTTGCGTGCACTTCTTGATACGCATTTGATGGCATTGGTCACCAATAACCACACCGGGATTTTTGAAGTGGGTGCGCCGCTTGTTGGGCCAGACATCGTTTACAACAACCCTTACAACGGATTGTTGACGGGGGCAATTCAGCGCTTATCTGGTTTCAGCAGTGTGACATTTGTGAATGCCACAGTACGAAGAAAAGACCAATATCATTTCTTTGAGCAAAGCACGCCATTTGATCGCATGAATGACCCTTCATTCGCACAAATTGGTGATTATCCCCAACATGACGATAACCGCTTAATGCCAATCATCAAGGAATGGGTTGATGGCTACCTTCGCCTCTACTATCACTCTGATCAAGATGTGACTAACGATACAGAACTACAAGCATTCTTGTATGAAACCACACACGATGGTCGTGTTAGAGGTTTCCCTGATGAGGCTAGATCGATTGAAGAACTGGTCGATATCGTCTCAAGGATCGTTTATTGGATGTCCGTCAACCACGGCTTTACGAGTTTGGCTTCGTTCATGAAATTGGGCGCGCTTGGCTTCTATCGAGACCACCCAATCGAACCAACGCACCCTTATTCTGAGAGAGACTGGTTGAACGTGTGCCCTCCAATGAATGTCGGCGCTGGTCTGTTTTTCTTCTCGAGGATCTTTACGGATCTTCCAGAAGATTGGCACCGTTCTCTCGGTAAATACCCGAAAGGTCAGTTCAAACACGATCCGAACGTTTACCCACTGCTAGATGTTTTCCAATCTCAACTTCAATCGTTGGATAATGAGATAAGAGACAAGAATGCTGACAGACGTTGGGCATACGATTTAAGAATGCCATCCACCATTACTGTCAGTCCTTGGAACTAAGGTTAGGAGACGCAAAATGAAAGACATTAATCTTACTCGTCGAGCAACCATGCGCGGTCTACTAGTTGCTGGCGGTTCTTGCGTGGCACTCTCGCAAGTCAACGTTTGGGCGCAACCAAGCCAAAACTTGTCCGCACATAGAAATAGCAAAGAAGCGATTGAAGCCAGTCAACAATTAGCGTTAACCACACCGGAGCAAGATGTGTTTGTTGCCATCAAGCAGAACCTTGTTCATTCAAAAAAGGTGAAAGACGAACAAATCGCTGACTTTGCCAAGAAAATTGTCGAGCGTAGTCCGAAAGACACCGACTTTAAAGCTGTCTTTGCTAATCTTCATCAAGAGTTTCAGCTGATGGATTATTTCATTCGCTATATCCATGCATAACGTTTTAAGCAGGTAGAGCAACACTCAACGGGCTATGTGGTATAGCCCGTTTTCTATCGGATCTCATTCCAAACCGCCCGCTATCGTTCCCCCGTAACTCAATGTTTTTGCACTGTTCACTGCCCTGATAACCTTCTGGCACGACAAGACAAACACCTTTTCAACAAAGCACTTAACATCAAAACATCCCCTTTTCTTTTACGTGTTTCACACGGCAGTAAGGAAAGAAAACCAAGGAGGTTGATATGTTAGTTTCTCATTGTTCAAAAGCGCGTTTATCTAAAACTGCATTAACGGGAGTCGCAATGTTTGTTTCTTCCGCTTTAAGCATTAATACTGCACATGCTGCGGGTTATCAGATTGCATTTGATTCCGCCAGTGGGTTGGGTCGAGCATACGCAGGTGAAGCTGCTATTGGCGATACCGCTGCAGCCATGGGAAGAAACCCCGCGATCATGACATTGTTTGAACGCGCTGAGTTTTCTGGCGCCTTGGTGTATTTCGACGCGGATATCGATGTTGTCGGGGCGTCTGACACCCAATCATCCAGCGATACCGTTCCTTCAAATGTTGTACCTGCCAGTTACTATGTTCGGCCTTTAAGTGAAAAACTCGCCGTTGGTTTAGGGATTTATTCCAACTATGGACTTGCAACGGAACTTAAGGATGGATTTGCGTCGCCAGACATCGCAGGAGAAACATCGCTGCTCTCAGTTAACATCAACCCAGCAATTGCCTATCAAATTACCCCTATGGTCAGTCTAGGTGCGGGTGTGAGTTTGATTTATGCCACGGGTGAAGTAAAACGTGAGAACTTACTGAGCTGGGAAGGCGACGATGTCGCGTTTGGCTGGAACATAGGTTCACTCGTGACACTGGATGAAAACAACCGCTTTGGATTGGCCTATCGCGCCGGTGTTGATGTAAACCTTGAAGGCGATTTTACCGATCACACTCCCGGGCTTGTTGCTGTGCCTGGCGGTGGCACCGTATCGAGTAGCTCAACCGTTCCCTTGCCTGCAACGGCTGAGTTTTCTGGTTTTCACCAACTGAATGACAACATCGCAATCCACTACAGCGCGCTTTGGACGCAATGGAGTGATTACACCGAGTTTAAGGCAACAGGCAGTGGTTGTTCTGTCACGGGCGGTATCTGTTTTCTTAAACCTGAATCCTATGACGATAGCTGGCGCTGGGCGATTGGCACCACCTATCAACTCAATGAGGCGGTGAAACTCCGTGCTGGGTTTGCGCTTGATGAAAAAGCGGGCGAAACCACGCTGAGCGTCCCCGACCAAGATGCTTATTGGTATTCTGCGGGCATCAACTATGTCCATGATGCAAACTGGTCGTTTGATGCAGGGTTGGCTTATATGGATAGATCGGACGAAACCTTCACGGAAACCAGTTTGTTTGCAGGCAGCAATGAATACGAAACCAAAGGGTATCTCATCATTGCGGGTGTACAAGCCAACTACCGTTTTTAGTTTTCCTTAGCAGCCCCCTTATTTAGGACGGGACAACCCATCAACAAAAAGCCCGGTAACCCGGGCTTTTTCATTCTCAGCACTCAGCCTTACTTATATCACTTGTTCATGTTGCTGAAATTTGATGTGGATAAGAACTTTAGAAAGCCCGAGGAAAACACAACAGATGACTAACACCATGAAACCCGGAGAAATAATGGTCACCTTTTCGTACGAGCAGCTATATGTTTAATCCCAAAGAGGCGCGCAATGCGATGCAGGTAAAACGCGCCGTATTCCGTACGTTTTTCAGAAGAAATACGCCTTTCCTAAAGCCAAAAAAAAGCCCCGCTATCAACAACAGGGCAAAGTTTACCGATAAGTTTTTGGAATGAGATTGTGACGTCTGGACTATCGGTAAAAACAGAGTAACGCGGTACTCGGACTCACGTCAGCTCTCCGCTCTAAGTTCCCGACGCAGTATTTTACCGACGGCAGATTTTGGCAGTTCTTTGACGATCCGAATATCTTTTGGGATCTTATAAGGCGTAAGGTTTTTCCTGCAGTGAAGCGCGATGTCATCTAAAGAAACGGTCTCTCTTGCTGTGATGTAAGCGACAACAGCTTCGCCTGTCGTGTCATCTGGGACGCCAACAACAGCCACCTCGAGCACATCGTTATGGCAGCTCAACACATGCTCGACTTCACTGGGGTAGACATTAAAACCTGACACTAAAATCATGTCTTTAAGGCGGTCAACAATTTGAACACAACCGTCGTTAAGTATTTTTCCCATGTCACCGGTTTTAAAATAGCCGTCAGAGGTGATCACTTGTTGCGTTTCTTCGGCGTTGTTCCAATACCCCTTCATGACCTGCTCACCCTTGACGACAATCTGACCGACCTCACCTTGAGGTAGTGCTTTATCGTTTACGTCCCATATCTCGACGATCGTGCCAACCAGAGGAACACCAACAGTGCCGTAATGTTCTTTACCTGGAATGTTAAGACTGATCACTGGGGACGTTTCAGACATGCCATACCCTTCAGTAATGTCACCGCCAGTCACCTCTTTCCATGCGAGACGCGCATTATCGATAAGGGCAGTTCCCCCTGAAAAGGTCACCTTGAGGCTTGAGAAATCGAGCGCTTTGAAACCGTCATGTTGGCACAAGCCGACGAATAAGGTGTTAATCCCCGCCATGCCTGTAAATTTGTGTGGCTTAATCAGGGAAACAAAACCGTCTAAGTCTCTCGGGTTCGGGATCAGAATATTTCCGTTCCCTTGCGAGAAAAACAAAAGCAAATTAACGGCAAACGCATAGATGTGATAAAGCGGCAATGGACAAACAAAAAGTTCTTCACCTCGCATCACTGTGCCTTCTAACCGCGCTTCAAACTGATGAACATTGGCCAGTACCGATCGGTGAGTCAAACTCGCCCCCTTGGCACGACCTGTTGTGCCCCCTGTATATTGCAACATGCATATTGCATCGGGAGGGGAAACTATTGGTCCAAGCACTTCATCTTGGCCAGTTGACAGTGCTTGGGGTAGGCCTATTTCTACTACCTGTTTTTCACAATCTAATGAGGGCTCATCCCCTGCGAAACCCGCATACACCACAACGTCGATATCTGTGTTATCGATAATAGCGGCAAGGTTGTCTGCAAACGGGGCAAAAATAACAATGGCCTTTGCGCCTGAATCAGAAAACTGGTGGAGCATTTCTCTTGGCGTATAAAGGGGGTTGGTATTCACAAGAACAAGACCTGCCCGCATTGCAGCGAACGCCGCAATAGGAAAATCCAGAATGTTAGGAAGCTGAATCGCAATCCGGTCACCCGGTTGCAATGCCGTGTAGTGTTGAAACCAGCATGCTAATGCTCTGGATTTTTCTTCAACCTCTTTGTAGGTTAGCTGTGAAGGGCCACAGTGAAATGCAACCTTGTCGGCATACCTATCACAAGCTTGTACGATAAAGTTCGGAAGATTATTACAAGTTTTCACATCTTCACTCTTTCGCATGTGGATCTCCTTTTAACGTTTTAGTTTCTGATCTCTCGAAGATTGCTAGGTGATACAGAATATCGAGGGGAGGCCCTGTTGTTACTTGGGCGATGCAATTGTGCATGTGTCATCACCTCGTGTTTATCGAACAAAAAACCGATAAAAAAGCGCATGTATTTTGCGACCATAAGGGGGAAACAGCATGTCACTGAAAAAAAGCCGACCGCGACTCAGCACTGATTTAGCATGGGAGAAGGTTCTAAAGCCTTCAATCCCGTGATAGCTCCCGATTCCCGACGCGCCAACCCCTCCAAAAGGTAGATCATCAACAACGACATGAAATGCAGCATCATTGATACATACCCCCCCTGCATGTGTGTTATTCAACAAGGTTTGCTGAAAGGCTTTATCAAAACTCTGGATGTATAGAGCCAAAGGACGAGGGTTATCGTTGATGTCAGCAATGACACCTTCTAACGTTGTGTACCCGACAATGGGCAGAATGGGGCCAAAAATCTCTTCCTGCATGACTTTCATGTCGCGGTCAGCACCTAACACCACCGTCAGTGGCATATAACAAACTTCTGGGTTTTCTGAGACTTCCCCGAGCGGTATGACTTCAGCCCCGCGCTGTTTTGCATCGTCCAAGTAACCCAAAAGACGTTGATACTGTTTGGCATTAATCACTCTCGTACGACGTGCGACCCCTTCTTCAACGGGATACATGGATTGATAGCGAACCTGTATGGCTCTTTTCAATTCACTGACACGGTTTTTCGGACAGTACACATAGTCCGGAGACACACAGGTCTGCCCTGCATTCATCGTCTTCCCATAAATAAAGCGTTTTACCGCTTCGTCGAGGTCAATATTGTCGTCGATAATGACAGGCGACTTCCCCCCTAACTCAAGCGTGACTGGCACCAAGTTTTCGGCTGCCGCCTTCATCACATGCCTTCCAACCTCCGTTGACCCCGTAAACAGCAAGTGATCAAATTTCAGAGACGAGAAAGCCCGTGCAACATCGGCTTCTCCTTCGATCACACATACTTTTGAGCGGTCAAAAATACTCGATAACATGTTCGAGAGAATGGCATTGGTGTTGGGCGTAAATTCAGACGTTTTAATCATTACGCGATTACCTGCAGATAACGCCGCCACAAGCGGACCAACGGTAAGGAATACTGGGTAGTTCCATGGCGCTATCACGCCCACTACACCTCTAGGTTGATACATAACCTTTGCATGCGCAGGTTGAAAGACGATGCCCACGGCTCTTTTTTGCGGCTTCATCCAGTTGGAAAGATGCTTGATGGCGTAATCAATGGAAGACAAAGAGGAAAAGATGTCACCCAAGATGCTTTCATCATGACTGCGGTATTGAAAATCCTTTTCAAGCGCATCAAGCAATGCACCTTTGTTGACGAGAATGGCATGTTTCAACGCCTTCAGGTCGCGGACTCGACGCTCATGACTTGGGAATTTATCATCTTCAAACGCCAGCTTTTGCCCATCAAACAGTCGTTGCATATCGACGAGGAAATCGCTGGTTATCTGCTTCGAGTAGGCTTGCGCCGAGATTTGCTCTACATTCGTCATTGAATTTCCTCTCATTGGTGTCGTGCATATACCATCAAGGTTTTGGTGGACAACCTTTGTGTCGGTCTACATGCCACTATGAGGGAAACTGGGGGAACCGGATTGTTAATTTATGCCAAAGGCTTATCTTTCAAGTAAACAGCGGAAAAAAACACACAAGAAAGAGGCTGTAAACCGCCACTGAATAGCGTGTTTACAAGCCAGAATGGGAGATTTAATTTTTTGGAAACCACGGCTGGAGAGAAAGCAAAGATCAACTTACTTTCGGATGAAGATGCTCCACTAACGCATTTCCGGTGAGGTAATTTTGACGATATTCGCCGGGAGCGCAGTTTTCCCAGCGACGAAAGGCGCGGTTGAAATTTGCAACGTTTGAAAAGCCGACCAAATAGCCTATTTCACTGATGCTCATGTGCGGTTGTCTTATGTAACTTAAGGTCAAACGTTTACGCGTGCAATCGAGGATATCTTTGTAACACGTGCCCTGTTCCGCAAGCTTTCGTTGTAGGTTTCGCAAACTCAACCCAAGGTGCTTAGCAACAACCGCCTGTGACGGCGCGCCTAATGGCAGCTCCTCCAATATCTTGTTTTCAATCAAATAGGTCAGGTTTGTTTTATCTACCCGCGTCATAAATTGATCAAGAATTTCAAGATGTGCTTGGTTGATAATGGGGTTGTTGCCGAAGGCACGCTCGTTAGCTTGATCAAGCTCCAATACCACGACATTGCGCTCGCAACCAAACTCCACCGGACATTGAAAGTGCGCGTCAACATCTGGACAGTCTGCCAATTCTTCGTATGTAAGCTGGATGCGGATCGGGTTCAAATCACCACCCACTAACTCCCTGGATAATTGCACCAGCGTGGCTAAAAATGACTCAATCAAATCAGAAGAAAGCACGAAGCGCCCGCTGTCTGTGTAGCGATATACATCAAGCTCAACAATAAGCTCATTCCCAGATTCATAGGTCAGCATGTTGCTACAATTTGAAACAACCCGTTTGTATTGCGATACACGCTCTAGTGCTTCTTTTAAGCTATAAGCGGATTGCACTGTATAGCCCAGAGCATGCAAGGCTGAAGGGTGGAAGTTACGTGCCACTTCGATGTTGAACTGTCGATGCCCCACGCGTTTATTGCAATAAGAGAACAGGTTTCCCAAGCTCTCCACACAAATTCTTCCTTCTGGATCATTCACTTCAGCAGGGTCGATACCGAACTTAACCAAGGTTTCTATCGGATCGATATCTAACGATTTCATTGCCCGCGTAACCGGAATAATCCAACCACTTAATGTTGAATAATATGCGTTCATTTAAGCCACTTCTCACTTCAGTCATCAAAGTGTTGCAACAATGTTTCAAAATGTAAAGTTAGCTAAAATGACACAAGATAGAAGAAATTAAGGCATCGATTCTGGCCCATTTCCAACCCATATTGGATACGTTACATTGTCTTAAACACGTTTATTTAAGACAATACCAACTACATATCTCTGGCTTTATTTCAGACAGTTAGCGTTGAAAAATAAACCGATGGAAATTACCTCATCATTTTAATCATGGTGTATTCACCATCGATACACCAAACTACCTCCACCCTGCTCTGTTCTGCTTTCCTACAAACGATAACTAGAAAACCAAGCAATTGATTGGTCTTAATCTCAATTCGTTTACAGTGCGCCACGTCATTTTCAACATCACTGACATAACGCCTTTTTGCTCCGTGAGTTACGCGCATAACATACGGGTTTTTGGCATTTGAAAAATCAAGCATCCAAACATCGCTCCCCTCAGCCACACAAATCACTTCATTAGCATTGAGATGCAGATTTCTAACGTGATTTAGGTCTCATATCTGTCGTTTGTTAAATTAATCTGTATAATCCGCGGCCTATCTATACATCTTTATTTTCTGCTGGTTGATCTTTCCGACCTCCGGATTCGTCAACCATTAAAAACTAGGAATACTTCTTTGATATCTACCGCTAACATCACCATGCAGTTTGGTGCCGAACCTTTATTTGAAAACATTTCTGCAAAATTCGGTAACGGTAATCGTTACGGCCTCATTGGGGCGAATGGTTGTGGTAAATCAACCTTCATGAAGATTCTTAGCGGTGCACTTTCGCCAAGCTCAGGCAATGTCTCCATCACGCCTGGACACAAGCTTGGGGTATTGAGCCAAGATCAGTTTGCTTTTGAACAACACAATGTTATCGATGTGGTGATCATGGGCGATCGCAAATTGTGGGAAATCAAACAAGAGCGTGAGCGCATCTATTCGTTGCCTGAAATGAGCGAAGAAGATGGTATGAAAGTCGCTGAACTCGAAAGCGAGTTCGCTGAAATGGACGGTTATACAGCGGAAAGCCGTGCCGGCGACATCTTACTGAAAGCAGGGATTGAAGAAGATCTTCATTTTGGCCTCATGCAGCACGTTGCGCCGGGTTGGAAATTGCGAGTTCTTTTGGCGCAAGCCCTGTTTGCTAACCCTGATATTTTGTTGCTGGATGAACCTACCAACAACTTGGATATTCATACCATAAGCTGGCTAGCTGAAGAATTGAACCAACGTAAGTGCACGATGATCATCATTTCGCATGACCGTCACTTCCTCAATTCAGTGTGTACCCACATGGCAGATATCGATTACGGTGAATTGCGTATCTACCCGGGTAACTATGAATATTTCTTGGAAGCCTCTTCGCTAATCCGAGAACAGTTGCTTTCTGGTAACGCAAAGAAAGCCGCAGAAATTAGTGAACTGCAAGACTTCGTTAACCGCTTTGGTGCCAACGCATCAAAAGCAAAACAAGCAAGTTCACGCGCTAAGAAGATGGATAAAATCAAACTGGATGAAGTGAAATCTTCAAGCCGTATGAGCCCTTCCATTGATTTTGGCGAAGGTAAGAAACTTCACCGCCAAGCACTTGAACTGCAAAACCTTGGACACGCATTTGAAAACGAGCTTTTGTTTGAAGGTGGTAACCTATTACTAGAAGCAGGGTCTCGCTTAGCCGTCATTGGTGAAAACGGTGTGGGTAAAACCACCCTGCTTCGTTGCTTGGTGAACGAGCTAGAACAAAAAGAAGGCGTTGTTAAGTGGTCTGAAAACGCATCTATCGGTTACTGCCCACAAGATAGCACGGCAGACTTCGACAACGACATGACCATCTTTGATTGGATTTCGCAGTGGCGTACCACCAAGCACGATGATTTGATGGTTCGTGGCATTTTAGGCCGTTTGTTGTTTACAGCTGATGACGTCAATAAGAAAGCCAAGAACTGTTCAGGTGGTGAAAAGAACCGCCTATTGTTCGGTAAATTGATGATGCAAGACATCAACGTGTTGGTGATGGACGAACCTACGAACCACATGGACATGGAAGCGATCGAAGCATTAAACAATGCCCTGAAAACGTACACCGGCACGCTGATTTTTGTTAGCCATGACCGCGAATTCGTATCGTCACTTGCCACATCAATCATTGATGTTAAAGATAAAACCTTGGTGAGCTTCCAAGGTACGTTTGATGAATATCTTGCGCATCAACGTAAAGTGTTGAACGTTGCATAATAAACGTCACGCTAAACAAGAAAAGAAGTAGACTGCTTAGACGGTCGCTAGAACAATCAAGACGTCGCGAACAAGCGTTGTTCGCGGCAACCAGTGGAGACACTCTTCATGACAGAACAAGAACGCATTGAACTGCAACAAAACAACCCGCTTCATGGCCTCAAGCTTGAAGATATGTTGAACCAGTTGGTCGACCATTACGGTTGGGAAATTCTTGATACAGCAATGCGCTTTAACTGCTTCAGTACGAAACCAACGATTGCGAGTAGTGTGAAGTATTTGAAGAAAACCGAGTGGGCACGTGAGAAGTTGGAAAACTTTTATTTGTACCGCTTCAAGCGTATGCCAAAAGCAAGCGAAGCTGAGTTTTTAATGCCGCCGCGTACCCGTACCTTTGCACACGGCGTTGAACCCCGTGAGCCAATGGAGTTAACGGTTGAATCTATTTTGCTTTCACAAGCAAAAGCAGCATCCGCACACAAAGCGCGCTCTTCACGCGGACGCTTTAACCGACGCTGATTCATACATATCGCGTTAAGCGCCAAAGCAAAAAGCGTATACAGCCAGACCTTCAAGGGTTTGGCTTTTTCTTATCTGCGGATCATGAAACTTTTCCTGATGTTAGCCACTCTTAAATAAGAAATGCTAGGCTGCAATAAGGCGAGTCAGTCATACGAATTGAAATGGGAAATAAACATGTTTTCAAAACTGTCATCCATTCTTAGAGAAGTTTTTGCCGATGAAGGCGGAAGTGCAACGTCTAATGAGCACCTTTATCAACGTGCGATGGCTGGGTTGCTGTGTGAAGTGGCGGGCGCAGATCATGAACTTGACGCACGAGAAGAAGTCGCGAAAACACGGATGCTGAGCGTGTTACTCGACATTGATGATGAAAAAGCCAAGAGCCTTGTCGATCAAGCACAGGGGGAATCAGCGCAATCAGTGTCTCTTTACGACTACACAGATAAATTGCGTCAGCTTGAGCCTGAGCAACGCTTCGAATTGATTAAAGCGATGTGGGAGGTTGCCTACGCAGATGGCAGGCTGGACCCGTTGGAAGAATCCGTGATCCGTAAAACTGCAGAGCTTCTATACGTGGATCACCCGCTGTTTATTAAAGCTAAATTGGACGCGCAACCTAAGTAGTACAAACCTAAGTAGTACAAACCTAAGTAGCGCGACATAAGTAGCGCGACATAAGTAGCGCGACATAAGTAGCGCGACATAAGTAGCGCGAGCTTGGCTGCCAGTGATACCAAACAAAAAGACTTGCCGAAGCAAGTCTTTTTACTATTGGCTCAGCATCAACATCTGCCCATCGACGTGAATGCGCTTTAGCCGTGTTCCGAACACTTGCTCTAACGTCTCCACATCCATAACACTCTCTGGTTTGCCTTGAGCGACGACATGCCCGTTTTTCAGCAGCACTACGCGATCAGCATCCGAGAGCGTTCTGTTGATGTCATGGTTAGACATGACGACCGCGATGCCCTTCTTGGCTATCTGACGCACCATTTTGTACATCACGCTTTGCTGAGCGATATCCAATGCCGTCGCAGGTTCATCAAGAAGTAACAATCGCCCTTCGGGATTAATGTCAGGCCAAATCTGCAAACACACACCCGCAAGTCGAACGCGTTGCCACTCGCCGCCTGATAATTGATCCGTACCTCGATTTAACTTGTCTTCAATGCCTAACAGTAAGCAGATTTCACTGACCGCTTTTTCTAGCAATTTCGGGTCAGTGCCATTTAGTGCAGACAAACTTAAGCTCAAGTATTGATAGACACCAATGGCAAACGCAGGACGTTGCTGCTGACTCAAATAGGCACGTTGTCTTGCAAGGTGTTTGCTGTCGATATCATCAAGGTGCTTTCCGTCTATGGAGACATCTCCCTGCCCGTCGGTCAATCCTGACAGAAGCTCAAGTAAGGTACTTTTTCCGCTTCCGTTGGCGCCGAGTAGATGCACGATCTCCCCCGGTTCGACATTCAAGTTAAGCGGCAATAATCGGGTAGATAACGCGATATTTTGAGCTTTGATCATACGCGCCTCAACAACATCCAAATAAACAGTGGTGCGCCAATCGTTGTTGTTACAGAGCCCACAGGCAATTCTGCTTCTGCAATGGCCATACGGCCAATGGTGTCAGCGACAAGCAAGAGTGATGCGCCAGCCAATGCTGATAAAGGAAGAAGAAAACGGTTTTCTGTCCCTAACCATAAACGCAGAAAATGTGGCACCACTAGCCCAACAAAACCAATCACACCCGCCATCGCAACCGACGCACCCACTAAGACGCTTACCGTTAGGATCAGTTGCCAGCGAAGCCTTTGGATATTCAACCCAAGTTGTTTTGCCGGTGTTTCCCCTAGCATCATCAAATCAAGGTTATTGCCTTGTGTGCACAGCCACAAAACGGCAGGAACAACCAAGACAGTCAATGTTAGCTGTGCCCAATGAACACCAGAAAGGCTTCCCATTAGCCAATAGAGAAGCTGACGAAGGTTTAAGTCGGAGCTGAAGTAAAACGCCCAGGTGACAATCGCACCAGACAAGATGCCTAACGCGACGCCAATCAGAAGTAATCTCGCCGTCGACATGGTTCGCTTTCGCGCAAGCCATACCAATATGGCCGTAAACGCTAACGCGCCGAACATGGCGGCTGCCATCAATCCATATTGACTTGCTAAGGATGGAAATAGGAAAAGCACAATCACCAACGCTAAACTTGCTCCACCAGAAATACCAAGCACACCCGGTTCTGCCAGAGGGTTCCCAAGAAGCACTTGGAGAACAGCGCCCGAGACAGCAAGAGAAGCACCGATAACAATGGCGGCAATAACGCGAGGAACACGAAGCTCCATAAGCAATTGTTGCTCTAACGGGGAGTCATAGAAGAACGGTGTAATCCATATCTCCCCCGCAGAAAGTGACAACATCGCGCACAAAACCATGAGTGCGGACGCTATGCCTAAAGAGAGGTGCCAGCGTCGTGTTCGACGCTCAACAAGTTGAAGTAAATGCATGGTTTTACGATCTAAACATCAATGGGCGCCAACCATACAGAGAAGAGTCATAAATGAAAAGCGCTAACTCGCCGCAATCGGCCCGGGATCGCGCTCTACATTCACGTAAAGAGGCAGTGATAGGTCTGGAGTAAAGGGCTTTACAAGCAAGCATGCACGTTGCCCAACAGCAACCTTGGCATTGGGAAACACAACGGCTTCTCCGCCTGCTTCAGACACATATTCCTTTCCATTTTCTTCCGCTAATGTCTCGCCTTCCTTAAAAAAGGTAAAGTTAGCCGCCTCGTTGCTAAACGCCAGTGTAAAAGCATCGTCAGTTTTGGTGATGGTTCGACTGACTTTGTAAATATCAAACGTTTGATTACTTGCTGATTCATCGAGCGTCTGGTTGCTGAGCAATGCTTTGATACCCGCTTTTAACGGCTCAAACTCTGTCATGTCATTTTTGTACAATGGCGCGACACGCCCCATCTCGAACGTTGCTGCCAATGCACCAAACGTTTCCCCTGTCCACCAACTAAAGGTTGAAGACGGTGTTCGGCTTAGCAGCATGGCATCCATTGCTGAGAACTGTAAGAACGACGACATCGGGCGGATGTCCGTGGCGTGGCTTGACGCTGGGATAACAGCAAACATGTAATGTTTAGAATCCCGAATGGCACTGTGCAAATCAAAGTGCCACCGTTCTCTGGAATGTTCCGTTTCACCGTCTACCGAGAGCGAAAAGAATTCTTTAACGTGACACTGTAACCTATTTGCCAGTACGCACTCTTCGTTTCGGTGATCGTTCTCACCAGCAAAAAGTCGATTCAGGTTTTCTTCGATAAATCGCGTGTATGCATGAATTGCTTTGGGGTGTGCAATGATAAATAGCGTGCGCTCAGTCGGCACAAAACGCCCTTCTACAATCTCTTTCACTAAATCATCAACCAATTCAATTGGCGCAGTTTCGTCACCATGAATACCCGAAGAGATAACAATGTCTTTGGTAGCGGTCGGCGGTGAGATTTCAACAACACCAACATCATGATGCTTCACCTCTACCCCATTTTCTAGGGTAAATACTTGAGGCATAAAATTCCCAGGAGGATATAGCGCATGTTGTAGAAAACCGCCGGAGAGATAACTATTAATCATTGTATTGTCCCTAATATATACCCACCTTCTCGTATTTATTGCGGTGGTTGATCGTATCTTTTAGACAATATACAAATCTAACAATGTGACAACAATGATTTCACTGAAATTGACGATTGAATTGGGAGGTAGGCGTTTGAAATTGAAACGGAAGAAAGGGGTTACACTCTGTATTTGAGGAAAATGAGGTATGTCACAGGCAATAAAAAACCGCAGCGATTAGGCTACGGTTTCTTCCAACGTCACACTGGACTGTTATTTTTCCAGCTTGGCATCTTCAACGCGTGCTTTCAGTTTCTGTCCCGGACGGAACGTCACCACACGTCGAGCAGTAATTGGGATATCTTCACCCGTTTTTGGGTTGCGGCCAGGACGTTCATTCTTGTCTCGAAGATCAAAGTTACCGAATCCCGACAGTTTTACTTGTTCGCCAGCTTCAAGCGCTTTTCTAACTTCTTCAAAAAAGGCTTCAACAGTCTCCTTGGCGTCCCGCTTGCTCATTCCGACGTTTTCAAACAGGTTCTCAGCCAAATCGGCCTTGGTGAGCGCCATAGGTCATTCCCTCAAGAAATGTTAAACACAAATGTGATACGTCGTATCTACACCACGATATTTTTTCACTGCATCGAAATATTCATTTCCTGTTCATTCGAGCAGTCAGTTCCTCTGCAGCAACTTATCAACAGTGTATGCCAACTGGCTGATTTGCGCCAACTTTTTTCCATATCATTATTTAGAACAGTGCTCTGTTTATGAGTTTTTCATTCTTGAGACATGCATAAAAAGTGATACACAGTTTTTGCGTATCTCTCATTATCATCTGTTTTTACTAGACTTTTATCGTTTGCGTAAGGTCATTTGTTGCATAGCTGATAAAACATTGATTTATCAGAGTGATAGGTGTTAGAACTTTTAGACATAAAAAAAGCAGCCATTAGGCTGCTTTTTTATTGATATTTTGCATATTAGTCGCGAAGATTCGCGCCAAATTTTTCGCCAAGGTGTGCAACTACCGCCGCAACTGACTCAGAAATATCGCTTTCTTCAAGTGTGCGTTCGTCAGATTGAAGTGTTAGCGCAATGGCTAAACTCTTCTTACCGTCTTCAACACCCTTACCTTTATAAAGGTCAAAAAGCTTAGAAGCTTTAATCAGCGCATTGTCGGTATCCAAACACGCGCGAACCACAGCTTCAGATTCAACGTCGTCGCCCACAATCACAGCGATATCACGGCGGTTCGCAGGGAACTTCGAAATGACAACCGCTTCAGGGGTAACACGTTGGTTGATCGCAGCCCACTCGATTTCGAATACGACAGTACGGCCATTAAGACCAAACTTACGCTCTAGTTCAGGGTGAACAGTACCGATGTGACCAACGATCTTGCCATCAACTTCAATAGCTGCGCTTTGGCCAGGGTGCAGTGCTGGGTGCTTAGCGGCTTTAAAGCTGTATGCCAGCTCATTAGCAGTAAGCTCTAGAACCGCTTCCAAATCGCCCTTCATGTCGAAGAAGTCAACGCCATTCGTCGCGATGTCCCAATGCTCTTCAGAGCGAGGGCCTGCAATCACGCCTGCAAGCATCATTTCTTGACGCATGCCGTTTTCAGCAGACGCTTCAGGAATAAAGCGAAGACCCGCTTCAAACAAACGCACACGTGGTTGCTGACGTTTTTGGTTGTAAGCAACAGTGTTGAGTAGACCCGTCCACAGGCTCAGGCGCATGGCTGACATGTCCGCAGATATTGGGTGTGGCAGAATCAATGGCTCAACGTTTGGAACGATCAACGCTTGTTGCGAAGGCTCTACAAAGCTGTAGGTGATGGCTTCATGGTAACCACGGTCAACCAACAAATCACGCACACGTTTCAGAGGCTGGTTCGCTTCTTTGTGTAGGTTCATTGTTAGGTGTGCTGCTGGCGCTTGGTTTGGAATGTTGTCGTAACCGAAGATACGGCCAACTTCTTCAACCAAATCTTCTTCAATGGCCATATCAAAACGCCATGAAGGTGCTTTCGCTGTCCAACCTGCGTCTGTGGTTTCAACGTCACAACCTAGGCGAGTCAGGATTTCTACAACGTCGTCGTTTGAAATGCTGTGACCCAGCAAGTTATCAAGCTTGGTGCGACGCAGAGAAATGGTTTTCGCTTTCGGCAGATTCTCTTCAGACTCTTGACCCACGATCTCTCCTGCTTCACCGCCACAGATTTCAATCAGTAGCTGTGTCGCACGTTCCATCGCATGGAACTGAAGATTTGAATCTACGCCACGCTCAAAACGGTGAGATGAGTCTGTGTGCAGGCCGTAGCTACGTGCGCGACCACGGATTGCATCTGGCGCAAAGAATGCTGCTTCAAGCAATACGTCAGTCGTTTCGTCATTCACACCGGAGAATTCGCCACCAAAGATACCGGCAATCGCCAGTGCTTTATTGTGGTCAGCGATAACAAGGGTGTTGTCGTTAAGCTCAGCTTCGTTACCGTCCAGAAGAACCAGTTTCTCGCCTTGCTTCGCCATACGCGCAACGATACCGCCTTCGATCTTAGAAAGATCAAATGCGTGCATTGGTTGGCCTTGTTCTAGCATCACGTAGTTTGTGATATCAACGATTGGGTCGATAGAACGCACACCGCTACGACGCAATTTCTCTTGCATCCAAAGTGGCGTTGCTGCTTTCACGTTTACGTTGCGAACAACGCGGCCTAAGTAGCGCGGACACGCTTGTGGTGCTTCGATAGCAACAGCAATTTTGTCGTCAATTGACGGCGCAACTTTTTCGAATGCTGGGTCAGTCACTTCTGCGCGGTTCAACACGCCGACTTCACGAGCCAGGCCTTTGATGCTCAGACAGTCAGCACGGTTCGCTGTGAGGTCTACATCAATGGTGACGTCGTTCAGTGCAAGGAACTCACGGAAATCAGTACCGATAACCGCATCTGCAGGCAATTCCATGATGCCGTCAGACTCAACATCAATACCTAGCTCAGTGAATGAGCAAAGCATGCCGTGTGAAGGTTGACCGCGAAGTTTCGCTTTCTTGATTTTGAAATCGCCAGGCAGCACAGCACCTACCGTTGCTACTGCAACTTTCAAACCAAGGCGACAGTTAGATGCACCACAAACGATGTCTAGCAGCTCTTCGCCGCCTACGTTCACTTTGGTTACACGCAGTTTGTCAGCATCAGGGTGTTGACCACACTCAACAACTTCACCAACAACAACGCCGGTAAATTCACCAGCAACAGCTTCTACGTCGTCTACTTCTAGACCAGCCATGGTGATTTGGTGTGCCAGTTCTTCGCTATTTACAGCAGGTTTAACCCACTCGCGAAGCCAGGATTCACTGAATTTCATTTATCAATTACCCCAATGCTTACTTGAATTGTTTCAGGAAACGCAAATCGTTCTCGAAGAACGCACGCAGGTCATTCACGCCATAACGCAGCATGGTCAGACGCTCTACACCCATACCGAAGGCAAAACCTGAGTATTTCTCTGGGTCGATGTTCACGGCGCGAAGCACGTTCGGGTGAACCATACCGCAACCCAAAATTTCCAACCACTTACCGTCTTTACGACGTACATCCACTTCCGCAGAAGGTTCTGTGAATGGGAAGTAAGAAGGACGGAAACGCACTTCCAAGTCTTCTTCAAAGAAGTTACATAGGAAGTCGTGAAGGATGCCTTTCAGCTGTGCAAAGTTTACGTTCTCATCAACCAGCATACCTTCCACTTGGTGGAACATTGGGGTGTGAGTTTGGTCGTAATCGTTACGGTAAACACGGCCAGGTGCGATGAAACGCAATGGCGGCTGGTTTTCTTCCATGGTACGGATCTGAACACCAGAAGTATGCGTGCGTAGCATCAAGTCTGGGTTGAAGAAGAACGTATCGTGGTCAGTACGAGCCGGGTGATCTTCTGCGATATTCAGTGCATCGAAGTTATGGAATGCATCTTCGATTTCTGGACCGGTTTTAACATCGAAACCCAACTCACCAAAGAAGCTTTCAATACGCTCAATGGTGCGCGTTACTGGGTGAATACCGCCGTTCTCAATACGACGACCTGGCAAGGTTACATCGATAGTTTCAGCAGCCAGCTTCGCTTCTAGCTCAGCACTTTCAAGCGCATTCTTACGCTCTGAAATCGCAGCTTGAACCGCTTGCTTCGCTTTGTTGATGCTGGCACCCGCTTCGCGGCGTTCTTCAGGGGGTAATTTACCTAGCGCCTGAAGTTGCAAAGTCAGCTCGCCCTTCTTACCCAGGTACTTTACGCGTACCTCATCCAGAGCCACAACAGAGTCAGCCGCTTCAATGGCTGCCGTTGCGTTGGACAGAATGTCTTCTAGTTGTTGCATCGTTTCCTCATCTACCCGTTCGGGCAGTGTCCTACGGTGAGTAAAATACCAATTCTCGTAACAAAATTCGGATTCGAAGCCTTTTCGGCAAGCGACTAAATTTTGCTCTGAGAATTGGTATACACGTAACGCTACATAGTAAATAAACCGCGTGACAAAGCCAAACTGAAAGTGCGTTAAAGTCAGCGTCATGGCTAATTCGTCTTCAATTTTTAACGTTGGGAAGACAAGAAGTGAAGAATTAGCATTTTTACTGTCCTTTAATCCAACGAAAAGGCGAAGTAACGCGAACACACAGAGTGGGTTGAGAGATCCAGGACAAAGACTTTTCACCCAAACGTGTAACAAGTTCATGAAACTTCTTATTGCCTCTAAAAAGTCGCCACCAAACGCGGAAAGACTCCCCTTTATTCGCCTCTCAGACCTAATTTGATCTTGGTGCGCAGTTCGAGCACCTATTTACATGCTTATCTATAAGGCAATAAAAATGAATAAGAAAATGCGGTTAAAAAGAAGCCGCTTCGCACAGTCAGTAGGTATTACCGCCATTTTGTCGTCTTCTATGTTATTCGTAGCATCACCGAGTTTTTCAGAAACGATTGCATTGGACGCCTCACAACATTCCCCACTTCCCGTAGACATCACACCGATGTTTATCAGCTTAGGTTTCGATGACAACCTCGACGTCGATGGCATGACATGGACCTTGGCGTTTTTAAACAGCCGTAAAAACCCGCAAGGTGCAGACGCTTTCGCCAACGCACCGCTTAGCGCGAGTTTTTTCATGCACTGCAACCCTGCAAGAACCGATGAACACGTGCTGCAGTTGTGGCGAAACGCGAAAACAGCAGGACACGATCTCGGCAATCACACTGAGACGCACCCTGATGATAAAGTGAACTGGAATCCCCTCGACAATTGGATGACAGCAGAAGCATGGCAGGAGGAAATCACGCGTTGTAACGCCCTGCTGCTTGCCTCAGAAGAAAAAGGTGGAATAGGCCTTGAGTCAGTAAGCGGTTTTAGAGCGCCGTTTTTAACCTATAACGAAAATACCTTATCAGCCATTGCAGCCAATAAGATCACTTATGACGTTAGCTTTCCTGCGGGCATCACACCAGAACATGACGGCACAAATAATTACTGGCCGCATACGCTTCATGATGGCAGTAAGGAACATGATCTCGCCGTTAACGGTGGGTGGAAGCCCCCTGTTTCTGAGCAACCATCGTTGTGGGAAGTGCCGCTGCATACACTGATCGTGCCGCCTGATGCTGAGTTAGAGAAATACGGTTTAGCCTACTCACTACGAGATAAGATCGCGTCACGTGTTCCTTGGTTTGATGCGGTTTCAGGTAAAGGGGATAACTTTGATTGGAATTTGTATTCGGAACCCGCTTGGGGCGCTGCAGGTTTAAATGAAGATGACGTTGTTGCGATCTATAAATACAACCTCGACCTAAGACTCAGTGGGAACAAAGCGCCCTTGGTTTTGGGGCTACATTCTGGATTTTATGGGTATGTGAATGGTCAAGAACACTTCGGCATGCCTGAAACAACGGTTGAGAACAGGCGGCGGGTATTGGAACGCTTTACTGATTATGCATTATCGAAATCGTCGGTTCGATTCGTAAACCATAAGCAATTGATTGATTGGATGAAAGCACCAGAGGCATTGGTAGTATGCCCAAGTGAAGAGTGGGATGTATACGAGACATACCAAACAGGTGACACCGTCACGTATAATGGTAAAAAATACAAAGCGAGCTGGTGGACGACACAACAAATGCCAGGGCTTTATGATAACTCGCCGTGGTCACTGATAGACGCGTGTTCCCCAAGTAGTTAAAAAGATAGAGCATCAACGTAATTCAAGGGGGGCTACCCCCTTCTTTTTGTCATTTTCATCAACAATCACATCAATCACATTTCTCTTATGCCTGTTCTTTTATGTCTTTCTTCTAAGTCCAAACGACATGCATTAACGAGAAAACAGTCGTCTCATTTCATCCGTCGCACTGATCTGGTATGGTTTAGATACCACTGAAAGGATATAATTCCAACCTTACGCTAGGGCTACCATTGATAGAGGATA
The DNA here is from genome assembly GCF_900115495.1 of Enterovibrio norvegicus DSM 15893. Classification (GTDB taxonomy): domain Bacteria; phylum Pseudomonadota; class Gammaproteobacteria; order Enterobacterales; family Vibrionaceae; genus Enterovibrio; species Enterovibrio norvegicus. Next base: position 104,085 of record NZ_FOWR01000005.1, on the reverse strand, counting down.
CCTCCCTATGCCGATACCATTATTTGGTGATGAAAACGTACTGAAAAACAAAACAAAAAAAGAAGTACTCGCAGAAAAAATATTAGAGATGATCTTTACAGGGCTGCTGAGAGATGGCGATGTGTTACCCAGTGAAAGAGAACTCGCCAATACGTTTAGCGTTAGTAGAGAAACGGTTCGAGGTTCATTGGGGGTCATTTCTGAATTTGGTCTGCTTAATATCTCCCACGGCGCAAAGACAACGATCAATCGAAGCCCTGAGTTACTTCAAACATGCCAGAGTCTCCTCCCCAGCCTTTCTGATTTAGAAGTCAATAATTACAATATTGATACCGTCTTTGAAACACGAAAAATCATTGAGCGCGCCGTCGTTAGAAAAGCGACACTGAACATCGATGCAAGCGGAATAAAAGCACTTCGCGTTCTTCTAGAGCAGCAAGAAAAGCTCTTCGACCAGCCAGTACATTTCCAACTCTCAGATAAACAATTTCATCGAATTATCGCAGAGTGCGTCCCTAATGAGATCCTGAACAATTATGTTCAAGAGCTCTACTCATATGGACTGCAGTTCAGACGAGTTGTTCTGTCCGTGGAAGGCAGCATCGAAAAAAGCTATCACGAACACATGATGATCTTTCGCGCGCTTGAAAATAGAGATCCTGACAGGGCAGAAGAAATGATGATTAACCATCTCAATAGCGTTTATGACACGACATTAATTGCCATGAAAAATAGAAATGGTTTCGGTTAACCCTTATACCCGAACGACCTGAGTACACAAATGATCTGAGTACACAAACGATCTGAAGATGCTGGCTGAATCAGGCCTCTTCAGGGTTGTTTGGGTGCAGCACTATTTATGGTCGACATCCTTATACGGGCTTTTACTGTACTTGTTACCCGGGTGTCGTCGACTAAACCCCCAAATAGCATGGTAGGTATCAACCCAGCGATGCTGAAGGCTGAAGAACAGGTAGAAGGCGAACATAACCAGTTCAGAGACAAGCATCGCGACATATGCCCACGCACCAAGCTCAAACAAGAAAAATCCGCTATAAATCGCCACATGACTGGCCGCCAATAAGAGGTACCCCAACGATTTATGTAACCATTCGAACACGCGCCTGTAGATGGTCATGTTGTAATGGTCACCAAACACTTTATTGCTCGGGACGGGGTTCCCATCATCGTCAACAGGCCCACCTTTTGTGCCTCTCGCCCAACCATAAAAGGCTTGTATCAAGGAAAGACAAATGGCTACCAGCCCAATTTTCGCATGAATGGTTGATGTATCTAACCCATTCAAACTCATGAGGCTAAGCACAAAAGCGATAAGAGACGTAGCGATGACCACACTGTGACCAAGCCAATGCGTTATCCACCAAAATTTGTTATCTAGCTTCTTGGGAAATGCTTGGCCTGGTGTGACTTTAAAATAGCGTGTAATCGTAATAATGGCTGGTGACATCACAGCCCACGCCAGTACCATCAAAGCCGCGTGAACAAGAAGCGGAAATGGAATATCACGTGTGTATTGTGTGCCTGCAGAAAAATTGAGTTTCTGTGCACCATATTCACCATGAAAGCTAAATCTGTCGCCATCCCCTATCGCCCAAATGATGTCGATATCAGCATTCGGATCGATGGTAAAATCGGACTCATCTGACGTTTTTAATGCACGTTCAAACACCAACACCGTCATGTTTTCATCTACGTCAATTTGCGCGTGATGAATGTTTTGTTCTGCGTCTGTTTGAACTGATGACAATAGCCTCCCCGTTAAATGGCTGTCTTTCACCTCTTTAGTGTGCGCGTAACCAATAATCGCATCCGCATTGCTCATCAACTTACCAAAGCCTAAGCCAATCCATACCTTTGAGGGGTGAATGGCTTTCACGCGCAACGTGTCGTTATTGCTCAAAGACCAGCAAAGCCTAAGATCACTGTCTATCAACGTCTGTTGGTGCTGATAATCTTTGCAATACTCATCGGCACTTACGCTATGAGGAATAGCTAAGAGTAAAAGTAATAACCAAACTGCAGGCATTAGCGATTCTCCTCACCATTGAGTGTTCGAAAATAAGCAACCATCGCCTCGGCATCGCTCCGTACAAGATGCGAGGTGATTTCCTTTATCACATGGCTCATTTCACCCCCTGTGTATTCTCCGTTGGGGAGCTTCCCAGTTTGAAGAAACACGAGCCACTCTTCGTCCGTCCAATCCCCCATCGCGTCACGGGTATTCAGTAAGCTGGGAGCGGGATTAAACGCCCCTTGAGGCACACCTGCCATCCATTGATCGCGCAAAAGTCCACCCAGCGTATCTCGTGGTGTGTGGCATTCTCCGCAATGCCCTAACGCCTCCACCAAATAGGCACCGCGTTGCTCAATCTCGGTATAAGTTGAAACATCAGACACATAAGCAGGTTGGTTATAAAGCAATTTCCATGTACCGATACCTGCGCGAATATTTAGCGGAAACGGCAAGACCTTGCTTTTATTAGGCTCCGATATAGGTGCAATACGCTGGTCAATGTAGGATTGAATATCAACAACGTCTTGATCACTCATCTTTATATAAGATGTGTAAGGGAAAGCAGGATAATAATGCACTCCTTGCGGGGATATTCCCTGTCTAACAGCATCTGCAAATTCCGCTCGGCTCCAACCGCCGATACCAAATTCATCATCCGGTGTAATGTTCGTCGACGTAATGATGCCAAACGGTGTTCTGATACGTTTGCCACCAGCCAGCGGCGCGTCTTTCTTCGCCGCCGTTGAATGGCAAGCCGCACATCCCGACAAATGGAAAACATACTCTCCGTTCTCAATATCAGCCGAGAGCATGTTCAGGTGATCGCCTGTTTTCGGCCATATCCAATGCGGTGCGAAAATAAAGACGGCCCCCACAGATAAGCTCACCAAGAACGCAATGACGAGAGACACGAGCAGCCTTTTTTGCCAACGACATAATGGCTTTATCGCTAACCTTTTTAACAACCACGTCATCTCTACCCCTTCACAGCACCCGCGGTCATCCCTGAAATAATTTGTTTCGATGCAACAAACGTAAATATGATCGGTGGTATGGCGAGCAGAACACCCATGGCCATGATGGCCCCCCAATCGATGTTATATTCCGTCAATGAATTCACGATATACACGGGTGTGGTTCTCGTACTTCGATCAGAAATGGCATTTGCAATCAGGAACTCATTCCACGCAATACGGAACGTGAATATGGATGCCGCAGCAAGGCCTGGCTGTATAACAGGCAGAATGATGTGATAAAACACTTGAAAAGGATTCGCCCCATCCATTCTGGCCGCTTCCTCCAGCTGGATAGGAATTTGCTGAATAAAGCTCTGTAAGATCCAAATAACAAAAGGAAGGTTCATGGCGCTGTAAATAAGCACAATGCCGTTTAGCGTGCCATCAATCTCATAGTCAAAGGTCCAAATACCAAAGACTGGAACGAGCAAGACGGCAGGCGGCACCATTCTCATGATCAACGTTGTCATCGATGCCACATCTCGCCCAAAAAATCGATAACGCACAATGGCATAGGCTGCCATACAACCGGCAAACAGAGTGATAGCCGTTGATACAATCGCGACATAGAGAGAGTTACCAATGTTGTTGACCAAAGAGCGGTCATCCAGCATGGACGCATAGTTTTGAAGCGTTGGCATGAAAAACCATGCCGTCGAATCGCTCATGATATCGACTTTCAACTTAAAAGACGTCACGAACATCAATACAATTGGCCCCAATGAAAAAACAATCAGCGAGACGAGTACTAAGTAGTAAAGCGCTGTATTCAAAGTCTTCTTGTTCATGTTTATCCTCCTTCCTCAGTACTGCTCTGCAGTGACTTTGATTTTTGCACTGCGCGTTTCACGCATCTTGTTAAACATGAACATGGCAACGGTAATGACCAGAACAAGCGCAAGCAGCATATTGGATAACGCGGCAGCTAGGCCAAGCTCTTGGCTGTCTGTCACTGTTTTAAAGATTCGTAATGCAAGAATTTCAGTTGAAAGACCGGGTCCACCATTGGTCAGTATCATGATGACTTCCAATACCTTGAACGCATCGATCAACCGGAGCAGCAAGGTGACAATGAGCACGGGCAGCATCAATGGAATTTTAATGTGCCAAATAAGTGCCCAGTTCGACGCGCCGTCGAGTTTCGCTGCTTCTACAACCGAACTAGAAAGGGATTGAAGTGCCGCCAAGGACAAGATCATGACAAAAGGTGTCCATTGCCAAACGTCTGCCAAAATGATCGAGAACAGTGACCACGATGGATCGGACAACCAAGGCACGCTATCAATGCCCAATCCATTTAGAATTTTGTTGAAAATACCGAATTGTGGGTTGTACATGTAACGCCAGACGAGACCCACAGCAATCGGCGCAATCATCATTGGTAGAATGAAAATTGTTCGATAAATTGACATGCCTCTTGTCGGCCTTTCCAGCATTAACGCAAGCCCTACTCCAAGTACCATCTCAATACCAACAACGATAAAAGCGAAAGAGAAGGTGACAAAGAAAGACTCAAAAAAACCTTCATCTTCAAGTAGCCAAACGTAGTTACTTAACCCCACAAACTCGGCATCTGAAAAAGGCTGACTTGGCCTCCAATCAAAGAAACTCGCCGTCATCATGTAAGCCATTGGGTACAAAAGGGCAAAAATCAAAATAACTGCCGCAGGCGCCATGAAAAAATAGGGAGCCGCTTTATTTAAAACCTGTCGAAATGACTTTTTATCTGGTGCTTCACTATTACCAGCGGAAACCATGACTTTGTCTTGCATATTCCACATCCATTTGTGCATTGGAGGCAGACCAATATCTGCCTCCTGTCGTTATTTACTGTTGATAAGTGTAATAACCCGCTTTATCCATGATTTTTTCCGCTGTTTTATTGGTCTTGTTAAGGGCTTCTTCAACCGTGATTTCGCCGGTCATTGCCTTGGACAAGTTCGTGCCTAACTCGGTGTTTATCTGTCCCCATACAGGAATAATTGGGCGCCAATCAGGGTCAGCATCTTTCAATGCTTCACCGAAAATTTCCATTTGCGGGAATTTTGCAATGACGTCGCTATCTTGGTGAGTAGAGAAACGAGACGGATTGCCACCTGCGAGTGCAATTTTCTTATCCGTCTCTTTTGAGGTAAGCCATTGCATCAACAAAAAGGCAGCTTCTTTGTTTTGCGCGTTTTTCGGAATCGCAATGCCAAAGCCACCGGTTTGTGAAGCATGCTTCACACCCATTGGGTGTTTAGCCCATGCCACTTTACCCACCACTTTTGATTTCTGAGGGTCGTCGACCTCACCCGCAACCACTGTTGTGTCGAGGTACATGGCCGCTTTTCCTTGTAGGAATGCGTTCTTTGCTTCGGATAAGCCAAACGAAGTGCCACCTTCCGGACCACATTCCAAAATGGTCTTCAAGGCATTACCCGCTTGGATTGCCTCCGGACTGTTCAAGGTCGGCTTCCAGTTTTCATCAAATACTCTGCCGCCTAACGGGGCGAGGTGAAGAAGAAACGCATGGGAGGTTTGGTGGCCAGATTTACCACGAGAAGCAAGCCCAACCATGTCTGGCTCTAGGTCTTGGATCTTGCAAGAGGTTTCAAGCAGCTCTTCATAGGTCTCTGGCACTTTGATGCCGTGCTTGTCGAAAATGTCTTTCCTGTAACCCAACACTGACGTCTCTGAGCCAAAAGGAATACCAAACAACGCGCCCGTTGGCCCAGGTAAGTATCCTTTCGCGCCACCAGCGACACCGACATTTTGCACGTAACCATCAATCAGATCGTCCGCATCGTAGCTTGGATCTGCCAATTTAGGGTTCATGAAAAAACGTGCGAGCGGTTCAATTTGATCCGCCGATACGTAATCCGCCTTAGAAAAAACCACATAGGCGATCAAGTCGTAATCCCCTTTTCGCTTGGTCAATTCGAGCGTTTGTTTTTGACGCATTGCCAAGTATTGAAGTTGGTCAACTTCTACTTCAATGCCCGTCTCTTTTTCAAAATCGGGTAATACCTTCATTACCGCATCATAGTGAGGATGTGCGGGGAAATTGACCACCAGCACTTCACCTTCATAGGGTTTGTAAGGATTAGAAAGCGCAAAAGGTGAAATCAGCATACCCACTGTGGCGATCACAGTGGCCGTGTATCGTTTTAACGTATTGATATTCTGTAACATTGCTCCTCCCGCATAACTGCTTTGGGGTAGATGATGAATGGATTCAGCATGTGGACTCACGTTACTATGCGTTTGAGTAAACTGCTTTTTCCGTCTTAGAATCAAATAGGTAGATATCGGTATACTTAAGATAGAACGTAATGTTCTCACCTTGTTTAGGTAGAAACTCAGAATCAATTTCAATGGAGATACGCTGTCCGTTAATTTCGGAAACAATGATCGACTGTGAGCCGCAATATTCTGTGACCAAAACGGGCAATGAAATGGGGTTTGAATCAGGAATAGACTCAGTAGAAAAAGCAGACGGTCTGAAACCTACGTGAATAGAAGAAGATGCCTGTAACAAATTGGTCAGCGAAGCCGTTAATGCTGGGTCGGTTTTTAACGAAAAGCCCTCCCCTTCGACAAAGAACTCACCGTCAGTGTTAATCAGTTCTCCCTCAAGGAAGTTCATTGACGGCGACCCCATAAAACCCGCGACGAATTTATTGACGGGTCGACAAAACAATTCTTCAGGCGTGCCATGTTGTTGAACGTATCCGTCATTCATGACAACTATTCTGTCGCCCAATGTCATGGCTTCAATTTGGTCATGCGTCACGTAGATGATGTTTTTATTGACCTTCTTTCGCATCAAGATCAGCTCAGCACGCATCTGAGCACGAAGTTTGGCATCCAAATTCGATAAAGGCTCGTCCATCAATAACGTTGATGCATCACGCGCCAACGCCCTGCCCATGGCAACGCGTTGACGCTGCCCGCCCGACAGTTCGCCAGGTTTACGGTGGAGAAGGTGCTCTAGCCCCAGCATCTCTGAGACTTCTTTTACCTTTTTCGCGATGTCCTCTTTATTCACTTTGGCGAGGCGCAAAGCAAACGAGATGTTTTTCTCAACATTCATGTGGGGGTATAACGCGTAGTCTTGGAAAACCATCGCAAGGTCGCGATCGCGTGGCTCCAACGAACTCACTTCGCGATCGCCAATGTATATCCCCCCCGAGGTCACGTCTTCTAACCCCGCGATCATTCGCAGGGTCGTTGATTTACCACAGCCAGACGGGCCGACCAGCACGGTGAACTCATTATCATCAAAGGTAAGATCAAGACCATGGACGACTTCGACATGATCATAGCGTTTTACTAGGTTTTGAATTCGAATCTGAGGCATCTTCGCTTCCCTTACGTGCTCATGATTTTTTAAACCAACGTCGTATTCCGTTGATAGGTTTTTCGAAGTGACACTCACTTAACCGAGCAAAGGAATATCGACCACGGGTGTATTCCTTTCGCAAAGCACCGTATCGCTCTTCGCCCTCAACTGGTCTATTAACAATACCAGAAGACTTGAAAACCAAAATGCCCACTGAGCACTTTTTGTCCAAAATAAGATTTAGTTCTTATTTCCCAGTGTAATTCTAGGAATAGATCTTAGTTATGATTCACACAAGTAAATCCTTACTCTGTGAATTACCTCCCTCCAATCCGCCACTAAACATCTGATAAACCAAGTATAAACACCTTAACCCGTCATTTTTACATATTAAAAATAGTGTGATGCAACGAATTAAACGCATGAAATACGTGTATTTAATTCGTCAGATCAATCATTTTGTGTCTTCCATTTTTTCAAAACATTGTTAAGAATAAAATCAACTGGTACGCTTTATATACCATTAGGGTGCATAGCGTACCTCTATCACTCAATAAAAATGATGAAAGAAAGACACTCATCGAACACGGAGAACACCATGCGAAAAGCACCCGTCGTTGCAATCACTTTGGGGGATCCATCTGGCATTGGTCCTGAACTGGTGGCCAAACTACTCGCCAGTGAACAGCGTGTTCGCCACTGCCATTGCGTCTTAGTCGGCGATGAGTGGTTGTGGAAAAATGCACAAACACTGACAAGATTGATGCATGACCTTCCAGTGATTAACGCATTTGAGGAGGCAGAACATACACCCTTAGGTAGCGTGTGTTTTCTTCCTGTCTCTACGATGGCTGAAGCGGATCACAAAGTAGGTATTGCGAACAAAGAAAGTGGCGCGTCAGTGCTCAACGTACTGACCATGTGCCTAGATGCGGCGAAAGCGTCTGAAATAGATGCCATTTGTTTCGCGCCTCTTAACAAACAAGCCATGAAGTTGGCGGGGATGCCGTTTGAGGATGAACTGCACTTTTTTGCCGATCAGCTAGAAGTGGAAGAGTATTTCTGTGAATTCAACACACTCGGAGATATTTGGACCTCAAGGATCTCGTCACACGTTCCATTCAAAGATGTCACGCAATACCTATCTCAAGACAGAATCATTGAGGCAACCAAACTCATCCACGATTGCCTTATCAAGTCTGGAGTGGCCCGTCCCAAAATAGCCATTGCAGCACTCAATCCGCATGGTGGTGATGGGGGTATTTGTGGCAGAGAAGAAATAGACATCATTCAACCTGCCGTCAAGACACTCCAGGATCAACATTACCCGGTCAGTGGCCCTTTTCCTGCGGACACCCTCTTTTTAAAAGTCAGAGACGGTGAGTTTGATGCCGTGGTCACCATGTATCACGACCAAGGTCAAATCGCGATAAAGCTCCTTGGTTTCGAAAAAGGCGTTACCGTTCAAGGCGGCCTTCCCATTGCAATTACAACTCCCGCTCATGGCACTGCGTTTGATATCTCCGGTAAAAACCAAGCCAACGTTAACGCCACACTGAATGCATTCAATCTTGCTTGCGTCATGGCTCAATCAGCCTTCAAAGAAACGTTGGCAACAAATAACACAGAGGCATAAATGAAAATCACATCCGTTAAAGCAAGAGTTTTCCAATGGAAAGGAAAAACGGTCCCACCCTCACAGCATTTTTGTTCCAACGCGAAAGACTTGCTTTGGAGTAAAGGGGATTCAATGGGCACGTTCCGGTTTCACGATTGGGCCGTTATAGAAATTGAAACGGACACGGGATTGGTCGGAATCGGTAACGTCGCCCTTGCGCCTCGAATAGCGAAAGAGATCATCGACATCTATCTTGCACCGCTCATCATAGGCCATGACCCCTTTGACTATGAATACCTGTGGCAATTGATGTATCGCTCCACATTAGCATGGGGACGCAAAGGCATTGGTATGGCAGCAATATCTGGTGTAGATATCGCGATTTGGGATTTGATGGGCAAAGCAACGGGCAAACCCGTGTTCAAGTTACTGGGGGGACGAACCAAAGAGACGATCCCCGTCTACGCCTCCAAGCTTTACCGAACAGATTTGGATGAGATGCAGCGCGAGGCGCAGTCTTATCTGGATCAGGGGTTCAACATGCTAAAAATGCGATTCGGTTATGGCCCTAACGATGGACCGCAAGGCATGAGAGAAAACATCAAAAGCGTAGAAGCCGTCAGAGAAGTGATTGGGGATGACGTTGACCTTATGCTCGAGTGCTACATGGGCTGGAACCTAGAATACGCAAAACGCATGCTCCCTAAACTTGAGAAGTTTGAACCCCGGTGGTTAGAAGAACCGGTGATCGCTGATGATATCGACGGATATGCCGAGTTAAACCAACTGACCACCATACCTATTTCAGGTGGTGAGCATGAATTTACCAGTCACGGTTTCAAAGAACTTCTCGATAAACGTGCCGTGTCCGTCATTCAGTACGACACAAACCGTGTCGGTGGTATTACCGCTGCGCGTAAAATCAATGCGCTTGCAGAGGTTTATAGTGTTCCCGTTATTCCTCATGCAGGTCAAATGCACAACTATCACCTCACCATGTCGACGCTCGCATCACCGATTTCGGAATTCTTCCCGGTGCACGATGTAGAAGTGGGGAATGAACTCTTTTACTACATCTTCGAAGGTGAGCCAGTGCCACAGAACGGCTGCATTAACTTAGACGACAACACCCCCGGTCTTGGTATTTCAATTTCTGATAAGTATCTCAATGACTTCAACATTATTGAGTAAGGGAACACACATGTCATTTTACCGCATTATTCAATACAAGAGCCCAACAGGCCCTCGCGTAGCCAAAGTACTAGACGACGAAAGCCTTCAAGCGATTTCATTGCCATTAACAACTTATGAGCTTGTTAACATGGCCATCAACGAAGAGAGAACGCTGACGTCGCTGATCGACAGTTTGCTTACCGAGCATACGATCAGCTACCAAAGCGTGATTGATGATGGACTGTTGCTTCCGCCGATACACCATCCCGACAATGCACATTGTTTTGTCACGGGCACAGGCTTGACGCATCTAGGCAGCGCCGATACCCGGGACGCCATGCACGCAAAAATTGCCGGTGAGGAAGCAACACTGACCGACTCCATGCGTATGTTTAAAATGGGGTTTGAAGACGGAAAAGCCACCTCACAACACATCGCCTCTCAGCCAGAATGGTTCTACAAAGGAACGGGAAATATCATCCGCCGTCCCTATGGCACCATTGAATCACCGGCGTTTGCGCAAGATGCTGGAGAAGAGCCTGAGTTGGTTGGTGTTTATGTCAATGACAGTAATGGCACACCGCATCGGGTTGGTTTTGCCATAGGCAATGAATTTTCAGACCATGTCACCGAACGTCACAACTATTTGTGGCTTGCTCATTCTAAGCTTCGCCAAGCCAGTTTTGGCCCCGAGCTCATGATTGGCGACTTGCCACCTTCATTAGAAGGGAGCAGCAAAATTATCCGTAACAAAAACGTGGTATGGGAAAAGCCCTTCACCTCTGGTGAAGACAACATGTCACATAACATTAAGAACCTAGAGCATCACCACTTTAAATATGCCCTTTTCTGTCAACCGGGTGATCTGAATGTTCACTATTTTGGCACATCAACCTTGAGCTTTGCCGATGGCATCGAAACACAAGACGGTGATGTATTTGAAATCTGCGTGCCGGAGTTTGGTAAGCCACTGCGTAATACGCTGACCATGACGCCAAAGACACCCAGTCATCCAATCCACATTGCAGCCTTGCGCTAAGACAACGAAGGAAAGGGAAGAATGAATAGGGATACGCTGATTCTTAACCAAAAAAGTGCTCATACCCTCGGCTTTTTTGATGCAGAAAAAGGGGAAGCCATCACCCAGATCACACTGCCAAACTACCCACATGAATTCGTCGTAGATTCAAACCGTGAATTCGCTTATGTCGGTCACTATGGCGTTGAAAATTCGGGGATCATCGGCGACAACGGCGGTTGTGATATTTTCGTCATCGACATAAAGCGAAGAGAGCATGTTCGCACCATCAGTGCGTGGCCATATTTTCGCATTCATGGCCTCGCTATGGACAATCAAGACAGACTTTATGCCATGAGTGAATCGCATAACGTCATGGTGATATACGAAAACCCAAAAACAGCAACAGCGCCAGACCGTGCATTGCCTTCAGGTGGACTTAAGACGCACCTTTTTTCTTTAAGCGCCGACGGTGAAACCGCATTTTGTCTGAACTTGCTTAGTCATACCGTCACCAAAATACGGCCTTGGGAACCCACCGTTGACCCCGTAGCAATGTATCCGGGCAAAAAGCCCGAAGGTAACTGCCTGGCACAAGACGGTAAAACACTCTTTGTTACGAACCGCCTAGACAACAGCATTGTTGCCGTTGATACGTCCTCTTTGACAGTAAAAGCGTCAGCGGCGTCAGGCCAAGATCCTACCCGGGTCTACCTGTCACCCAATCAGCAATTGTTTGTCACCAATTACCAAGGCGGTTCTATCTCTATTTATGATCAAACGTTGATGCCAAAAGGCGTGATTGAGCTACCTGCCGATCCCATTGCCGTGAGTTTTCATCCGGACGGTACAACGGCTTATGTCTCCATGACAAACGACCAAGTCGCGGTGTTGGATGTCAGCAGCACCCGTATTTTACGCACCTTTAATTGCTTAGCAGAGCCAGATGTTTCTTTCCTGCTGCCCGCACATTCACAGAATTAAGGAGTTTACTCATGTCAGTTCAGGGAAATATGTTTATTGGCGGACGCGCAGTTCATGGCACCAATGGCCGCATTCAAGGGTTTGACCCAAAGATCAACGAAAAGCTCGAGCCGTCTTTCGGGCTGGCCACCTGCGAGGATGCCGATGAAGCCTGCGTGTTAGCTGCCGGAGCATTTCAGCTTTTTCGCAAAACCTCCGCTTCTCAACGCGCCGACTTATTGCGTCTAATCGCTGATAACATCATGGCGCTCGGTGACACACTGATAGAAAGGGGCATGAAAGAAACGGGATTACCTGCAGCAAGACTTGAAGGCGAACGCGCCAGAACAGCCAATCAACTCCGACTTTTCGCCGATGTCATCCAAGATGGTAGTTGGCAAGATGTCAGAATAGATACCGCCCTCCCCGATCGCCAACCGCTTCCAAGGCCGTTTCTTGGGGTAAGAAAAATTCCACTCGGCCCCGTTGTTGTCTTCGGGTCAAGTAACTTTCCATTGGCATTTTCTGTGGCTGGTGGAGATACCGCGTCCGCACTTGCCGCGGGCTGTCCCGTGATCGTTAAAGGCCATTCCGCACACCCAGGTGTCTCTGAATTGATTGGACGCTGTATTGTCGATGCATTGGCTGAATTGAACTTTCATCCGGGCACATTTTCATTAGTGTTTGGTTCTGGTAATGAGATTGGTCAGCACTTAGTCTCACACCCAGAAATAAAAGCGGTGGGTTTTACGGGTTCACAATCAGGTGGTACCGCATTGATGTCACTTGCTCAGCAACGTGAAGAGCCTATCCCTGTGTATGCAGAAATGAGTAGCATCAATCCAGTGGTATTCATGCCCGCCTCCCTAGCAGCACAAACAGCATCACTTGCTGAACAGTTTTACGCATCACTCATGATGGGAGCGGGTCAGTTCTGCACCAACCCTGGCCTCGTGATTGCGCTCAAGAGTGATGCGCTGACTCACTTCAAACAGCACATGTCCAAACTCATGGAAGGCAATTGTGCAGGCTCAATGCTCACACCCTCAATATTTTCGTCTTACTGCGAAAACAAGAGCGCATTGATCAACAGCCCAGAAGTAAACCTTATCACGCAAGGGCATTCTGAAGGTCATAATGCCTGTGAACCCGCCTTTGTCGAAGTAGAGGCCTCTGATTTTATAAAAGATCGCGCATTGCATAGAGAAGTCTTTGGCTCGTTCTCAATGTTAGTGGTATGCAACAGCGAGCAAGAGGCCCTTGACGTTTTGGGATCACTGGAAGGTCAACTCACCGGTACGATTCACTATAGTGAAAATGACGATCAAACCTTCGCACAGCAGCTGATTGATACAATGGAACTGAAAGTCGGAAGAATTCTTTTCAATGGTTTTCCAACCGGTGTAGAAGTCTCAACAGCAATGGTACATGGCGGCCCCTACCCATCTACCTCAAATAGCCAAACAACCTCCGTCGGCAGCATGGCTATCGAGCGCTTTGTAAGACCCGTTTGCTATCAGAACGTGCCAAATACGCTTCTGCCTCCAGAAATTAAACCCAACAACCCCCTTTCCATCCCTCGTCATATCGATGGCGAGCCTGAGAAGAGGTAACGATATGGCTGATATTTCATCATTTCTGATCGAAGGCCAAGAGGTGCAACAACTTTGTACTGGTGCCATTTGGGCCGAAGGGCCCGTTTGGCTACCGGATCAAAATGCGGTTGTGTTCAGTGATGTCAAAGGATGCAAACTTCTCCGTTGGCACCCTCAAGAAGGGCTGACTGTTCTAAAAGACAACTCGCATTTTAGTAATGGCAACTACCTTGACCTCGATGGAAACTTGCTCAGCTGCGAACACGGCAGGCGCGGTATCAGCCGCACATTAGCTAACGGAGAGAACGAGATCCTCGTTGATCGTTACGACGGTAAGCGGCTCAATAGTCCAAATGACCTCGTCGTTAAGCGCGACGGAACCATTTGGTTTACTGATCCACCCTACGGCATTTTGAGCAACGAAGAAGGCTTCAAATCATCAAGTGAAATGGTGGGATGTTACGTCTATCGGTTTGCCCCTTTAACCGGTGAACTCGACATCATGACAACCGACGTCCAACGCCCTAACGGGCTCGCTTTCTCTCCAGACGAGCGCACGCTCTATGTCGCCGATATGTCAGTGGTGGAGTTTCCCATCAAAGGACGCAGGGAAATCAGGGCATTTCAGGTGGATAACAATGGTTCGCTGGGCGAAGGAAAAACGCTATGTGTCGTTGAACCGGGTATTCCAGATGGGTTTCGGATAGATATGAAAGGCAATATTTTCTGCAGCTGTGACAGTGGTATCGCGGTTTTTGATAGCAAAGGTAAAAAGCTTGGGCTCATTCCCGTGCCAGAACGTGTCAGTAATTGTACGTTTGGTGGTCCAAATCAATCCTATTTGTATATCACTGCGACCACCTCTTTATATGGTATTCAGCTCAATACAACAGGAACACAATATACGCACCTTCTTGCGTCACCTTAAACGGTGTAAAAACACTCCTGTTGTGTTGAGCTGACAACAGGCAGACAAAGAAGACCAAGAAAGCAAAGAAAAAGGGGAGCCGAAGCTCCCCTTTCACGCGAAATCTAGTCTGTAAAATTACAGAGCAGCTTTTGCTTTCTCAACAAGCACAGCAAATGCTGATTTGTCGAATACAGCGATATCGGCAAGGATCTTACGATCGATTTCGATAGACGCTTTCTTAAGACCGTTAATGAAACGGCTGTAAGACATACCATTTTGACGAGCCGCAGCGTTGATACGTGCAATCCACAGTTGACGGAATTGACGTTTCTTCTGACGACGGTCACGGTAAGCGTATTGACCAGCTTTGGTAACTGCTTGGAAAGCTACGCGGTAAACACGTGAACGTGCACCGTAGTAACCTTTAGCTTGTTTTAGAACTTTCTTGTGACGAGCACGAGCTTGTACACCACGTTTTACGCGAGCCATGGACTCTCTCCTAAACTAATTTGTTAATAATACTAAGAATAATTATGCGTATGGAAGCATACGAACAACTGCTGCTACTTCGCACTTAGGCAAAATCGCGTTTGGACGCAGTTGACGTTTGTTCTTAGTAGTACGCTTAGTCAGGATGTGACGTTTAGTTGCGTGCTTGAACTTAAAGCCGCCAGCAGTTTTCTTGAAACGCTTAGCTGCACCTTTGTTTGATTTCATCTTAGGCATGATGAATAACTCCGCATTGTATGCATGTTAATAACTATGTAACCCGGCGAATAAAGAGGCTATGCCCTAAGGCATAGCCTCTTACATTACTTGTATGCCGAAATTACTTCTTTTTAGGGGCAAGAACCATGATCATTTGACGACCTTCGATTCGCGTCGGGAAGCTTTCTACCAAACAAATTTCAGCAGTGTCTTCCTTCAAACGATTCAAAACGTCAACACCGATTTCTTGGTGCGCCATTTCGCGACCACGGAAACGGATAGTGACCTTGACCTTGTTACCCTCTTCAATAAAGCGAACCAGGTTGCGTAGTTTTACCTGATAGTCGCCAATATCGGTACCAGGACGGAATTTAATTTCCTTAACCTGAATAACCTTCTGTTTTTTCTTCTGCTCTTTCGCAGCCTTGCTCTTTTCGAATATGAACTTACCGTAGTCCATCACACGACAGACAGGCGGCTCGGCATTAGGGCTGATTTCAACCAGATCAACGCCCTCACCTTCAGCGATTTTAAGCGCTTCTTGGAGAGTAACAACGCCGATTGCTTCACCATCAAGGCCTGTTAGACGAACTTCGTTAATATCACGAATTTCATCATTCAAGCGATGAGCATTTTGTTTAACTGGGGCTTTTCTTGCGCCTTTAATACCTTATTCCTCCAAAATATTGAGCATTCGGGTGCGAACTTCGTTCTCAAGCAGAGAAACAAAATCTTCAATCTTGAATTTACCCAAATCTTTACCTTTACGAGTACGTACTGCGATTTCGCCGGCTTCCATTTCCTGGTCACCACAAACAAGCATGTAAGGTACGCGCTTCAAAGTATGTTCTCGGATTTTAAAGCCAATCTTCTCGTTTCTCAAGTCCGCAGACGCTCTAAATCCTGCTTTTTGCAGTTTTTTCGCTACTTCCTGAACATAATCGGCCTGATTGTCTGTGATATTCATAACCACAGCCTGTTGAGGCGCTAACCAGCTCGGGAAATGACCTGCGTACTCTTCGATCAAAATACCGATGAAACGTTCCAGAGAGCCGAGGATTGCACGGTGAATCATTACAGGGGTATGACGTTCGTTGTCTTCGCCAACGTACGTTGCGCCCAAACGCTCAGGCAGAGCGAAATCGAGCTGCACAGTACCACACTGCCAAGCACGATCCAAACAATCATGCAGGGTAAATTCAATCTTAGGTCCGTAGAAGGCACCTTCCCCGTCCAGAATCTCAAATTTAATGCCCATAGCGTCAAGCGCCTCGGCCAATGCGGTCTCTGCACGATCCCACATTTCATCTGAACCGACACGCTGTTCAGGGCGTGTAGACAGTTTTACAACGATTTCATCAAAACCAAATGTTTTGTATGTGTCATATACCATAGAGATACATGACGTCACTTCTTGCTGAACCTGTTCAGGGGTACAGAAGATGTGTGCATCATCTTGGGTAAAGCCACGAACACGCATCAGACCGTGCAATGCACCTGATGGTTCGTTACGGTGACAGCTGCCAAACTCCGCCATACGTAGCGGCAGATCACGGTAAGATTTCAAACCTTGGTTGAAAATCTGAACGTGACCAGGACAGTTCATTGGTTTCAGTGCATATTCACGGCTCTCTGATTGGGTCGTGAACATGTAATCTGCATATTTGTCCCAGTGACCAGAACGTTCCCAAAGAACGCGGTCCATGATCAACGGGCCTTTTACTTCCTGATATTCGTATTCAGTCAGTTTTTCACGGATGAACACTTCCAATTCACGGAATACAGTCCAGCCATTGTGGTGCCAGAACACCATACCCGGCGCTTCTTGCTGCATATGGTACAGATCAAGTTGCTTACCCAGTTTACGGTGGTCACGTTTTGCTGCTTCTTCTAGGCGAACAAGGTGCGCTTTCAGCTCTTTCTTGTCGTAGAACGCGGTGCCATAGATGCGTTGAAGCATCTTGTTGTCGCTGTTACCACGCCAGTATGCACCTGCCACGTTCAAGATTTTGAAGTTTTGGCAGAAGCTCATGTTTGGTACGTGCGGACCACGACACATGTCGATGTATTCTTCGTGGTGGTACAAGCCTGGACGGTCATCGCGAGACACGTTCTCGTCAAGGATTTCAATTTTGTAAGATTCGCCACGCGATTCAAACGCATCACGTGCTTCTTGCCAGCTTACGTTCTTCTTAATGACCTGGTATTTGGTCTTAGCAAGTTCCTTCATGCGTTTTTCAATCGCATCCAAGTCTTCTTGCGTAATAGAACGGTCAAGATCAACGTCGTAGTAGAAACCGCTGTCGATGGTTGGACCGATCGCCATTTTCACATCAGGGAACAGTTGCTTGATCGCGTGACCGAGCAGGTGAGCACATGAGTGGCGAATGATTTCAAGACCGTCTTCGTCTTTCGCAGTGATGATTGCCAAGTTCGCATCTTGTTCGATCAGATCGCACGCATCAACACGTTGACCATCAACACGACCAGCGATACATGCTTTCGCAAGACCAGGGCCGATATCTAGCGCGACATCAAGAGTAGAAACAGGGTTGTCAAAAGAACGTTGACTACCGTCAGGAAGAGTAATTACAGGCATTTTTAAGTCCTATTACAGTGGTGTTACACACGCAGTAACACTTGTTCATGAATTCTGTGCGGGGGATAAGGCATCGCCGCTGCACTTGAAAAGTACGCTCTCGTTGGTGCGGATTTTGTTACAAATCAAAATGTGAGCACCTAAGCGAAGACAAGGATTGTACCCCCATTAATGGAGAACGCAACATCCAACACATTGATTGCTACACGTTATGCGTATGCCGTACCTCTATACCTCTCTCCTCTTCTTTCATACAGGGTGAATCCAGCCCATACTTTGTCGCGCTAACGGTCTTAGCGATCTGATCACTTTTCATCTCACGCCTCTGACTTCACGCCAAATTCACACACAAAACCTCCGTGAATTGCACCAACGTCTAACTTTGCTACCTCGATGCACAGTTTTCGTGACATTAGGTTTCAGCATTCAGTCAACAAAGCACGAGATAGATATATAACTCAGTGATTTAGTCATCACTCAATCTTTATAAACAGCTAAACCATACGAGTTATATACGCAGTACGGGCTTTATGCAGAAAAGTCACGAGCGAAACGACGGAGAGCGTAATCGCTCAATAAAAGGAGTTTGCAAGACGTCTACATATTTCACGCCAGTGAGATAAACGCATTTTGACGGATTGCATTAAAACGGTCTCGTTCATTCAGGACGAAACCATTATGGAACGTGAAGAAAACTTCACAGTATAAAAGGAAGAAACATCATGGGATGGTTTACAGATATCTTTAAAGGCATTGGCGACGCAATCAGTGCAGTAGGCGATGCAATTTCTACGGCCGTAACAACCGTCGCAAATGCAGTCAGCACTGCCGTTAGCGCTGTGGATGAATTCTTGAGCGACGTGGGTGATAAAATCGCAGAGGCAACGGCAGACATACCGATAATTAATGGTATTACCGCTGCAGTAGCAACGGTCGTTGATGGTGTCACTGACGCCGCTGAAATTGTCACTCACCACTTTATGATGAACGTTGCACAAGTGGGTCAAGCTGTTGGTACAGTCGTTTCAACAACGGGCGAAGTCGTTGACGCGGCAATCGAAGGTCACGGTGAGTGCATTCCAGACATCATCAAGGAAGGCGTTGGTGAGATCGTTGAAACCGCTGAAGAACATATCGCGATGCACCTAGAACACGACATTGAATTGCTACAGATTCCAATTGATATGATTTCTGAGGCGTCGAGCGAACTGCTTACTGGCATCATTGGTCACAATGAAATCTCTCAAGCTCCGCTACTTTTAGATGATGCTCAAAGCTTTGTGTTCGACAAACTGACTGACCACGTTGTTGATCCAGCGATGGAAGCATGGGAAACGGCAAACAACCACGTATTTGGAAACACAGTGGATGGCCTTTCACACGCAGACATGGGTATGGGTTGGTTAACTGACCACGGTACAGGGCATGGCGGCGGTCATGGCACAGACACTGGCCATGGTACTGATATGGGCCACGGTACTGACCATGGTTCAAGCTGTGGTTGTGGCGACACAACAATGCCAGCAGCAGCTGACGAGTTCATGTGGGTGTAATCCTGAAACTTTTCAACTGTACGTAACAAATAAAAAATGCCGCAGAATCATTCTGCGGCATTTTTTGTTATTCAAACTGCTTACGCATACCCCTATTTGATTCCACCACTCGCCCATTCAAAATGCATCAACATAGAAAAGTGAACCAGTAAGCAACAAGTGGCGTAATAATAGGTGATGTTGCAATGCTGTAGGTTCAGGCCTCATCGGCACCCGCCGAGAGGCCTGCTTTTTATTTATACAGCAACAACAAACAACAAACAACAAACAACAAACAACAAACAACAAACAGCAAACAGCAAACAGCAAACAGCAAACAGCAAACAGCAAACAGCAAACAGCAAACAGCAAACAGCAAACAGCAAACAGCAAACAGCAAATTTGATTATAGCTTCATGCAGTTTGCATAGAAGGTTGTTGTTGCTGGCCAATCCGAAAACACCCCTACTACGCCTACATCTTTCGCAAGCACATCAAGAACAGTCAGCACGTCGCCATCATTATTGATTGCGTCTTTAACCGATTGAAAATACCACCCGCCGCCATTATTCAAAGAGCCAGAGCGTTCAAGTGTCCAGCTGACTACCTTTATATCCGCTTGCTTTGCATGTCGAGCATAATCAGATGCGACAATTTCACCCTCTTCATTAAGACTCAGCAAGGCAAACTGAGGAGGTGAAATGTAATTCACGCCCTTTTCTGATAACGCCTTCATACCCGCTAAGGACGATTGCCAATTCTTCTGCTTATATATACGCGCATCTAACAGCACAGCCTGCTCACCGAATCTTGGTTCATGCTCAATCCAGTAGGTAACGTCATCAATGCTAAATGATTGTGGAAATACATCTTCAGCGTCTACGCCTGCCGCTTTGTATTCATCAATCATTTTCTGCGCATAATCTGACTGGCTAAATCCATCAAACGGCATCGCGACCTTTGCGACTTTAAGTTCTGGGGTCATTTTAACGCCTAACGATTTCATGAGTTCGATGCTTTCAGCATGCGTCATCAAGGTGCCGCGACTGGCGTACAAATCCGTTCTCCAACCAGGCGTGCCTCTCATGTAAGCTTCTGCTGTGGTTGCCATCGGATCTGCGCCATCCATCTTCCCTTTAAGCCGCTTAAACTCTTCAATCGTAAAATCTGACGTTCGACACTCAACCTTTGCCTTTTCTCCTTCACTTGGATTTGCAGGCGTAAACGGTATGCTGCATTTCGCCGCCAGATCAGGGTGAGCAAGAATGTCTGTTGTTGTGTGTAAATCATTTTGAGAGTGGCGACAAACGAGCACTTTGTCCTTGGTAAAGGTCACATCACACTCAACAATGCCCGCACCCATTTGCGCCGCGGCGATGTAAGACTCTCGTGTGTGTTCGGGAAACATCAGAGATGCCCCTCTGTGCCCAATAGAGAAATCGTTCGCGTCCATTGGCATACCAATACATGATTTTAGTTTTTCTTTTAGCGGGCCTTCATCCATGTCATTCACTAAAAATGCAGGTCTTGGCCCTAATGAAATGCCCTTATGAACATCAGAATGCGCGGCGGCAGACGCGTTAGTGGGTGAACTTTCTGCGAAAACGGTGCCAGACGTTATCAATGCCATCACACCTACAAGATTGAAAAATTTCATGACGCTACTTCCTTGAATTGAACACTCTGATGGCCTCTGAAATCGAGCATCTTCAGGCTGTTTGGGTATATCACTTCAACAATAAACGCCACGCTAAGTGCACGAATAAAGAAAGTGTGCGGATAAAGTATGCCTCTCATCTTACTGTTTTATGTCGGTCTGATGTCTATTCACCTATGAGACGCATAGCGCGTAATGTTTTAGCGCTAACAGCATCTCGTACTGAAAAACGTCACAAATTGGTGAGGTAATAATAGACGCCCTTGATTTTCATCATGCTTTGTCGCAACATTTGTATATACGAATATCTTGAGCATACTAATGACAAAATCCCCGCGCTTTATGCAAATCAAAACTTACTTGCTCGATAAGATAGAAAGCAAAACTTGGCCGGTCGGACGTCGCATCCCCACAGAGGCCGAGCTTTGTGAGCAATTTTCAGTAAGTAGAATGACGGTAAACAAAGCCGTCAGAGATTTGGTGAACGAAGGACTGCTAGAACGCACACCGCGGCTTGGAACTTTTGTTTGCCAACGAAAAGCCGAATCGCCATTGATGGACATTCGCAATATTGCTGATGAAATAAAAGAGCGCGGCCAACTACACCATAGTGAAGTATTAAGCTTAAAAGCCATCAAAGCGCCAGAAGATGTCGCAATGCGCCTTGGGATCATGCTGGGCGGAGACGTATACAAAAGCGAAATCATTCACTTCGCTGATAACACCCCTCTTCAACTTGAAGTGCGTTGGGTGAACCCGAATTACGCCCCAGACTATTTGGCGCAAGATTTTACAGATAAGACCCCCAACCAATACTTGGTCGATAATTGTCCACTGTCTGCCATTGAGCACACGGTTGAAGCCATCATGCCCAATGAGATGATTGCACAGCGATTAGACATTCCGCTCGAGCAACCTTGCCTTCTCTTACATCGACGTACCTGGAGCGGCGACCAACTCATCAGCGCAGCGTTACTCTACCACCCCGCTAATCGCTACAAACTGAGTGCACGCACCAGCTTATAACCCTCCATTTGGTTGATGTCACTGCGCGTCCAAACGACGCGTAAGACATTGAGCAAACCCACAAACCATTCACACTGGCCCGTTTAATTTACACTCTGGATCACATCGCGATCCTACTCCCTCTTGATTACCTCTCTTCTTTTGTCTATACATTTGTATAGACATTTAAATCAGGTTGTTCCATGAAACGGATATTCATCAATTGTAAACTGGTTGATATGCACGCTGACGTTACTGACACTGCAGGCTATCAGGTCAAAGAAAATAGCATGATCGAGGTCGTAAACGGCGTCGTCCACGCTGTTGGCACTGACCTGAAAATCTCAGATCATGACGTCGTCGATCTCAACCATCATTTGGTGACACCTGGTTTCATTGATTGCCACACCCACCTTGTTTTTGCTGGCAATCGCGCCAATGAATTTGAACAGCGCTTGAACGGTGTGCCCTATCAAACCATCGCCCAGCAAGGCGGCGGTATACTGTCGACGGTGAACGCAACACGTCACGCAGATGAAAGCACCCTGATTGACCTTGCAATACCCCGAGCAAAGGCCTTAATGCGTGACGGCGTAACAACAATAGAAATCAAGAGTGGTTACGGGCTAACGCTGGAAGACGAACTCAAAATGCTGCGTGCCGCCAAAGGGTTAGAGCGAACACTCCCCATCAATGTCAAAACAACGTTTTTGGGGGCTCACGCCGTTCCTCCAGAATTCAAACACCGCGCAGACGATTACATTGCCTACGTGTGTGATGAAATGATCCCCGCCGTGGCCAGTGAAAAACTCGCTGATGCCGTGGATATATTCTGCGAAAGCATTGCCTTTTCGCTGCCACAAACTCAGCGCGTTTTCGAGTGTGCCCTTCAGCACGGTCTGAACATTAAAGGTCACACTGAACAGCTCTGCCACATGGGTGGTAGCGAGTTGGCCGCCAGAATGGGCGCCTTGTCTGTTGACCATATCGAATATATCGATCTAGACGGTGTTAAGGCCCTCGCCAAACATGGCACCGTCGCGACCCTTTTACCGGGTGCATTTTATTTTCTACGAGAAACACAAGCGCCACCCATTAGCCTACTAAGAGAACATGGCGTTCCCATGGCGGTCTCTACAGACTTCAACCCCGGCACTTCTCCGTTTGCAAGCCTGACCATGATGATGAACATGGCATCAACCTTGTTCAGCCTGACCCCAAAAGAGAACCTCTATGGCGTAACAAAACACGCAGCGATGGCATTGGGTTTACAGCAGAAGGGGCAAATTGCAGCAGGTTTTGATGCAGATTTTTCAGTATGGGATGTCGATTCTCCCGCCGCATTAAGTTATCAACTGGGGTTATCGCCTTTGGTGACACGCATCCTTAACGGAAACGTGATTGAAGGAGGTCTCCCCCATGCCAATTGACATGTCCGTATGGCAAGGCCGAATGGATAGCGAAGATGGCGATGCAGGTCGCCGTATTCATCAGGTGGTCAGTAAACTCAATGACGATGTCGAAGAAGGCATTGCCTTGTTTGGGTTCTGTACAGATGAAGGCGTACGCAGAAACAAAGGAAGAGTTGGGGCAAAGGCATCACCCCAGCTCATTCGTCAGGCGCTCGCGAACCTTCCCTTACATCATGCTCTGCCGTTTTATGATGGCGGTGATGTTGACTGCGACGATGGCAATCTCGTCGATGCGCAACAAGCGGTCTCAAATAAGGTGACACACGCCCTTAAGCACCATCATTTCCCTTTGGTTCTGGGTGGTGGGCACGAAATTGCGTGGGCAAGTTTTCAAGGGTTGGCAGCACATTGCTTAGCACGCCACCCGCACCACGTACCGCGGATTGGCATCATCAACTTTGATGCGCATTTTGATTTAAGGACACCATCAGGTGACGCTGTAACGGGAAGCTCTGGTACGCCTTTCTCTCAAATCGCGGATTGGTGCCAAACTCGCCAATGGCCCTTCCTCTATGCCTGCCTTGGCGTAAGCAGAAGCAGCAATACACAAGCCCTGTTCAACAAAGCTGACACACTCAATGTGTTAACGGTCGAAGACACGGATATAGCGCCGCATACCTTAAACAACGTCGCGCAATCGTTAGCACAGTTTATGGATAGCTGTGATTACCTGTACCTCACTATCGACATGGATGTCTTTCCCGCGTCCGTCGCACCAGGGGTCAGCGCGCCAGCAACACATGGCGTGGGTTACCCGCTCGTTGAGCACCTCATCAAGCAAGTACTGTCAGCAAAAGATAAAAATGGCGAACAAAAAATCAGGCTCGCTGACATTGCGGAATTCAATCCAAATTACGACATAGACAACCACACTGCTCGCCTTGCTGCGAGATTGGTATGGACGATCACACGAGGTTTGTCTCCCCGACAAGCGAAACGGACGGATAACACCCGACTCGACTCTCATCAAATCAACACCGCACATTGCGACTCACAAGATAAGGAAAGATGTGATGACCGATCCTAGATTGGACTTAACGCGTGAACTTGCCGCCCCAACAGGCACCACATTGAATGCGAAATCTTGGCTTACCGAAGCCCCACTTCGCATGCTGATGAACAACCTTCATCCAGACGTTGCTGAGCACCCTCATGCATTGGTAGTGTACGGGGGAATTGGCCGTGCCGCGAGAAACTGGCAGTGTTTTGACAAGATTGTAGAAGTGCTTAAACGTCTAGAGGAAGACGAAACCTTATTGGTGCAATCGGGCAAACCCGTTGGCGTATTCCCTACACACAAAGATGCCCCGCGCGTATTGATAGCCAACTCTAACCTCGTGCCGCACTGGGCGAACTGGGAGCACTTTAACGAGCTCGATAAACAAGGCTTGATGATGTACGGGCAGATGACAGCGGGCAGCTGGATATACATAGGCTCTCAAGGCATCGTTCAAGGCACGTATGAAACCTTTGTCGCTGTCGCTAAGAAGCATTTTAACGGTGAAGCAAAGAACCGCTGGGTGTTAACGGGAGGTCTTGGTGGAATGGGTGGCGCACAACCCCTCGCCGCGACCATGGCGGGTTTCTCCATGATTGCTGTTGAATGCGATGAAAGCCGAATCGATTACCGCTTACGTACCGGCTACGTCGATAAAAAAGCCACGGATCTTGACCACGCATTGGCGATGCTTCAGGCCGCCAATGATGAAGGAAAGCCTGTCTCAATTGGTTTATTGGGGAATGCTGCCGATATCTTTGCAGAGCTGGTCACGCGAGAGATCACCCCTGATGTCGTGACTGACCAAACGTCCGCACATGATCCCCTCAATGGCTACCTCCCACAAGGATGGACGCTTGAAGACGCCAACGAACGCAGAAAAGAAAGCGAAGCGTCGGTTGTAAAAGCGGCCAAAACCTCCATGGCGGTGCAAGTTAAGGCCATGTTGACGTTACAAAGTCGCGGCGCAGCCACCCTCGATTATGGCAATAATATTCGCCAAATGGCGTTGGAAATGGGCGTGAAAAATGCCTTTGATTTCCCCGGGTTCGTGCCCGCGTATATCCGCCCTCTTTTCTGCCAAGGCATTGGCCCTTTTCGTTGGGTGGCCCTGTCTGGTGACCCGGAAGACATCTACAAAACCGACCAAAAAGTCAAAGAACTTATTCCTGATAACCCTCACCTACACAATTGGTTAGACATGGCTCGCGAACGTATTCAATTCCAAGGTTTGCCGGCGCGAATTTGCTGGGTCGGCCTTAAAGATCGCGCGCGCTTAGGTCTAGCCTTTAATGAAATGGTGAAAAACGGCGAACTCAAAGCACCCATAGTGATTGGGCGAGATCATTTAGATTCTGGCTCTGTCGCCAGCCCCAACCGTGAAACAGAAGGCATGATGGACGGTTCTGATGCCGTTTCCGATTGGCCTTTGCTCAATGCCCTACTTAACACTGCATCTGGTGCGACATGGGTATCGCTTCATCACGGTGGCGGTGTTGGCATGGGGTTCTCACAACATTCAGGTGTCGTGATTGTTTGTGATGGAACCGATGACGCTGCGCGTCGTGTGGGACGAGTGCTACATAACGACCCCGCTACTGGCGTCATGCGACACGCCGATGCGGGTTATGGCATCGCCATAAATTGTGCCAAAGAACAGCAATTGGATTTGCCTTTGCTTGATATCCCCAATGTACCGGTGAAAAAGTGAGAATAAACATGGTCGAACTTTGCCTGCAACCTGGCGAATTAACCCTAAACCAATTACGAAAAATAAGCCGCGAACCCGTCGCCCTTACGTTTGCTGACCACGTCGAGCAAACCATGCAACCGAGCATTGACACCGTTGCGAAGGTGTTAGACGAAGGCCGCGTGGTGTATGGCATCAATACAGGGTTTGGCTTACTCGCTAACACCCGCATTGAAAAAGACGATTTGGAAACGTTACAACGTAGCATTGTGTTATCCCACGCAGCTGGCATTGGCGAGTTTATGGAAGACAAAACCGTCAGGCTGATGATGGTGTTGAAAGTTAACGGGCTTGCACGCGGTTTTTCAGGCATTCGTTTTTCCGTGGTAGAAGCCATCGCCAAGCTCATTAACGCTGAAGTCTATCCTTGCATTCCAAAGAAAGGCTCAGTGGGCGCATCGGGTGATCTTGCTCCTCTCGCGCACATGAGCACGGTACTGTTAGGCGAAGGCCAAGCCCGCCACAAAGGAGAGGTTATCTCTGGTGCAATGGCGCTAAAAATCGCGGGACTTGATCCCATTACCCTAGGACCGAAAGAAGGCCTCGCATTGCTCAACGGCACGCAAGCCTCCACCGCGTTCGCGTTAGAAGGATTGTTCTATGCAGAAGATCTCTATGCCTCCGCCGTCGCTTGTGGCTCTTTGTCTGTCGAGGCAGCGTTAGGAAGCAGACGCCCGTTCGATCCTCGTATCCATCAAGTGCGTGGTCATCAAACACAGATAGATGCGGCCGCTGCATATCGTCATTTACTGGGCGAATCGAGTGAAATTGGTGACAGCCATCAGAAATGTGAAAAGGTGCAAGACCCGTACTCGCTGCGCTGCCAACCTCAAGTCATGGGGGCTTGTCTTGAGCAAATCCGCCAAGCGGCAAGCGTGTTACAAGTGGAAGCGAATGCAGTGTCCGACAATCCACTCGTGTTTAGCGATGATGACGACATTATTTCGGGCGGGAATTTCCATGCTGAACCCGTCGCCATGGCCGCCGATAACCTCGCATTAGCCATTGCAGAAATTGGCAGTCTGTCTGAACGGAGAATGGCGTTACTCATCGACAGCGGGCTCAGTAAACTGCCACCCTTTTTGGTGGACAACGGCGGTGTAAACAGCGGCTTTATGATTGCACAGGTCACCGCTGCGGCGTTGGCGAGTGAAAACAAAACCTTGGCGCACCCTGCCTCTGTCGACAGCCTGCCAACGTCGGCGAATCAAGAAGATCATGTGTCCATGGCAACGTTTGCGGGACGGCGTTTAACAGAAATGGCAGCCAATACACGGGGGATCTTGGCGGTGGAATTGCTTGCTGCTTGTCAGGGCATTGATTTCAGAACGCCTCATAAGACATCGCCAAAACTCGAACAAATAAAAGCAGAGCTTCGAGGGCATGTATCTTTCTACGATAAAGACCGCTATTTCTCACCGGATATTGAAAAAGCGAATTCTTACCTTTTAGAAGCGACACATAATAAGTATTTACCTGACAGACATTTACCAAGTATGACGTCTTAAACACGTCAGGTAGCACATGATTAAGCCCCGGGAATCAAGAGGCTTGTCATATTTTGTACCAAAAGTGATGAAGGCCACATGGTTTGTGGTCTAGTCGCACTTTACTCTCCCAAGATTGCGCTACTATTTTGTTATCGCACCATTTTGCTTGCCGACACGCAGAGGTAATCCTATGTGGCACTCGCTTTCCGTTCAGCTTTCTCTCACGCTCGGTCAGCAGTTCGAGGTTGATGAGAAAACCCCTATCGATGGTGGAGACATCAACGAATGTTATGCCATCAGCAGCGGAAATATTCGTTTCTTCGTGAAGGTAAACTCACGTGAAAGCCTCGCCATTTATGAGGCGGAAGCAGAAAGCCTACGACACCTTGCCAACAGCGGTGTCGTCTCTGTGCCGCAAGTTATCTACATTGGTGTAATAAAAGAAAAAGCCGTGTTGGTGTTGGATTACATTCCCATGAAGCCGCTCAATGAAGAAAGTGCCTATCTACTCGGGCGCGAAATGGCGCACCTTCATCAGTGGGGTGACCAACTTGAATACGGCTTTGATATCGACAACTTTGTTGGTACCACCGAACAACGCAACAACTGGCACCGCAAGTGGGCAAACTTCTTTGCTGATCACCGCATAGGCCTTCTATTGAAGCTTGCGGAAGAACGTGGCATGTCATTTGGCGATGTCGAATCCATTGTTGAATCCATCAAGGAGCGGTTAACGGGTCACCAACCAAAACCGTCTCTGTTACATGGCGACTTATGGACTGGCAATGCGTCTATGTCGATCCATGGTCCCATTGTTTATGACCCAGCGTGCTACTGGGGAGACAGAGAAGTAGATATCGCAACCACCCAGCTATTCTCCGGCTTTCCTGAACGCTTTTATGAAGGCTACGCTGAGGTGTGGCCGTTGGATGAAGAGTTTGAATCACGGAAAGACATTTATAATCTCTACCATATGCTCAATCACTGTTTGTTGTTTGGTGGGCACTATCTCGAAGAAACAGAGGCGTTGATCACCAAACTGGATTTAACGTAACAAAGCGATTGGCAGTGAATCACTATAAAGTCAAAATGGGCGCCTCGGCGCCCTTTCTTTTATCTAAACAAATGTAAATGCATCCTGCTTTAGCGAAGGATCATCTCACTTTTCATCGACCAGATGGATTTACAGCATGTTTAACGCGCGCATTTTTATTGATTGGAATAGAGCCTGGTTATGATTCAAGCTGCAATTTTTGATATGGACGGCCTGTTGGTCGATTCAGAACCGTTCTGGCAAGATGCTCAAATCGCCATTTTTGGTGAGCTTGGCATGAATGTTACCCGCGAAGATACCATTGCGACGACAGGCATTCGTATTGACCAAATCGTACGACATTATTACAACACCCGAGGATGGGAAGGCCCAAGTTGTGATGACGTTTGTGAGCGCATCACGTTGAAAGTGATTGAGCTTGTTTCTGAGCACAAACCCATGATGCCTGGTGTTATGCATGCATTGAACTTGTGTAAACAAGCGAACTTGCGCATCGCGCTAGCCTCTTCATCACCCATGCGTTTGATTCAAGCAACATTGGATGCGTTGGATTTATCTTCTTGGTTTGAGCAATGTCATTCAGCTGAACATCTGAAATATGGAAAACCCCACCCTGAGGTGTATCTCAATGCAGCTGAAAGCTTGGGTATAGACCCTCAACGTTGTGTCGCATTTGAAGATTCATTTGCGGGTTTGATGGCAGCGAAGTCTGCTCAGATGAAGGCGATTGTTGTTCCCGAGGCCCATGTGGCAGGGCAAGAACGCTGGGTGATCAGTGATATGAAACTTACGGCGTTAAACGAATTAACAATCGACCATTTGATAAAGTAAGCGTTTTCAGGGAGCCGCGTTTTTTACGTTTTAGGCTCCCTTCCCCAACCTTGCTGAAGCAGCCTCTCAATTATTCCTGCAACATTTCAAAAAATACACGCAAACACCCGCCCACAGAAATACTTAGAAACACAAATATTCAGTAAATGAATCTGAGTTTACAGAAACTCGTTGCTCTTCAAAGTTTCACCTTATTTCACTGAGCAAACATTCTTGTTTTCTTAAGATGGTGACACATGGCCAGTTACGTCAACGACTAGTTTTCCACTGTCATGTTACTGGCTCGCAGTTCAGATAAGGAGTGGAACATGCAAAATTACACCGAAAGAGGTATCGCTTGTCCGCACTGTGGTCATAGCATTCGAATTACTTTGGATATGAGCAGCGGCGATCAAGAGTTTTATGATGATTGCCCGGCATGCTGTAATGCTATTCATTTGAATTTCCAAATTGATTCGCAGCATAAAACCGTTAATTTATATGTCGATGCAGACGACGAGCAGATTTTCTGAATCCTTAATCTCAACGTTTCACATTCGTAGAAAAACAAAAAGCCAGCGCTATGCTGGCTTTTTCTCTCGTGCGTAACAACGCTACCCTCTGGCAGCCATGACACGTTCTACCGTATCCACCACCGCTTGAGTTTGCGGGTCGACTTCAATATTCACCTTATCACCCACCTTTCGCCACCCCATGTTGGTGCGATTGAGCGTTTCAGGGATCAAATTGACGCAGAAACGGTTATCACACACGTCACCAATGGTCAGGCTGATGCCATCAATTCCGATGTAACCCTTATCAAACACATATTTGGTGACACTCGCGGGAACCTCGATCCAAACCTGGCGGTTGTTTTCTGTATCAATCACATCAACAACCTGTGCCATGGTCATGACATGACCAGACATAGAATGTCCACCAATCTCATCACCGAACTTCGCTGCACGTTCTAGGTTGATCTTCTCCCCCACAACAAGCTCGCCAAGGTTCGTTAACGCCAACGTTGCCTGCATCAAATCAAACCAAATAATATCCTGGTCGATCCGCGTCACGGTTAAACAGCAACCGTTGTGGGCCACAGACGCCCCCAAAGCCAGCCCTTCGAGCATATCCGAAGGAAACACGACGGCGTGACTTTGAAAGTCTTTCTGTTTTTCAATCTTGGCAATATGACCAATGCCTTGAACGATACCGGTAAACATGGAGAGTCCTTTTAAAATGTCTTGAAGTGGATCCATCGCGTGGCAGAAGACAGCAACAAACCCAATATTCGCCACACGGGGTTAAACAGATTGTCATTGTGCCCATTCAGGCAGCTCGGGTATAGCGTAAACGATGCGCAAAGATGAAACATAAACCTGTCGATAACCATTGGCTACGTAAATTATTTGTCGATGTATCCACATCGAATCAATCACATATTCATTTATGTACTAGTTTATCAGAGACTTTGATTGTCGCATTCATTCGCCAGCGTATAATGTGCTGTCTTTTTTCCTGCCTTTTTTATCGTATTTTCGGAGTAATAGGTGCAAAACTACCGCCTAGAAGCGAAATCCATCATTACGTTGGGTATCCCTGTTTTTATTGCGCAACTTGCACAAACCTCAATGGGGTTTGTCGACACAGTGATGGCCGGAGGCGTAAGTGCCACTGACATGGCAGCGGTTGCTGTTGCATCCAGTGTATGGCTTCCATCCATCCTTTTTGGCATCGGTATTTTGATTGCCATGATCCCCATTATCGCCCAGCTCAATGGGTCTGGCCGTCAACATAAGATCCCATACCAAGTGCAGCAAGGCGTATACATGGCGCTTGCATTGTCATTACCTATATCACTCGTTCTTTATAATGCCGGCGCTATCGTGCATTACATGGACGTGGACCCGCTACTCGCCGAGAAAACAGTCGGATACCTGCATGCGGTTATTTGGGCGGTTCCAGCCTTCTTACTGTTCCAAGTACTGCGTAACCTTGCAGAAGGCATCTCGATGACCGTGCCCGCCATGGTGATCGGCTTTATCGGCCTCGCGGCAAACGTGCCATTAAACTGGATCTTCGTTTACGGTAAATTTGGCATGCCTGCCATGGGCGGTGTGGGCTGTGGCGTTGCAACTGCCATTGTTTACTGGCTGATGTTCGCCTCCATGTTTCTCTACATCATGGTGAACAAGCGTCTTCGTCGAATCAACGCGTTCCAAACGTTCGAAAAACCGAACATGCCCGCACTTTGGCGCTTGTTCAAAATGGGCTTTCCCGTTGCAGCCGCGTTGTTCTTCGAAATCACCTTGTTTGCCGTAGTGGCACTTCTTATTGCGCCGCTCGGATCCGTGGTCGTCGCCGCTCACCAGATCGCCATGAACTTTTCATCGATGATATTTATGCTTCCGATGAGCTTGGGTACTGCGGTGAGTATTCGCGTTAGCCACCTGTTGGGGGAGAAATCCACCGAAGGTGCAGCCCGCTCCGCCAAAGTTGGGATTATTCTTGGCTTAATGTTTGCGCTTTGCACAGCGGGTCTGACCGTCACCTTCAGCGAACCTATCATTCACCTTTATAACAGCAACCCGGAAGTTGTCGCCATTGCAGCCAACTTGATGCTGCTGGCTGCGTTATACCAGTGTACCGACTCTGTGCAAGTGGTAGCGGCGGGCGCACTGCGTGGCTACAAAGACATGAGAGCCATCTTCAATCGTACCTTTGTCGCCTATTGGATCCTCGGCGTGCCGATGGGATACATCCTCGGCATGACGGATTGGATTGTTGAACCCATGGGGGCTTACGGTTTCTGGATTGGCATCATTATCGGCCTCTCTTCTGCCGCCATCATGCTTGGCATGCGCTTGATGTGGATCAGAGGACAATCCTCCGAGTTCCAGCTCGCAATGGCAGAAAAGTAAACGTTAAACACAAAACATCCCAGCGCGCGCTGGGATGTTTCGTTGATGCCAAAGCACATTGTGATTGAATGGGCATACCCGCTGATTTTTCACATTCTCAAGGTCTTACCGCGCACATCGATCGCTTATTCCATATACTTCGTATATTCCTAGGCTTACTCGCTAAAAGAGGCTTTGAATACGTCGTGATCGTCGCTGCCATTCGTCATTCGTTTTATGCCGTCCTGTTCGTGTCACTAACGGGGTGTTTTGGCGACGACCCCGCTATCGCCCAATTTGAAACCTATCAACAACGCCTCGCGAATGTCGTAGAGACTGACCCACTGCCTCTGTCTGAAAGCATCTCCATTTCACTGCCACGCAAACGCGATTTGCTCTTACCACTCGAAGACATTCGCATGGGGCTTCTCGATGCGTATGAGCTTCGCGAGTGTGGGTTGTTTCAGCTCATCGCGGATCGCAATTCTATCCTCGGCAAAGTGCAAGATGCCTTCCGCCACCTTGATTACGAAATAAAACTGTTAAACACGGTCGCCTATTGTTTGTCGAGCATAGAAAACGACACCCTGATTGAACAGCTCACTGCGCTGCAAAAACAGAAATCCCAGCAGCTCACAACGGTGTATTGGAACACTTTTGTCTCCAGCGACGCGTGGCGTAAGCAGCTTATACCCGCAGGCAATGCACTTATTCCTCCCGAGAAGCCGTTTCCTCACAGTGATGCCCTGCTGGCCATTGAGCGCTATGCAAATCTTATTGAACAGAAAGCTCACGAAGTGGATGCCCTATCGCTGCAAGAGCCCATCGAAAAACAGCATTACTTGGGCGCAGTGTTCCTCTCTTTGGACGAAAGCACACGGTGGCTGAACACCATTACCCAACAGCTTGAACGCGATGATCACCTTATTGTCTGCGGCGAAAACCGCGACCCTACTCGGCTGAATTATTTAAGAAATGTCTTCGACAACTTCTTTATCGGCGCTGTTCAGCCTTACGTTTCAACGCTCAATGGTCTGTATTTAGACGTGCAGCCATCACTGCACCAACTCAATGAGACAATAACGATCGCACCTTCTCACTTTCATTCTTATCAACACGCCTATTTAAGAGGCGACAGATACGATGAATTTCAACGCGCTGTGAAACATCATGTTCAATATTGGCAATCTTTATTCTCTCGTTGCCAAATCACTGTCGGTCGTCAGTAAACCCATTTTTATCAATATCAAATGTGAAGCACATGGTCGCTTAACCCGTTAAAAACAAAAAATAATGACCACAGATGCGCCAAGTTGTGCACCAAAACAGCAAACAGACCTCGAAACACAAAAAAGTCCGGATTTACGCTTGCGTGCCTTGCCCCTACTCGCTAATATTCATCCCGCTTTCAGGGCAATCGCTGCCCAGCAAAGACATGCAGTACGACCGTAGCTCAGTTGGTTAGAGCACCACCTTGACATGGTGGGGGTCGGTGGTTCGAATCCACTCGGTCGTACCAAGTTTTTATAAAGCACTACAATGCGTCCATAGCTCAGTTGGTTAGAGTACTGCCTTGACATGGCAGGGGTCGGCAGTTCGAGTCTGCCTGGACGCACCAAGTTTTTTCTTGGCACTGTATGTAATATGCGTCCGTAGCTCAGTTGGTTAGAGTACTGCCTTGACATGGCAGGGGTCGGCAGTTCGAGTCTGCCCGGACGCACCATTCCTTCCCTAACCAGGATGGAATCAGAATTTGGGTCTATAGCTCAGTTGGTTAGAGTACTACCTTGACATGGTAGGGGTCGGCAGTTCGAGTCTGCCTAGACCCACCAAATTCCAGTAAACGCACTACCCTTTTGGGTCTCCCAAGCGTTTATTCGGGCGATTAGCTCAGTTGGGAGAGCACCTCCCTTACAAGGAGGGGGTCACTGGTTCGAGCCCGGTATCGCCCACCACTTTCGTAAGAAACAAAAAAGCCTGCTCATTGAGCAGGCTTTTTTGCATTTGGCGGAAAATCACGCGCAGGCAGTATTATAAAACCAAATGCAAGACGCCTTAGAGAAACGCATCCACATCGAAATCAGGCTGGAAGTGTCCACTTGCCATTTTTGAAAGTGCAAAGAGTGGATAGCCACCTGCTTGATAGACACATAAACTCGTTTATACCCCAAATTCGTTTAAAGCCATTACTCTAGGCTACTCACACAGCATGTGCTTGCCATAATCCATTTAACCTCCCTTAAATCTCAATAAATGCCACTTGTTTGATATAGAGAGCCAGTTGCACATATTTGATTGTGTTAGCATCCGAAAAATCAGTATTACACCGCTTTGAAGGAGGAGACCATTGGCTAGGCGAGGTAGCGGTTTACGAACGGCTCTAAAGGTTATTAAGGCAATAGATAGAGCCAACAAGCAAGCAGCTCGTGAATCCCAGCGTAGGCAGAAGGCTCGTGATCGAGCACATGCTCAGGCAGTAAGAGAGCATGAGAGAGATGTGCGAGAAGCTCAGCGTGAACTACAAAGGCAAGCAAGGCTAAAGAAATCAGCAGAAAAACAGTCTTTTAAAGACGCTTTAGCTAGTGCCGCAGAAGAGTATCAGGAGCGATGCGAAGAGCGAGCAGCTCTGAGAAAGCAATTCATTCAAGAGGTTCTAAAGTAATCAATGGATAATAATTTACTGATGCTGATAGGCTTATCATTAGTAGCTATCGTACTAACTTTTTTTCTTACGAAACGCTCAGCCGATAAGAAAATCGAGCAATATAAGTCGCTAGATGAAGCACTAGCAAAAACAAAAGCAGAATATGATTCAGCGTGTGTAAGCCGAGAAACAATAATTGCTGCTAATGAAACCGCAACGCGAGATCTAGCTAAAATCAATGAAGAAACTGCCGAGCTTCAAGATTTGAAAGGACAAGATGATGCACTAAAGCAGAGCATTCAAGAGCAGCAAGCGACCTTAGAGTCGATTAAATCAACATTAGATGATCTCAGCTCAAGCATTGACAAAGGCGAGCTTGATTTAGAGGAGTTAATGGGTGATATCGACTTATATTCAAGACTTGATGAATATACTGCTCATGGTCATTTTGAAATCCCGCAGTATCTTTACGAAACATCTACTCGATTCGCTGAAGAGATCAAGGACGTTAGGCAACAGCAAAAAGACATGATCAAAGATAAAACAGCGATCACTTTCCCAGAGTCGACGGTTATATCTAAAGACAAGTCCTTCAATAGTAAAATTCTAAATGGTCAGGTTAAGCTCATGCTTACTGCTTTTAATATTGAATGTGATCTTCTTATCGGTAAGGTGTCGCCGAGTTCGTTTGGGCGTACTCTTGAACGTATAGAAAAACTTGCCAACACACTTGAGAAGTCAGCAGCGACCTTAGAGTGCGGATTTGATATAGATTACATCGAACTTAAGTTCGAAGAGTGCAAGCTTCAATACCAGTACACACTTAAAAAGCAAGAAGAGGTCGCTGAGCAGAAGCTTATCAAAGAGCAGATTCGCGAAGAACAACGAGCTATTAAAGAGTTTGAGAAAGCGATTGCCGATGCCGAAAGAGAAGAAAAAATGTACCGCAATCTTCTTGATAAAGCACAGCGAGAACTTACTAAGGCTACTGAGCAGGATCGCTCTGAAATGGAGCAACGCATCGCAATCCTCGAGCAGCAACTCTCTGAAGCAGAGGCCAGAGAAGAACGAGCTAAGAGCATGGCAGAGCAAACCCGTAAAGGTCATGTTTACGTCATCAGCAATATTGGTTCGTTTGGGGAGGATGTTTACAAGATCGGTCTTACTCGCCGTCTAGAGCCTATGGATAGGGTTAAAGAACTAGGCGATGCAAGTGTACCATTCCCGTTTGACGTACATGCTATGATTTACACCGATGATGCTCCAGCTCTTGAAACAGCGCTACACCGAGAGTTCAATTCTAAACGTGTAAACGCTGTAAATCTGCGCAAAGAGTTCTTTAATATCGACCTAGCATCTATCCAAGAAGCTGTAGAAAAGATAGTCGGAATAGAAGCTGACTTTAAAATGACAGCCTTGGCAGAGGATTACTATGAAAGCTTAAGGTTGAATGAAAGCATAAATTGAAATCTGACTGTTTAGACAAATTCATAAAAGTCAGACTTAGCCCGAATTAATTTTTATTAATAAAATGCTTGCGGTAGATATCGCCAACTCATTTTTGTACTCGTTAATTTGTTAACTGAATTAAAAAACAGCCATCTTATAGATGGCTGTTTAGAGTAATTGTCCTTTTGTTTTAACTGAATATAGTCATTTAAGAATTTGAAGCTCTACTCAGTGACAAGATCAGGAATTTCTTTTAACCCGCTATCTCCGATTGTCGGGGAGCCGCTAACTGTGACTCCATCACAACTAACATAGATTTCGCCATTTCGTCGGATTTGAGTGCACTCATCGGGGATTTCGGTTACCGTCACCTCTTTTTCAACTTCGACGATTTTCTCTACCTGCTTTTCAACCTCAACCACCCTTTCCACTTCTTTGATCAACGGTTCTTCGGTGACCCAGCGATAAGCACGATACGATGCCAATAAAAGATAAATGACCAGTAAAAGGGACAGTACAACTAGCAATACCGTTTTTAACCAACCTAAAATACGCCCTCTACGAAAACGAGACAACGCTTCTCGCTCTTCTCTTTCCGCCCTTTTTTGCGCAAGTTCCCGCTCAGCATTAGCTTTCAATTGGTCTTGCTTTAGTATCTCTTCGGTTGCTTTATTTTCGCTGACTTGCAGCTCGATTTCTTGCTTTACGCTTTCTATCTCCTTCAGGGCGATTTCGTCCTGCATCCTTTCTTTATCAATGGAAATCTGGTCTTTTATCTTGGCATGCTCAGCCTGCATTTTGGCCCGTTCAAATTCCAACTCTTTGTTTAATATTTCTTTTTGTTGTTCTAAAGGAATCTCAGGCTGAAATTCGTGTATCCGCTTTTTCAGAGCTTCGCTCTGTGACTGAGCGCTGTGACTCATTTGCCCCATTATCGTCTGTGATGTCGTTGCTCGCGCTATAGAGCTGGCTCTCTGCAGTTCGTGCAGTTTCGTTAAGTCGAGGCTGCGCATTCAATAATCTCTCCAGCTCTTCACCGGTAATATTTTCAGGTACAGGAATGATTCGTTCGTGAATAACAATTTGTGGGTCTTTGATGAAAACCGGCTCGGGTACTTTCTTTATCTTTTCGACAAATACTGGCACTTCGGTTGGTACTTCAACAATACGGTCAACCTCTACAGGAACCTCAACACGCACCTCAATAGGTACCTCCTTGATGACCTCAACTTCTTTTTCAACGACGATTTCACGCTCTACAATTCTATCTACTTCTTTTTCTACCACTTTTTCGATTTCGACAACGCGCTCAACCTCGTTCACTTTAATTTTCTTACGTCGATGAGCCCACACACGGAAATACTTGATGAGCTTGGAGTACATCACTTCACGCTGTGACTTTTGTCTGGCTTTCGTCTTTTGTCTCAATCTGAAGTTTTTTCCCGCATGACGACTGAGCCTTAAAATTCTCGCTCGCTGGTAGCCTACTAATTTTGTTAGGAGAAGATTACGCAAGGATTTGCGAGCCCTTTTAATCTTCTTAGTTTCTGCTTGTCGTTTTTCTCTCTCGGTCCTACTCTTTGCCCTTACAAATTTGTTTGGTTCTGACTCCAAAGATACATAAAGGTTAAGCATGAAGTAGACGGGATAGATGAGAAACGAAACAAAACCAACAAACACACTAAATGGGTCTTTAGGCGCTAATCCGAACCATGATGTAACGGTTAGGATGATTTTTTCGTAGGAAGCTTTTTTCATTTCAAACGTCGATTCCGTTCCCGCATGTACATTAATACTTTCGGTATTTTGACGTTTGATGGTTGTCATGTCGTTCAGAGCCAGATCTAGGCTCTCTTCAAGTTTCACAATGCGACTGTCCAAACGTGCTCGACGCTCATACAGGCTGTTCACTTCAAGTGTCAGCAAGTTAGCTTGACCTTCAAACGCTTTCACTGACGCAGCACAATCAGGAACTGCGGAACAATCAATCGCCTTTAATCGACGCTCACTAGCTTGTTCAGACAAGCTCTTAATCTGAAGGCTTGCCGTATTAATTTGCTGGGTAATAGTTTCTCTTTCACCACGCATCTGGCTAACCTGATTTTGAAAAGAAATGGCCTCTCTCTGACGTGTTAACAGATAATCATCGCTGTTCTGATTTTGCACTTTGACTTCATGCAGTTTGCGAATTTCTGCTGTTGAAAGCGTGTTCAGGTAGCTATTTATCCCGGTAAAGCACAAAAACGTAAACGCCGGAATTAATATGAATAAAATACCTTTCAAAACTCGGCTGGCATTCGGCCAATTGGCAATAACCGCCGATGTCCATACCAAAACAGCGATCTCTGCAACAGCAAGCAGTAGACTAAACGGCGATGCCAAACCCAAAATTGGCTCGTCCGAAAAGAGGATGTCATATCCCTTAACATTAAAGGTTACGACCAATGCCCCCATTGCAAACAAGCAAAGATAGAGTAGGATTAGTTTTCCGTTATCCCAAAGACCTTGCAAGGTTCTTTTCATCAATAGGTCTCTACATTCATGTAATTACTAATATTAATTGAGTTCAAAATATACATATCGTCACGGCCATAGCCTTTCATAAACTTTTCGTACAACTTTTCGTCTCCACCTATTAACTTCCAATAAGGCTGATAGTCTTCATAAACCTGGCGAATCAATTCTGGTGTATCCGGATAGCTAGGTAAATATGGACGATGAAACCCTATCTCCGCTCCAGGTTGTATATATTTAGCTCTCCCGGAAGCATAGATAAAACCGCATGTCGAGTAACATTTCATATATTTATCGGCATCTGTATCCCAGTTTTTTTCATGAATATATTTACCGATTTTTATTCCTTCGTTGAGCACACCTCCTGGGCTGTGCATCATAAAGCGATTTAGCTTAATACCCTGTCTTTCATAATGAGAAACATAGCGAAGAAATTTATCATACGCACCTACTTCCACAGGTCCTTCACTGTATAGATAGTAGCCTTTACTATCCTCTCCTAACATAAATGCTAGCTTGTCAGATGCTTGGAGAGGATGTTTAAACTGCTCTGGCGCTTTTAAGCTCGGGTTGATATTCGGGACGATTGGTTGTTGTGAGGGTACTGACTCGAATTGTCTATATGGGTTTATTCCCTCTTCTAGTTCATGAGCCTTATCCTCTAGTTCATGAGCCTTATCATCTTGTTCACGAGGCTTCCCCTTGAGTTCATGAGCCTTATCATCTTGTTCACGAGGCTTACCCTTGAGTTCATGAGCTTTATCATCTTGTTCACGAGGCTTACCCTTGAGTTCATGAGCTTTATCATCTTGTTCACGAGGCTTACCCTTGAGTTCATGAGCCTTATTATCTTGTTCACCCATCACATGACTTTCATTAGTTTCATGTGGCTTGCCCGCGGCAATTTTCTTAGTTTCTAGTTTCTGTATCTGATTACGGATTTCTTTTTTAACTATAAAGTCTGGCTCAGATGAATTCTTTAATGCATTCGAGATGGACTGTTCTTTATCTACTCTTTGTAGATTAGAGTGATCAGGCAACAATTCTCCATTAGTATCTATGCTCGATGAGCAGGCGGTAACAAGAGTTGCAATAAAAATGGAGCATAATAAATCCAAATTTTTAACATTATAATTATTTATACTTGGATTAATATTCATTAAATCATCACACTGTTAAATTTTAAACATTCAAAATATTTCCATTTTAGGGTTATTTATCACATTCGACAATCAATTATTCACGCCTATAAACAACCATAATTAGAACACAAAAATATAGTATCTTATTAACGTAAGAACAAAGAAACATTAACAATACTCTTTAATACTATCACTGAAATTATTTCACTTACATTATAAAATCAGGCAAAGTCAATCTAAATAAGCAATAGTTAATTAATTAAAAATCAAGGTCAATGCATAGACTTTTTTGCCGTATCTGCCTCTACACAATTAGGGATACACTGATTTAGTGCTTTAATAATTCATCGTTCTCTAAAATCTCTTTGTGATGGTAGGAAGCAACGTTGGACAGAGAAAAATCTAACTCAATGAGATTTTTCTTCATTTATACGAAATATGAAGAACGTACGCACCCTGCCGCGCAATAAAATCATGATAACTTTCCGAGTGATAAGCCTTAAAACAGCCAAGGCTCTTTGATGTTTCACCATTTTTCATATGGCCGACTGATTTCTCCGCTGCGTTCAAAATGAGTAAGGCGGTATCCGAATACGGGTCGTGCTCGGTTTCTAAGGTCTCTTCATTTTGAATGATTCGATGTCTGCCCTTTCCCATAAAAGAAAGTGAGTCAACGGGTTGGATCGATGGCAATGAGGCACGACACCACCCCATAGTCTTTGAGACTTTTTCTCTCCTTTCCGTCTTATCGATAAAACACGTATTTAGACGTATCAGCGTCAACTTTTCGGTGCTTATTGAGCATTTTCTTACTGTCTCTCATGAACTTGAAAGGATCAATTGAGTGTCATGTTCTATGCTACTTGAGTGTCTTAACAAAAACACTTAATTCGCAATGTAGAGACGTTATGATGATTCTACCTCGCTCGATCAAACACAAAATATCACTCGCTATCGCTTCTATTATCATTGTTGTTGCTGCCGTTCAGTTTCAACGACAAGACCAACAGCTGGTCGGATACACGGAGCAATCTGTCGCGCAATTCATTGACTCTGTGGGTATTGCCAGTGCCAAGGGCATCCAAAATTGGATTGAGCCTCGCATCGAAGTCATTGAAAGTGCGATGAACAGCGATGTGAATGCACAGAATATCCCCATCTATTCCTACCTTGATCAAGCGCGCGTAGCGGGCGGTTTTGAATCTGTATACGTAGGAACAAGCGAAGGTGAAATGATTCGTTATAATGCGAAACCTTCGAAAGCGGGATACGACCCAAGACAGAGGCCATGGTATATCAGTGCCTCGTCGGCTGAAGGCCCTATCATCACCAAACCGTATAAAGATTCTTCGACAGGAGAAGCGGTTGTCACTATCGCTCAAAAATACACGCGTAATAATGGTGACTCAGCGGTTATCGCTGGCGACATCAAAATTGGTCAACTGATAAGCTACATCAACAGTATCAGCAACGAAAATACGCAAGCGATACTGATGGATAACAACGCGACGATTCTTGCCAGCGTTAACCCTTCTGTGAGTTTACAACCCGCCACAGAACTGACACCTCAGCTAACGCCCGAAGCACTTAACTCACTCGCTGCCAGTACAGATGTCAGCATGATGAACATTGCAAATGTGCCCTACCTCTTTAATCTTCACGCTGTAGAAGGAACACCTTGGTTCCTCGCAATCGCAATGGATGAACAAGCCGCTTTCGCGAGCGTGACATCAAGCAGAATTGATTCCCTTATCTTTGCCATTGTCCAAGTGATTTTGATTACAGGGATCGCGATTTTGCTGGTGAACAAGCTCCTTAGACCGCTATCAGACATTATCCGCGCGATGAAACGCTTAGCACGAGGCGACCTCACCGCTCGCGTTAACGTGACGTCTCGCGATGAAATAAGCTTAATTGCAAATGGAATGAATGAAGTTGCTCAGAATCTACAAGACATCGTGAGTGGCATTTCTGACGCGACGAAGAAGATCTCTCATGAAGTGGAAGAAGTGAAGAGCAAGACAGATGAAAATCACAACGTTCTCCACCATCACAGCCAGGTCACTCAAGACGTTGTGTCGAAAATCGATAACATGAATTCGACAGTAGAAACGGTGGCAGAAAGCGCATCAGAAGCCTTGAGTTGCACGCAAAAGACGAATACCCAAACGGTTGAGTCAAAGCAGAAAGTCAAAGAGTCTGTCACGAGTGTGAATTCCCTACTCCAAGAAATCACGGACATGGAATCTGACATTCAAAACATGAGCGAGAACTCTGAGAAGATTGCATCTGTCTTAACCGTTATCGGTGACATTGCTGAACAAACTAACCTGCTAGCACTGAATGCTGCTATTGAAGCCGCACGTGCCGGTGAGCAAGGCCGTGGCTTTGCGGTGGTTGCTGATGAAGTGCGTGCGTTAGCAAGTCGTACGCAACAAAGCACCTCTGAAATTAACGACATGCTGCAAAACCTAAACGCAGGTACAGACAATGCCGTTAAATCAATAGAAAACACCAAACGCAGTTGCTTGCAGTCGGTTGAACAAACCAACTTGGTGGATGCAAATCTCGATGTCATGGCGGAATCGGTCAATGAAATTAATCAGCTCAACAGCAATATTACCGAAATCACTAATAAGCAAAATCAAGCGTCACACGATATCAGTAAGAGTATTCATTCCATCAGTGAAATGGTCGAACAGTTGAATGTGAGCGGTGAAGCGACGTTAAGTAATGTTCAACGACTGTCAGCGTCTAACCAACAACTGAGCGCTGCGATTGCGAAGTTCCAGATTTAACACCAATAAACACTGAAAAGTAACAACCCAATGCCCTGTCGACGCAATATCGACAGGGCATTTTGTTTCTCGCACCTCCGTTTTCAGCCATTCGATCACGATTCACTTTCTAACAACCTCAGCGATAACCAAAACAACAACCTCGTGTTTTTCTCGGCGTTTAATTTGGTACGAATTCACAATATTTTTGTTTTCTATTAAGGTGAAAAGCACTACTATTGCGGCGTTTTGGGGAGTAGTCATTTCGTCGCGCTGTCGTCATCCCGAAGCTTATGCTTCCGGCACGCGAGAACTCATCATCATTGAGTTCTGACAAGACCAACACCACGTATTGCTTTTCTTTTTTTAGCTTTGCGGTTGGTCAGGCTACCCTGCTTTCCTGTCCCTTCCGCTCGCGGAGGTATCATGTTCTTAAGTGAACTCTTCTCAGGTTATGAAGGCCTGTTAATTCTTACGCTTTTGATGCTAGGCATCGACTTGCTCCTAACAAGAGGCAGTATAAGCTTCCGTTCTGCAGCCATTTGGAGCGTATTCTGGTTTGCTCTCGCGTTTCTTTTCGCTGGTGCGATATTTTTCTTTTGGCCTGACATGTCGCCAACAAGTTTGTTGTCAAACAGCGAAGCGGCAACGGCTTTCATCACGGGTTATCTGCTTGAAAAGTCACTGAGCGTTGATAACCTCTTTGTATTTGCATTGATTTTTAGCCAATTCAAAGTGCCAGAGAAAAACGTACCACGCATTCTGATGCTCGGTATTGTGGGTGCCTTGATACTGCGTGGCATCATGATTTCATTAGGTGCACCGTTGATCGCGAAATTCCACGTGGTGCTTTACCTGTTCGGCTTCTTCTTGATCTGGACGGGTGTTCAAATGTGGCGTCAGCATGGCGAAGAAGACGAATCGTTTTCGGATGGCTTTCCTGTCCGCATGGTGAAGAAATTCTTGCGCGTAAGTCCAGATTACCACGGCAACAAACTGTTGATCCGCGACGCGGTGGGTATCCTCGCAACCCCAATGCTGGTGGTTGTGCTGGTTATCGCGATGACTGACGTGATGTTCGCACTGGATTCCATCCCTGCAATATTTGCGGTAACACAAGAACCTTACCTCGTATTGGCCGCGAATGTGTTCGCCCTACTCGGCTTGCGTTCACTGTATTTCGTGCTGGGTGGCATGCTGAGCAAGTTTGCTTACCTGCACCACACGCTGGCATTCATGCTGTGCTTCATCGGTGTGAAAATGCTGCTTATCGAAACGCCGTTTGCGATTGCAACGCCGGTTTCTTTAGGGGTGATTGTGACATCGTTGGCAGTCGGCATTGGCGCGTCTATTTGGAAACAACGCCGAATAGAAAAAGCCGCTGCTTAACGGCAGTGATTAAAATGAAAAAAGGCACGTCGGTGCCTTTTTTTGTTTTTGTGTAATAAGAGAAAGCGATCGTTGATGGATAAACGCATCACGCCAGAGCCTGTTTCAAGCTTCAACGCTTACACGTCAAAGATGAACGAGGTAAAGCCCTAACACGCCGCTCGCTATCGCAAACAGTGTGCTTGCAAACGTACCTAGCATGACGTACTCGGTGAACATTCGGCTACCGTGATCTTTCATATCACCAAAGCGGAAGACAGATTTGGCCGCCAACACCAATGCAACGCCGGGCAATTGCCCCCAAAGCACAAAGGTAACAATCAACGCGCGTTCAAAATAACCGATGTAGGTACCCGCATCTTTC
Organism: Enterovibrio norvegicus DSM 15893; assembly: GCF_900115495.1. Lineage (GTDB taxonomy): Bacteria > Pseudomonadota > Gammaproteobacteria > Enterobacterales > Vibrionaceae > Enterovibrio > Enterovibrio norvegicus. Next base: position 59,180 of record NZ_FOWR01000005.1, on the reverse strand, counting down.
AGTGGGCGGTTCTTTTCAATATCAGACGCGTCGTTCAATTCCTGCGTCCAATTTTGCAGTAGCAATGAAATCGCGACGGAAGAAGGTTTCATCGCAAGCAAATACGCCAACACGCCTGAAAATAATCCCCACCAACTTTGCTGTTGAAGCGCGGTAATCGCTTCACTTCTCGCATCTGATGAGGCTATCGCTATCGCCACAAAAAGCAGTAGACCAAGGTGAGCGCTTTGTTTAATCACGAGTAACCGCAGTGTCGTGACTCGTTCTACGCCCCACACATCAATCACGAAGGCAAACAAACCGATGAACAGTGCAGCACCGAATGCATAGAGAAATGTATGCGTGAAAAAGAGAAGCGCGATGAGCATCAAGATGCTTTGGCAAAGCACAGAAACAATCAATCTACGGTTGAGCGTTTTCTTTGTATTTTCTTCGCCACGGGATCTGCGTAAGAAGCGTGGCCCCACACCATCTTCAGGAATAACGTAGAACTCAACAAATACGTGAATCGCCACCATGGTCAGAAATACGGTGAGTATCATTTCTTCTGCCTTCTCCTTCTCGTTGATTTACTTGACGGTTTTACGAGTATTGCAAACAAATATACGCGCAATTATAGACATACTATCCAGCAAGATAGCGATGATATCGACGCTGATACCATTCGAGTACATTTTCCACTTTGGCGTAGTTTGCACGGTTGATAATACGGGTAAACGCGCTGCGTGAAAGACCAACCTTTTCCGCCAATTCAGCGTGGGAGAGCGAAGAGTCTTCAATCCAAACATCAAGTGCAATGGCCATTTTCACGGTTAATCCACTCATTACATCATCAAGCAGTGAGCACACCATTTTGCCATCATCCGCAAAGGCTTCGTCATCCGCACTGAAGGTTAAGCGCTCGCTTTTCATTGCGTCGAGATGTCGCCCTGATAGAAGAAATGCCTCACTGTTGTTCGACATACGGACCGGCAGTTCTCTCGCCGTTGCTTTAGCGACAGACAGAGACAATCTTACGTCTGCAGAGGGCTCAAGACGCAGTAAGCTCAACCGGAGTTTGATGGCCATGTAAAGGAGTTGGTCGGGCGCTGACGTGTATATCTGGAACGCATCCCCTCTGTATATTTCGCCATTCGCGCAGTCACCAAAAGCGGTAAAACACGCTTCTATGGCCGATAAACATCGCCGGCGTGTGGCTTCATCCATTTTGGTGGAATCCACGATATCCCCTGTTATGACACCTGCAACACTCATCATGTTTCCACTCACGTCAACCAAAGCACAAAAATAAAGAGTTACACAAAAATGTAACTCTTTAGATTGTTACGTTAATACGTAACATTGTCAAATGTGACCAGATAAGGTCACTAACAAGCTTCTTTGTCTTCAATCTGGACTTCTAGGTTGTCGTATAACGCTGCGAAACTCTGAGAAAGCTTATGTTTCGGTGCGAAATGAACGAGCGGCATTTGTTGATAGTGCGATTCCTTCATTTTCACAGATTGAGGAATAAAAGGTTCTAACAGAGGTAGCCCAAGCTCTCGCACGTTTTCAATAATTTGACCTGGGAACTTCGCTTGTGCGTTAAACATGTTCACCACTACGCCTTCCAACATCAGCTTCTTGTTGTGGTCATCACGCAGTTCAGCAAGGTTGTCCATTAATGTTAACAAGGCTTGGTGTGAGAAACTGTCGCAATCGAAAGGAATCAGTAATTTGTGCGCGGCAATCAGCCCCGCTTTGCTGTAGAAATTCAGGTTTGGTGGCGTATCGATATAAATGCGATCATATTCGCTCTCTAACTCATCCAGCGCATCGCGGAGTTTGTAGATTTTATAACGACGCTCAAGCTCAGGTTCTAACGCAGCCAATCGTGGACTTGACGGGATGATATCGAGGTTCTCATACGCCGTTGCTTGCGGAAATTGCTTAATCGGCGTGGACATTGAAAACCAAGAGACGGTTTGATCCAATAAATCCGCAACGCTTCTTTCCGTTTTGGCGTTGATATCAACGCCCAAGTAATGACTGCTGTTGCCTTGTATATCGAGGTCTATCAGCAATGTCTTTTTGCCGCTCGCGGCACTGAGTGCGGCAAGATTTACTGTAATGCTTGATTTACCTACGCCGCCTTTTTGATTGAATATGATCCGTCTCATGATCCCTGCCCTTGTTAACAATGAAGAAGCACGACCACGAACTGTGCATATCTATTAACAATATCAGGTTGTTAAGGCAGAAAAGTGAAGGAAGCTCTCGATTTAGGGGGATGGAATAAAAGTACGAGAATTCAACGAGGAAAACGAAAAAAGCCACCTTTGAAGGTGGCTTTCTCACTGAGGCTCACGCAGCGTTAGGATTTCCCTAACATGCGTTTTAGCGTGGCATCTTTATCGACAATGTGGTGTTTAAGCGCCCCAAGCACATGCAGTGCGAGTGTCACCAATACAATATTGGCAAGTACCCCATGTGTTGTATGGCCTATCTGACCAAGCAGCTCGTTTTTCTCGCCGGCGGTAATCAGCGTAACGCCAAATACACCGATATCATGGCCACCACCAAGCGACATGGCGATACCGGAAATGGGCATCAATAAGGTCGCGAGCAAAAGAAGATGATGAACACCCACAGCGATTTTTTCCTGCCATCTTGGTGAGCCTGGTAGAGAAGAAATGGATCCTTCCTTAAAGCGCCACAACAAACGAGAGACAGCCAAAACAAGGACGAGCACACCAAAAGATTTATGTAGGCCGATCAGCTCACCTTTTTCAGGCCCTTTTGGTAAATCTTCCACATACAAACCAAAAGCAAGCACTGCGATAAAACTGATGGCGACTAACCAATGAAAATAGATCGTCGGTTTAGATAGAGGCGACACATTACTCATTTTACATGTTCCATTATCATTATTTTAAGTAAGGCTAATTTAGCGCCAGTCAATCGCTTAAACAATGAGCAGCATGTAAAGTTAGGTAAAAAAAAGGGGCAAATATTTGATGTTTACTTATGCCATTGATCGTATCTGACACACATTGGAAAACGGTGTTTCACAAACGGTTTTTTATCTCAATTTTGATAGGTGAATTCAGAAAAAAGCCAGGAGTGAGAAGAACTTCCAGTGCTCGCCTCTGTACTAAATGCCATACTGTTCTCAACCTGCTTCCGTCCTATATTTATGAGGTCTCTCGATGATTGTCAGAAAGCATCTGCATGGTGCCCTACCACTTTTCTTCTTATGTTTTGCACTGTTTTCAGGCACGACACTTGCTAGCTCTGAAGCGCCTGCAGCAACGCCAACTGCTGCTTCATCGTCACCCTCTGAATCTCTTGAAAAACGCATAAAGGATTTCAATCGCGATTTAGCCGAACTCGTTATCCTGCAAGACAAGGCGGTAGGCGAAGATAAGCTGGCTATGCAGCTTCAAATGTTTCAAAAAAACGAAGAGCTGCGAACGCTGATCTCTCAAGCGATCAAAGGAAAGAGTACAGACGCCAAGTTCCTCATCGCACAAGTCAACCAACAGCAGAAATACAGCAAAGGTGGGATAAAATACCTCACTGAACGCTCTACCAAACTGTCTGAGGAAATCAGCAACGCGAACAGCGAAGACAAGTTTGCACTGCTCAGTGATTACAGTGAAGCAAGAAAGTACCTCGACAGTTTGTATGAGGAGCAATCACGAAACATTGACTGGCTGAAAAAACTCGATGCCTTAGACCCTACCGTTCAAAAAAACTTCGATAAAGACATCATCAGACGCACTGAACAACTGGCCGCTAACATTGAGTATTTAAAACAACAACTAAGCGCAGATAACGCGCAACTCAGTGTCGCACCTGAATCAGAAAAGGCGGCGATTCAGCTGCGAAAACTCATCACCCAACGCAGAATGGACATCACAACCACCAGCCTGCGCACCATGATTGAAATGGCGGATGAAGAAGGTATTCCAAGCGCCGAATACAAACGTTTATATTTTGAAGTGACCGGCAGCGTCACGCAGGACTTGCTGAGCACTGACGTCATCTTTGCGATTGTCAAAACCTGGTCGAGCAAGTTCGGCAACTGGTTCATTGAAAACGCACCGCAACATATCTTCCAACTGTTTGTGTTCTTGGTCATCTTGCTGGTCGCGCGACAAATTGCCAACATCACCCGCCGCGTGGTGAAACATGCCGTCGCCACGAAGAACTTCAAGCTGTCCATGCTAATGCAAGAGTTCTTTATTTCGATGTCCGGCAAAGCAGTATGGTTCATCGGTATCCTGATTGCGCTGTCTCAGATTGGCTTGAACCTCACGCCGATCCTGACCGGTTTTGGTATCGCGGGTGTCATTATTGGTTTCGCCCTACAAGATACATTGTCTAACTTTGCTGCGGGCATGATGCTGCTGATTTACCGCCCTTTCGATGTGGGAGATTTCGTGTCTGCGGGCGGTGTTGAAGGCAAGGTTAGCCACATGAGTTTGGTGAATACCACGATCAAAACCTTCGATAACCAAATCATCATTGTGCCAAACAGCAAGATATGGGGCGACGTGATCAAAAACGTCACGCATGAGCGCGTAAGACGTGTTGATATGGTATTTGGGTGCAGCTATAGCGATGACGTAGAGAAGGTGGAAAAGGTGCTCACGGACATCGTGATGAATCACCCATCGGTGCTTCGTGCACCCGAGCCGGTGATCAAGCTGCATGTGTTGAACAGTTCTTCGCTTGATTTCATCGTCCGCCCTTGGGTCAAAACCGACGACTATTGGGATGTGTACTGGGATGTGACGAGGGAAGTAAAAATCCGCTTTGATAAAGAAGGCATATCGATACCTTTCCCTCAACAAGATGTGCATTTACACATGGCATCTTCGGACATTCCTCCCTTGCCTAAAAACGAGCTCTAGCAGCAGATAGCAGAGCATTGAGCCTGTATCACACCCACAAAAAAGCGCCTCACTCGGCGCTTTTTTTACATCGTTTCGTTACACATTTTTCTTGGACGTAAACAATGACTTGAACATCATGTAGAGGGTATAGAACACGTTTGTTGAGGCATTATAGTCTTCCATAACATAGATGAAGTTCGACTTGTATTTCTCAACCGCTTCTTCTGATGATTCAGCAAGGATGACGTCATCTTCAATCTCAAACCCTTGTTCTAACAACCCTGCTTTTTCGACAAGGAATGTGTCTGATGCCATATCAAGGTAGGTGTATTTTTTCCTGTCCGAATTCGGAAGAGTAAAGAACTGATATTTTGTTGCCATGCGATCCCTCAGCTTGTCGAGTACACGCCAGCATGATTATGCACGCCCCGTTGACAAAAATGACACCCAATCCAAACGATCTCTTTCTTTCGCCGCTTTCACTGCGCGATGAACGTCGTAATCAATACGTTTGTGGGAGACATGCCAATCAGCGCCTTCTCCGTCCACAATGGCGTATGAGGCATGATGGCTGAATGTCTGCATTTTGTGACATACGGGCTCATCATCTGCGTATGCTGGCAAACCTACACTACCCGGATTAACGATGTATTGCTGCGTTGAGGTTTTGACCAACCGAGGTAAATGCGTGTGACCACAACAAATAAGTGAATGGGTGTTGCCCGCTAACAGGCGAAGAATGTCAGATTCGTCACGCAGAGTAGGCTCACCTTCTTTAAGGTCTTCAAGCAGATAAATCAAATCATCTTGGGGAGTCCCATGACAAAAAAACACATCATCGTTAAGCGCATAAGTGGCAGGTAGGCTTCGCATCCAGGTCAACGGCGCTTCACCCAGATCCTCGAGTATAAATGCCATGGTGGGATTTGAATCGATGTCGGTCTGCGTCGCTTCGTAAATTTGTCGGTCTTGATTGCCGCGAATGGTAAGGAAATCTTCTTCCATCAAGCGTTCGTAAGTCGCGCGCGGCGCAATGGGCCCGTAGAGGATGTCACCCAAGTTCACCACCACATCGACACCTTGATGGCGAATGTCATCAAGCACGGCATCCAGTGCGTAAATATTACTGTGAATGTCTGATATCAGCGCAATGCGCATGCCTTTCTCCCTTTGCTCAACAATGCTATACCCGATGACCTGAAGATGCCGGCACCTTCACATGCATCATAAACGCGTAGGTAAAAAAAGGGAGAGGAATGAACCCAATACCGATACCAAAACCTAAACCTAAACCTAAACCAATACCAATACGATCATGGCGTCAGATATTGCTGTTTGATCCCGTTTGCCCACTAAAGCCACAGTACAGTTTGGGGTAATTCGCGATCAAATCCTCTTTCAGTTTTTTTATAAATGCACGGGCAACGGGGGATAAGCTGACATTCTTTCTATGCACCAGCATGATGTAACGGTTGATGAAAACATCGTCAATTGAGAACGACAACAAGCGTCCTTTTTTCACCTCGTCTTGAATCAAAAAATGAGAGGCGATTGCCACCCCCGTATTTAACTCAACGGCTTTCTTTACCGCCTCCATACTGCCAAGAGCAACGACCTGTTTAAAGTTTACTTTCGTGCCACTTGTTCTCTCGACGTTTTTGACGGTCGTACTCTTGCGGTTGGATGTCAGTAGCGACAGCCCATGCAACTCACTTAATGGTATCGATGTTTTCCCTTCCCACTTGGTCAACACCATCGGATGTTGCGGCGAAACAATCACCGTTAACCTATCGCGCAGCAAGGGCTCAAAGTGTAGCTTTTTATCATCCAACCCCGTTTCTGCCGGTTGTGAAACAAAGCCCAACTCACACTCACGCCCATAAGACACTTCACTGATGACATCTTTGGCATATTTAATTTGAGACTCTATATTCACGCTAGGGTACAGGAGGTGAAAATCAGACAGAGCTTGAGGAAGGATATAAGTGCCTGGTGTATTGGAACTACAGACGTTGAGTTCGCCTGTGGATAGTTTATTTAAAATGACTAACTCGTTCTTCGAATCACGAATCGCTTTTATCACGGCCTCACAGTGAGGTAACACCCGCTGTCCAGCCACCGTAAGTTTCACATCTCTCCCAACACGATCGAGCAATTGCGTTTTATAATAGTTCTCTAAATTTTTAATGCGTTGAGAGATCGTCGCCTGAGTACAAAAGCACTCTTCAGCGGCTTGTGTAAAACTGCGCAGATGGGCGATTTTCACGAAAGCCTCAAAGTTCTCTATTCTCATTTCATTCCTTGTAAAAAAACAGAAGTGACACATCAATCATGATGTCACTTCTGTTTTGAGTATAAGAGATAACCTTGCTTAGATAGTGCTTTATGACCTAAGCACGAAGCTAAGCACCGAGCTTAGCAACGACCCCTAAGTGATCCATTTGTATGCGGAAAAAATCCCGCGCCGTGAGGTTATTCAAACTGCCATGTGTCACGTACTTTTCACCGAAGTTTTCAAGCGGCAGGCTTCTCACATTCCCGCCTGCAAAAAATGTCGGCACAGGATCACCAGAATGATCCCGTCTCATGCAAGGGGTGGAATGATCGCTGGTATAGCCAACAAAACATTCATTCAAATCAATGTGTCTGAGTATATGCCCTAGCATCATATCAAGCTTAATCGCAGATGATACTTTAATCATGGGTTGGCAATCATGCCCCGCCAAATCAGGTGATTTGATGTGCAGCACGACCCAATCATAACCGCTCTTCAATTGTTCAATCGCAAGGTCTGCTTTAGCGATAAAGTCCGTATCATGGCCTGCGGTAAAACTGTCGCGGTGATACACGTCAAAGCCCGCCATTCTGGCAATTCCGAGCACAGTACGATCACCCGCGATACACGCACCACGAATACCCAGCGTTGTTGTGATCTTTGGTGCCTGTATTTCTCGCCCAATACCACGGAGCAAAATCATATTTGCAGGCGGCATACCTTGTAACGAACGTTCGGCATTGACTGGATGCAAACTCAGGACAGAAAACATTTTCTCTGTCAGTTCATTAATGGCGTCGGCTGTGTGTATCGCATCACTTTCTTCATTCAATGCAATACTCTTTTGGACGGTCTCACCTTCTTTCGCTGTACCAGGATCTGTCGTTCTCACATGTTCAGAGAGGTTCTCACCGCGCAAAACGACAGCAACACGGTGGGCACTCAGCGGACGAACAATCACCTTAGTCCCATTAGAAAGCACAATCCCATCCAGCGCCTCTGCAAGTTCATGTGTGCCCACGTTGATGCGCCCAGCTCGACGGTCAAGCACGGTGAATTCATCATCAACCGTTGCAAAGTTACCGCGAAAAGCAATGTCAGTGGGTAACAACTCGATGCCTGCACCGTATGCTTCAATAGGACCACGCCCTGTGTAAACATCATATGGGTCGTAACCAAAAATCGCTAAATGGCCTACATCCGTACCCACAGGAACGCCCGGTTGTACTGGGTGCACGTTCCCGAATAACCCCTGTTTCGCCAACGCAGTTAAGTTTGGTGTTAACGCATACTCGAGCGGGGTAAGACCGTTTAGGTCAGGTATCGGGTTATCCCCCATACCGTCAGCAATAATTAATAGGGCTTGTTTACTCATTTTTGCTCCTCAATAGGCGCTGATTCAACGGCTTCTTTTTCGTCGACAAGTACATCTCTTCGTTTCCACAGCAACGCGCCGGAAATTAGGATGACGAACGTCCAAAGCACCCATTTGATATTTGGTGCTGGACGGTATAAGCGCACTTTTGTTTCAACGTCCTGTCCAGCAGTCAGCGCGCTTCGATTCACCGTTACCACTTTCCAATCATCCAGTTTACTGATGGTGAATGTTTTCTTTTTCTTCGACCATTCCGGTGTTACAACACCATAAAGCTCGGTGCCTTTTGGCACAGAAAGCTGGGTCGAAAAATCATCAATCGTTGAGGGTGATGTATTGGTAAAGGTGTATGAAACACGCGTAACGCCAGCAGGATGGCTGTACTTGAGCTTCGCTTTCTTTTCTTTGTAGAGTTTTTTCACTTGAAACGTTTGCTGCAACGTCACCAAGCTATCACTTGACGCAAAACGGTATCGATAAGCCTCACGGCCATGAATATCGATGCGCTCAGGCATGCCAATCAATGTTCCCGACAATACTTCGTAGTTTGCTAACTCGCCCTTTTCATAAGCAGGCAAGTAAACAACACCCTCGGCATTGGTGGTCGCAGTGACGGAGGTATTAATAATGCCTTCCGAACCTGACGGTTGGATGTTCTCGTGGTATTGCTGAATGTCTCCAAATTCTTTAGCAGCAAGGGTTGGCGACAACACGATAGCGAGTGGAAATAACAGTGTAAGCACTGCGCGTGATGAAAATAACGGCTTAAACATCATGTAGCCTCCTTAAGGTGTAATGCCGAGATATGCGAACCATGTGAACGACGCGCCAAACATGAAGCACCACTTCGCCATCAAGGTTAAAACGCCATATAACAACTGGTTATTTACCGAGAAATAGCCTGTGCTGTAATACACCAAGTTTGCTTTACTGTGTGGAGGAAGCGTGATGGTATCTGCAATCGTGAATGCGGCAGGTAGCGCCAACATCAGAGGCGGAACCCCTGCACTTTCTGCAAGACCGATAAGGGTGGGAATAAGGATAATGGTCCGAACCGTTTTACTGGTGAAGACAAAATGACTGAAGCTGGATATCGCGATAACCACACCATAGAGAGTGGTGAAGTTCATGTCTTTCACACCAAGGTGGTCAAAGATACTGCCCAACGCCCATGACGCAACACCGGTTTCGCTCAATGACACACCAACGGCGTAAGCGCCGGCGGCAAACACCATCAAGTTCCAGGGTATTTTGGCCTCTTTCCAAGAAAGAATGCCGACATAAGGCATAAAGAATATCGCTGCAGAAATAACCGCAACCATCACTAAGCTAATCTGAAAACCAAACAGGTCCATGTGCCATTTATCAGTGGCCCATAAACAGATGGTGAGAATGAAGATGGACGCGGCTTTCTTTTCATTTGACGATACAGAACCCAGCTCCTGATATTGTCGATTGATTTCTTGTATCTCTTCGCCGCCTGATTTCGCCGAACCTGACGGTTTAAATAGCGTAATACCGATAAAGAATGATGCAATCAGTGTAAGGATGGCGATAGGTGCTGACGCAATGAACCATTCCCCCCACGACACTGACGAGCCGGTTAGCTCTTTCATCAAACCAATGGCAAGAATCTGAGGTGCTGTGGCTGTCACAATGGCTGACGTGGAAATATTGTTGGCTTGCAGGCCTTGAATGGCCAGCAACTTGCCAAGGTTTTTATTTCCCTTTTCAACGCTGAATGCTTTGGCAATAAGAAGAACGATTGGTAGCAACATGGCGGCACGCGCCGTTGTGGATGGCACAATAAAAGCGATGGTAAAGTTTGCAGCCATCAACGACATCAACATCGACTTCCATGTTTTACCAAAGCGAGTGATGATCGCTAGCGCAATACGTTTAGCCAATCCGCTCTTTTCCATGCCCGATGTAATGATGAAGGCTGAGATCATTAGCCAAATCACGCCGTAGCCCATGGTCCCTAACGCATTCTTCTCGGCCCACCCACCAAGAATGGATAGTAAGGCGATTGAAATCATTGAGGTCGCATAGTTGGGCAGTGATTCTGATACCCAAAGGATTAGCGCAAAGCTAAAAATACCCAGGGACATTTTACCTTCGAACGTAATGCCGTCAGGTGTTGGTATGGAATAGAAAATCATGAGTACAACCATGGCCAATGGTAGGCCGAGGTAATACATTATTTTCTCTGTTTTACTTTTGGAGCTCAGGTCTCTCACAATGCTTACCACTAGCAATCTCCTTTGCTTTTAGTCCAGTGAGTATAGTTTTCCTAGCCTTTGCCTCAGTCTATCGCTGAGCTACCAAAAGGTTATGTTTGACAGCATTCACTGTTCAATCGAAAGGATGAATACCAAGCATTGGATTATCAAATAGGTGAATGCGAACTATTAAGGCGAAATAAAAACAACCTGTTGTTTTTAATAATATAGTTAATAGTAATGATTAATGTGAGGATATGGCGTTATTGCGAGTATATCTGACAGGAAACTGATAGGAGAGTATTTTCAGAGGCAAGCATTAGCACTAAAACTTACCAGGGGTAACAGTACGCATGGCAAAAGATTTGCAGGGATAATTACTATTTTTACCGTTGTTGTGTCCAAATCACCGAGAAATGCGTGTTCACGAAGGTTCTCAACTGGATAGACGCAGCAGTAATGTCGGTACTGCTGCGCCTCAATGAAAATCAGAAAGACGGTTAACGATGGCGTATTAGGGGACAATATTCAGCCATTCACATGGACGACCAGACACCGCTACGCTTCTTGATTAAACACACTCTCAGGCTCAGCTTCCAAAGGCTTCACGGGCGCAGGTTCGGTCTCTTCTGGCGTTAGCACTTCATCAGCTTTCTTTTTCGCTTCTTCGGCTAGCTCGCCACTTTTTTCTTTGGTCTTATCCCAAATGTCTGCACTCTTTTCTTTGGTGCTTTCCCATAAGCTGTCACCGCCTTCTTGTGCGCCTTCTAACAACTCACTACTTTTCTCTTTGGTCGCATCCCATGCGCTATCACCCGCTTCTTTCGCAGATTCCCACGCTTCTGTGGCTGACTCTTTGGCTTTATCCCAGCTGGTTTGCTCTGCATGTGCTGCCCCAGACAGGCCAAACACAGGCAAACAAAATAACAAAGACAGTAAAATCGGTTTCATTTGCATCTTAATGCTCCTTCTCTCTGGTGACACCCAACTAGCCTCTTGTCAGGTGCGCCGAATACTGATGCATTTCCCTACACATTAGTCAATCTCGTTGAATGCTGCATCTCGTTCAGTGTTTAAAAGGCAGAGTTTCACAACCTTCCCCCATCTGAAAACAATCAACGCACCGAATATAGACAGAGATAACACGACTCAGCGTCACAATGACCATAACAATAAAACACCGTTCATTATCATGCAAGTGAATCACCTCTCTCTGAATGAGCACAATACATCTCAAATGAAAAACGCCATCGGAGAGATGACGTTTATACCTATGCACATAAAAATGGCACTAAGCGGGGACTAATCTGAATCAGGCACCGAGCGCTTCGCAGGACCGTCATACGTCCACAGTAAGTCTCGAGGGATTGGGCCTTTGTTTCTACCGCCCTGTTGCGTCTGCTCCCATGCGTGAGCCAGTATGCCGACGGAGCGAGACAAACAAAACAGCCCTCTCGCAAGTTCAGGTGCTACACCCAGTTCGGCGTATATGACGGCGGTAGCGCCGTCGATGTTCATGGGGATTTTCTGCCCTTTCTCCTGCTCAAGTTGCAATTCGACTTGTTGAGCTATCGCCAAAAAACGCCCTTCTACCTCACCATCCGTTTTCGCGCCTTCTACCACCGCCATTAAACGCGGTGCTCTTGGATCGACAGGATGGAAACGGTGGCCAAAACCGGGAATGAACTTACCGAACAGCTCGCGCTGTTTCTCAAGCCCTTTTTGCGTAGCAACGACAACATCCACACCGTCGTTTTGCACAATGTCATCAATCATTTGATACAAGGCCATTGCCTGTTCGCCCGCGCCACCATGCACATCGCCCAACACATTCACCGCAGACGCCATGGCATTGTTCAAACCAACGCCACAGGTTGCTGCCATGCGCGCAATCGCAATACTTGGCGCTTGTGGGCCATGATCAACGGCAGACATTAACGCGGCATCGAGCAATTTCGCTTTTTCTGGCGAAGGCAGAGAACCTTGCGTCATCAACCAAATCATTTGGGTAAAGCTGACGTTGCCAATGAGATCTTCTATCGGATACCCGTAATAGCCAATCTCCCCCGGCGTCATATCGATAATGTCTGTGCGCCACCAATCGGCAACCGCTTTTTCTGGGCCGTTAGTCGGCCGTCGAATACTCATACTGCGCCCTCTGCTCGAAACGTTTTAATGTCGTCATCGCTAAACCCGAGCTCAGAGAGAATATCAGCGCTGTGTTCACCTAATTGGGGTGGCGGCGATGCCACTTTAGGGCGTTGTCCATCCACAAGAAAACCGGTTCTGACGATATGAACATCTCTTCCTACGCCTTCGACATCATCGAATGTGCCTTCAAAGTCGCGTTGTTTTACTTGGTCTAAACTCAATGCCTGAGGCACCGACAGCACACGCCCCGCAGGCACGCCAATGGCATTCAATTTTTGCTCCCACACTTCAGCTGAATCACAGGAAAACGCATCTTCAAGAATCTCTGTCAGCACATCGCGATGTTTCAGTCTGGCTTGTCGTTCGCTAAAGCGAGGGTCAGTTTTCAGTTCAGCCCGCCCTAACAAATCACAAATGGCGTCAAACTGCTCCTGCTTGTTGGCGGCGATATTGATCAGGCCATCACCGGTATTGAACGCACCAGAGGGACTGGCCGTCACATTGTCATTGCCCATGGGTTGCGGTTCACGACCTGCGACAAGGAAATTCGATACCGCCCACCCCATGGTGGCGAGTGTTGATTCCAACATGGACACATCAATGAAGCAGCCCTTGCCCGTGTGAGCACGTCCCGCGAGCGCAGAAGAAATCGCAAATGCGGCAGTCAGGCCACCAATGGTGTCTGCAATGGGATAACCAACACGGTACGGCGCATTATCAGGCGCGCCGGTTATCGACATCACGCCCGACATGCCCTGAATAATTTGATCATAGGCAGGCAGATTGTTCATGGGGCCATCAGCACCGTAACCAGAAATGGCGCAGTAAATCAGCTTGGGATTTACCGCTTTCAACACGTCATAGTCGAGCCCCAAGCGCGCCATGACACCCGGCCGGAAGTTCTCCACTAACACATCAGCAGATTCAACCAGCTTTTTGAGCACGGCTTTGCCGTCAGGGTGTTTGAGGTTGACGGTAATGGAGCGTTTACCCGAGTTTTGCGCCAGAAAGGAAATGCCCATTTTCTCGCGGTTTAAATCCGCATCGGCACCCAATTGACGCGCAAGGTCCCCACTATGGGGGACCTCCACTTTTATCACTTCTGCACCCAAGTGCGCCAACTGATGGCAGGCGAATGGGCCTGCCAGTACGTTGGTTAAATCCAACACCCTAAAGGATGACAATGCATCGTGCATGCGCCCCCCTAGCCGTCATTACGATCGACTTGTGCTTTATTCGGCTGCAGTTTGATGCCGACCCCCATTTTGTCGAGCACACGTCGAATCAGTGGCAAGAACAACACAAATATCGAAATACACATGATGGTCAGCGTTAACGGACGATCCCACAGGAAGCTCAAGCTGCCGTCAGAGATGATCAGTGCGCGACTCAGGTTGTTTTCCATAATCCCGCCCAAAATGAAGCCGAGTAACATCGGTGCCATCGGGAAATCGAGCAGTTTAAGGAATATCGCCACCACGGTAATTAACACCATCATATTGATATCGAAAGTGTTGAAACTCACCAAGTACACACCGGTGATGGAGAAAAACAAAATCAACGGAATCAAGATGGGGCGCGGAATGGCCAACAAACGCGAAATGTACGGAATCAGTGGAAGGTTCAGGATCAACAACACTAAGTTACCGAAGTACATAGAGATGATGACCGACCAAAACACATCAGGATTATCAATAAACAAACGCGGGCCGGGCTGAATACCATAGGCAATCAACGCACCCAGCATGATCGCCGTTGTCCCCGACCCAGGAATACCCAATGTCAGCAAGGGTACAAATGAGCCTGTAGACGCCGCATTATTCGCAGACTCTGGCGCTGCCAATCCGCGCAGTGCGCCTTTACCGAATTTCTCTTTCAAACGTTTTGGTGCAAGGTTACGTTCAAGCCCATAAGCAAGGAAAGACGCAATCGTCGCACCTGCCCCCGGCAAAACACCGACGATAAAGCCGAAAATGGAAGAGCGCGCCACGGTCGGAGCCACTTCTTTCACTTCCTCTTTTGACAGTTTCATGCTGCCGAGCGCCGCCATGTCCATGTCCGCTTCTTTCTCTTTGTGCTGCCCTTTCATCACTGTGGTGACAACTTCTGCCAATGCAAACGTCGCCATCGCGAGCAATAAGAAACTGATGCCATCCACCAAATCGATATTGTTAAAGGTGAAGCGTGGCGCACCGGTAATTGCGTCTGTCCCTACGGTGGCGATCATCAAACCAAATACGGTCATTGCCATGGCTTTCAGCACTTGGCCTTTACCCGCAAACGCTGACACTGCAGTCAAACCGAGGATCATCAGTGCGAAGTAATCAGAAGACTGGAAACTGAGTGACACCGATGCCAGTGCAGGCGCCGCGAAAAGCAAAATGATTGCGCCAATCGTGCCGCCAGTGAACGACGAGTACGCTGCCAGCGCAAGGGCTTTACCTGCTTGGCGTTGCTGCGCCATTGGGTAGCCATCAAATGCGGTAACAACCGTACTTGCACAACCCGGCGCGTTGATCAGGATAGAAGACGTTGAACCACCAAATACCGCACCGTAATACACACCCGCCATCAAGATGATGCCAGACGCAGGATCAAGGCCGTAGGTAATCGGGATCATTAACGCAACCGCAGAAATAGGGCCAAGGCCCGGCAGCATGCCAATGAAGGTGCCAGCGAAACAGCCGACGACGACCATCATGAGGTTGAACGGCATTAAGGCAGTGCCTAAGCCGGTTGAGATTCCTTCCCACATCGTCTTACCCTCCTAAAACTTGTGTAAAGAAGCGACCTGGTGCGAGATAGATATCCAACAGCTTCGCAAGAATAAACCAGATGCCGACAGCAAAAGGCACGGATGCAATGAACAGCATTTTTGGACGGCGTTCACCAAGGATCCAATATCCGCCCACCAAAAACAGAATCGTCGACAACATAAAGCCCACCCACTCAAGGGCGAAAGCAAAAATCATGATCAGAACGAGAAGTTTCGCGACCAGCAGAAAATCAAGCCCGGCCACAGAGAGTTTGCTTGCAACGTCGCGACGCGCCGTTACCAACATAAGAAAACCTAGAATTCCGCCCAACCAAGATAGGAAGATGGGCAACGTTTGGGCGTTAAACGGTTCATACTCATCGCCGGGAAACATAGGGATTTCACGCGCGTAAAAACCATAGGCCACTGAAAGACAGAGAAAGACGAGACCACCGATATGGTCTTTAGTGACAACCATCTGACACTCCTTGATACAACAACAAACGAGCAAGCCCGTCAAAAATAAGAACGCCGAGTGCTTATTAGCAGCTCGGCGTGTTTTTCATGATTAACGTAGGAAGCCAAGTTCCTTCATCAAACTACCCACTTCTTGTTCTTGTCCTTCAAGGAAGGTGACGAACTCTGCACGTGGTTTGAAGATTTCAGTCCAACCGTTACGGTCACGCACTTCTACCCACTCATCGGTTGCGTACATTTTCTCAAGCGTTTGTGCGTATTCATCTGCTTGTGCATCAGAAAGGCCAGGCGCACCGAAGAAGCCACGCCAGTTAACGAAACTCGCGTCATAACCCTGCTCTTTCAGGGTTGGCACATCCGGTGCCGCAGCAGAACGCTCATCGCTGGTTACAGCTAGAATGCGTACTTCGCCAGCGTTTTTTAGCGCAAGGGCTTCACTGAAGCCAGTCGAAAGCACTTGGGTTTCGCCCGAAAGCATCCCTGCCATGGCTTTACCGCCCGCATCGTACGCCACGTATTTCACACGTTTTGGATCACCGCCTGCGGCTTTAAATGCCATCGCCGCAACGAGGTGGTCCATGCCGCCGCGAGAAGAGCCCCCAGCAACAGCAATTGATCGTGGATTCTCTTTGTAGTCTGCAACGATTTCTTTAAAGCTGGTGTATTTAGAATCTTTCGGCACAACGAACGCCGCATAGTCACCGATCGTGGCAGCAATAGGTGTTAAATCGCGAAAAGATTGGGGGAACACTTTAGAAAGAGAGCGAATGACAATAGGTGTAGAGTTCACCATCAAGGTGTTTTCTGACTGCTCAGCAACTTCAATTAAATGCGCGATCGCTTTACCGCCGCCGCCGCCAGACATGTTTTCGTAAGAGACCGTTTCCACTAAGCCAGATTTTGATAAAGCTTCACCGGTACCGCGAGCAGTGCCATCCCAGCCACCACCTGCACCACCAGGGATGAGAAAGTGTACTTCTTCTACAGCAGCCGATGCTAACCCTGCAGTCAACGCAGAGGTAAGCGCAATTGCGGCAACGAATGAACGTTTTTTGGTGAATAGATTCGAAATCATAGGTGTATATCCTCGTGTCGTTCTGTCCTTAGGACGAATTTATTTTGTTGACCTACCCCTTCAAACTATTTCTCCATACTTGTGTTGGAAAGCTTCTGTATTTAATGTTTTTTTAGTGTTTAAAAAACGTTAAGTTCATTTTGTTCATAGACGTGACCCAGTGCTGAAAAATGGGAACCTGACGACGCGCATCACGAAATAACGCGTACAGTCAGCCACACATATAAGGATGTATCAGCATATGTTGCTTTCGCTTCGCTCGTTTAAATTGAAAACCCGCATGGTGCTGATCCTCGGCATGATGGCGTTACTACAAACCGGATTGATCGGTTTTTTTGCCTTGGCATACCTCAGTCACTCCCTTGATGAACAGATTGGACAGCGCGCACTTCATGTTGCCAAGACCATCGCCTCCATTCCTGAAGTGATTGAAGCCGTCGAAAACCGCGACAGCGAATTGCTTCAACCGTTGACGATTGAACTGGCCAATATCAATGACGCACGTTTCGTTGTGATCGGAGACAGAAACGGTATTCGTCTCGCTCACCCCTCTTGGAAGCGCGTTGGGAAACCCATGTACGACGATGATGGCGACTACAACGAGCCCGCCCTTCTCTATGGCAAGCCGTATATTCAAAAAGCGACAGGAAGCTTAGGGGCGTCCGTCCGAGGCAAGGCCCCAATTTTCGATTCCAACAATGAAAACGTTGTTGGGATCATTTCCGTGGGCTTCATGCTCGACACAGTCGAAGAGATTATCGATCGATATCGAAACACGCTGTATTTGGTTATCGCATTAAGTTTTGGGTTGAGTGTGCTCACCGGGCTCTGGTTTGCCTCTCACTTTAAAAAAGCCATTTTTGGCTTAGAGCCTGAACAGATCGGGCAACTATTCCAAGAACGAAATGCCACACTGGAATCCATTCGTGAAGGGATCATTGCGGTAAACAACCAAGGCAATATCACGACCTTTAATCGCGCCGCTATTGAAACGTTGGGCCTAGATGCAAATACCCAACTCACCGGAAAACCCATTGAAGAAATCTTGCCCGATAGCCGTTTAATGAACGTGATGCTTTCTGGAAAACCCCAGTTTGATAAAGAAATATGGTTACAAGATAGGAATTTGATCGTTAACCGTCTCCCGATGCATCAAGATAATGAAATCACGGGGGTTGTATCGAGCTTCAGACGAAAAGACGAACTTGATTTGGTTAGCCGCCGTTTAACTCAAATCCAGAAATACGCGGACACATTGCGTAGCCAATCTCACGAGTATTCTAACAAGCTGCATACCATCGCGGGTCTTATTCAAATCGGTGCAACCGAAGAAGCCCTCGCGCTTATAGGGCAAGAAACATTGAGCCACCAAGCCTTGATTCAACTGCTGGTGGAAGCGGTACCCGACCCGATTCTTGCAGGCTGTTTATTAGGAAAATACAACCGTGCCAAAGAACTAGGGTTGCACCTCGATATTGACCCTGAGAGCAGTATGAAAGCGATCCCAGATCGTATTCCTCGCGAAGAGTTGGTGAGTATTCTTGGCAACTTGATTGATAACGCCCTCGAAGCAACCTTGAAGAACCAAAAATTCGAAGTAAAGCTCTCAATGACGGATTTAGGCAATGACCTTATTTTCGAAATTGAAGATCAAGGCGCAGGTGTTCCCGAAGAACAGCACGAAAACATATTCCGCAAAGGTGTTACATCGAAACAAGGTGAAGGTCATGGATTCGGCCTTCACTTAGTCACTAAATTGCTTCAAAAGCTGGGTGGCACCATTATGTTAGAACCTGGAGACAAAGCAGGAAGTCGCTTTACCGTCTATATCCCTAAAGACAGATAGCATTAAAGACAGACAGCGATAAAAATAGACAGGGATAAAGAGACAAACAGAAAGGCATATGATTGATTACGTTGTAATGCTGCCTATCGAAACCAAGGAAGAAGCCGTATTTATGAGCCAAAACATTCGCGTCGTCATTGCTGAAGATGACCATCAAATTGCAGAAATTCAAAAACGCTTTTTAGAACGTATTGACGGGTTTGAACTGGTTGGTATCGCCCATACGCTTGAAGATGCAGAAGATCTCGTGGATGTTTTTAAACCGGAGTTAATTCTGCTCGATAACCATTTCCCAAAAGGTACTGGGCTCGATCTACTAAGAAAACTGCGTGCCAACAATTGCGCCACAGATGTCATATTGATTACTGCGGCCAAAGAAGTCGATACGCTCAGGGAAGCCCTTCGCAGTGGCGTGTTTTACTACATTCTCAAACCCTTGGTATTTGAACGCCTTCAAGAAGTGCTAGCCCAATATTCAGCGCATTTAGACAAACTAAAAGCGATGGAATCCCTCGCGCAAACCGATGTCGACACCCTGCTGCCACAACGCGCAACAAACACGTCAGCACATCAACAAGAGCCACAGACGACGTCATCACATCCACGGCTGCCAAAAGGCATCGATGTCATCACCCTCGATAAAATTCGCGCCGTATTCAGCGATGCTGATGAATCATTAAACGCAGAAGAAGTGGGTACATTGATCGGCGCAAGCCGCACCACCGCACGACGCTATCTGGAATACATGGTGAGCGCGCAAGAACTGGAAGCGCAGGTGAATTACGGCAGCGTAGGTAGGCCAGAAAGACGGTATTTGGCGTTGGGACAATAGTACTTAACGACAATGAGGGCAAAAGCCCTCATTGTTAATCAAAACGATACATTACAAATGTTCAGGTATTAATTTTCTTCGTGTTTGAAAGAAACAGATAAGATATCGACCCAACTTTCGGTGCCAAAGTAATCTGACGCGGAATCTAATACTACACCATTACTCTGTTGGCTAAACACGCCTTGAGAAGGGGCATAATCAACACTTAACGGATCATTTCCATCTTTCAATTCGACATTGACTGGTGTAGAAGAAGAAATATTTTGTATTTGCGTCAATATGTTTTGCATTTGCGAACTATACGCGCTGCTCCAATCATCTAAAACAACCCCTTTATTGACTCGCAGACCAATAATACTTTCAGTAAGTGTTGAATCAACATCTTTAGTATAAAGCCAAACGCCACCAATTTTTCCCACACGAATAATAGTGGTGCCACCACCAATGACTATACCTCGCAGTTCTGTCATTCTATATACTGTGCCTGCTTCGATGTACTCAACGTAAAAATCAGCCCCATCAAACCAGTTACTCTGATAGTCTACAGATAAGCCATCAAGATTATTGCCAGCAATAAGCCGAATATCACCTTCATCGAAGGTACTATTGTTGTTGATATCAAACTCAATGGTTAAACGTGAAAAACCAATACTATCCTTAGTTTTTTCAGCAATAGATACTTCTACATCAAACCAAGATGTAACCTGAGAAGGGTCAAATCCTTGAGCAAGATACTCTGAAACAACAGGCTCCGTTGAAGAAGTATCACTAGAACCACCACATCCGATAAGAGATAATGAAAATAGTACTGAAGGAATAATTAAATATCTTTTTAGCATAATATATCACATCTCCAAAAGGCATTTAAATCAGAGCATTACTCTAAATCCACAAGTAAAGATAGAGAAGAACAACGATGAGAAGCCAAATTTAAAAGATAATGTTTCTTTAATACACAACAGAACCAATTTAATGCGATGCAAAGCAATATAACAAAAAATATTAAACCATACATTAAATAAGGAATTAAACACTTATATATTTAATTAAAATACGAGACATCAAAAAAACCAGTATTATTTTTCAATAAGTTACTGTGGCCTTACCTATAGACAATCTAAATATCAACAGTTGCAAGGTTATATTTCATTTAAACATGCGTGTTCATTTTTCATGTGATGCCACTTATATTAATAGAATAATTTATATTTAGTTATAGTGCATTAAAGCCATTTTGCTCGTATTCAACCACCAACCCCTTTAGGGTGATAGGGCTAACCTAATCACGGATACCCAACATGCCCTCAACACAAAGCGTTTCCCTGCCCTTACCTTCTGATTTTCGCTACCAAGATTTCATTGGTTTTCATCAACGCGATAAGACCGAGCTTTCGGAAAGAGTAGATGGCATGGAAATACACAAAGGTGTGTTGATGAATGCGATTCCCTGTCGTCTTTCACTCTCGCTAGGTTCAGAGATCGCAACCATGACAATCAATGCTGACGCTGATGAAAATGCATTGAGTGACAGTGAAATGACTCTACTGGCAGGCCGTATGCTTGGACTTCAGCAAGACATTGCAGGCTTCGAAAGCAAATACCAGAACCACCCTGATATCTCGCGTCTTCTTTCACATCAACATGGTTTACGTATCCCCCAAACCACCACACCGTTTGAAGCAATATCCTGGGCGATTACCGGGCAATTGATCAGCGTGGATGCTGCGATTTCCATTCGTAGACGGTTGATTGAGGCGACAGGAAAACCGCATAGCAGCGGCATTTGGTGTTTGCCGGATGAACATATTCTGGCAAACACGGATATCGACACCTATAGAGCCTGTGGATACTCAAACAGCAAAGCCACGACACTTCAACGGATTGCTAAGGCCATCGTTGCTAACGAATTAGACTTATCACCAGATAGAGACCCAACCGACATTGGGAAAGCATTACTCGCCATAAAAGGTATCGGGCCCTGGACAGTCAGCTATGTCTTGTTACGAGGTTTTGGCTATTTAGACGGTTCACTTCATGGCGATGTGGCCGTTAGACGAAACATACAGCGCTTACTTGATAGCGACGAGAAGCCGACAGAAAAAGAAGCGCAAAAATGGTTAACCGAGTTCGCCCCTTGGCGTGCTTTGGTAGCTGCGCACCTCTGGGCGATGGATAAAGACAAGGCGTATTAGCAGCACAAAAGACTGTGATTCAAGCCTGGCAGCGCCCATGCGTTTCATAGCAATCTGCATTTATAACCATCTCATGTGTTGAAAAATCAGACGACTCGACGTGAAAACGAGCAATCAACCCCCGAAAGCCTTGTTCAGTAAGGCATTAGGGACGTGCTTGCTGTATGCTCCGCGGCTCTCGTAACGTGATCTGTGACGCATTTATGCACTATAAAAACATGCTGGGGTATCGATACCCTAAAGGTCCGTTTGCCATGATCAGCGTATACACCTTCACGGGTGCTGCTGTAATCACGTCGACGGTTTTTTCATTGCTGCTTTTCCTTTCGATAGACGACAGTCCACTCATGAAAGGGCTTTTCGGCACGCTGGCTATCATTTTTGAAGCGGGCAAGTTTTACGCTTGGTATGAGTTTGGTGAACGCCGCGCGCACAAGAACTACACCGGCGCGATCACTTCTTTGATTTTCTATTTGGTGCTTGCAGCAATCTCTATTGGGGGTAGCGTTGGCGGCATCAACAGTGCAACCAATAAAGCACAGAGCGTTATCGCCATAGAACAATCGAAAGTCCTTGCCTATGACCGTCAGATTGAATCTATCGAAAAACAGATTCAGCTGAATAATCTGGCGGCCGAAAAATACATCGAGATGGAACGTATCGCGACAGGCGTTACGCGTATTCAAAAACAAAATAACCAATTACGTGAACAACAAATTCGATTGGCAGCAGAACGTGATGCCCTTCCGCCTGTGGCTCAGGGTTCCGCGATTGGCTTGATCAACAGTTTGGCTGATGCGTTCAACGTTTCAACGCAAATTGCACAGCTTGGTTTGGTAGTATTCCTCTCTATTTTGCTTGATTTGTTTGCGGCATTTTTTGTTGGCGTGATCGGCGAAGAACTGCGCTTCCGTCGATTCTATGAACATTTCGGCGAGATTGCGCTAACACCTCACGCCATGGCTATGCCTGTCGGCTTTATCGAGCACAAGCCCGAACAAGACGTGGTGTATAGTCAACGTCATCAAGAAAGCGAAGAAACAACGCCGCCACTGACTTTGGCAGAAAACGTTGAGAAGTCGGTACGTGATGGTGTCATTACCTGTTCGAAGAAAGCAGTAGCAAAACATTTCATGCTGGCTGCGGATGAGGTGGATGCCCTGTTTGAACAAATGATGGAAGCTGGCGTAATGGCGAAGAAAGCGAATCATCACTATTACCTCGCACCATCGGTTCAGGCTTAAACCGCTCCCTCTTAGAGATACGCAACCCTCAGAAAGCGAAAAGCGCCTATCCAGGCGCTTTTTTTGTATCAATGATTTTGTGAGGATTAACCCTCTTAACCGCTTAGTTGCTTAGTTGCTTAGTTAGACAACTCTAGTTACTTGCCGTTGATGTCACAGGGTTAACTGACGACGCCGGTGTCAGATTAGTGTCAGGAAGACCACCCGCTTTTTTGTCTAAAAACGGGTTCAATGCTTCCGGCTTTATCGTATTGATGATCGATTTCAAGTCGCCAATTAAGCTTTCGTTATTTTCGTTAGCCATCTCAAGCGCCGTCACTTGTGCAGTAAGCACTTGGTTTTTTGATTGCTTTGAAGACAAGTCCGCATTGACGGCATCTAACCTCGCAACAAGCGCCGCCAGTTGAGGATCAGCATTTGCGTCAGCAGCAGCCGATTCGAGATTGGCTTTTTCGTTGAGTTGAGCCACTTTATCAGCAAGGACATCCGCTTGGCGCTGCATTGGCGTATTTCGTAAATCGAGATCATCTAACGTTTGTGCGATCACATGTAACCGGTTTTCGAGCTCCAAGATGAGCGGTTCAAACTTGTCGTCGTCAACATTTTTAAACTTCTTCACCTCTTGCCCGATATGCTTGAGGTGCGCAATTTCAAATTGCACGTCTTCAACGGCAACGCCAATGGCTTTTGCGTCTCTTGGGTTCAGGTTGACCACAGCTTGGGCCTGTTCAAGTGCGGCACTCGTTTTTGTGTAGCTAATCGGCGCAACAGTTTTGAACCCTTGCTTACGCAATGTGGCGATCTCAGTTTGCAGCGGTGCAATGTTGCGTTTCATCGCAACCAAGGCTTCCAGTTGCTTGGCTTTTTGAAGAAATTCAGCCTGTTTAACTTGCGCATCATCAATCTCGTTGTCTTCGACATAGCTGTAGAGTTTGTAGTAATCCCTCTCAACACTGCGGAATTTTGTGGCGTAAACAGATTTTGCGTCTATCTCATTGAGGTACGCCATTTCAGCGATAGAATCCGCTAGCAAAGAGTCCGCGGTCTTTTTCAACCCCTGCAACTTATCGTATTGAACAGAGACTGTTGCAAGGTATCCATTAAACTTGTCAGCATACGTGCCTGATGAAAAGACAGAGTAGCTCTCCATTGTCTTTGCTGGGTTTGATGCAAACTCATCATAAACATCGACGGCATCATCCCACGCATCAAAAAGTGTATTCACGGTGCCTTTGCTATAGATAACAAGCGTCTTGCTTTCAGCCACTTTTTCCAACCATGTCGAATAATCCGATTTGGCTTTTTCGTAGACTTGAAGTGTGTTTTGATTTTCTTGCATGGCAGGTTTGTTAGTGTCACTGACTGCTTGGCGAGGTTCTGAGGTTGACTGGCAAGCGCTCAAGCTTGCAATGATCAACACAGCCAGCGCA
This sequence comes from Enterovibrio norvegicus DSM 15893, assembly GCF_900115495.1. Taxonomy (GTDB): domain Bacteria; phylum Pseudomonadota; class Gammaproteobacteria; order Enterobacterales; family Vibrionaceae; genus Enterovibrio; species Enterovibrio norvegicus. The sequence goes on along the minus strand of NZ_FOWR01000005.1, from coordinate 34,426 downwards.
GGTCTGTTAAATCGGTTCATAAAGCTAGCCCCTTCATCATGTTCTTATTTTAATGTCTTTAATCGTCTTTTCGACGCAGCGACCACTGAGTGCTTTGGAATAAAAGCCACGTACGATTTTGCGATTTTCACATTGAGTACTGTTCAATCTAGTTCAATAAACCTTTAACGCTCGCAGTGAATATGGTGATAAAAGTCACACAAGATGACGCAAAACATACAGCATGAAATCTGGTATCAGGAGCCAACATAATCATTGAAGGTTCGTAGCAAAATCACACCGAGACATCACTCGCATTGAGAAGCTCAATAATAGTGATGTACACAACGAATTCAGGATCCCAACCATACCTTGTTTTTAATAAGAGAAGACGCTCACTCTTTACACAGAAATAATCGGTATATTCATCAACATCATTAAAATATTTAAATGAATTTAATTTAACCAACTAAAATAATTAACATTTAATTAATATAAAAATGCATACCGGAAATGCACCCACTGTTTTAACACCACACTTAAAAAATTAAATTTTGGTTTAATAAGCAGCATGCCGAGAAAAAACAAAGCAGTTATTGTTCACTTTATAACTTAGAACTTTTAGGCATATAAATTTGTTATTGATGCATAAGAGCATGCACTATCATCTCCGCCATTCTGGCAAATAGCCCGCCAAACCGCGCTCCGCGTTGGCTCAGGAGATGTAGCACCAATAAAGATGGAATGTTAATACGCCGTTGGCGGTTTAACAGTATTTTGAGGAAATGGAACTTACCTCCCTACATTTGGCTAGTGTTTAACCACTGCGCCCTCTAACAATAATAAGGAAACACAATGGCACTAAGCGTTATATTTAACCTCGCGATATTCATTGCGTTAATCTATTTCCTTTATACGCTCCAATCTAAATACGTTGCTTTCACAAAACGCGTATTTACAGGTTTAGGTTTGGGGGTCGTATTTGGTGGCTTATTACAACTGTATTACGGCGCAGGCTCAGATATTATTGCAACCAGCATTGATTACTTTGACATTGTTGGTAAAGGCTACGTAAAACTGCTTCAAATGATCATCATTCCATTGGTCATGGTGTCGATTATTTCCGCGATATTAAAACTCAATGGCGGATCTTCACTGGGTAAAATCAGTGGCATGACCCTTGGTGTTCTGGTCGTTACAACCATGATTGCAGCGCTTGTCGGTATCGCATGGTCAGTGATGTTTGGTCTGTCTGCTGAGGGCCTCACTGCAGGTGCAGCAGAAATGGCGCGCGCGGAAGCACTTCAAACCAACTTAGGCAAAGTCGAAACCATGTCTTTCGCCAACATGTTGTTGGAATTCATCCCTGCTAACCCATTTTTAGACATGACAGGGTCTCGTAAAACGTCGACCATTGCAGTGGTTATTTTCTCTATCTTTGTGGGCATTTCTGCCACGGGTATAGCCAGCAAGAAACCAGAGATTTTCGCGTCATTCGAACAGTTCATTAACGTCGCGCAAGCGATCGTCATGCGCATGGTGACATTGGTTCTACGCCTTACGCCTTACGGTGTGTTGGCTCTGATGACCAAAGTCATTTCAGGTTCAAACTATGCAGACATCGTAAACTTGGCGAACTTCGTTCTCGCCTCTTACGGTGCGCTGTTCAGCATGTTTGCTATTCACCTTGCGATTATCGCAATGATCGGCCTGAACCCTATTCGTCACCTTAAGAAAATCATCCCTGTTCTGACATTTGCATTCACGTCTCGCAGCAGTGCGGCGTCTATTCCAATGAACGTACAGACACAAGAGAAGGCCTTGGGCATTCCAAACGGTATTGCGAACTTCGCAGCATCATTTGGTTCAACCATCGGTCAGAACGGCTGTGCGGGTATCTACCCTGCCATGCTTGCAGTGATGATCGCGCCAACCATGGGCATCAATCCGCTAGATATCAGCTTTATCGTGACACTTGTAGCTATCATCACCATCAGTTCATTCGGTGTTGCAGGCATCGGCGGTGGTGCAACGTTCGCAGCGCTCATCGTGCTGTCAGCGCTTGATTTCCCAGTGGCGTTAGCGGGTCTATTGATTTCTATCGAACCCTTGATCGACATGGGCCGTACCGCGCTTAACGTGTCTGGCTCGATCACTGCAGGTTCAGTGACCAGTAAATTGATGGGTGAAACCAACATGGACGTCTTTAACGATGGCCAACCTGTCAATCTAGATGGCGAAGATACGACGGCATAAGCCTCTAAAAAAGCAGTCTCACCAACGCAACGATTCATAAACGTAAACAACAACGAATAAACGTGGGGGCTATTGCCCCCACGTTTTGCTCAACATACCCAAACACACACCTACAGAACGCGCTTCTTAAGGCTGCTTGGGCATAAAAGCATTAAAGACTTTTTAGGATACAACCCATGAAAATAGTGATTATTGGTGGTGAAGCCGCAGGCATGAGCGCTGCAGCAAAGGCTCGTCGTGTAAACCCAAACGCCGACATCATTGTGTATGAAGCGTCAGAGGTAATTTCATTTGGTGCCTGTGGCCTGCCTTACTACGTGGCAGATGAATTCCAAAACCACGAGTACATGTCTGAATTCACACCTGCGCAATTTGCTGAGCGTGGCATTCAAGTCAATATCGGACATCGCGTCACAAAAGTAGATGCTGACAATAAGAAGCTAGAGATTACACATAAAGACGACGTATTCGTAGCCCACTACGATCGACTGATGATCGCCACGGGAGCGAAAGAAGTGTTCCCCCCAGTGTCGGGCTTAGATAAAGACGGCGTGTTCACGCTTCGCGTCATGAATGACGGCATCGCACTGAAGCAAGCCGTCGCGCAAGAACACTGCAAAAACGTCACCATCATTGGTTCGGGTTTCATTGGCTTAGAAGTCGCGGAAGCCATGGTGCATCAAGGCAAAAACGTACGCCTCATCGAACGTGCTGAGCGTTTGATTCCAGACGCGTTTGACCCTGAAATCAGTATCCACTTCTATGACGAGCTGAAAAAAGCCGGCGTTGAAATCCTGACCAGCGAGTCGTTACTCGCGATTGAAGGCGATGCCAAGGTTACGCACATTACGACAGATAAAGGCACATACTCTGCAGATTTGGTGGTTGTGTGCACAGGCGTAAAACCTAATACCGCGTTTTTGAAAGAAACCGGCATTGAAACCCTACCGAACGGCGCAATTCGTATTGACCGTCAAGGTCGTACGTCATTGCCGGATGTATGGTCTGCGGGTGACTGCGCGACGATTTGGAACGCGATTTCAAACAAAGACGTTTACATTCCTCTGGCGACCGGCGCAAACAAATTGGGCCGAATGATTGGCGATAATATCGCGCAAACAGATGGCGATGCGTTCGAATTCCCTGGCTCACTTGGCACCAGCTGTGTTCGCGTTATGGGATTGGAAGCAGGTCGTACAGGCTTGTCCGAGCGTGAAGCAATTGACGCAGGCTTTGATGTGAAAACCTTGGTGATCAAAGACAAATGCCACACGAACTATTGTGATGGTCAATCAGACCTTCACATGAAACTGATTTATGAAGCAGGCACAAAGCGCGTGCTGGGCGCACAAATCGCAGGATACAAGGGCGCAGTCCACCGCATTGATGCGATGGCCGTTGCCGTCACCATGGGTGTGACAACCACACAACTTGGCATGATGGATTTCGCTTACGCGCCTCCTTTCTCTCGCACGTGGGACATCATGAATGTTGCGGGGAACGTCGCGAAGTAATTCTCGATCCATATTTCTAGAGTCACCCCCCATTTGTCTTAAGGCCAGTAATCACTGGCCTTTTCTCATTTCGGTATGCAATTACTGAACTGGCTCACACTGGCAACATTGCGGCATGTCCTTTTCATCGTTAGGCTAGTTTTATCGTGTTAAAAGCGTCAATGGTTTGAAAGCAGCAATGCTTTCAAACCACCTAAGTATTGAAACAACCTAGGTATTGAAACAACCTAAGCATTGAAACAACCTAGGCTTCGAAACTTTCATCATTTAAACGCTTCACACGATGCTACGCGCCCGAATTGCGCAGCCTCCCACACCCTTCTGTTCGTGGTGCTTACGCGCAATCTGCCCCAAGCATGATAAGAATGTTTTTCTTACTTTTCATTCGCTGACACAGCGATGAACTGACACCACAAGGACACTGTGACGTAATGAAACAGATCAAAAACCATACGCTGCTTTCAGCGCTGTGCGACAACCTCGACAACACCATTGCCGTGACTAACCCTGCAGACCAAACCCTTATAGGGCATGTTCAAGCACACTCGCGGGAAGAGGTGGAAGCCACGATTCTCCGCGCTCGCGATGCGCAAAAGGCCTGGGCAAAAACCACGGCAAAGCAGCGTGCAGCTATTTTGATGCGTTGGTACGAGTTGTTGATGGAAAACCAAGAAGATCTCGCCCGCATAATGACCTTAGAACAAGGGAAGCCGCTGGCTGAATCTCGTGGTGAAGTGGCGTATGGCGCGTCTTTCGTCCAATGGTTTGCAGAAGAAGGTAAGCGCGCATACGGCGAAACAATTCCAACCCCCTTGGCCGACCGTCGGATCATGACGATCAAACAGCCTGTGGGTGTCGCAGCTGCAATAACACCATGGAACTTCCCCATTGCCATGATCACACGCAAAGCCGCACCAGCCCTTGCTGCTGGCTGTAGTTTTGTTGCAAAGCCTGCCATACAAACGCCGTTGAGTGCGTATGCTGTGGTCGAACTTGCCCGCCAAGCTGGGCTGCCTGATGATCTTCTTGCTGTCGTCACCAGCGAAGACGCTCCCATGATCGGCGATGTGTTTTGTAATAGCCCACACATACAAAAAATCTCGTTCACCGGCTCGACCGATGTCGGGCGTATATTGATGAAGCAAAGTGCAGAATCTGTAAAGCGCGTCTCCATGGAGTTAGGCGGCAATGCCCCATTCATCGTGTTTGATGACGCGGATATCGACTTAGCGGTGAAAGGTGCAATCACGTCAAAATTCCGCAATGCAGGACAAACTTGCGTCTGCGCTAACCGTTTCTATGTTCACGACGCGGTGTACGAAGAGTTCGTTCATAAATTCTCGCTGGCTGTTGATGAACTCACCGTCGGCAACGGATTGGATGACGATGTTGTTATCGGCCCGCTGATCGACGACAACGCCAAGCTCAAAATTAAATCATTGCTCGACCAAGCCCTTCAACAAGGTGCGACTGTGTCAGCTGGCGGTGATGATTTGGGCGGCCAATTTTTTGAACCGACCGTGCTCACCCACGTTTCGCACAGCATGGACATTGTTCAAGCTGAGATCTTTGGCCCTATCGCGCCAGTGATTCGTTTCAGTGATGACGAAGAATTGATCGAAATGGCGAACGACACCATTTATGGATTGGCCAGCTACTTCTACAGCAAAGACATCAACCGTATCTTCAAAATCGCAGAGGCACTGGATTACGGCATGGTCGGTGTTAACGAAGGTGTTATCTCGACAGAGGTCGCCCCCTTCGGCGGCGTGAAACAATCTGGCATCGGACGAGAAGGCGCTAGACAAGGTATCGATGAATACCTCAACACCAAATACATTTGTCTCGGTAGCATGTAGCTTTGGGACATATAGCTTTGTGAAACATAGCTTTATCGAATATAGCTTTGTGAAACGTAGCTCGGTGATATCTAAGCGACAGCGCCAACGAATCTACATCGATGACAGAAACAAAAACAGAGGCATTCGCCTCTGTTTTTTTATTCTCTTTACGCCAACACAGTGCGCCGACATGAAGCCGTTGGTCGTCTGAGTTAACCGATCCCTGCCAGTTCCCTCGTCAACGTCTCCGCAGAAACCTCTTTGCACCCTGACGTATTTTGACCGCTCCACAACGGAGAGAAATCACGTTTGCCCATCTTCTCAAAGTGACTCCGTAACTGCCCCATTTCGATGGACGAATAGGGAAACGCGGGCGCCAATTCATTGATACATCCGAGCTCTGTCATTGCGCGATTCATGATGCCTCGCGCAGGACGACCCGAAAAGATGTTCGTGATGGCAGTGTCTGCCTCTGATGCACCTTTGATGGCATCTCGATGCAGAGAGGATGTTTTCGCTTCTGAACAAAGCATATAGCTTGTTCCTACCTGCACAGCACCTGCGCCTGACGCCAACACGCGTTGCACATCGTCATGATTACCAATTCCACCAGCGGCTATCACAGGAATCGAAACCGACTCAACAAGACAAGCTAACAGCGCGTTCATCGGCGACTGAGCAGACAGATCGTTAGAAAGAAACATGCCTCTGTGTCCACCTGCTTCACTGCCTTGTGCAATGATGGCATCGGCACCATTTGCTTCAAGCCAACAGGCTTCTTCAACGGTGGTTGCAGACGAAATCACCTTCGTTCCCCAACGCTTCACACGTGCGAGTAATGCCTTGTCAGGCAAACCAAAATGAAAACTGATGATAGGAGGTTTCAATGATTCGATGGCATCCGCAATATCATGATTGAAAGGCATTCTGCTTGCGCCATTAGGATTTGGAACACATTGTTCATCGACCTCATCAAAATACGGCGCTAAACATGCTTGCCATCGAGCGTGACTGTGTTCATTGTAGGCAGGCATGGAATGACAGAAGAAATTGAGGTTATAGGGCTGTGTTGTTGCTTCGCGAATACGCTGCGTTTCATTGACTATCTGATCAATGGTTAACATGCCACAAGGTATTGAGCCTAAGCCACCAGCACGACACACCGCGATAGCAAGTTCACTGTCTTGCACGCCAGCCATTGGCGCTTGAATGATTGGCAGTTCCGTTCCCAATAATCGCTTTACACCTTCCCTATACACGCATTTTCCTTCATCAATTCCAGGTCACTATTTAACGTTAGGTTATTGTTTAGCGTCAGATTACTGTTTAATACCCACAATCGTTCGCGCTGAACCAATTTTTAAACACATATTGCCTGCGTTTAAACAGCCACTTTTAATGAAAGGATCTTCTTCATTACTTTCCGTTACGATCACTTCAAACGCTTCTTCAACGGGCATGCCTATCAAACCGTGGTTCGCAGTGAACATCGCAATTTCTAACTGTGATGATTTCCGATCATTGCTGGATTGAAGGTGAGTGAGACTGATGCCTGAGTCAACAGTACGATAAAAGAACATTGCCCCCCAAGTGACATTCGAGACAATTAAAAGGAGTAACAGAATAACGGTACTTTTTTTCATCAAATTCTATGCCTTATAACAACCACATTTTGCCTATTTTGGCGTTCATACAACCCTATTATTGTGGTAATACGATGAAATTGAGAAAGTTTCTCACCACCTTTTTCGACGAGTGTGACATTCGTAGGCATCTGTAAAAACATGGAAATGTTTATCATAGGTGTCAGGTCTATATGAACTCACGTGTATTGGTCGTTGATTTTACCATCAGCATTGGTGTAAAAATTCATCATTCGCGCTTGTTCAACTTAACTTCTTTGCGCGAATGTGAGGCGTGACACCGTAATTAAATGAAACGGTGCGACACTACGCTCAATTCCAAATTCCCTATTAATAATGAAGGAAAGAACATGTCTGATGTACCCGCTGCCGCAGTGGAAGTTGTAAGTGCGGCGCAAACAGCCGCCGAGTCTTCTGGTGCAATCTGGCCATACGTTGTTGGTGGTATCGCACTGGTTGTTGCGGCTGGCTATTTTGGCTTTAAACGTATGAACCGCCCTACCTTCGTCATCAATCAGATCCGTAAACGTAATCTGAAAGCGATGAAAAAAGAAGGTGTTGAAAGCAATGAAGCGACCGTTGATTTGGACAAACTCTTGTCTTCTATTGAACGTCACTCCATTGAAAACAAACTGTCAGGCTCTGACATGATCAAACTGCTTGCACCGTTGAATGACAAAAACCGTATGCAGTCAGCGAAAGACATGTACCTCACCATGCAGCACATCGCGCGTGAAATTGGTGACAACCGACTAGCCGGGGAGTTTAAAGGTAAATCTTCAGGCGTGAGATCAAGTTCTAAGCTGATGTCTGGTCTGCTTAAACGTGCTGGCATCTAATACTTAGTGAATGCTCAGTGTGATTGCCTACCTTGGCGATCAACACTGAGCACATCTACCGTCAAGGGCATCTACCGTCAAGGGCATTTATCCTACTGGCATCTCACACACTTTTCCTAACATGCCTTACTTAACCTCTAAAAACATAATCCCAATTCTTTCAGTTCACGCTCAGCCTGAGATGCTTGCGTAAACTGAATCGCAGACAGGCCCACCTTACGTGCCCCTTCAACATTCTTAGCAACATCATCGAGAAACACGGTTTCGTTAGCGTTCAAGTCGAAGGTATCGAGGAGTTGATGGAAAATATCGGCGTTGGGTTTTAAGCATCCCACTTCTGCAGACACAATCGCGCCATCGAACAATGGCCAAAAATCGTATTCTTGTTTGAGAAAAGACACGATTTCATGAACATTGTCTGTCAATGCATACGTGGCATATCCGGCCGTTTTCAATCTTTTCATGAGCGCAACGGTGCCAAACAACGGGATCTGCGTTTGCTTTATGTAATAGAAAAGCCGCTCTACTTCACTGGGTGACAGGGAAAGTGTTTGCACGTATTGGTGTTTGGCTTCTTGCTCTGTCAATTCGCCTCGGTTGAGTGCCAGCCACAATTCTTGCTGGAACACGCGCTTAGAAAGTTCAGTGGCATCAACATCGTCGCCAAATGTCAGCCGGATGATCTCAACAGGGTTCCACCTGACCAACACATTGCCCACATCAAACACCACGTTTTTAATGTCTGGGTTCGTCATTTTTCTCTCCCTAAATGTTTATTCGTGTTTTTGTTTAAATGGTGTGAGCGACGGTGACGCATCTTTTCATCTTTACTATTTCATTACCGCTTTTCCGCCAATGATTTTGTAGGCGGGTGTACCACGTACGAGGGCTTCACGGCCAAACACCGTTCCGCAATTCGGGCACTCACAGGGTGTGGTAGTAAAATCTGTCACGATGCGTTCTTTGAAACACTTCACCAATGCGCCCTTTCCGCCTTTTCGGTATTTAAACAGCGGACTTTTACACTTCGCGCAGAGGATATCTACCGTACGTGTGGGGCCTTTTTTGTTCGGTTTTGCCATACTCACTCTCCCTTTCAGCTGGGATAGTACTTAAGATCTTAATGTTATCCAATTGGTTAGGTATCTATCACGCTTCACTCAAAAAACTGAGAAGATGCTTATATTTATGCGCTCCGCCTTAACATCGCATTTACAACTCGGCTATCCTCTCATCTTATTCCGTTCTCACCCTTACCGTTCGGAACGCTGTACAAACGCAATGGTGTGTAGCCTTAATGACCTTCCGTCATTCATGGCTTGACACTGCTCATATGGAAATCGCCAACATTGGAGCGTTGTATGAAATTGAAATCCCTGTTTAAAACCCTCTCTATTGCTACTGCTATCTCGCTGGCTGGCATGAACACCGCTACCGCTGCAGCAGATAGAGACTACATTCTCGCTACCGCATCAACAGGCGGTACGTACTACCCTGTCGGTGTTGCGCTGGCGACACTGAGTAAAGTGAAGCTTGAACCTAAACATAAGTTCTCCCTTTCTGCTATTAGCTCTGCAGGCTCTGGTGAGAACGTAAAACTGCTTGGCGAAAACGAAGCTCAATTCGCGATCCTTCAAGGTTTGTATGGCGCTTGGGCATGGAACGGTGACGGCAAGCTAAAACAGGCAGGTCCACAAAAAGATCTCCGCTCAGTCTCCATGCTTTGGCAGAATGTTGAACACTTCGTCATTCTAAGTGACATGGCAAAAACAGGCACTGTTGATGATCTTAACGCGATGAAGGATAAGAAATTCTCCATCGGTAAGAAAAACTCCGGCACCGAAGGGTCTGGCCGTCAAATCATGTCAGGTTTAGGCATCGATCCTGAAACGTTCAACCTGGCATACCTGGGTTACGGCGCAAGTGCTGATGCACTGCAAAATGGCACCATTGACGGCATGAACATTCCTGCGGGTGTGCCAGTGAGCGCAGTCACACGTGCATACGCGTCTATGGGTGAAGATATCCGCATTCTGAATTTCACTGATGAGCAAATGAAAGACGCGAACGGTGGCTACAACTTGTGGACACGCTTTGTGATTGATGCCAACACCTACCCAGGTCAAACCGAAGCAGTAAACACCATCGCACAACCTAACTTCCTTGCAGCGCGTAGCGACCTGAAAGAAGAAGACGTTTACCTTCTAACAAAAACCATCTATGAAAACCTCGCCTTCTTGAATGGCATTCACAAAGCCACTAAAGCTATGTCTCTTCAAAAAGCGATTGATGGTTTGCCTGTACCATTGCACCCAGGTGCTGCACGTTACTACAAAGAACAAGGCATTGAGATTCCAGCACATTTAATTGCAGACTAATACGGAATCGCTTCGTTATTTTGGAGGCAATGTAAAGCGCTGACACCGCACCGTCAGCGCTTTCTTCATCAGGACATCGTGCAACTGCCGCACGTTAGAAGGAAACATGACAAATCATACGCCTGACGGAACAAAGGCTTCTTCAGACACCGATAACGCCCTGTCTCAATTTGAATTGACGCAACGAACAGACTTCCCACTGCTTACTCGCATTGTCACCGTCATTGGTATCTTGCTTTCACTTGTTCATATTTGGTTCAACACACTCGCGACGCTCTCGGAGTTGTGGGTTTCTTCCGCGCACTTTGCGGGCTTCGCCGTGATGGTGGCGTTAACATACCCCGCCGCGGCAACATGGCGAAAGAGTAAATTCGCTTTATCCATCGATATCACCATCGCTATCGCAGCGGTTGCGTGTTTTGTTTACATCATTTTTGGCGAAGATGCGCTGTATGAGCGCGGCGTGAAATTCGTCACGTCAGATTGGATCTTCTCCATCATCGCCATTCTTATCGCACTCGAACTCATTCGACGCACCATGGGCTGGTTCATTCCTTGCTTGATACTTGTCGCACTGACCTATGTCGTGTGGTGGGGAAGCTGGATAGACGGCATATTCTCCTTCCCCGGCCTTTCTGCAGAAACCATGCTCTATCGCGCTTTCTACAGTTCTGAAGGCATGTTTGGCCCTATCTCCCGTATTTCGTGGAGTTATGTCTTCATGTTTATTCTGTTTGGCGCATTCTTGGTTAAATCTGGTGCGGGCGATTACATCATCAATATCTCGCGAGCGGCGGCAGGAAAAATTATCGGCGGCCCCGGTTTTGTTGCTGTTCTGGGTTCAGGCTTGATGGGATCTGTTTCAGGTTCAAGCGTGGCGAATACCGTATCAACCGGTGTTATTACTATTCCCCTCATGAAGAAAGCAGGCTTTCCACCCCGCTTTGCCGCAGGCGTTGAAGCCGCTGCATCCACGGGGGGGCAATTGATGCCTCCAGTCATGGGCGCAGGTGCGTTCATCATGGCGTCCTATACGCAAATTCCCTATGTGGAAATCATTGCCGTCTCTTTCGCTCCTGCATTGATTTACTTTTTGTCTGTGGCCTTTTTCGTTCGCATAGAGGCAAAACGTTCCGGCGTTCACCATGTCGAAACAGAAACACAATCCATGCTTTCCGTGCTCGTCTCCGGTTGGCACTATCTGATTCCTTTGGCCGTGCTCGTCACCTTGCTCGTGATGGATTTCACGCCAACCTACGCGGCCGGTATCTCAATCATATCTGTCGTTGTCGCGTCATGGCTGTCTCCTAACCGTATGGGAGTGGCAGACATTTTTGATGCACTGGCGCAAGGCGCTAGAAACATGGCAACCACGGCAGTCTTGCTGACGGGCATTGGTCTTGTGGTGAATGTCATCAGTACCACAGGGATCGGCAATACATTCTCTTTGATGATCAACGATTGGGCAAACGGTAGCTTGTTCATGATGTTGGTTTTGGTCGCGGTTGCTTCGTTAATTCTGGGGATGGGTTTACCCGTAACGGCGAGCTATATCGTTCTCGGTACCCTTTCAGCGCCTGCAATTTATGGATTGATTGCCGAGCAGCAACTTCTTGAGCTTCTCACCACGGGACAATTACCGGAAGAAGCAAAAACCATCTTTATGCTGATCGCCCCCGAGCAACTCGCTGCACTGGGTGCGCCCATGTCGTTCGAAAGCGCGATAGCGCTCGTTGGCATAGTGCCTGATGATTTCAAAGCCACCTTGCTAGAGCAAAGCTTAGGCCCTGTGACTGTTGGACTGGCATTGCTTTCAGCGCATTTGATCATCTTCTGGCTATCGCAAGACAGTAACGTGACGCCTCCTGTCTGCTTAACAGCCTTTGCAGCAGCAACCATTGCGAAAACGCCGCCAATGGCGACAGGCTTTACTGCATGGAAAATCGCAAAAGGCTTGTACATCGTACCCTTGCTGATGGCCTACACGCCATTGGTGTCGGGAGATTTCCAGCAAGTGGTTGTGGTGACCGGATTTTCTATTTTGGGCACATGGTCATTGATTGCGTGTTTGGAAGGTTACTTAGAGGGCCCGATTAACATCGTCCTTCGTGCCGTGGCTGCAGGTTTAGCTGCAATCATGATGTGGCCAGGGCTAGACATCACTTTCCGTGTTGTGGGTGCAGCGTTGTTTATCGCGTTGCTTTTGTACAGCCGAAAGCAAGCCGCTGTCGTAACAGCGTAAGGCTTGATTGCTGATTGAAACGATAAAACAACACAAGTCATCCTTCAAAACTGAAAAAGCGCCCTTCGGGCGCTTTTTTGTTTCTACCGGCTTAGCCAGAAAAGGGCTGTCTAAGCGTGAGTTATTCTTCGCTTTCAGGGGCCGGCGTGCTCCCTGATCCTTCGGGTGGTTCGATATTCAACACAAAGCTGTCCATCAAGCCCACCATACGTCCAATTTCTGGCTTGGTGATCGTATCGTTCGCACCTAACTCAATGGCTTTACGACGATTATCATCACTCATCAGTGACGAGAACATGACGATAGGTGTCGTTTTGTATTCTTCAATTTCTCGGAGACGCTTGACTAAGTGCATACCGTCCATTTTGGGCATTTCCACGTCGGTTACAATGCCATCAACGAACTCTGAAATGGGGAGGTTTTCCTCATTACACAAACGCACAAACTCTGTTAGCGAATCCAGTGCTTGACCGCCGTCTTTCGCCGAAATCACGTTGTACCCCGCTGACCGCAGTGTGTTTTCAATCAAGCGCCTGATAAAGGCGGAGTCATCAACCACCATAATGGTTTTCGCTTCTCGCTTGGCCATCATTACATCATCAATGACCACGCGTTTGTCTTTGGTGACATCGTATTTTTCCATACTGAGTTCTGGATTGATGTCAGCAATGACTTTCTCGAAGTCGAGGATCATGATGAGGTTGGTGTTCTGTCGAACAACCGCCACAACGCAATCCTGATCAGATGCCTCAAGAAACTGGGAAGGAGACTCGACTTCTTCCCAAGAAATTCGGTGTATGCGGCTCACGCTATCGACCAAAAAGCCATTCGCCATGCGATTGAAATCAGTCACGATAACGACTTTGTTTTCAAGGTCATTTTCAGTCGGTACACCCAACCAGCTGGCGAGATCGACCAAAGGAATAAGTTTTCCGCGTAACGAAAACACACCCAACACATTCGGTTGCGCATTCGGGTAATCTGTTGTGTCAGGAACGCGTATGACTTCTCTGACTTTTGCTACGTTAATGCCGTAATAACAAATCTTCTTGGAACCATCTGGCTGTTTTTTTAACAAGCTAAACTCGATAATCTCGAGCTCGTTGGTTCCACTTTCTGTCAAGATTGAACTTTTTAGTTCTGTACTCATGCCAAATCTCGATGGGTTTATGACGCGGAAATGAAAAAATGTACTTTTACAGCATAGTCACGATCTATAAACAAATGCCTCATTAATCAAAATTTATCGTGCTTACTCTCAAATCATCTCGGATTCGTTAATCCATTTTGAGGGCTTGTTGCTCAATCAACGCGTTAATGATCGCACTGGTTTCCGCGCCAGCAACGAGATGTAAACCAGAACTCGTAATGTCCATCTGTTGCAATTCAATGTCTTGCTGCTGGCTACCCGAGATAATCCCCAACCTGATAGTGCCTTGTGCATCTAGAGTGGCTTCGTCAATGTAAGGAAGTAGATCATTCACGTCAGGGTTAGCACCTAAATCTGGTAGTAAGCCACTGATATAAAGCACGTCTTCACCCAACTCAAAATCTGTGACGATGTCACTATTGGTGGGAGTGCTCAATGATGATTCAAGCCAAGTGAATACGTCATTACCAGCCCCACCAGTGAGGATGTCATTACCCGTACCCGCTTGCAGTGTGTCATTTCCGTCTAGCCCAAACAGGCTCTGTCCTCCAGCTTGCGCTGATAGGTTGTCGTCGGCCGCGCTCCCAATGGTATCGCCAAGGTAAAGGTTACCCTTGTTCACCATCGCTTCTAGTAACTCCGATTGAGAGAGTCCAGAAGATGCACCTCCTACTAACGCATCAAGGCTCACGCCAGAAAACGCGATATGTTGAATCTCACTTCCGCCATTACTGATGCTCAACAGTGCATCACCATTTGATTCGGACAATGACAATGATTGTGTGAGCACATCGAAACTTAACAGTTGCGCGACATCCATTGCAGCACTCAAATCAATGAGATCGATGTTAGGCTCAAAATCCATGACAGTGTCCGTCGATGGCGCCGAACTTGACCCCAGATCAGACGCCGTCCATACGAAACGATCTTTCGCGTTGTCACCGTTACCGTTTAGTAAACCGCCCCATAGTGTGTCGTCTCCTTGCCCCCCAGTCAGAATGTCTTCGCCCAAACCACCGATTAAGGTATCAATGTTCGCGCCACCCTCTAACCTTGCCGCTTCAGCGCCAGAGACAACCATGTTTTCTGCTGATGCATCTTGTGCAGCAATTGCGCCTTGGCTTGGGTCAATGACAGAGATATTGAGATCAATCGCGGAGGACGCCGCGCTTTCTTGGTCTGTCGATGAAATCGCAACAACCTGTACTGTCGTCGATTGCGCGGTGTTACCCATGACATGAAGCTGCGAAAGTTCTGTTGGCGTGAGCGTTAAAACACCACCAACAGGCCCCGTGCCTAGAGCAACGCCTTGTGCATTTACGAACGTCATGTCATTGGGAATGCCGCGAATTTCAACACTCAGTGTCTCAGCGGCATCGGTCAGTGCAGCGACTAAACCAAGAAGCGGAATAATCGCTGCAGTTGCACCGCCAACAGACGCAGACTGCGCATTGTTCAATACAAGCGTCGGCACATCCGGTTTTGGTGTGACGTTCACGGTGATAGTGCTTGAGTCACTGAGTGCGCCCCCCGAACCCGTGTTGCCATTGTCGTTAACAGATACGGTTAATGTCTCTTCACCCGCGAAGTTCGAACCGCCGGTATACAAGATCCCACCGCCGCCAGATTCCCCCAACAATGCATTAATTGCATCCAGTGGACCTGCCAGTTTGAGATTTGCCGTTCCCTCTCCCGTGATCGTGATGCCTGTCGTGTCTGTCGACGCAGGAATGGACAGCACACCTTCCGTTGCCGATATCTCAACCGTTATCGAATGACCACTGGTTTCATTGGCGTCCACATCGTTAATACGAATAGACTCAATCAAAAGAGGCGTGTCTTCATCGACCGTTAATGCTGTCGCAGGCACCGTCAGTTCAGGGGCATCATTAACAGGTGACACCGTCACATCTATCGTTTGATTCACCCATAGCGTGCTTTCCGCTTCTACGCCGTTATCGACAGCGCGAATAGACACAGACAACTGCCCATCCCAATTGAGTTCGTTAGCATCTCCCGGTGTGAAAAGTAACGATGACAATGCCGTTTGATTAGCAATGATGACCCAACTTCCATCAGGCTGTTTGACCGCACTGCTTCCAGGTGCCACATCGCTTGGTAAACTCAGCGTGGCTGAGTCCGGCACATTGGTGACAACAATTTTTATGGTCTCTGCAGGGTTTTCAGAAATCGCGCTGCTACCGCCGCTGTAACTTGGCCCCTTATCGATAACCTGAATATCTAACGGCAATGTAATGGTTTCATCTTCCGCCCCTTCGACAGACATGGTGATGTCCGTATCAATGCCATCGCCAATGGGGTTAACTTGAATATCAACCGACGTAGAGTGGGCTTCTGGCGAGGACAAGGTTGCCTCGTCGGTGTAAACAACGAGCCCGACATTGAAGGTGCCGCTAAAGTTATTTGGCGGGATCACCACGATATCGTCGAAATCAATGGTTGTGCTGTTCGCGGGAACACTGATCGTCCACTCTCCGCCCCCACTGTTTTGCACTAAGTGACTGCCAAGTGTCGAGACTTGGAAGTCATCGGGTAAACCGGTGAGTTTGACCGACACTATGCGTTCTGATCCATCCAGATCGTTGAGTTTTGCTTCTAATCCGGTTAACCGAATACCGCCTGTTGCATCTTCGTCACCTTGGATCGGAGACGTGTTTCCTATAAAGTCGACGGGATCATGCACAGCAACCACATTGAACGAGACTTGATTGGTCACTACCCGCGTTGAAGTGGCATCGGGTAAACCAGCGTCATCGTTTTGAGCCGTGTCTGTTACCGTCGTTTTAACGGTCACGTTGACAGGGCCACTGTAATTTTCAGTAGGTTTGAAATAGATCGAAGAAAGTTCAGCTTCCGTCACTGTGATGCTTTGCGCACCATTTAAGCCATTTTCATCCACAAATTGCCCCATCGTGCTGTCAACGCTCAATACAATTTGTGTAACACTTTCTACGCCTTGTTTAATGTCGGTATCCGGATCGTCCAATACCGTTGTGAATGAAAGTTTTACAATGCCATCTTCTAACGCTTGTCCTGATATCGGCACTGAATCAGCAGGATCGGAAACAGGTTGTTTGTCTGCACCCAATCCATCCGTTTCAAGCACGTTGACGCTGACTTTGACACCATCAACCTCTGGCGCAATGACCACGGTAAAACTGTCGTCTGTTTCTTTGGTATGACCGCTCACTGTATCTGTTGTTACCCATTTGACTGGAACAACAAAATCACCCGCGAAATGGGTCGGCAGCCCTAACCCTATGCTCGAAAGATCGTATTCGCCGCCACTTCCCACGGTGACTTTCGCCACGTATTCACTGGTTTCGTAATTAAACTCCATGCCTGTCACAGACACATTGGCGGGTAAGTCACCGGCTTTGATGATCATACTGAGTTCATCATCCGCAGCGTCTGCACTGTCGATAGCGATACGCCCGTTCAATTGAGTGCCCAAATCAACATTGGTGTCTTCAATCCCAGTGATGTTTTGTACATCCACTAAGGTCACGGCACCGGCTTCTTGGGTGTTGTCCGTGGATCCAGTGAAGTTAAGCGTAAGTACAACGGGCGCTTGTTCATCAATGGCGCTCGCATCGCCTTCATTGTTGTCACCTTGGTCTTGCACTTCTGCAACCACCTTGATGAAAACGGGCTCACTTAGAGGCGTTGACGTGGATATTTCCAGTTGTGCTAATCCACTTTTTGGCACTGTCCAACTGCCATCGCCATTGTTAATGCCACCCTCAATGAAGAAATTATCAAAGAAGGCTTGATCAGGTGGGTCAAACTCAGACCCTGCTGCGTCTTTCACAAACGAAATAACAACAGAGTCGATCACTTCATCGCTCGAGCCGTCGGTATTGATGCCTTTATAAGTCACAAACGCCAAACGCTGATTGGACGCAGACAGTGAAATCATCCCCGTCCCGTTATCACTGACTGCCGTTACCGCGGTATCGCTGCCATTGAGCAATGCAATGCTGCCATCTTCTACCACCGCGCGGATAACCACATCAAGATCACCCGTGATGACTTTAGAATCAATCACGGAAGAATCTACATCTGTTTGTTGCACAGTCAGTTCTACGCTGAGGCCTAGATCGCGATCAGCATCCGAATTGTCTGGCGCTTGCATCAGTACGTTACTGCCACTGTTCAGCGCCGAAACTTGTGCACTCGTCAGCACGACCTTGCCATTCACGAAGGACAACGGCGCAGATTCGCCCTGAATCGTTAGGGTGTACCCCGCAGCAATGGCAGTCGCCGACATATTGAAGGTGATTGCAGTAATGGATTCGTTTTTATCTGTAAAACCTTGGTCAGTCGAAGGTCGCCAATTGATGGGAATATTCGCATCTTCATTGCCTTGTGACCCCAAGGTGTAATCTGACGCATCAATGCTTGGTTCAATGTGCACAGTCACTGCTTTGCTCACCGTCAGCGTGTCACCATCGTCTTCCGTGACCACGATGATCACGTCCAAAGTGATGTCTTCAGTGCTCCCTAGTGGGGGAACCAACTCCACGTCTTCTAAGCCATCAACCTTGGCTTGATACTGAGGCTCACCTTGCGCATCCACACCAGCGTAAACGAGGTTGATTTCCTGCTGGTTGTTATCGTAAAGCTTTACGCCGGGCGGAATATTTGTCACCAGCGTGGTTAGGGTTTCAGAGTTATCTCCCGCAAGTGCTTTACCGTCTTCACCCGATTTGATTTGGAACGACAGTGATACCGAGCCGTCTTCTTTAATCGTGGTTTCGATGCCAGTTTCTATGCCGTTTTCAATAATGGGTGTCCACACATTGCCTGTGTCAGCCGTGATAACAGGTTCGTCGGCGACACCTTTCACCGCAATATTTAGCACTTTTGATGCTGTTTCGCTGATGGAAGTGACACTCGACGCCACGCCAGCGGCATTCGTGATCGTTATGGTGTCTTTCACCACACCCCGAACGTTAATGGAAAAGTTGCCGTTGGCTTCAGGTGGTGGCAAGAAGGTTAAACCTGGCACTTCCGTATAAGCGATTTCGTAAACACCGTTGATGTCTGTCACCTCAGAACCGTCAGCCAGTAATAAGGTCGCGCCTTCTGGGATGTCTGAAATCCACACATACAATGCTTCTGAACCGTCAACATCAGCCGAATCCGTTAAACTGATATGAGGAGAAAGGCTAATGGCAGTATCTTCCAAGCCATTCGCGCGACTGACCTTTAACGTGGTGGTATCTGCCACTGGATCGACAGCCACTGTGACTGTCCTCGCTTGCGAATCTGCCGTTTGTTGACCCGACACAAATGGCGAAGATTCTTTGCTCTGCGCAACAACGGACAAGGTAATGTCGCCCGAAAAATGCGCGTTCGGTTTCACCACGATGTTATTGATATCGACAGCTGAAATTTCATATTTACCATTCACAGGCGACAACGTTTGCCCATTGAGCAACAAGGATCCCTCACCGCTTTGCAGGGTGACAACATAATTCAGGCTTTCTGAGCTATCCGCATCTTGCAGGTCAGCAACCAAATTCAACGTTGCACCGTCACTGTCTTCTTCAATGCTGTAAAACAGCACGGTGTCTGTGTCGTTCCATTGCGGTGTGTCTGCAATGCCATCGACAGTGATGGTGAACGTTTGATCCGCAAGTTGTCGCTGATTGCCTTGGTTGTCTTCTACAAACCCTGTCACGGTAAACGAAGGGATACCATTTGCGGCGGAATAATCTTGGTCAGGCACGAAGGTGACGTTTTGCAGCGTCCACAATTCATTTTGCGCATCAGGAGAAAACAACGCCCCATCAAGCCTCACTTGACCGCTACTCACCTGATCAACAGAGAGAGGAAGCGCCGTGCCGTTTGCGTAAAACGTGCCATGAGCGTCATTCGGCAAGGTGATGAGTACATGGTCAACATGTTCACCTTGGTCGCTGTCCCCCACATCAACCGTCATGCTGACTTCGATGCCATTTTCTGGATTCAGAACATTTTCATCGTTCGGGTCGAGATCTCGACCTTGATCTTCAATGCCACTCGTATTCACCACAATCAATTGCGGCTCATTATCCACCACCACAATTTGCGTCGTGCCAACAACGATGTCGCCGTCCCCATCCAGGATCTCGTAGCTAAAACTTTCTTCAATACGGTTTTCAGTCGTCCCCAGATGGTCAATGTCTGGGTTCGCGATAAACTGAACGTTACCGCTACTTTGAATGACCAACGTCCCCAATGCTTGTCCACCCACACCTTCGGTGACGTCAAAGCGGTTGTTGACCCCTTGAACCAGCTCATGCTGCTCGCCATTGATGGTGACAGATTTAATCACCGCATCGTCTGCCCCTCGGTTTCGACTGGGCAAAATGGTGACGCGAGAAGAAGACGCTCCTTCTTCGGTGACTAAGCTACCGCCGCCAACACCTACGCCATCCGTTTCGAGTGAGAACGGCACATCATCCACAACATTGACGAGAATATTTTTCGCCTCACTGACATCACCATCGGCATCCGTCACGCGAATAGGAAGTTGCACAGACACGGTATCTTTGCCTTGAACCGAGTGATCAAGCGCACCCGTCAAGGTAAAGGTGTAAATGCCTTGGCTACTCAAGGTCACCGTAAACACAGGGCGTGTGCCTGCATATCCGGTATACACTTTCGAATCACCTGATTGGACGGGCTCTGACAACGTCACCGCGATGCCATGGGAGGTAATCGTGTTATTCGCAGCAAATAAGTCTACGTCGAGCGCATAATCAGTGACAACGTCACTTCCACTATCAACAACCAATTTGCCACGCGCCGTATCGCCATCAGTCCCGGTACCGCCCGGGGTTGTGCCTGCACGGTTTGCGTTTGAACCGCTGCCATTCGCGTTAATATCGCTTTCTTCAACGGTTAACGCTGGCGCACTGGAAATAACAGGGGGCTCCCCGTCAATAATATCGACACGCACATCAACAGGCGTCGCCAACCAGTCTCCATCGGTGTCTTTTACTTGAACGGGGATTTTGATTTGAATCTGATCGCCATCGATATCCACTAAACCGGTGAGACTTGTATCTTCGACATGGTCAATGGGCATGGAAATGTTGACAGATACCGTCGCGGCGAGTCCTATCCCCCCTGAAATTTGATCAGCACTGAACGTAATCACGATCGCTTCAGTACCATTCACTGTGCCCTTTAGGGTTGCGCTGGGTTCGTCATACGTGAAGTTGAGCGCTTGCCCCTCACTGGTGAGATTGGCATTGAGCGACGCGATCAACGTCGACACAGACGCCGCTGCAATACCGATACTGCTTGGAAGTAACCTGTCAGTGATCGTACCGATATTAAAACGGGTTGCCGACGAATCAGGGTAACCCGTTTCTGTCCCTTCAGGTGTGAGATCTGGTTCATCCACTGACACCACAACATCAGTCGACGGTGAAACCGAAGGATCAACATCATTCAATGTGATGGTGAATTGCCCATCGACGATGTCACCGTCGGTGTCTTTCACACGCACACCAATAGGCAGCTCGATGGTATTGGAGGGTTGGTCAATAGACAAAAGTTGAGCGACTGAATAGCTGCCGGTGGGATCGTTGTTTGCATCCACGTCGAGCGAAATAGTGAGCACTGTAGCACCGTTGTTTTGCGCTGATGCATCATCAATAAGCACACGGATTTCGTCAGTCACACTCGAAAGAGGGTGGGGTTCAACGCGCGTTTGATATCCATTACTGGTTAGCGCATCCAGCGCTGCCTCTAGCCCCGCAGGCACAGTGAAGATGATACTTTCGACCGCGTCAGAACCCTCCGTCAAACCTAAGCTGAAACTTTCTGTTTGACCGATTGAGCCAGTTTTAGGATCGAACATATCGGCATCAACAGGGTTTAAACTCGGTGGTGCTCCATCTCGCACCACCAATTCGAAATCACTGGTATCGAAATCACCATCAACATCTATCACGCGAACACCGAGTGGTAAGGTCACGGTGTCTGATTGGTCGAGGGCTTCAGATAACACCACTTTGTATTGCCCCGTTTCAGGTAGCAATGTCACCGTAAGCACAGTGATGACCGAGCCATCAGCAGCGGTATACCCCAAGGTTATCGGGTCAGACGACCCATTAATTTCCATGCCAGCCGGAATCAACGCCAAGGCATTGCCATTACTGGTCAGCGATTCCAATTGCGTTATGAGCGATGGCGATACGTTCCATACAATCGATTCAATACGATCACTCCCCACCACAACGCCGAGGGATGTCGTTATTTCTGAAGGCTGCGCGTTAAATGCGGGATCAGTGACGTCAGAATCAGACGCTTGAATGGTTGGCGTTAACCCATCAACCACACTGTAACTGACGTTAATAGGCGCATCGAGCAAGTCACCATCGGAATCTCGCGTTTGCAGTTGAACGTCTATGACGAACGTTTCAACCGCCTTCCCTTGCCCATCAATGGACTGAATGAATTTCACCCAGTGATTCGCGCTGTAGGTCGCGCTATTTTCATGGTCTAACGGTTCGGAAAGTACCCAATTTGAAGATACTGTTAGCCCCTTCCCGTCATCGGCTTGCGAAGAGATTAACGTTAGCGTTGCTACAACCGTGCCATCAGGCTTAATACCGTTCAGTACAATCGTGCCTGACGGTGATCCTGACGCAATAGCGAATGTCAGCCCTTCACCGTCTGAGGAAAGCGTATTCAGCTCATTCAATAACCCTGGCACACCACTTTCTTCATTCAGGTTAGAAATGAAGATCGAATCTGGTAGCAGCCTGTCAGATCCAGCAGCAAGCGTAATCGCACCAATAGCGGGTGCTTCTGGTGTGCCTGGCGTGGTTTCTTTAATGCCATAATCACCAGAGATAACAGCGGCAGCGCCCGAAGCATTATTTCCATCTTCCAATGACACGGTGAATGCAGCTTGAACGGTATCACCGTCTTTGTCTGTCACATCGACAGTGACAGGCACAACAATATTGTCTTTGTCGTCGGTATTATCCATTGCTGCATTTTGGGTCACGACATAGGCGTAGGAACCATCTGCTTGGGGGGCAAGCATCAATGAAAATACCGTGACCGAAGGATCCGACGCCAAAGTAACAGTGATTGCAGTATCAGTGATGGTGTATTGGGTTGGCTCTCCATCACTGGTTATGGACTCAAGGACACTGATAAGCGCTGGCGTCGCGCTAAATCGTACATTTGCGAGCGCATCACTGTTGATATCTATATTTAACGGGATAGGTTCCGATATATAGTCCAACTCATTTTCATTGTGCGTGTGGCTGCTTGGGTTTGCAGAAGAATTGCTACCATCAATGATGGCCACATTCATCTCGACGGCTTCCCGCAAGGCATTTCCACTCGCATCAAGCGCCTGAATCGGCATTGAAAACAGGATGGCATCCCCGACCACGCGCACCAAGCCTGTTCCATCATCAGCAATATGATCGAGCGGTTTATACAAAGTAATGGAGGCATTGAGTGTGGCATCTCTTCCAGATGCCTCACCAGATATCGAAAGGGTAAGCACTGTTTCACCGTTAACGCTTCCCGTCAGGGTTTTACCGTCATCGCTAATGGCATACGTCACCGCATTGCCGTCACTTTTCGTTTCAGACGCGAGTTCAGAAAGCAGTGATGACAGCCCTAGGGTGTCGAATACAAAGCTATTTGGGTCGATGGGCAAGGAGCCAGAAGCAACGAGCAGTGTGGCGTCTACAGTGACTGGGTATCCATCACTTGCATCCAGCGTTGCAAGATCACCTTCGCGAATAGAAAGCCCAAAAATTTCCCCGCCAGCGGCAGAGATGACGGCAACATCATCATCGTCAACAATCGTGGAAGCTTGCGGTGAATAACTCGTCGAAAAACCTGCCTCGGCTAATACACTTGTGAAGTTGTATTCGATGATGGCAAAACCACTGATTGATGAACTCAACACACCACCAGCCGCAGGAGCCTCAAACTCTTGTGTCGGGTCTGCGCCTTCTAAAATAGCCTGTTGCAACGCACTAATGTCGTCATTCAGCAAGGTAATTGCTTGAGAAGACTCTTTAAAATCGAAATTTTCCGCCAGTGCAATCGCTTCTATTTCACCTTCATTGATACGAATACAGGTCGCACAAGGCTCATTGACGAGGACGGGCACACCATTTTTCATCACGACGTAAGCGGCGTTAGGCCTCGCGACAATTGTGTCACCAATTAATACACCGTTTGCGAAAGGAACGGGCTCAGCGACACCGTCTCTTATCACATAAAGTTGACCACCAATGACGGTAAGTTGCGCATCAAAGGTTGGCGCAACTGATGGTGCTCGAGTTTGCTCGTTAGGTTGTTCATTTTCTCTCTCAACGTTGCTAATTACTTTCTCGTCCATGCTCTCCGATCCTCGCTTTTCTTAACCAAAAAGCTAAAGCGTGATAGCAGCCTCAAGACAAATTGATTTTGTTAGAAATGGATAGAAAAAGGAGTGAATACGAAAAAGGCAGCGCCACTGAAAACTCGCAGTCAGGTAAGCGAACCAAAACACATATATACCCCTCTTGAGTCAGTTTGGTCGCATTTAACTTGTCTCGACCTGTCTCATTTACGATAGCGGAGCGATATAAACCACTTTAGGGGTGTCAATAGGGGTTTAACTTGCCCTATTTTTACATGGGCGCGAGCAAATACGTGATTTCTCGCGGTTTATAGGGATGAACGCCCTGTTGAAAACGTGAAAAAAGACCCTTTTTGGCAGGTCTTCTAGACAACATTTCCTGCGTTCATCCGAGTAAAAAACGAACAGATTTATCGTTTAACGTAGTATCAAGACGCTTTGAGGGAGCATTCATGAAACCGTTCTATACCCGAAAGAGACAGCGATTCTCGCAGACGAACACTGATGTAGCTTACTTCAAATCAAAAATTAACCATACAAAACAACAAGTTAAAATGATGACTTTACTCACCGAAAGCATACCAACAAAAATGAGCATGATGGTGCTCGCAGCAACTGTTTCTGTGTACATTCCGTCAGCGTCTGCCCAGTCACTTGAGCAAGCTGTTGCAGAGACACTGTCTCAAAATCCAGTCATTCGAGAAGCGTACAACCAGTTCAATAGTCAGGAAGAGCAAATTGACGCGTCACAAGGCGGGTATTTACCTTCTGTCGATTTAGAAGCTGGCATCGGTTATTCCGACTATGACAATGACAACAATCAAGGTCACTACAAACCTCGAGATGTTCGCATCAGTTTGCGTCAGCTAATTTGGGATGGTGCCATTACTTATAACGATATCAAGCGTACAAAGTCAGAAGCTGAAGCGCAGCGCTTTCAACTTCTTTCTGAAGCGCAGGACACCGCGCTAAGTGTGACCGAGGTTTACCTAAATGTATTAAAATCTGAAGCGATTCTAGATTTATCATTGAAAAACCTCGAAACCCACGAACGCATCCATAATGACATCAAGCGCCGAACTGATTCAGGTATCAGCTCAACGGCTGACCTTTCCCAAGTTGAAGGCCGCTTGGCTCAGGCCCACACTAACCTTCTAGCGGCACGCAGTAACCTCGATGATGAAACCACCGAGTTTGAACGTGTAGTCGGACGAAGTCCTGCTGCGTTGGTAAAACCAGAAGTCGATGCCCTCTTCATTCCACAATCTCTGGTTGATGCCCTCGCAGCTGCAAAAGAAAACAACCCTGTTGTACATGTGGCAAGTAACGACGTTGAAGCCGCACGTTATCAGTACGAACAAGCGAAAGGCGATTTCTACCCGACCTTCACCATTGAAGCGTCACAAGAATGGGGCGAAGAGCTCGATGGCTCGCCTGGTGACACTGATGAGTTCCAAGCCATGCTTCGTATGCGATATAACCTGTTTAGTGGCGGTACAGACGCTGCAGAAGCACGCAGCGCTGCGTACCAAATCAACAAGGCCAAGAATATTCGTAACAATGCACACCGCATGTTGAATGAAAGCACTCGTCTTGCATGGACAGCGAAAGAACTGTCTGAGAAGCAAACGACCTTCTTGCAACAGCATGTTGATGCGTCGGCGAAAACACTTACGGCTTACGAGAAACAATACATGATTGGTCGACGCACTCTGCTTGACCTACTCAACACTGAAAATGAACTTTTCGACGCGCGCCGCTCATACCTCGATGCGCACTTCGAAGGCATTCTCGCTCGCTACCGAGTATTAAACGCGACGGGATTACTACTCTCTGAACTCCGTGTTGATACACCAGAAGAATGGCAAACCTCGGTCTATGACGATCAAGGAGACGGTCAATGAAGAACGCAGTAAGGTTGGCAACAACCAAGTTCACACTGACACTTTCAACATTTGTACTATTGGGAACATTCGGCTTAGCCGGATGTTCTACTTCTGTTTCAAATCCACCAGTGGCAGATCAAACAGCAAGCCTGTTAGACGATGATAACGATGGCGTGATCAATGCGCGCGACCTTTGCACCACAACGGCATCAGGCGCTGAAGTGAACAATGATGGATGTGCGGAGATTGTCGCACTCAATGCAAGGAATGAATTGCACATCCTGTTTGCGAATAATTCATCTGTTATTCCCCTAAGCTTTAACGGTGAAGTGCGTCAACTGTCGACCTTCATGAAGACCTTCCCAGCGACCCGTGTTGAACTAAAAGGCTACGCAAGCCCAACAGGCTCTGACACGCACAACATCGCGCTCTCACAGGCACGTGCAGCGTCTGTGAAAAGTGCGCTAACGCGACAAGGTGTTCAAGCTAATCGAATTAAGATTGTGGGATTCGGAGAAAGTGAACCTGTGATTGCAGATTCACAAGCCCGTACTGAAATTTTGAGCCGCCGCGTCACGGCTGGTGTAAAAGCAACAGAAGAGAGTGTCGTGATGGCATGGACTATCTACACATCAAAATAGCCGATAGACATGATAAAAAATGAACAACGAAAAAGGGACTGAATAAATCAGTCCCTTTTTTTATCTGGATGTTACAAGCCTGCTAAAAAACGAGAAAAACCAACTTTTGACTGCATTTATCAATCACGCTAGCTCGCAATATCTACCAACACGAAGACGAAACACACTCAGACGACCTTACCCCACTCTCACTATCACTCTCACTATCACTATCACTCTCACTCTCACTATCGCCATCGCCATCGCCATCGCCATCGCCATCGCCATCGAGCGTGGCCTGCGTGGTAAGCACCAAGCAAACCATTTGATACCACGGCCTTTAAGCACGGGCGATTCGCCATTCGCCTGACGAATTAGTGGAATATAATCGGATCAATGGTTCCTTGGTTGGTTGGCAGTGCCAACAACAGCCAAAAGTCGAGCTCTGTGTCCGTGCATTGCTCTGGCGCGACACGGATGACACCTTTACAGCGTTTCCCACCAGGTTGCTCTAGTTTCGCCCCTGGTCGCCTCAGCGCTTCTTTTAAGCACTCTTCTCCAACAACGAACTGAAGGCCGTCTTCGTCGATAATGCTGAACAAGCGCTCATGTTGATAAAAGTACACACGCTGGTTATCGATTTCTTCACGAATGCCAGATATACCAATCAGTGCATTTCGCACTGACTCAGAAAGATGTTTGTCAGTCACAGTGTTCTCTCTCTTTTTCTCGTTTAGCCAAATATAGAGAAACAACGCTCGCAAATAATCATCGATGAATCATATTCCATCTAAAACCGTAAAAAAGGCTGACATATCCATCAAGTGTCTAGTAGCGTTAACTAATAATTATTCAGATCAAACGGAAAAACTTAGTAAACAAAGGGCTTAAGCCTAGAAAAACGCCAAAAACTCATACTTCACTAAGGCTGTAGACTGATAATACTTTTTCACAAAGTAGGGATTTAGTGCTTGATCCGGCACACACTTCGATTTGTCTTAACCTTGCTTTTGTCTCGATTACGCTAAACTTCCAGTAATCAAGATACATCTCTTTAAAGTTAAACACATTTCGTCGTATTCATTTGAATCGCCACGATATATGTCACCAAGGAAGGAGAGTAAACGACCAAAATACCACGTGCGACGCTCACCAATTCACCAATATTGAAGGAGAGGCGACATGAAAGGGCTAATTTGGTTTAGGAACGATTTGAGGCTGGGCGACAACCCTGCTTTAGTGACGCTGACACGGCGTTGCGAGAAAGCCATCATGCTTTTTGTCATCGATCCAGAGTGGTTTCGTCCAACCCACTTTCAATCAAAACATATGGGACGTTTCCGCGAAGAATTCCTCTATCAGTCGTTGCGTTCACTCGAATGCGAACTAAAAAAACGAAAACAACGTCTGGTCGTGAAAGTCGGCAACCCACTCGAGATCATTCCAGATATTTGCCAACGCCATGGCATTGACCTTGTCACCGTCACGGATCATCCCGGCGTTAACGAACAACAACACGTCGCGTACCTAAAACGCGTGCTGCCAAGTGAAGTGAGGGTCTGCGAAAGCTTTACGCTCTACTTACGTAATCAAATTAATTTTACAAAAGACAGCTTTCCAAAAACCTTCACTCAATTTCGACGTCACGTTGATCATCAAAACCTTTTGCCCTGCATTCCTATTAGCGCACCCGAGTCCTTACCAAGCGTGTTGGACGAGCGTCGAGATTTTTGGGGTGGGCAAGAGTTTGTCTACGATCTAACGCCTTACCATGGCGGAGAAGATTCCGGCTCTCTGCAGTTAAACCAGTTTTTCTGGAAAACACAGGGCCTAAAACACTACAAGGACACAAGAAACGATTTGGATGGGTGGCGATTCTCGTCACGCCTATCTGCGTGGTTAGCGAATGGTTCATTGTCAGCACGCATGGTAGCAGCAGAGCTTGATAACTATGAATATCGCCATGGACGCGGTGAGTCCACCCGCACCATTTTTGCAGAACTATTATGGCGCGATTACTACCAATGGATGATGCATGTTCAAGGGGCAAGAATGTTCGCCTTTGATGGCCTCAAACAGAAACGACCACTCACACGTTTTCATAGTGAAAAATTCAAAGCGTGGGAACAAGGTACAACAGAGTTCCCCATTGTGAATGCCTGCATGCGACAACTCAATCAAACCGGTTGGATGTCTCACCGTGGTCGTCACATTGCGGCGAGTTGTCTCGTCAACGAATTGGGTATTGATTGGCGATTTGGCGCTGCGTACTTTGAGCAGCAACTTATCGACTTTGATGTGTCGTCAAACTACGGCAATTGGCAGGCAGTGGCTGGCGTTGATGCCGATCCAGAAGAACATCCTCAATTTGATGTGAATGTGCTTGCGAGTGAATACGATCCTGAAGGCGTATTTGTTGATAAATGGGCGGAATCTAGCTCTTCCGAAAGCTTACTGAAGTACTGATTTCGCACCAGCGAACATTTATAAACACGTATAAACATCTACAAACATCAGTAAACATAAAAACGAAAGGGCGATGAATTCTCATTCATTGCCCTTTTCGTGTGTCACGATGGCCCCGCGAGTGACCGCAACACGAAGCAGATATCAGGGAGCGTATTACGCCAAGATATCGAGTATCCGATTGCTCACGCGCTTGGCATAAATCAGCGCTGTGTGCGTCAGAGGAAAAGTTTCATGGCTTGTCATGCCCTTAATCTCTGTTTCCTTCAGTAATACGGTTCCATCAGAAGCCTCACTCTGCTTTGCGTCGAGCAAGACTCTTGCTGGGCCAATGGGCATGTCACCCGCGATGCTGTATAACGCAGCACCTTTCGGCCACGAAGGCGTATTTTTTGGCATGAGGTATTCACTCGCGGACTGGAACATCCAATCTCCGATGCCAATCTCTTTCAAGTATTCCGCAATTTTAGAGCCCTGATGTGGCGTACCCAGCGTAATCACTGTTTTAACGCAGTGGCTCATGTCACTGTCTGCCTCCATGTAGGCGCGGGTTATCACGCCGCCCATGGAATGCGCAACAATGGCAGCTTCATCGCCATCAATAAAGTCATCCATTTCGCCAAACAACGATGGGGTATCAGGCGAAATCGTGTTGTAAGACAAATTGAGCACTTCGTGCCCCGCCTCTTTTAAGCGATTGCACAAAGGGATCATGGCAATGCCATGCATGTATAAGCCGTGAAGCAGGATAATTTTCATCGGTTAGTCCTTGTATTTTTCTTTAGACAAACAGAAACAATACTGTTGTCACTCTCCTTCACCCTTCAACGACAAAAACACCTGATAGTGAATAACGTATTGTCGCAGCAAATAAAATATTTGTAGCTAGGCTGCCGTCACAGTTACTCATACACATCAAAAAGAACGCCCTGCCGTTAATGTCTATTTATTCAAACTAAATGTATCGCAATTAACACACCAAAACACGTGACCCGATGAGTATCTTTATCGTGATGCTTAATCGTCACGCGGACGAACCCAAACAATCTGAGGATGCTCGATGTCAGAGGCCATCAGAGTGTTCAATTCAAGGCAAATTCTTGTAGGAATAGACATTCTATTTCACAGAAATTAAACGATGAAGTGGACACTCTGAGGGTCTCCCTTCGGGCGAGTTTACTGACGCCATGCTCGGTGTTGTCCCTTTTTGATGGCGCTCACTACATTGGCAAAGGGACGCCTTGATCATAACGTCAGTAAAGCTCGCTGAATTCGGCATCTTCAAGTTGTTTGGGTATATACAAACTACCTGAAGAAGCTTTCTGAATCCCGCATATTCAGGTGTTTAGGGATATTTAACTAAGGAGCTAATCCATGAAAATTCGCAATCTCGCCATTCTCGCTACCGTGTTTTCAATATTGCCTTTTTCTACCCTCGCAGATGACGTGGCAAACCTAGCAGAATTGACCGCCCAAGAACGCGTTGAAGAAATCAAAGCAGTCATGAATGACGTGGATACAGATGTAGACAAGATGGCGAAAGAAGCCGAAGTGCAAACCGAGCAAGCAATGAAAGAGGCCAAAGATGACGCAGATTCTGCTGTGGGTGACACCAAAACAGAAACCAACGAAATGAAGCACGCGGCAGAAGCGAAAGTGGATGACGTGATAGATAGTACCAACAGCCAATAAAATCCTTTCATCGCGTTATACCGTGAAACGCTGAACGTAAAACGTAAAACGTAAAAAAAAGCGGCCTATGGCCGCTTTCTTCTTTTGCTCAGGGGTTCACACTGTGATTAGAAAATCAGGTGAGCCACGCCTGCAATAACGGGTAACGTTACCAAAGTACGCAGGATGAAGATCATCACCAATTCCCAAGCTTTCACAGGAATTTTGCTGCCCAGTAGCAATGCGCCCACTTCTGACATGTAAATCAACTGTGTGACCGACAACGTGGCTACCACAAAACGGGTCATTTCATTGTCGATGTTTGCAGCCAGTACCGCAGGGATAAACATGTCTGCAATGCCCACTAGCATGGTCTCAGACGCTGCAACCGCTTCAGGGATTTGTAGCAACTCAAGCAATGGCACGAATGGCATACCCAGAATCGTAAAGATTGGTGTGTATTCAGCAATGATCAGTGCAGAAGTACCGATTGCCATGACAACAGGCAGCACACCAAAAACCATGTCGGCCGCGTTTTCTAGGCCTTCTTTCAGCACATCGCTTAAAGAACGGATTTTAGATGCACGCGTAATCGCGGTTTTCACACCATGGCTGAACAGGGTCTCGCCTTCTGGTAGCGCTTCATGCTCTAAGCATTTCTCTTCGCCATTAACCAGTGTGTTTTTCTTCCAGCAAAGTGGCGGCAAACGTGGCACAACGATAGCAGCAACAAAGCCTGCTAAGCACACCGTCAGGTAAAACGGCACGAACATGTGCTCCAAACCAACTTGTGCAATGACCACCAAGCTAAAGCTGATTGAAACCACTGAGAAGGTTGTGCCAACAACAGCCGCTTCACGCTCTGTGTAGTAACCTTGTTCGTATTGCTTGCTCGACATCAGAATCGCCACGCTGCCATCACCTAACCATGAACTTGCACAGTCAACGGCCGAACGCCCAGGCAATCCAAACAGAGGACGCATGATGCGCGTCATGAAAGTACCAATCAGTTCAAGCAAACCAAAGTTGGTCAGCAGTGGCAGGAACAAACCCGCGAACACAAATACAGACAGCAGGGTGGGTAGCAAATCGCCCAGTACAAAACCGCCGGTTGCTCCGCCAATCACATGCTCTGGCCCAAAGCCGAAAAACGCCATTAACACAAAAGCTGCACCCAACATGCGCACTGTCAGCCAAACTGGCGTGGCTAAAAGAAGACCTGACAGGAACGTTGAGTTCATAATGAAGCGTGGTTTGAATGCCAACGCGAACACAGAACCGATGGCGCTAACAAAAATGATGGTTGTTACAACAACAGGTGCCGAATTCCCCAACACCGCTAGCAAAGATTTTGCGAGAACAGCAATAGGAATAGTAAACCCGCCATTGATCATGACTGGCGTCATGAACAGCAAAATGCCGAGGAGGGACGGAATAAGGAACATCAACACATTCCGTGTCGATGATGATGCTTTTGCTATCTTCTGAGTGTTTTGCATGGCGTGACTTCCTGAGCAATGCGCTGCTAAATATATATTCACTAAATGTGACTAACTGGGCGAAGATTAATTTAACTCTTTTCGCTTGTAAATAATAAATAGTCACTTATTTTGAATAAATTAGCGAAAGCAATGTTTTTGACCACTCAGGAAGCAAATACTGTTTATTTTTCACGCATTAATTGTTAATTAGTTGTTACATCAACTCTCACGGCGAGACGAATAATGTCACCTAAAGCCCAAGATTTCACACTGAAACCCGTTTTTCCTTTATTGCATAACTACCCAATTTTCCGATCGGTTTTTTCGTACTCATCGACCACCCATTTCCAATGCGCATCTAGCAAGGCAACCACGGCGCGTTTTTTCACGGGTTTTCGCTGGATCAGATAGAAAAGGCGTTCCATTTCCAAGGTTTTATCAGGGTAAAACTCAAGAAATACGTGAGAACACGCGTCTAACTCTTCTTCCCAGCGATTGGCTTTGTAAGCCACCAAGCCAAAACTGGCTTTGATCAGCCGCGAAGCAGCTTCCTCTGCGGCATCCAACTGTGTACCCCATTTGGTGGCAATGGCGACTTTATTTCGAAGTTCACGTAAACGCGCTGACAAGTCATCATTCATCGCTTTGCACACTTCCCAGCTCACTTCAAAGTGACCAAAGCTTTGTGCAAGGTTATCGCCTTGAATACATTGGGTGCAGTGCTTTAAGAAAAAGCCCCATTTAAAGATATTCCCGAGATCCCTCACATCGTTGATTGGCACAACATCAATCGCAACACGGCTAATCGCTTCACTGCCCTGCTCTATACGGAAACGTACCGTATTCAACATGGAATATTCATTCACGTTTAAACTGCGTTGTGTCACGAGCGTTACGTTCATCGTCGCTTTGTCTGGCGCGGTTCTATGTGCAATGTCGCCTGACAGATAAGCACTATGCAATGTGTCCCCTAGCGTGCCTTTAAGTTGACGCATGGCGGTTGCGACAGGGTCGACAAACTGTGTTTGCAATGGGCGTTCGCTATCGAGTTCAGGCAGTAACCCTTGGCGTGGGCTGGCTTTGTACAAACTTCGCTCCTTTCTGGCGACGGGACTCAATGTCTTCTGGATCACGCTGAACGCAGGACGTTCGGATACATCTCCCTATTTTAGAAGCAGAAACCCTATTCAGACCAGCAATACTGTGCGTTCTTCCCGTCTGTTTGCACACTCTCTGCGCGACGAAAGGCAAGAACGCGCTTTGGGAAACCTTCTTGAACATGCTTTAATAGACCTGTTAGAAATCTAAGAGTGAATGATGATGGAAACCCAGCTACTTTCAATTGATGACACCCTTGATACGGCGTTTGATATCTTTTATGAAATGGCAGAAGACAACCTCGATTACGATGACCTTCTTGCGGTTCAAGCCCGTTTTGATGAGGAAGGTGCTGGCATCGCGGTTGATGCAGAAAGTGATTGGGAAGAGCACGTAGGTTTTGACGTTAACCGCGAGACGTTCGTTGAAGTGCGTATTGGCCTAACCTCTGAAGACACCTTGAACGATGTGCTTGTGCGCATGCTTGTCAGTCGCGACCCTGAGCAGAAATTCTGCCACTTGTTGTGGAAACGCACCGAGTAACCTCCAGCCTTCATATGACATTTTCGCTCGCGCGGTGCATATAAAAAAGGCCAGCTTAATCGCTGTAATGCATGTGAATTAAGCTGAATTACGCCTTCTAGAAGGCCTGGTCGCATAGCGACTGGGCCTTTTCTTTACTGCTCTTGGATATGTCCTCTCCCTCCTCTCTGGAAGCACAAAGCTCTCTGCCATATCGAGGATATACCTGAGCACTTCTGGATATCTTCCGGGCGCGACTGCCGGGAGCATCTGCAACTGACTCACCAAAAATATCGATGCCTGCTTAAAACCTATTTGGTATGGCATTACCGTATTCAAGGAATACGCCATCTGGCACATCATAAAACGCAGCAGGTTGTAGGCAAGCAACATCCCCCAAAGCTCCTGCTTGACCAACGCCGGCGTTTTACTTCTTAGTGT